>JAUIHI010000020.1 GCA_030432295.1 Anaerolineae bacterium | reverse complement strand
GGGCACGGTTGTCCCCAGTCTTTCGCCTTTCTCATGGGGTTGCCTTTCGCTACGTTTGGTCTCGAAGCCAAAAATTTAGCAAAAAGGTGACCCCATGTCTATTTCAAAGTATTAGCGGATGAGCACCGATCACTACAGTCTTTTGTGAATTCTGTAGTAGTCAAGAAGATGGTGGAATTTTCAACGCAGAGGCGCAAAGAAGCAGAGACGCAAAGAAATCGCTTTTCTCTCTGTGCCTTTGCCTCTTTGCATCTTTGCGTTAAGAAATAGCCATTCCACCATCCCGTTGACCAGTACAGTCTTTTGTGAATTCCTCTGGCCGACGCGTTATTCTCGTGGCGCGCGATTTTGGCAAGGCCACCAATCGATTGCTCCGTCGGCTTCGCTCAGGAGCGAAGTCAGATTCCGAAATTCATCAGTCTGGAACAGATGCGAGTGGCAATGACAGTCGCTACAACCGAATCCCGCCACCGGCATAAAGCTATCCTGACCGGCCAGCGTACTGGCCCACTGGCACTCCAGACGCACAGGTGAATGGCTGACCCATGCACCCACTGGTTTGAGGCGGCTGCGCAGATAGTCAATGTGCCAGTGGTTGGATTTCGTCGTGCGGAAATGGCGCGCCACCCGCGCTCGCACCCCGCCCGGTCCAAGGGCGCTGCCGATGTAGACGTAGTAGCCGGGTTGAATCTCAATCTCGCGCCAACGGCCAATCTGGATATTCTGTCGTGTGTGGCTTTCCAGAATGAGCGCGTAGGTTCCGGGTGAAGAAGACGAATCTGCCAAAATGTGTTGGGATATGGATGATTCTGGCTCTGTTGGTTTGATCAATTTGGGTGCACTCCCCTGAATTCGGCTGATTTCACCGGTAGTCGCTATTGATGTCGGCGAACGGCAAAGTAGATTGCACCGTCAAAGTACACTTAAGTATCTGCCACCCGCAACTTGCCACATTCCTCCTTTCCAGCGACAATAGCAGGACTTTGCCCTTCACCCGCTGGATTGGATCACCCACTTGTCTGCACCTAACGCTTCGCCTGCCCGCTCGTTTCTGCCCGCCTATCTGCGCAGCGCGGACCCCCTTGTCCGCCGCAACGCCCTGCTCGACCTGTGGGGCGCGATGGCCTACGGCGTCTTTTTCGGCGCAGCCCTCCAGTTCATCCCGGTCGTCCTGCGCAATCTGGGCGCATCGACGGAGATGCTGGCCCTCTACACCTCCCAGACTTATTTGGGGTCGATTCTCACCTCTTTCAGTATTGTATTGATGCGCCGCCGCCGCACAAAGAGCTTTGCTGTGGCCTGCTGGTATGCGGCCCGGGCCATTTTTCTCTTTGTCGGTCTCGTCCAGCAGATTCCCTGGCTGGTCCTGCTTACCGGCATCTTCTGGTTTCTGGAAGCCTTTCCTTCGCCGGCCTACACTCGAATCGTTCAAGTAATCTACCCAAACGAAATCCGTGGCAAAATTATGTCCCTGATACGCCTGGGCATGACGGTGACGGTCGTCGCCATTACCCCCTTTGCTGGCTGGGCGCTGGATGAATGGGGCTACCGCATTCTCTTCCCCCTGGCCGCGCTGATGGGGATTTTGTCCACTGTCTTCTTCAATCGCATCGAAGTCAACGAAGGTCCCCTGCCTCCCCGCCAGACCAAAACCTTTGCCGGGCTGATCGCAATATTGCGCACCAACCGGCCTTTCGCTCTGCACCTGCTCAGTTTCACCGTCTATGGCCTGGGCGCGCTGCTCGGCTTTGCCCTCTATCCGGTTGTGCAGGTGGACCGGCTGCATCTCTCCTACACCGAAATCGGTCTGCTCGGTCTGGCCCAGTCGGTCTTCTGGCTGCTGGGCTTTCTCTATTGGGGCGGCGCGGTGGACAAGCGGGGCGGCCTGTGGGTGATGCGGGTCAATCTGCTCATCGCCTTCTTTGTGCCCTTTTCCTACATCTGGGCCACCAACGGCTGGATGCTTCTGCCCGCTTTCATTGCCCAGGGCATCATTTCCGCCGGGGTGGATTTGGGGCTGATCAACACATCCATCTCTCTGGCCGAGCCGGACAAAGTGGTGGAATACGCGGCGGTGCAGGCGACGGTCATCGGCGTGCGTGGGGCCATCACGCCTTTCATCGGGGCCTGGCTCTACGGCGCGGGTGTGCCCGAATCCGTCATCTTTGGGGTCGGCAGTCTGCTCATCCTCCTCTCCTGGTGGATCACCGGACGCATCCGCGTGCGCCCCACCCCCGAAGGCGCGGCCCTGCGCTATCGCTGGCCTCTGCGTTTCCGTTTTCCGCGGTTTTGACACGGCGTGGGGTAGGCCAGCGGACGGATTGCTTCATTTGTTTGTCGAAAACCCGTTCTACAGTCAGGCGGGCACAGGTCCAGACACCAGTTGACTTGCCCATTCTGCCGCCCGCGTCTCCTCACCGGCCAGCAGCGGGCCTTCTATGTCGTCTACGTAGAAACCCACCGGTGTTGCCGCCAAGACGCCACCCTTTTTTACCAGCGCGGCGGCGATCGGCTTGGCCGCATAGCCAAAGAGCTTGACCATTGTATTGAGAAGCCAGCCACTGGTCCGAATCTTTTCCTCGGTGAAACGGGTGTCGAAAGCGGCGACCTTCACATTGTTCAGCCCCTTGGCGGACAAACCTTTTAGCAAGGCTTTGGTGACGGGCATTGCCCGAAACCCTCTGGTGGCGGAGCCGACGACAAGCATATCCACGTTTGCCATATGAACTGCCTCCACATCGGCTACGGCCCGCACCTCCACATGCCCGGTGCTGCCCAGCTTTGTGGTCAATCCCTCGCCGATGGCCTGGGCAATTTTAGCCGTATTGCCAAAGCCCGATTCGTACACAATCAATGCGTTCATTTGAGCTATCCTCCTGTGGGTTGGAAAGAAACAAAGTCCAGCTTTGCCTGAGTATCTATGCGATGGCAACTCCAGTCACCTCAGTTTACAGCGGATTGTTCCCTGACACACCACCCGGTTGGCGAGTTTGAATGCCGGAAAAAGCATGAGGAGCGCAATGGTAAAAATGGCGTTGCGCACTACGCCGCGGAATCGGGTATACTGTTGAAGTCAACATCTGCCCACTGCCAACCGCACACCCATCCAAAATGCACCTCATCGCCGACCTCCACCTCCACTCCCACTACAGCCGGGCCACTAGCAAAGACCTGACCTTCGAGCACCTGTGGAAATGGGCGCAGTTGAAGGGGGTGAATGTGGTGGGCACAGGCGACATCGCCCATCCCGGCTGGCTGGCAGAGATGCGGGAAAAGCTGGAACCCGCGGAGGAGGGACTCTTCCGGCTGAAGGACGAGTACGCAGCGGCGGTGGCGGAGGACGTACCCGGCGCCTGCCGGGGGACTGTGCGCTTTCTGCTGGCCGGGGAAATCTCCAACATCTACAAACGTCACGACGCCACCCGCAAAGTCCACAACGTCGTCTTTGCGCCCTCCCTGGACGCAGTGGCCCAGCTTCAGTCCACACTGGAAAAGATCGGCAACATCCGCTCTGACGGCCGCCCGATCCTCGGCCTGGACAGTCGGGACCTGCTGGAGATCGTTCTGGAAAACGATCCCCGGGGCTATTTGATCCCCGCCCACATCTGGACCCCCTGGTTTTCTATGCTCGGCTCCAAATCTGGCTTCGATTCGGTGGAAGAGTGTTTCGGTGATCTGACGCCCCACATCTTCGCCCTGGAAACCGGCCTCTCCTCAGACCCGCCGATGAACTGGCGGCTCTCCGGGCTGGACGGTTACACGCTTGTCTCCAATTCCGACGCCCACTCCCCGCCCAAACTGGCGCGAGAGGCGACCCTTTTCAACACCGAACTGAGCTACGACGCCCTCTTTGCCGCGCTCAAAAGCGGCGATCCGGCCCAATTTCTGGGCACAATCGAATTCTTTCCGGAGGAGGGCAAGTATCACTACGACGGTCACCGCAAGTGTGCGATTGCCTGGGAACCGCCCACGACGAACGCCCACAACGGCCTTTGCTCCGTCTGTGGCAAGCCGGTGACAGTCGGTACTCTGCACCGCATCGAAGAACTGGCGGATCGGCCCGTCGGCTATCGGCCAGCACAGACCCACCCCTTCGAGAGCCTCATTCCCCTACCCGAAATCCTCTCGGAGATCGAAGGTGTGGGACCAGCCAGCAAACGGGTGCAGCGGGAATACTTCCGGCTGCTCGAACAATTGGGATCGGAACTCGCGATTCTGCGCCAGATTCCCCTGGAGGATATCGACGCTGCGGGTGGGCCGCTTCTGGCCGAGGCCATCCGCCGGATGCGGGCTGGGGATGTCCAGGCCCAAGGCGGCTACGACGGCGAATACGGGGTCATCCGTCTCTTCCGGGACGAAGCCGACCGGCTGGCGACGGTGCAGGGGGGATTGTTCAAAGGGGAGGAAGTTTCAACGCAGAGTTGCAGTGGCGCAGAGGCGCAGGGGGTGTGGGATGACGGGATGATGGGGGAAGAGGTACCGTGCATTGCTCCTTTACGCGCTCAACCCCTTTCGATGAGAGAGGCTGGCGTGCCTTTCATCATCCCAGAATCCCAGCATCCCACACCCACCTCCGTCACCGAATGGCTGGCTGCCCTCAACGACGCCCAGCGGGCCGCAGCTACCCATACCGGCAGTCCGCTGGTGATTGTGGCCGGGCCAGGCACGGGCAAGACCCGCACTGTCGCGGTGCGGCTGGCCTGGCTGGTGCGGGAGCAGGGGGTTGCCCCGGAATCGATTCTGGCGATTACCTTCACCAACAAAGCCGCCGCGGAGATGCGGGAGCGGCTGGCCGATCTGCTGGGAGAGGCGACCGCTGGGACCGCTGCGACCGCTGCGACCGCGACTGTCTGCACCTTTCACGCGCTGGGCGCACTGCTCCTGCGCGAATATGGCCACGCCCTCGGTCTGCCCGAGGATTTTGTGATTCTTGACGAAGACGCCCGTCTGTTGCTGGCAAAGCGAGCCTGGCCGGAGTTGAGTGCGCGAGAAATAAATGAGGGGTTAGAAGCCATTTCTAACGCGAAAAACCGGCTGGAATATTTCACCACTGAGCCACTGAGGGCACAGAGAAAGGAAGGAGAAGAGAAAAATAATCTGCGAGAATCTGCGTCATCGGCGCAATCTGCGTTCCTCTCTCTTCTCCAACACTATGAAGCCACACTGGCCGAGAGCCACGCGCTGGACTTTGACGATCTGATTGCCCGCACAGTCGAACTGTTGGAAAAGTCTGTGGATATTTTGTCTACGCTGCGGATGCGTTTTCAGTGGATTGCGGTGGACGAATATCAGGACGTGAATTCGGCCCAGCACCGGCTGCTCCAACTGCTGGCGGGCGACGGTCAGCGGCTCACGGCCATCGGCGATCCCGACCAGGCCATCTACGGCTTCCGGGGCGCAGACTACCGCTACTTCGCCTCCTTCCCCGACGACTATCCGGGCGCGACGACCCTGCATCTGCGCCGCAACTACCGCTCGGCCCAGGCCATTCTGGACGCGGCCCAGCAGGTCATCGCCCGCAACCCGGACCGGGCCAGCCTGGAAATTTTCTCCGAATTCACCGAGCAGGTGAAGCTGGACATCTACCGTGCGCCCACGGACAAAGCCGAGGCTGAGTACGTCGTCCACCAGATCGAGCAACTGGTGGGCGGGACCAGCTACTTCTCTCTCGATTCGGGCCGGGTGGAGGACGACACCAAACCGGTCAACTGGACTTTTGGCGACTTCGCCGTCCTCTACCGGCTCAACAGCCAGAGCCGCCTGCTTATCGAAGCCTTCGAGCGTTCGGGTATCCCCTTCCAGGCCGTTGGCCAGACATCCCTCTACGCCCAGGAGCCGGTGCGGGAGATTCTGGCCTATCTCTGGTTGCTGCACACGCCGGAAAGCGCTGTGCATTGGGAGCGGGTAACGGGAAAAAGTCTCCGGCAGAGGCGCGGAGACGCAGAGAAGTTCGACTTTTCCGAAAAGTCGAACTTCTGGCTGCAACCCGAATTTGCCACCCTCTTTGCCGAGTTGCGCATCCTCACCCCCCTTACTGCCCGCATCGAACGGATCGTCGCTTTTCTGGCGGAGAAGCGGACGGACGGTTTTTCGACTGTCGTGAGCGAACGGATCGATCGGCTGCTGCGCCGAGCCACCCCCTACGGCGACGATCTGCGCCGCTTTCTGGAAGCCACAGCCCTGCATTCGGAGGCCGACTACTACGACCCCCGCGCCGACCGGGTGTCGCTGATGACCCTCCACGCGGCCAAAGGGCTGGAGTTTCCGGTGGTTTTTGTGGTGGGCTGCGAGGAGGGGCTGCTGCCCTATTCACCGCCGGGCAAGACGGCGGATGTGGAGGAGGAGCGGCGGCTCTTCTATGTGGGAATGACCCGCGCCCGGCAGAAGCTGGCACTCATCCACGTGGGGCGGCGCTTTCTCTACGGCCAAGCGATGGAGAATCCCCGTTCCCGTTTTGTGGGCGACATCGAAACCGCCCTGCTCGAAGTCCAGGCCGCCCGTCGCCGGGAGCGTCCCCCCGAACCGGAGCAGGTACAACTGAGTCTGTTTTAACTGTGCAGATTAGCGACGCCGGTTGAGTAGCCGCCAGGAGAACAAACGACCTTTCCGCAATTGTCTGGCGGCGTATCGAAACTTAGGAGCGGGTTAACTGCAAAATGCTCGTGAACCCGCTTTGTTTCGATACGCCTCGAAGACGCAGAATCCAAAGGATTCTGACGGCTACTCAACCAGCGCTGGTCTACGGATTTTCTTGTTCCTATCGCTCCGCGTGGGAACACTCGGCGGACGCTCCGCGTCCTATTTTGCCGCACGAAAGAGAGAAGTGTATTGGAGCAACCCATCACCGGTTTTCGCCTGGATGAAGTAGACGATTGGGTGGCGGTGCTGGCCTGCGGACACGGCCAGCACGTGCGCCACGAGCCGCCGCTGACATTCCGTCCCTGGGTTCTCACACCAGCGGGACGCCAGGCGAAGATCGGTTGGATGCTCAACTGTGTGCGCTGTGATCGGGGCGAACCACCCACGGAGAAACCAATGGAATCCATCGAGACACTCACAACCGAACGACTGACAGCCGAACGTTTTCGCCCGGACCACTACGATCTGCTCTGTCGCCTGCACCGGGACCCGGTGGTGATGGCGACGCTGGGCGGTGTGCGCTCGGACGAGACGACCCGCCAGAATCTACAGGATTATATCGCCCACTGGGAGACCCACGGCTTCGGTCTGTGGCTGCTGCGTGACCGGGCCAGCGGAGAATTTGCGGGCCGAGCCGGGCTGAAGGGAATCGAAATCGGCGGCCATTGGGAGATTGAGGTGGGATACACTTTCTTGCAGCCCTACTGGGGCCGGGGCCTGGCCACGGAGATCGCAGCGGCCACTCTGGAGGTGGGCTTCGAGCGGCTGGGGTTGGAGGAACTGGTCTGTTTTACCCTGCCCACAAACCTTGCGTCCAAGCGGGTGATGGAAAAGGTGGGCTTTGTCTTTGAGCGGGAGGTAATGCATACGGGCGAAGCGACGATCCTCCATCGGTTGACCCTGGACGAGTACCGGCAGGGCCGCGGGGGCCAGCCGACGGACAGATAATCTGCCCCCATTCTGCCCGGTGGGATGGATGTATACACGGATTGAAAGCCACACAGAACTTTGACCGAACCGTGTGCCTCTCAACCCGTGTATACAGAACTATCATCCCCGACAGTTGCTTAGGCTTTTCCAAAGAAATAACGGCGTGGTTCATTTCGCCGTCAAATGATCTTTACAATTCGAGAGGAGAGAGCACGCCCACGTGCGGCGGTGACTCGACTACGACCGGCACGTGGGCGTGCCTACTCCTCGTACCAAATTGTAAAGATGACGATCGGCTCAAATGAACCACGCCGAAATAACGATCCACAGATCGCACGGATTTTCACAGATAACCGAGAATCAGGACTGAAATCTGTGGATAGATTAAAATCTTGAACGGTCTTACTATCCTCACTCTGCCTTGAACAGCACCAGATTGTTCAGAAAGGCGATAATATCCGCCTGCTCGTCCGTGCTGAGACCGGCGAAGTCGGAACGGCTGGCCGCGGCTTCTCCGCCGTGGGCCAGAATCGCTTCGGTCAACGTCGTAGCCCGCCCGTCGTGGAGATAGGGCGCGGTCGAGCCGACGCCCCACAGATTTTCGGTCAGGAAGACCGAGGCGGGGATGCCTTCGTCGTCGATGGGTTCGGCCAGTTCCGGCCCCATATCGTGACGTTTCAAATCCCCGTACAGCGCCACAAGCCCCTGGCCCGTCGCATCCGTTGCCAGCGAACCGAGCCGATAGACGCCGTCTGAATACTCAATCTGATTGTCTGGCTGGTCCTGGGTCAGGTCCACGCGGACGGCCTGGGCCGGATCGACCCCCAACGCCACCGGGTCCTGCCCGGCGGGGAAACGTTCGTCCCGGTAGTTGGGGTTCTGGCTCGGCTCGTAGAAGACCGGGTCTTGAATCGTCATTTGGGCCACGTGGCAACTGGCACAGCCGATATTCGTAAACTGTTCACTGCCCCGCTGGATCGACCCGGCCTGTTGCGCACTAAGCGGTTCGATCAGCCCCAGTGCGGACAGTTCCACGAGGGTTGTGGGCCGGGGCTGGGCCGCCACATAGACAGCCAGCGCGGTCTGGTCGCCGACGGTCAGTTCGTCCACCACCCCGTCGAAGTCCCCGTCCACCCCTTCGCCCACCATTTCCACCGACTGCATCCCCAACTCCTGGTGGGCCGCGCCCCGGTTGAAGCCCCGGACGGTCGTGTCCACACCTTTCCACTGGAAGGGGCGTACGACCAGATCGCTGTTCACACCGGTCACATTCGCGATGTCGAAGGTTGTCTCACAGACCGGGCCGGGCTGGGGTGAGACAGTCAGGCTGCCAAAATCGACGCCTTTTGTGTTGAGCGCGACAGTGACCGCCCGGTTTTCTTCACAGGCTGTGGCGACACCCGCGTCCCGCTGGCTCTGCAATTCTTCTGTCATCTCCTCGGCCAGCACCTGCACCGCGCCCGCGCCAAAGACGTGGGGTGTGTTGCGCTGGATAAAGAGGGCGATGTCGCCGCTGAGCAATGGGTCCCGCACATTGTTGTTGACGGCTCGCCCCCCGCCGTCGTCCATAGGTGTGCCGTGGCAGGCATTGCACGCCTCCGCGTTGGGGCCGGTGATGCGGGGTGGGAAGTGGGTGGCCCACTCGCCCGGTCCGGTCAGATCGGCCCGGGGCAGTTGGCTGAAACGCAGACCGTTGCCCACCTGCGCGCCCACCCCATCCACACTGTTGAAGGTCGTCTCGAAGAGTTCATCGCCCATCTCGAAGGCTTCGGCAAAGGCTTCGTCGCTCTCCCCGGCCTGCACCAGCGCCAGCAGTTCGGCCTGGTCCGCGTGTTCGGCGTTGCCCGTGTGCAATTCGTCGACTAGCCAGAGATAAGACGCACGGTCAATCGCTGGCGCGTCCACATCGGCCAGGGGCGCAGTGGATGCAATGGCTTCCTGCTCCTGTGGGGTTTGGGAATCGCTTCGCAGCGGCCTTTGGGATGGGAGTCTCCCATCCGGTGGAGGCGGGTCTCCCGGACCCGGCCCGTGGCTTTGCTCCACAATCATTTCGGCCTGCAATGCCCGCCCCGCGAACAGAGATCCGCCCAGTATCAGCAGAAGCAGCAGTGCCAGCCATTTCCAGCGCCAGATTCGTTTCATCGGTTCTCTCCCTTTCTTGTGTCTGTTCCGCGCCTGCCGTCGTCCATCAATTCAAAACAGACAAACTTTGTGGATGGCGTATAGGCAGTGGGAACGCAGATGGATGGCTGTCCAACCGTAGAAAATGGGTTTAGATTGTTGGCTGGACAGTTCTGACCGCCAGTATGAGGAGACAATGTGAAGAATTTGTTAGTATGCGGTTTGGAAAATGTGTGAAGATTGTGGACGCTTGCGCCAATCTCCCATCCCCTTTTCTCCCCTGACTGTCGATGGTGTAGAATAGAGTGCAGGCGCGACACTATGACAGATGACAATCCGTTCTACCTTTTCAATACAAAAACAATGTCGGGTATCCACCCCGGCAGCCGCACGGCCCAGGCGCATATTGTCCACTTGCAGAGCCACAAGGGCGGGCAAGATGGCGGGCAAAGCGCGCCGGGCTGGGCCAGGATTTTGTGGCCGGGGGAAGCGGGCGATGCCGAGGTCTACTGGCTGGCAGATGGACGCGGCTGGGATGAGCAGCCCGCGCTTCGCCTGTCTGGGGTGAATGGCGCAAAGCCGGTGGACGAAGTAATCGGGGCGTTGACCGCAACCGGACAGACGCCGCTGGTCTGTGGGACCTGCCGCTGGTGGCAGCCCCTGCCAGACGCCGCCAATCCCGACGGTATTCCGCTGGGGCTGTGCAGTTGGGCGGAGGCGAGCGGGTCTCTCCCCGCTTCGGGAAATCGGGAACAGTCCGCGCTGGCGCTGGAATGCCTTCACTGGCAGGCGGGCGAACAGATGGACGCAGTGCCTGTGCCCGAAAGTGTGCCGGCAGAACCGAACGGCTGGTGGGCAGGGCTGAAGAGACGGCTGTCGGGCCGGGAAGACAGACCGCCCGCGGCCTCTGCTGGCGATATTGCCGAGCGCAGCGGCGTGGGCGCTGGCACAGAGCGCTGTCTGGCCTGTCACGGACGAATCGCCAATCTGGGCGCGCTGACTGTGGCCGCCGCAGATGAGGATAAAATCGACGACAAACGGACACTTAGCGTCTGGCGCTGTCGTCTCTGCCACACATTCTATCTGAACGATTGGGTGGACCGCTGGGAACGGCTGGACAGTCTGGAGACCGAAGAGAGCTACTATCGGGTTGCGCCCGGTGAAGCCCTGGCCCTGTTGGCCCTCTTTCGCCAGACCAGTGGCAGTGAACATCCGAAAGAGCGCCATAGCCGGGGCGCGCAGCGGGCGCAGGTCGACGCTTTTCTTGTGGGTCGGCCTCGGCTGTTGCACCAGATCAAACTGGGACGTTGACAATTTCGCCATATACAAAGTTGAAGGTCAATCTTGACAACGGATACTGACGCAGGGGAAAAAGTTGCCGAGGTGGCATTGGAGCTGGAGAGTCGTCCGAATATGGTGGTGGCTGCCCGTTACGACAGGCTGCCCTTTCCCAATATAGGACCGGTGCAGGAGATCGCCCTGGACTTGGGAATCACTGCCAAAGGTGGGGATGTTATTGTCAAGGGGCTGGTCTTTCAAGGCTACAACGGCCACCAGTTGCTCTTTGAGCAGCGCTGGCCTGCCCGCATCATCAGTCAGCGCACAGGCGAAGATGACCTGTCGATTGGCGTGGGGACAGGGCTGGCCCTGCGCAGTCTGCAATTTCTGCTCCACGCCTACGAGCCGATCACCCATCTGGACGTGACCGCGGTGGCGCAGCCCGCGGCTGGCGGGCAGAATGTGCAGACTCTTTTACAAATTCCAGTGGTCACCCACACCCAACAGACCGATCTCCACTTCCCTTTGGAAGGCGCGTGGTGGGCTATCCAGGCCGGGGACTGGAGCGACTTCCACAAATCGGAAGTGTACAGCCAGCCTTTTGCCATCGATTTTGTTAAATTGGGGCCGGACAACCAGACCTACAGCGGCAGTGGACGCTCTCTGACCGACCACTACAGTTGGGATCAGCCCGTCTATGCCACGGCTGGCGGCAAAGTGGCCTATGCCACCTTCGATATGCCCGATATGCTGCCCGGTGCGGTTCCAGACCAGGCGATTTTGCGGGGCGATATGCGGCGCACACTGGGCAACGCGGTCGCCATCAGTCACGCCAATGGGGAGTTCAGCTACTACGCCCATTTGCAGCAGCTCAGTTTGGCCGTGAATGAAGGCGAGATGGTGCGCCGGGGTGCGTTGATCGGGCGGGTGGGCAATAGTGGCAATTCGCCCGGACCCCACCTGCATTTTCATGTGATGAATGGCCCGAATCTTTTTATCGATCAGGGATTGCCTATGCAGTTCAGCCATTTCTGGGCGGGTGGGCAATTTTATGAAGAACCGACGACGATCCCCACACGGATGATTGTGGTCGGCCCGGAGCGAAGTGAACAGTAAGCACTGAACAGTTATCAATTTTGTAAGCGTCATCGAGCGCTATCGGCACAGATATTATCCCATTGAATGGAGACGAGAATGCAAGCAAACGGTGTGGAGCCGGAGGACGACGGCGAAGGTTTTGAGATGAACACCCGTCTGACCGACGAACTCTACGAAGAGCTGGAGAACGAAGCGGTGGGCGAAAAGGTCGTCGGGCTGGCGCTCTGGGAAGAATCCCTGGCCGACGACGAGGAGAATCCAACCGCAGCCGACGAGCGCCAGGTCTTCGATCTGGACCTCTATTTGGAGAACAATATCTATTTTGAACTCTACGGGGTGCTCTTCTTTACGGATCAGGATGGCGAACCCTTGCAAGGCTTGGACCGGATTGGTACAATAGTGGCAGAGTTGACAGATAAGGGTGTTTGGCTCGATGATATTGCCGCCACCGAAGAAGATGAGATGGTGCTGGTATTGAGTCAGGATCATCAGCCCAAACTCTATCTGAGTGTAGGCGGTTGGACCCTGAACGAATGGGACACCCTGCCGGACGACGATTAAGAAGTTATCAGTGAACAGGTATCAGTGGTGACCGCTCGACGACTGATACCTGTTCGCTGATAACTGGAACCTGTTCACTGATTTTTCGTTCTCACTATTTTCCCAGAACAGCCCGCCAGGGCGAGGAGAGACCCAATGATTCCTCTGACCGCAATGAGTGCAACAAAATCTGGCAGCAATCTATGGGTTTCATCCCTGGCTGCTGCTGTCGTCACCGCCGTCTTGGCGGCTGTGATGGTCTATACCACTGGTATGCCCGTCGTGCCAGCTTTGATCGGTCTGTTGATCGGTGCTGGGCCAATCATCGGCTACGATCTGGCCCGGGGCAATTTTGGCAGCAACTGGAAGCCAGTGATCGGCGGCATCATCGGTTTCATTCTCTTTGTGGTGGCCATCTTCCTGCCCGGCGAAACCTTCGGCATCATCGCTGCCGTGGCCGGTCTGCTCTCCACTCTGATCATCTGGCCGATTGTGGTGGGCGCAATGTCCCCTAGCCACTCGATTGGCAAGCTGTGGATCGCCAGCCTGCTGGGCCTGATTATCGGCCTGGCGGTGGTCAGCGCGGTGGCCGGGCAAGACCCGAATAGCTGGCTCAAGACGGCTGGCGTGCTCTTCTTTGCCTGTTGGGGCGGCACTGTGGGCGCGGCCCTCTCGTCCTGGTCCAAATAGACGGGCCACAAAGAATAGCAACGAAATCCGAACGACGAGTCCGAGAAACGTGAAACGTGAAACGTGAGAACGCCGAGCCTTCTCGCGTCTCATGTTTCACGTTTCACGTTTTATACTATTTTTATACTTGATTGAGACAAACGTATGCTGCGAGATTCAGCAACACTAGAAGACGTCTATCGTCTGGCCCTGCCCCAAGAGACCCAAATTCTTGTGGGGGCTGAACATCTGCGCCGCCCGGTCAGTTGGGCGTGCAGCCTGCGTCCCAGTGCTCCCGCCTTTCCTAACCTGACAGGCAGTGAACTGGCGCTGGTCGATATGGACGATCTACGCCAATTGGATTCTCGGATGCGGCTGGATCGGGTGGTGCAAAGTCTGCGCCAGGCCCGGGTCTCGGCCATTGCTGTGCGCGGCCCTGTGGCTGACAATACAGTGGCTGTGGCCGAGCAGGAGGGGATGCCCCTTTTTCAGCTACCAGACACTGTATCGCTTCTGGAAATCGAACGCACGATTATTCGTCTGATTGTGGACCGGGAAGGCTATATTGCGGCCAGGGCGGCAGATTTGCAGCGGGAATTGACCCAGATTGAGTTGGACGGCGGCGCGCTGACGACTGTCGCCCATCGGCTCTATACCTTCGCCCAGCAGCCCGTCCTCTTTCTGCGCGAGGACGGCCAACTCTCTGCCGACGCCGGTCTGGACGCACTGCCCGAACGTCAGCGCCAGCGGGTGCTGGCAGGTGTGCCTAATCCAACCTCCCTGCGCACCTGGGCTGCCTCTCAGAAGTCGGGCACATTGAACCGGGCCGTGGGTCTGGTGAAGATGGCGGGAGATCCGGTCTATCAACAGGCGGTTGTCAGCGCTATCATTGCCGGGGAGCGTTTGCAGGGCTATTTTCTGCTCCTGCGCACGGTTGAGCAGAGCGGTGCCGAGCCTACTACGGTGGAAACGATGGTGGCCCGCCAGGGCGCAGATGCCGCGGCCCTGGAGTGGAGCCGCCAGAACGCGGTAGGCGAAGCCCGGGATCGGATGCAGGCTGCGTTTGTGGATGACCTGTTGGCCAATGAGATTGCCGATGAGCAGGCTTGGGTGCAACGGGGCGAATCCCTGGGCTATGACCTCTCTCTTCCCCACACAGCCTGGCTGGTGGATGTGCAGGAAGCCGCAGACTGGCACGGAGTTCTGACCCAATTTCTTGCCAGCCGCAAAGAGGCAATTCCTATCAGCCGACGCAACGAAGGCGTGCTGCTTTTCTGGCCGGGCGAGAATCAGAAGAGTGGCCGGACATTTAAGAACGATGCCAACCAATTGGTGGAGCAACTGCTGGCCGTTGCCCCCAAGGCGCAGATTATCATCGGCATTGGGCGTCCGGCTGTCAGTCCCAGCGAATGGCTGCGCAGTTTGCAGCAGGCCAGAGAAAGCTGGCATATGGGCAAATCCTGGCAGGCGTCGCCTGTCACCTATTTTGGCGATTTGGGCCTCTATCAACTGCTTACTGCGCTGTCGAGCAACCCGGAGGCGGCCCGCTTTTTCCGCAAAACCGTGCGCCCGCTGGTCGAGCACGACGACAACCGCAATGCCGAACTGGTGGACACCCTGGACGCCTTCTTCTTCTGCCACGGCAATCTGAGCCAGACCGCCGTGCGGCTCCACATCCACCGCAATACCCTCACCTATCGCCTGGAGCGCATAGCCGCCATCACCCGGCTGGACCTGAATGATCCCGACGCGCGCTTCTCGCTGCAATTGGCGTTGAAACTGCGGCCGGTTCTGCGCGGCAACCGGACCTTTTAAGCCAACAGGCACGCAAAAGCGACGGGGAAGGGTGAATCTTACACCCTTCCCCGTCGCTTTTGCGCGCCTGTTTTCCTGCTTAGCTGCTTCTCTTCTCAGGCCAACACTTGGCCCTTTTTTGCCTGTAGAGCAACTGCTATTTGTGCCAACAACTGCGCCCGGCTGAAGGGTTTGTCCACCTGGTAGACATCTGGCTCCTCGGTAAAGCGGCGCAGGTCTATAGAGACTGAACGGTCCAATGCCGTCACAAAAATAATTGGAATGTTGGCCGTGCGGGACATAGTTCGGAGTTGGCGGGCAACTTCGATTCCAGACATATCGGGCATCATCACATCCAGCGTAATCAAATCCGGGGGATGCTGGGATGCCTGCTTTAGGGCGTCTTGCCCATTGGTCGCTGTACGTGTCTCGTAGCCTGCGCGCATTAGCATGGCACTGACCATTCGACATAGCAATGGTTCGTCGTCTACTACCAACACATAGCCTTTATGGCCATTGCTTTCTTTTTCAAGGACAGCCGACATAATATCTCCCAATTTCCTAGCACTGATTTTCTGCTGCGTTTTTGTGTTGCGCCCTGATCGTACCACAAATCATTGATTTTATGGTCAGGACACTGACCCAAATAGCTGTTTAATAGGCTACCATCCGGTCTACTCCTATTTTATCGAAGAAAGCGTGCATAGAACAATGTGCAAATGGCTGAATTAGTAGTGGCATCGGGTGGGACAATCGTCAGGGAGCCTCTTTGTCATTATCTTTGTCTTTTCAACAATCACCCCGCACCCTCATTTGAAGCCTCTATTTGTCAGCCGTGTGCACCAGCGGCCAACTCTGTCCCCAACTGGCGCACCGCCGCCACCCCATCCGCCGAACCAGCCGCCCGCACCAGCGCGGAGCCAACGATCACCCCGTCCGCAATCCCCGCCACCTGGGCTGCCTGCGCCCGATTGCCAATGCCGAAGCCTACGGCCAGGGGCAAAGATGTGTGGCGGCGCACCCGCTGTATGAAGTCCACCAAATCCGAGGGGAGTTGGCTGCGTTCCCCGGTGATGCCGGTGACGCTGACCATATAGATGAAGCCTGTGGCGTGGGCCGCCACCGAACGGATGCGGGCTTCTGTGCTGGTGGGGGCCAAAAAATAGATAGTGGCTATGCCAGCCTCCCGACAGGCAGGCTCCAGTTTCATCGACTCCCCCGGCGGCAGGTCCGGGACGATCAGTCCGTCCACGCCCGCCGCAGCCGCGTCCTGCGCAAAACGCTCTTCGCCGTAGGCCAGAATCGGGTTGTAGTAGCTCATCGCACAGAAGGGCTGCTGCACGCCCGCAGCCCGCAGCTCCCCCATCATTGCCAGACAGTCAGCCACTGTTGTGCCACCCCGGATGGCCGCGTCCGTCGCGGCCTGGACCACCGGTCCGTCGGCCAGGGGGTCACTGTGAGGAATGCCGATCTCGAAGAGGTCCGCGCCCGATTCGGCCAGGGCCTGCACCACTTCCAAAGACCTTTGGCGGGTGGGATAGCCCATCGCGTGGTAGGGCATAAACGCGGCCTGTTTCTTCGCCTTCAAATTTGCAAAAACCTGCTGAATCCGCTCGACGCCGCTCATAGTTCTTCCCCCAAAACTGACATGACCGTTCCCAAATCCTTATCGCCCCGCCCGCTCAGATTGACCAGAATCACCTGATCCTTGGGCAGCGTCGGGGCCAGTTCCAGCACGTGGCCGATGGCGTGGGCGCTCTCCAGTGCCGGGATGATCCCCTCCAGATGGCAGAGCGCTTTGAAGCCTTCCAGGGCCTGCTCGTCTGTGCAATAGGTGTATTCGGCCCGTTCCAAATCCCGCAGCCAGGCGTGCTCCGGCCCCACACTGGCGTAGTCCAGCCCCGCGGAGATGGAATGGGTCAGGGCGATCTGGCCGTCGCTGTCCTGCATCACATAGCTCATTGTGCCCTGTAGCACGCCCAGCCGCCCCAGTTCGGGATCGGCAAAGCGGGCCGCGTGTTCGCCACTTTCGATGCCGTGACCGCCAGCCTCCACGCCGATCAGTCGTACATTTTCATATTCGAGGAAAGGGTGGAAAGCACCGATAGCGTTGCTGCCGCCGCCCACACAGGCCACAATCACATCGGGCAGGCGACCGGGGCCGATCTCGCCGTCCTGCATCTGCACCAACGCTTCCTGGCCGATGACGGATTGGAAGTCCCGCACCATTGCCGGGTAGGGGTGTGGTCCCAGCGCGCTGCCCAGTAGGTAGTGGGTGGTGCGCACATTCGTCACCCAATCCCGGATGGCCTCGTTGATAGCGTCTTTGAGGGTTTTGGAGCCGCTTTCTACCCCCCGCACTTCGGTCCCCAGCAGACGCATCCGAAAGACGTTGGGCTGCTGACGGGCCATATCGACTGTGCCCATATAGACCACACATTCGATGCCCAGCAGCGCGGCCGCTGTGGCCGTGGCGACCCCGTGCTGGCCTGCGCCGGTCTCGGCCACAATGCGGGTCTTGCCCATTTTGCGCTTCATCAGCAACGCCTGGCCCAGCGCGTTGTTGATTTTGTGCGCGCCGGAGTGGGCCAAATCTTCCCGTTTCAGATAAATCTGCGCGCCGCCGAGATGCTCGCTCAGGCGACGGGCATAGGTAAGGGCAGTGGGGCGGCCCACATACGTCCGTTGCAGACGGCCCAGTTCGGCCATAAAGTCCGGGTCGTGGCGGGCCTGGAGATAGGCTTCTTCCAATTCATCCAGCGCGGGCATAAGCGTCTCCGGCACGTACTTGCCGCCGTAGGGGCCGAAGCGCCCGTTCTCGTCGGGCAGCGCCCGGTAATTGACACGGGCAGGTTTTTGGATTTGTGTCATTGGTTCCTCGATTGAGCTATTGCGTGTTGCGTAGTTTGATCAGCGCCGGTTGAGTAGGCGGGTGCTGTTTCCCGACGTATCGAAACCAAGCGGGTAGAATCACGACTATTCGTAGACCCGTTCGCTTGATTTCGATACGCCTCGCAGACGCAGAATCCGCAGGATTCTGACGGCTACTCAATCAGCGCTCACTGGCCTATCTCTGTACTGTTATTCACCTTTCACCCCTCCAAAAATGGCGTGACCGGCCTGCATCCAGTAGACGTCCACATCGACAAAACCAGCTGCGGCCAGCCACTGCAATTGGGCGTACAGGGGCGACGGTTTGTCGATGTCGTCGGGATCAAAATAGCGGTATAGATTCCACTCTTCCCGCTGGAAAAGTTCAAAGCCGTCGAGATTGCCGTCCAGTTCCAAAGAGCGCTGGCGCACGGCCCAGTCCCAGGCCTCGGCGGCTACGGATTCGGCCTGCTTGCCCGCGGGTGCAATCACATCAGCGATGACGAAGACGCCGCCGGGAGCCAGCATCCGGTAGACATCCGCAAAGAGCGCCTGCTTCTCCGGCCCGTCCAGGTGGTGAATTGCCAGGGACGAGACAACCGCGTGGGCATCCCGGATGGCCGAGCGCCAATCGCTGCCTGCCAGATCGAAGTGCTGGGGCTGAAAGCGCTCACCAAACCCAGCCAGCCGCTTGCCCGCCGCGGCCAGCATCTCGGGCGAGCCATCCATTCCCCGCACAGTTGCGTCGGGCAAGCGTTCCAGCAATGCCTGGGCCAGTAGCCCCTCGCCACAGCAGAGTTCGACGATTTTCGCCCCCTCCAGTGCAGAAGGAATCAGCCCACAGATCGTCTCGATCTGCCGTTCCCGCTCTGGCACAAAATAGCGCCCGTAGTCGAGAAAAGTCTGGGAGTTGGCTTCGGTCCAGGAAGAAGTTACCGTCATCTGTCAAAGACTACATTTACTGCCCGACGCATCACATCCACCGGTGCTTCCTCCCCTGTCCACTTTTCAAAGGCAATCGCGCCCTGGTGGATGAGCATTCCCAGCCCGCCGATGACTGTCGCGCCGTCTACACTGGCAAGCTGGAGCAGGCGGGTGACTGCCGGATTGTAGACCAGATCGTAGACGGTCTGGCCTTCACGGAATTCTACGTCTTCATCCCAGGGCAGCCCTTCCAGATTGGGCGACATCCCCAGGGAGGTGCAGTTGACGATCAGTTCGGCTTCGGGCGCGCAAGCGGCTACGCCGTCGGGAAAGGAGCGGGCCGTCATCGGCACATCTGGGAAGAGTTCCCGCATCGCGGTCAGCAGACTCTCGGCTTTGTCCCGCGTCCGGTTGAGCAGAACCAGCGAATCGCAACCCGCCTCGGCCAACCCGTAGACAATCGCTCGCGCCGAACCACCCGCGCCGACGACCAGCACCCGTTTGCCCGCGGGGTCCACGCCGTTGGCCCGCAGATCGGTTACGAAGCCAGCCGCGTCGGTGTTGTCGCCCAGCAATTCGCCCTCTTCACCGACGACAATTGTGTTGACCGCGCCTATCGCCGACGCTGAAGGCGACCAGCGGTCCAAAAAGGGCATCACCGCCTGCTTGTGGGGGACGGTCACATTGACGCCCCGCAGCCCCAGGGCGCGCACACCGGCCACCGCTTCGCCCACCCGCTCCGGGCGCACAGGCAGGGGGACATAGCGCCAGTTCATACGCAACTCGGCAAAGGCAGCGTTGTGCATCACCGGGCTGACGCTGTGGCTGATGGGCCAGCCGATCAGCCCGACCAGCGTCGTACTGGCAGTGATGTCGGTGGGGAGGGTGAAGGGTGTTTGGCTCATACGCATGTTGGGTATTAGGTATTGGATATTTGGTAGTGACGACGCGGGGCGTCACTACCAAATATCCAATACCTAATACCTATTCTCCTATTTTTCTTCGATTTCTGCGCCCAATGCCCGCAGCGTCATTTCAAAGCCGGGAAAACTGTCTGCGGTGACGTGGGCATTGTAGATGGTTGTGCTGCCTTTGGCAATCAGACCGGCCACTGTCCAGGCCATAGCCAGGCGATGGTCCCCGTGGCTGTCCACGACTGCGCCGTGCAAGGGGGTGGGGCCGTCGATGATAAAACCATCTTCCGTGCCGGTGATGCGTGCCCCCATCTTCTTGAGTTCGGTGACAGTGGCGTCGATGCGGTTCACTTCCTTCACCCGCAGCTCTGCCGCGTCCCGGATGATTGTGCGGCCCGCGGCCTGGGTGGCGACGACCGCCAGGGTGGGCAGTTCGTCGATCATTGTGACGATCTGCTCACCGCCAAAGGTCGTGCCCCGCAGTTGGCTGGTGGTAACCACCAGATTTGCGGTCGGTTCGCCCCCCTGCTCCGTGCGACTCTTGTACTGGATGGCCGCGCCCATCTCGGCCAGGGCGTCCACAATGCCGATGCGGGTGGGATTGATGCCCACATCCGCAATCGTCAGATTGCTGCCCGGTGTGAGCGCGCCCGCGGCCAGCAGAAAGGCCGCGGAGGAGATGTCGCCGGGGACGGTAATGTTCAGGGGTTTGAGCGGTCGCTGGGGCCGTTCGCCGTGGATGGTGCTGCCGCCCAATACTTCAATCGGCGCGCCCATAGAAATCAGCATCCGCTCGGTGTGGTCACGGGCCGGGCCGGGTTCCCGCACGATTGTCAGCCCGTGGGCAAAGAGACCGGCCAACAGTACACAGCTTTTTACCTGGGCGCTGGCGACGGGCATATCGTATTCGATGGCTTGGAGGTCGGTGGGCGCAATGGAAAGGGGGGCCAGTCTGCCGTCCTGGCGACCTGTGATGCGTGCCCCCATCTGGCGCAGGGGGGCGACGATACGACCCATCGGCCTGCGCCGAATCTGGTCAGTTCCTGTCAGGACAGAGGCAAAAGGCTGCCCAGCCAGCAGACCGGTCATCAGACGGATGGTTGTGCCACTGTTGGCGCAGTCCAGCACATCCTCCGGCTCTTGCAGACCGTCCAGCCCCACGCCGTGGACCACCAGTTCGGTGGCCGAGCGCTCGTCGATGCGCACGCCCAGCGCCCGCATCACATTGACGGTGGCAAAGCAGTCGTGGCCGTTGAGAAAGTTGCGGATGCGGGTGTGCCCCTCGGCAATCGAACCGAAGATGACCGCCCGGTGGCTGATGGATTTGTCGCCGGGAACCCGGCACTGACCGATGAGCGGGTGTCCGCTGTGGATGATGAGTTGGTTTGCCATAGGACTCCGTAGAGGATATTGGGTATTGGGTATTGGATATTTCGTAGTGACGCGCTGAACTCTTCACTACGAAATATCCAATACCCAATAGCTAATCTTTTTTCCACTCTGCCCGCAACTTTTGCGAGTGGGTCAATTTGGCGCGCAGTTCGGCCTCGTCGCCGTTGGCAAGCAGGGCGCGCAATTCGTGTAGTTGATTGTCCAGCGTGTCCAACTGGGCCAGGACCGCCTCCCGGTTGGTCATCAGAATATCCATAAACATCCGGGTATCGCTGGCCGCCACCCGGCTGGTATCCCGGAAGCCGCCCGCGGCCAGCCGCCAGACCGTCGGATCGTCCACGCCTGTGCAATCCACAGTGTGGACGAGGGCGCTGGCCAGGAGGAAGGGCAGGTGGCTGATGGCCGCCACCAGTTTGTCGTGGCGGCGGGGTTCCAGGACGACGGGTTTTGCGCCCACCGCGTGTACCAGTTCCAGGGAGAGATCGATTGTCTCCTGGCTGGTGCGGGGCAGGGGGGTCAGCACCCACGTTGCGCCTTTGTACAGTCCCGGCTCGGCGGATTCAAAACCGGCGGTCTCTTTGCCGGTCATCGGGTGGCCGCCGATGGGCTGGATGTGATGGGGTAGCTCGTCCATTGCTGCGCAGATGTCGCCCTTTGTGCTACCCATATCCATCACCAGTGTGCCCGGCCAGAGCAGAGGCCCGACTTCGGCCAGCATATCCACAATCGTGCGCACCGGCGTGGCGAGGATGACAATATCCGCGCCAGCCACGCCGGAGTGCAGGTCGGTGGTGGCCTGATCCACCGCGTTCGTAAAGAAAGCAGAGAGGGCAGTCTCGGCCCGGCGGGCCACCCCGCGCACTTCCCGGCAGAGCTTGCCCTGCACCAGGTCCATACACAGGCTTGCGCCCATCAGCCCCAGGCCGACGACCGTCACCCGGCAGTCGGAGAGTCGTTTGGTCATTGAGATTTCTCAAAAGAAGGACACGGATTTAGGAATGGACGACGGACGGCAGACCGAGGACCGCGACCGCAGGGCTAGTGAGCGCTGATTGAGTAGCCGCCAGGATATCAGCCGACCTTCCTACCAACATCCGGCGGCGTATCGAAATCGAGCGAACGGGTGATAAGTTGATTCTTCGTCGATCCGCTTGGTTTGGATACGACGGGGGAAAGCACCCGCTTTCCGAAGCGACGCCTACTCAACCGGCGCTAGCTTGACTGGCTAGATTCCCCGCCCCACAGCCTCGGCAATCGGCTTGAGTTCCGCCATCAGTTGGCCGAAGCGCTCTGGCGTCAGGCTCTGTGCGCCGTCGCTCCAGGCTTTGCTGGGGTTCGGGTGAACTTCGATCATCAGTGCATCCGCGCCCGCGGCCACGGCTGCTTTCGCCACCGGACCCACCAGCTCCCACTGGCCTGTGCCGTGCGCGGGATCGGCCACGACGGGCAGGTGGGTGAGACCTTTCAGCAACGGAATGGCGTTGATGTCAAAGGTGTTGCGGGTGGAGGTCTCGTAGGTGCGGATGCCCCGTTCGCAGACCATCACCTGCATATTGCCGCCGCTCAGAATGTACTCTGCGCCCATCAGTAGTTCCTGAATTGTGCCACTGATGCCCCGTTTCAGAAAGACCGGTTTGTTGGTTTTGCCCAGGGCTTTGAGCAGGGAGTAGTTCTGGTTGTTGCGCGCGCCCACCTGGAAAATGTCGGTGTATTCGCCGATCAGTTCGATGTCGTCGGAACTCATCACTTCGGTGATAATGGGCAGGCCGGTCTGCTCACGGGCTTCGGCCAGGAACTTCAACCCTTCCTCGCCCAGTCCCTGGAAACTGTAGGGGCTGCTGCGGGGTTTGAACGCGCCCCCGCGCAGGACTGTCGCACCGGCCTCTTTGATGGCGTGGGCGGTCTCCAGAATTTGTTCTCGACTCTCCACGCTGCACGGACCCGCCATCACCACAATTTTCTTGCCGCCGATGACTGCATTGGGGCCTACGGGAATCTCCGAGGCCGCGCCGGAGAAATCCCGGCTCGCCAATTTGTATGGTTGCATAATGCGAACGGTCTTTTCCACACCGTCCAACACTTCAAATGTGTCCTGGTTGAGCAGGTAGTCGTCGGCGCCGATGATGCCCACAATTGTGCGCGCCTCGCCCCGGCTCAGGTGGACTTTGTAGCCCAATTCTTCCACACGATTGACAACGGCTTCGATTTCAGTGGGCGCTGCGCCCTGTTTCATGACAATAATCATTGGGAGTGACCTTTCGATAAAGAGATGATTCTTTCCAGTGACGGCACGTGACCAGCACCGGTTGAGTAGGCTGGGGCTTTTTCCAGCCGTATCGAAACCAAGCGGGTGGGAAGAACCGTCTCGTCAACCCGTTCGCTGGTTTCGATACGCCTCGAAGACTCGGCTACTCAACCGACGCTCACTGGTCCAATATTCTTACGCCAACGCCGCTTCCTTCACCCGCCCATTGCCCACTGCTGCTTCCGGCTGGGTGGCGATGGACCGGCCCACCGCCCCGGCGATCAGCCGCAACTGGCCCATCAGTTCGGCGAACTGGTCCAGGTGCAGGCTCTGTGCGCCGTCGCTCTCGGCCTTGTCCGGGTCCGGGTGAACTTCCAGAATCAGGGCATCCGCGCCCGCGGCCACCGCGGCCCGGGACATCGGCCCCACCAAATCCCGCGCGCCGGTTCCGTGGGAGGGATCGGCTACAACGGGCAGGTGGCTCATCTTCTGCAGAACCGGCACCGCGTTCAGGTCGAAGGTGTTGCGGGTGGCGGTCTCATAGGTGCGGATGCCCCGCTCGCAGAGCATCACCTGCGTGTTGCCATTGCTCAGAATGTATTCGGCACACATCAGCAGCTCTTTGATCTCGCCGCTGATGCCCCGTTTGAGCATCACCGGTTTGCGCACTTTGCCCACCGCGTGGAGCAGTCCGTAGTTCTGCATATTGCGCGCGCCGATCTGCAAAATGTCCGCGTATTCGCAGACCAAATCGACAGTCTCGACAGTCATCACTTCGGTGATGACGGGCAGGCCGGTCTGTTCCCGGGCTTCGGCCAGAATTTTCAGGCCCGCTTCGCCCATCCCCTGGAAGCTGTAGGGGCTGGTGCGGGGTTTGAAGGCACCGCCGCGCAGGATTGTCGCGCCCGCTTCTTTGACGGCCCAGGCGGTTTCCAGGACCTGCTCCCGGCTCTCCACACTGCACGGGCCAGCCATTACCACCACTTCCGACCCGCCGATGATGACTCCGCCCACATCGATGGTTGTTTTGCCGGGATGGGAGGTGCTGGCGGCCAATTTGTACGGCTCCTGAATACGCACAGTATTCTGCACGCCAGCCATCGCATTGAAAACACTCCGATCAATTTTGGTCAGATCGCCGATGAGGGCGATGACCGTATGCTCTTTGCCATAGATGGGATGGGTGCTGACACCCACGGCTTCGGCTCTTTCGATGACAGCAGTCGTCTCGACTGCGCTGGCTCCGGGCTTCATGACGACGACCATTGGGGTTTCCTCCGTGTGGGTAGAGTTGCGAGTTGCGAATTATGAGTTGCGAGTTGCAAACCTGATGATGTGTGAAATGTGAAACGGGAGAGCAGTGGCGTACTTTCACGTTTTACGTTTCACTTTTCTGGACGGGAGATTGCCACATCATCTCATCATCCCATTTCCTCTAAATCTGTAACACTGCCGCCTGTACTGTTCCCTCTTCCTCCACCGGCGGCGGTGCAGGCGGAAAACTGCCGAGTAGTTTGACAAATGCGGCCCGGTTGAGCAGGCCGAGCAGAGCCGCGCCGCACGCCTCATCCTGCCAGTGGCCCGCAAAGTCCAGATAGAAGACGTATTGCCAGGGCCGATTGCGGCGGGGGCGACTCTCAATCTTCATCAGATTGATGCCCCGTTGGGCAAATTCCCCCAGGCAGTGATAGAGAGAGCCGGGGCTGTGGGTGGTGGCAAAGACGAGGGATGTTTTGGCATTTTCAGACCGCTCCGCCTCGCCTTTGCCGATAATAAAGAAGCGGGTGTAGTTATGGCGCATATCCTCGATGCCGGACTGGACCGTCTCCAGCCCGTAGATTTCCCCGGCCAGGCGGCTGGCGATGACGCCGATGTTGGGTTCGGGCTTCTCGGCCAGCTCTTTGGCGCTGCCTGCGGTGTCATACCAGGGAATGGCTTTGTAGCCGTTGCGGTTGAGAAAACCCTCGCACTGGGCCAGCGCCTGGGGATGGCTGCGTACCTGCTCGATTTTGTCGGCGTTGCCGGGAATCGTCAGCAGATTGTGGCGCACCCGCAGGGCAATCTCCCCGTGGACCTTCAGGTCGTGCTCCAGGAGCAGATCGTAGGCTTTGTTGATACTGCCCGCCAGACTGTTCTCTACGGGCACAGCGCCGAAAGTCGCCGTGCCATTTTCCACCGCGTCAAAGATATTCTCAAAGGCGTGACAGGGCAGGGTCTCCACCGACTGCCCAAAATGGGACCGGATGGCCTCTTCGGAATAAGCGCCGTGTTCACCCTGAAATGCGACGGTTGTCATGGGAGGGACTCCTTGATTGGGAAAATAGTCGGACAGATGATCCCTTTTGGGGCATAGAAGCGTGCTGCGTGAAAGGTGAAAAAGGCCAGGTAATCTCACGTTTCACGCAGCACGCAGCACGCAGCAAAAAACGAAATATCGACACTCACCTGCTTATTACTTTTTTACCTTCCAGCGCGCCATCTGCTCGTCGATCCAGCGCTGTAACTCGGCCATATCCACCTCTTCGGCGACAGCCTTGTCCGGGCGCAGGGACTGGGCCTCGCCTAAATAGATGTGCTGGATTTCGCTCTGGCCCACATCTGTGTTCCAGTGCAGCAGAATGCGGATGCAGTGGGGCAGGCTGCCTGGCACTTCCATTTCGTGGCTGCACAGCAGCGGCACATCCAACCAGCCCAATTGGCGAGCCGCCAGGGCCGGGTATTGGGAGACCACATCTTTGGTCGTCGTAAATATGACACTCGCTACATCTTCCGAGCCGATGCCGTTGACATGAATCATCAGCGCCAGCAGTTCGCGGGTGGCCCGCAAAATTGCTTCGGGCTTGTCCTCGTCGACAGTTGTCGCCCCGCGCACGCCTCGACAGATCATTACCAGTTTCCTCTCGTCTGAAATTTGTAGGCTGAAATTTGTAGGCCGAACTGTTGCTTCGATAAAAGGCACAAAAAAAGAGCGTGGAGTTTAGTCTCCACGCTCTTGGTGCGTCAATGAGCTTCTTGTGTACTGCTACACAGCCCAGCGCTCCTCCGCCTGTGGAGACGAGTGGATGCTTCCAAAATAATAGCCAAACCAAAAGTTGCCAAAAGAAAACCCGCGCCAGTCTTGGCGCAGGTTCATGGAAAACAACATTTCGTCGGCTGTGGGACCATCCAGCAGGGCGATGGGCAACAGAGTGCCCTCTTCGCGTTGGCGAAGGGTTTGACTCATTTCGATTGACATTTCGGCTGTGGAACGCAAAACCATCGAAAACTCCCGGTTGCAAGTATCCAGCGAACAGCGGATGGCAGCAAGAATAGCACAGGCGGGATCGGATGTCAAACGCCGCGACATCTTTTTCACGCAGACGATTCGGGCCACTCTCTGTCATGCAAAAGCATTTCCCCAACGTGCATATTTTCCCGTCGTTTGGCACAATAGAGGGCGTCCATATTTTTGGAAACATCCAATCCCCTTGGAGGTGCTATGAGCGACGAACGATTCTTTCTCACCGGAGCGTTGGGCTGTATCGGTGCATGGACAGCCCGCAATCTGGTGCGAGAGGGTGTTGATGTGACAATTTTCGATCTGGGCAGCAACCGTAGCCGCCTGGACCTGTTGATGGAGCCGGACGAAGTGGCGCGCATCCACTTCATTCAGGCCGACATCACCGATACAGACCGGGTGCGGGCGGCGATGGAGGAGAGCGGGGCCACCCACATCATCCACCTGGCCGCACTGCAAATGCCCTTCTGCCGGGCCAACCCACCCCTGGGCGCGGCGGTCAATGTGGTGGGGACGGTCAATGTCTTTGAAGCTGCCAAAAAGCTGGGCATCCAGCAGGTGGTCTACGCCAGCAGCATTGCCGTCTACGGCTATGCCGACGAATACGCGGAGGAGCAGGTGGGCAATGACGCGCATCTGCACCCCCTCAACCACTACGGCGTCTACAAACAGGCCAACGAAGGCACGGCCCGCATCTACTGGCAGGACGACGGCATAGCCAGCATTGCCCTGCGCCCCTACACAATCTATGGCCCGACCCGGGATCAGGGCATGACGTCCACCCCCACAAAGGCGATGCTGGCCGCGGCCCGGGGCGAGAGCTACCAGATTTCCTTCCAGGGCGTCAATGGCTTCCAGTATGCCGAAGACGTAGCCAAAACATTTATCCAGGCCGCACGCACTCCCTTTCAGGGCGCGGGTGTCTACAATCTGGCCGGTTCGATTGTGGATATGAGCGCAGTCGTCGCGGCTATCGAAGCCGCCGAACCCAGCGCGGCTGGGCGCATTACCACCGCCGAAACCGTCCTGCCCTTTCCCCTGGGCTTTGACGACAGCGAACTTCGCAAAATTCTGGGCGACATTCCCTTCACCCCATTGGAGGAAGGCGTCGCCGCAACGATTTCCCATTTCAAGACAGCAATCGCAGCAGGTAAACTACCAAAGGAGACAGTTTCAGAATGAGATGGCTTAAATTCGAGCAGGCAGGCAAGACCGTTTTTGGCATCGCCAAAGGCGACAACATCGACGTAACCGACGCTTCCTGGGCCGATATTCTGGCCGGGAAGACGGGGAATGTCACCGGCAGCGTGGCCCGCAGCAGTGTCAAACTGCTCAATCCGGTCGGTCGCCCCGGCAAAATCGTGGCGATTGGGCTGAACTATATGGACCACATCCGGGAGACAAAGAGCACGCCGCCCCCCCGCCCGCTGATCTTCACCAAATTCACCAGCAGCATCATCAACCCCGGCGACGAGATCGTCTGGTCGCCGGAACTGACCAAAGAGGTGGACTACGAGGCCGAGCTGGCCGCGGTCATCGGCAAGACGGCCCGGCGGGTGAGCCAGGACGACGCACTCAGTTATGTGGCGGGCTACACCTGCGCCAACGACGTCAGCGCCCGGGAGATTCAGATGGGCGACGGCCAGTGGATTCGGGGCAAGAGCCTGGACACTTTCTGCCCCATCGGCCCCGGCTTTGTCACAGCGGACGAGATCGGCGACCCCCAGAACCTGGACATCCGCTGTGTCCTCAACGGCGAAGTAGTGCAGGAGAGCAACACAAAGGAGATGATCTTCGGTGTGGCCGAACTGGTCTCCTATTGCTCCCAGGCCTTTACGCTGGAACCGGGCGATGTGATTCTGACCGGCACACCCCACGGCGTGGGTATGGGTCGCTCCCCCCAACTCTGGATGAAGAGCGGGGACAAAGTGGCGATTGAGATCGAAAAGATTGGCCGGCTGGAGAATGTCTGCCGGGAAGAGTAGGTATTGGAGATTGGATATTTCGTAGGGTTGTTTGAGGGGCAGTAATAAAAAAGTGAGCAGTAACCAGTGGCGATGTTAGCCCACTGGTTACTGCTCACTTTTTACTTCCTACCATTCGTGAAAGGTTAAGGCTTTTTGTTGCTTGTCAAGCTCCAATTTCACGAGTTTTATGTTCAAAAGGTACTAAAATTGGGGCAGAGGATTACACTTCGTTTACGCCAAATCCAACGAGTTCACTGATCCAAAAAACCTAAGTTGGACACGAAGCGTCTAAGCCGAACGATTTGGAGCCGGTTATCGCCCTGGTAAGCAGATTTGACAAAGCAGGATTTTTCTTAACCTTTCACGAATGCTTCCTACTGGAAGCGGTTCGCCTCCGGATCCACCGCGTCGTAGCCGACTGCATCCAGCCGCGCCCAGAGTTCATCGGGGATGGGCAGGGCAGCCAGATCGATGGTCTGTTGCACCCGCTCTGGTTTGGTCATACCCACGACGGTGCTGGTGACCCGCGGGTCGCTCACGGAGAATTGAAGCGCAGCCGCGATCAGCGGCACGTCAAACTCCTGGCAGACCGCGGCCAGTTGCCGGGTGCGATCGATAATCTCCGCGGGTGCGTCCTGATAGGCGTAGCGGGCGTAGGCGTCGGGACCTTTGGCCAGAATGCCGCTGCCGTAGGGGGCCGCATTGACCACCGCCACACCCATTTTGGCGCAGATGTCGAGCAGCGGCCCGGCAGAGCGGTTGATGAGTGTGTAGCGGTTGTGGGTCTCCACCGCGCTGAAGATGCCGGTTTCGATGTAGCGGATGAGCATTTTGATCGGCCCGCCAGACATCCCGATGTGGCCGATGACCCCCTGCTCTTTGAAGCTTTGCAGCACCTCCAGCGGCCCGCCCGGCCCCATCACATTTTCATAGGTCGAGTGTTCCGGGTCGTGGATGTAGACGTATTGCAGATGATCCAGCCCCAGCCGTTCCAGACTGCCTTCGATGGAGCGCTTGAACTGCTCGCCGCTGTAGTCGCCGGTATGCAGGTCCCGGTCCCCTTTGGTGGCCAGGACAAAGCCGTCGGGCAGGCCGCCCATCTCCCGGATGACCAGGCCAATGCGCCGCTCGCTCTCCCCGTCGCCATAGGCGGCCGCGGTGTCCAGAAAGTTGATAGGGCTGGCAAAGGCGGCGCGCACAGTGGCCAGGGCCTGCTCTTCCGGCGCACTGTAGGCGAAGGTTTCGGGCATATCCCCCAGGGGGGCGCCGCCGATGCAGAGGGGGGTGACGTGAAGACCGGTGTTTCCCAGTGGGCGTAGGGTCAGTGGATTGGATTGGGTGTTCATCTGCTTCTCTCTTTCTGTGGTTGTTTGATGTGAGAAGTTCGACTTTTCAGAAAAAGTCGAACTTCTGAAACCTGTCTTACTCAGGCATAGGCGCGCCCTCTTCCACCAGCCCCGCGGCCCGGATGTCGGCCCACATTTGGGTCGGAATCTCCGCGTCCCAGATGGCCCGGTTGTCGTCGGCTTCGCTGGGCTTGACCGAACCGATGATCAGACCGGTGATGGCCGGGTGGCTGCGGGCGAAACGCTGGGCGGCCACGTGCAGGGGTACGCCGTAGCGGTCGGTGATGGCTTTGATCTGGCGGGCCTTTTCCAGGATCGGCTCCGGTGCTTCCCGATAGTTGAACTTGGCGCCCGCTGTCGGCCCGGTGACCAGAATGCCGCTGTTGTAGACCCCACCCAGCACAACGCTGATCTGCCGCTTCTGGCAATAGTCGAGAAATTCCAGGCTGGTCTGTTCCAAGAGTGTGTAGCGCCCGGCCAGGAGGAAGATATTGGGGTCTGAGTGTTTGGCGAACTCGTACTCCATCTGCCACTGGTTCATCCCCGCGCCCAGCGCGCCGATCACTCCCTGCTCCCGCATCTCAATCAGCGCGGGGAAAGCCTCGGCCAGGGCCTGGCGATAGCCCTCCTCCTCTTTCAGTGAGTCCGGGTCGTGGACGAGCAGAATGTCCACCCGATCCATCTGCAAGCGTTCCAGGCTTTCGTCCAGGCAGCGCCGCACACCGTCCCGGCTGTAGTCGAAACGAATGGAGCCGTCGGGTTGCACCAGCCGCCCGACTTTTGTCTGAAGGACGAATTGGTCCCGGGGAATGCCCTTCAGCGCCTCGCCAACCCGCCGCTCCGCAACGCCAGCGCCGTAGAGGGGCGCGGTGTCGAAGTAGCGAATGCCCAGTTCAAAGGAACGCTGGACGGTTTCGATGGCCTGGGCGTCGGTCACACCGCCATACAGATTGGCAATGGGCGCTGTGCCCATGCCCAGTTGGCTGACAGCCAGGGCTGTGTTGCCGACCTGTGCGGTGGGAAGTGTTTCTGTCATTTCTACTCGTCTCCGTGGGGGAAGTGGTTTAAGCAAGAATCGATCAATCGGAATTGTACCCGATTTTCATCCGCCACGCCACTGATCGCGAGGGTTTGATTGGCAGGAATAGTAATCTGGGTGTATAGTTTGTTGATTCTCTCGAAAACTTCCAGAAAAGCGTGGAGCCAAGACGTGACCGCGAACACATACGATTATCTGATTATTGGGGGTGGCACAGCCGGTGCAGTGATTGCCGCCCGGCTGGCCGAAGACCCCTCCCTGCGCGTGGCCCTGCTGGAAGCCGGACCCAGCGATGAGCGCGACGCCCGCGTCCTGCCCGTGCGCAGTTGGATGGCCCTGCTGGGCACAGAACTGGACTTCGACTACATAATCGAACCCCAGGCCCGGGGCAACAGCGCCATTCGCCACAGCCGGGCGCGGGTGCTGGGCGGCTGCTCCTCCCACAATTCCTGCATCGCCTTCCGCGCCCCGGACGGGGATTTGCAGCGCTGGCAGGCCGAAGGCGCGGCTGGCTGGGGCGCGGCAGACTGCGCCCCTTTCTTTGAGCGGGTTTTTGAAAGAGTCCATCTGGAAGGAATTCCCGACGCCAATCGGCTCAACCGGGCGCTGCTGGAGGCGGGTGTGCAGGCGGGGCTGCCCCGGCTCTCCTTTGCCAACGACGCCAGTTTTGGCGAAGGCGTGGGACTTTTTCGGGTCAATGTGAAGGCGGGCATTCGCCAGTCCTCATCCGTGGCCTATCTGCACCCGCTGCACAGTCTGCCGCCCAATCTGCACGTGCTGACCGACACAACCGTCACCCGCATTCTGCTGGACGACGACAACCGGGCCATCGGCGTCGAGAGCAGCCGGGGCATCCTGCGCGCCGAGCGGGAGGTGATCCTCTGCGCGGGTGCGTTTGATTCGCCCAAACTGCTGCTGCTCTCCGGGATTGGACCCGCGGCGCACCTGGCCGAGATGGACATTCCTGTGCGGGTGGACCTGCCCGGCGTGGGCGAACACCTGCTCGACCACCCGGAAGGGGTCGTTGTCTGGGAATCGTCCCGGCCCATCCCGGACCCGATTGTCCAGTTGTGGGAGGTGGGCCTTTTTGCCCGCACGGGCATCGACCCGGACCCATTGCCCGATCTGATGTGTCACTTCGGGCTGATGCCCTTCACCTGGCACACGGAACCCGCGGGCTATCCCACTGCCGAATGGGGCTTCTCTCTGACCCCAAACGTCTGCCGTGCCCGCAGCGAAGGAACGGTGCGCCTGGCCTCCGTAGACCCGACCGCACCGCCCCGCATCGACTTCCGCTACTTCACCGACCCGGACAATTACGACGAGCGGGTGATGGTGGAGGGGGTGAAAGCAGCCCGGCGTATCGCAGCCCAGCCAGCGCTGGAAGAGTGGATTGTGCGGGAGCTGGCCCCTGGCCAGTCTGTCCAGAGCGACGCCGAGATTTCCGCCTACGTGCGGGCCACGGCTAACACTGTCTATCACCCCGCGGGAACCTGCAAAATCGGCGCAGATTCCGACTCTCTGGCCGTTGTCGATTCTGCGCTGCGGGTGCGGGGCGTGGCCGGGCTGCGGGTGGCCGACGCCTCCGTCTTCCCGTCGATGACGACCGTCAACCCGTCTATGACTGTTTTTATGATCGGTGAACGGTGCGCGGCGCTTGTGCGCGGGGAAGGGTAGTCGTGGGTGTGGGCGCTGAATGGGTGGCATACAGAACCCGCCCATTCTTCTGGGGTTCTGTGTGATGGATCACAGGGGGTGTGTATATTTGGCTATAGTTGTGGGCGTTTTTTTGCCGTATTCTTGGGGCAGGCAGGCAAGCGGTCTGACAATCAGACTTACATCGCCGCATATCCCGGTGGGCAGTGTTTCCCCCGCACTGCCCACCGGGTGTCAACAACTATAGCAGTCTGCCCAAGGCGACGGTCATCCGACTGTCGCCTTTCTTTTTCGGGTGGACTACCAGTCGGCTCTGGGGATAGGGGCCTGACGCAGAACTGCCTGATAGACCCGCTCCAGCCGGGGTACGATCTGCTCCCAGGCAAACTGGGATTCGACAAAGCCCCGCCCTGCCTTTCCCAGCTCGCTGCAAAACTTACCGCCGCTGGCCTGATCCTCCAGCAATAGAAGAACCGCATCGGCAAAAGTTTCCGGCTCATCGGCAATGAGCAACTCCCGGCCATCCTGCAAATTCAGCCCTTCGATTCCCAGCGAAGTACTGACCATCGGTTTGCCGCTGGCCAGGGCTTCCAATACTTTGAACCGGGTCCCTCCCCCCACCCGCAGGGGAACCACATAGACCGCTGCGCCGTAGATGTAAGGCTGCACATCCTTCACCGCGCCAGTCAGATCAATGCCCGATTGGCCGTCCAATCGTTCCAATCGGCGATGGGGGTTCATCCCCACCACCTGTAGACGCACATCGGGACGCTGCTCCTGGATGCGTGGCAACACCTGCTGGGCAAACCAGAGAATCGCATCCACATTGGGCCGGTAGTCCATTTTGCCCGTAAAGACAAGCGTGGCCGGTGGGGCCTGGGGCTGTGGGGGCGGCGGGAACGGGTATTCGTCCAGGTCAATCCCATTGGGGACCACATCGACCAGCCGGTCGGGCACAAGCTGCACCAGCGCGGATCGGTCCGGCTCGCTGACGGCCACCACCGCTTCGGCGCGGCTGCACACCATCTGCTCATAGCGGCGCAGTTTGGCCCACTGTATCAGACTGTATAGGGCAGCGGGCCAACGCAGGGGGTTGCCCAGATCGACCAGAGCCGAACGCTGTTGCAGGAGATATTCGGCGTTGTGATCGTCAAAGATAAGCCGGGCTTGGGGCTGGTGCGCGGCAGCAAATAGCCCGTAGGCGGCCATTTCGATGCCCTCGGCCTGGACGAGGTCGTATGTTTCCTCTTCCAGCAATGCCAACAGGCTGGCGTAGGCGGCTGGACTTTCCAGGCGCAGGCCCATATCCGGGCGGCTGGCGGTCAATGTATCCACAATCCGGCGACTGGCCGAGCGTGCTGGCTGGGGCGCGGTGATCACCCGCCCGCAGATGTCGCGCAGCCGATTCTCTGCCGTATGGTCATCCGCGTTGAACTCTTCGCCGGGGGCCAGAAACGAGAAGAGATCGATCTGGTGTTCCTGGGCCAGGGCGCGGATGAGATTGAAGTTGCGGATTGTCGTCCCTTGCCGGGGTGGATAGGGCAATTGGGGCGTCAAAAAGAGTATTTTCATAGGGGCAAGCCGTTAGCCTGCCGCGACAGGGACAGGCTGCCCCTGGGCGACTCTCTGATAAACTTGCAGGGTCTCGGCGGCGGCTCGGCTCCAACTGAAGGTGGCCGCCCGTCGCAGGCCCTTCTCACTCATTTCGGCGTGCAATTCCTCGTCGGTCAGCAGGCGGCGGATCGCTACTGCCATCTCTTCCCAATCGTTGGGATCAAACATCAATGCGGCATCGCCAACCACTTCGGGCAGGCTGCTGGTATTGCTGACAACTGTGGGCGTGCCGCAGGCCATTGCTTCGAGCGGGGGCAGACCGAAACCCTCGTAGAAGGCGGGGTGAACGTGACAGCGTGCGCCCACATAGAGCTGGTGCAACTCCTCGTCGCTTACCCGCCCCACGAAGAATGTGGAATCCTGCAACCCCAGCTTTTCCACAGTTTCGTAGACCTCTTCGTATAGCCATCCCTGCTTGCCCGCCAACACCAGCGCGGTGTCGGTCAGGTTATATTTGGTGCGCAGGTGATGGAATGCCTGGAGCAGACCGCCGATATTCTTGCGGGGTTCGATGGTGCTGATGAAGAAAATATAGTTGGTCGGGATGCCGAATCGACTGGCCATAGCCGCACGGGTCTCTTCGATGGGTAGAGGCCGGTAGAGGGAGGCGGCGGCTTCGTAGATGACGCTGATTTTGTTCTCTGGCACACCCAACTGAGCGATTACGTCATTTTTTGTGCTGTGGCTGGGCACAATAATGTGACGGGCGTGGCGCACGCCCCGGTCAATCTGGCTGTAGTAGGTGGCGTGATCTTTGGTCAAAAAGTGGGGCCAGCGCAAGAATGCCAGGTCGTGTACAGTAATAATCGACGGCAGACTACTGTAGAGCGGCGGAATAAAATCGGTGCAGTGGATCAGGTCCAGACTGTGGAAAAAAAGTTCGGCCAAAAGCATTGGCTGTTCCAGAGGGGAGTGGACCGGAGCGTAGAGGGTTTTGCGCTGAAAATTGGGTGCGGAAATCAACGCCTCTTGATCCCTGCGATGTTGGAAGATCGTGTATCGATTCTCCTGATCCAGCTTTGCCAGCTCATCCAGCAAGAAGAGTGTGTATCGCCCAATCCCCGCGCGTTGGTGATAAGTTAGACGAGCATCAATGCCAAAGCGCATTTGTCACTGTCGGGTGCAAAGAACGCACTTCAAGAGGAAGGCTGGGACAGTCATCGTCAGCCAGGACCCACCGTGGAATGTGGTACACGTATTCGGGCATTGTATCAGCCAGCCCCCAGATGGGCAAAATGTGGAGAGCGCGGAAGACAGACCGCCGAAAGCTGACCGCTGTCTCTCATCGCCCGCACGCGGCCTGTAGGCTTGACCAAATCGCGAGAAAGACATAGAGTTGTGGAGGCAATTTTACCGGAGTTTCATCACCTGTCAACCACCCAAGCGAGTAACCCAATGACCCAACACAATCTCAAATCCGTGCGCGCTGTCCTGCTCGATATGGACGGCGTTGTCTACGTCGGCAACGATCCCCTGCCCGGTGTCCAGCCTCTGCTCGACTATCTGGAAGCCACCGGACGCAGTTGGCTTTTTGTCACCAACAATTCCTCCCGCACCCCTGCCCAGTTCATCGAAAAGATCAGCAAAATGGGCATCCGGGCCGGTGAGGATCACATCCTCAGCAGCGCGCTGGCTACGGCAAGCTGGCTAAAGGAGGAGTATCCCGACGGCGCACGGCTCTTTGTGGTGGGCGAGGAGGGGCTGCGCTGGGCGCTGGAACGCCAGGGCTTCACCCTCATCGAGGACTACACCCAGGCTGAAATCGTCGTCTCCGGCATCGACTTCCACGCCCGCTACGAGCGGCTGGCCGACGCCACTCTGGCCATCCACGCCGGCGCGCGCTATGTGGCGACCAATTCGGACGCCTCCTTCCCCAGCGAGCGGGGCGAAATCCCCGGTACAGGCGCGATTATCGCCCTCCTGCAAACCGCCACCGGCGTCACCCCTACAATCATTGGCAAACCCAACGCGGGGATGTACGAGCAGGCCATGCACAAACTGGACAGCACCGCCGCCACCACACTGATGGTGGGTGACCGCTACGAGACGGACATCGAAGGCGCAATCAAATTGGGGATGCCCACTGCGGCTGTCCTCACTGGCATCACCCCGTTGGAACAGTTCGAGCGGGAACCCCTGCGCCCGGCCTTTATTCTGCCCGGATTGCCGGAGTTGCTGGCAGCGTTTCAAGCAGCAGACGCGTGAGGAATGCGGAGTTCGGAATGCGGAATGCGGAATTGGGGAGCGTCGGGGGTGTTGTGCCGGTATAAGAGAGTTGTGCGTGGGGCGGGAGGTGGGGTAAGAAAGGAGAAAAACGATGAGCGAGGAGTTGAAGCGGCGGACGAAGGCGTATGCGTTGCGGGTGATGCGGCTGTGCGACGCTATTCCCAATACGCCAGCAGGGCGTGTGATCCGGGGCCAGTTGTTGCGGGCGGGAACGTCTGTGGGCGCCAACTACCGAGCGGCCTGTCGGGCCAAGTCCCCCGCCGATTTCATCGCCAAAATGGGCACTGTCGAGGAGGAAGCCGACGAATCTCTTTTCTGGATGGAATTGCTCGTTGAGGGCGAACTGTTGCCGAAAGAGCGACTGGCCGAACTGATGACCGAAGGCGACGAACTGGTGGCAATCTTCGTCGCCTCCATCAACACCGCCCGGGCCAACAACCCAAAACCCCGAACTCGTCGCTGACCGGAATGAAGCACACGGGTGAACACGGAAAGGTAACTATTCAGGCATAAGGCCAGTGAGCGCCGATTGAGTAGCCCGGAGTCTGCGGAGGGCGTATCGAAATCAAGCGAACGGGTCTACGAGTAATCTCATGTGTACCCGCTTAGTTTCGATACGGCGGGCAACAGCCCCCGCCTACTCAACCAGCGCTGGCCTGAACAGTTACACGGAAAGAACAGATTTTCACGGATATAATCTGTCTTTACCAGTGCCCTTTCAAGCTCAGAAATGCCCAAATCGTCACTACCCTCTTAATTCCGCATTCCGCATTCTGCAATCCGCATTCACCAATCTGCATTCCGCACTACTCACGACTTTTTGACCGCGCCCAATGCGACGCGCTACAATGGAGTGTATGACAGAAATCACTCTGAACGTCGGCGCGGGACAAACTGAAAAGCGTGTGTTGCTCGATCTTTCGTTGGAAGAATTGACGGAAGTGGTGACGGGGCTGGGCCAGCCCGCCTACCGGGCACGGCAGATTTGGGAATGGGTTTATAAGCACTACGCGGTCTCCTTTGACGAGATGGCGAATCTGCCCAAAACTCTGCGGGAAAAGCTGGCCGCGGAATGGGTCATCTCCCCCTTGGAATCGGCCATCCGCATCCTCTCCCAGGACGGCGACACCCAGAAGGTGCTCTTTCGCCTAGCCGATGGGCAGACGATTGAGACGGTGCTGATGCTCTATGACAAGCGGCGCACCCTTTGTATCAGCAGCCAGGCCGGCTGTGCGATGGGCTGCACCTTCTGCGCCACGGCCCAGGGCGGGCTGGCCCGCAACCTGACCAGCGGGGAGATTGTGGCCCAGGTGCTATACTTCGCCCGCTATCTGGCCAAAGCGGACGCGGAGCCGCCGATGGATGTAGAGCGGCCCACAGCCGTAACGAATGTGGTGCTGATGGGAATGGGCGAACCCATGCACAACTACCGCAACGTCTGGACAGCCCTGCGCCTGCTCACCGACGCCGACGCCTTTGGCCTGGGCGCACGCCACATCACCCTCAGCACAGTCGGGCTGATTCCGATGATCGACCGTATGGCCGACGAGGGCTTGCAGATCGCCCTGGCTGTGAGTCTGCACGCGCCCAACGATGAACTGCGCTCGTCGCTTGTGCCTCTCAACAGCCGCTATCCCGTGGCCGATCTGCTGGCCGCGGTGCGCCGCTACATCGACAAAACCCACCGCCGGGTCACATTTGAATACGCGCTGATGGCGGGTATCAACGACAGCCCGGCCCTGGCCGAGGAACTGGCGGAGAAGCTCAGCCCCCTGCTCTGTCACGTCAATGTCATCCCGCTCAACCCGATTCCCGACAGCCCCTTCCAGCCCACCAGCGACGCGGACACGCTCCGCTTTGTGGAGATTCTGCGCGCAGGTGGCGTGCCCGCGACTGTGCGACTGCGCCGGGGCATCGAAATCAACGCTGGCTGCGGTCAGCTGCGCCAGGCCGCGCAACGGATGGCCGCGTGATGGGGAGGAACACAGATTACGCAGAAACCGCAGATTTTCGCAGATTTTTTTCGCGCCAACCCGTTGTTATCCGTGTTCATCAGTGGCTACTTTTTCCAATGCAAAAACGCCGACCCTTGCGGATCGACGTTTTGATGCTGATACTGGATTGGGTACAACCAGAAGTGGCTTAGGCCTTGGAAAGCGTCTTGATGCAGGAAGCACACAGCCGCTTGGAGGTGGTCGTGCCGCCCTCAGTCACTTTCACCTTCTGAATGTTGACATCCCATTTGTGGCGGGTGGCTTTCTTCGACCAGGGCCGATTGTTGCCAAATTGGGGACCCTTACCGCACTGTTGACACTTAGCCATAATTCTTTCGCTCCCTTATTGTCTTGTGTGCGGTCATTCCCGCCACTGTCTACGCTGTTGAGCTTGCTCTTTGTCGAAAAAATGGGCGGAAAACCGCCGCTTGCCTTCGACACAATAACTGTTTGAGATTATCACATCCCTCTGCGACTGTCAAAAAGTAGAGAGCAAAACCGTCGTTAATTCAGGCGTTTGTGCAAGTCCCCGGCACTTTTTGCCCTGTGAGCGGGTCGTTCCCTTTCTCGCTCCCGCTGGACGTGAAGTGCCGAGGACTTGGAAAAACTGAATCGTAGCAAAACCATCACCAAAAGTAACCGTTTGGAGTCTGTTCCGTGGGTAAAGTTCGCATTATCACCGATAGCAATGCAGCCCTGTCTGCCGAAGTTGTAGAAACCTATTCCATCGAAGTCATCCCCCACGTCCTGCGCGTGGGCCGGGAACGCTACGACGAGACCCCCGACTTCTCTGCTGAGCAATTCTTCCAGGTGTTGCGGGAGAATCAGGTGGGGGGACGCTCTGTCCTGCCAGAGGTCGAAGCGCCCAACATCAACCGCATTTTGGAGAGCTACCAGAAGGTGGGCAAAGAGGCCGACCAGGTCGTCGCCATCCACATGAGCGGCCAACTCAGCCCTATGTGGTCTCAATCCCGCAAGGCCGCCGAGATGATGATGGGCCGCTACGGCATCCGGGTCATCGACAGCATGACGGCCTCGATGGGGCTGTCCAAGCTGGTGGAGATGGCTGCCAAAGCCGCCCACGACGGAGCCGATCTGGTCGAAGTAGCCCGGCTGATCAACGGCGCGATCCCCCATCTCTACGTCACCTTTTTCTCCGAAACCCTGCACTATCTGGAACGCAGCGCCAAACTGGGGTCGGCCCAAAGCGTGCTGGGCACAATGCTGGGCATCAAAGCGATGATTACGATGGAGGATGGCAAGCTGATCCCCCTGGAAAAGGTGCAGAGCCGGGACGAAGTGGTGGAGAAGCTCTACAACTTCACCGTGGAATTCTCCAATGTGGAGGACGTGGGTGTGGTTCAACACCACTACGAGCAGACCCAGGACGACTTTGTGCAGCGTATGAAAGAAGGGATGCCTGATATCCCCGTGCGCATCTTGCGCTACCCGCCCAGTCTGGCGGCTCATCTCGGCCCCAATGTCATGGGTGTCGTCGTATACGAAGGGCTGGTCTGATGGCGACTCTGTCGAATGCTTTGAACCGATTGCGCAATATCTTCGCCCTGGAAGAAAAGACCGGCTGGCGGGATCGGGCTGTGGTGGGCGGGATGGCCGCGCTGCAAGAGCGCTGGTGTTCCGACGCACTCTCCGACGGCGAGGCGGCTGGGCTGGTGCGGGAAATCGGCTTGCGTTTGCTGCGCTACGCGGACGCACCCGAAGCCGACCGACAGCAGATCGCCCAGTCCATCCTGCATCTGGCGGACAATCCCTCCGTCCCTGCGCTTGATCCGGCCTTTCGACAGGCTCAGGACACCGCCCTGGCCGCCATCGATCAGGTGGCGAGCAGCCAGACCGAACGACCGTCCCGGCCCGCGGCCCTGCCCGAAGCCGCGATTGCTCCGGCTGGCCCCACGCCCCCGGTGACCCGACGCCGGGAAGAAGCCGTGGCCCCCCCATCGCCCAGCGCCGCCGAGAAGTTGGACGCGCCTGTCACCAGCCTGCGCGGGGTGGGTCCGGCCCGGGCTGAGCAGTTGGCCCGACTGGGCGTGGAGACCGTCTGGGACCTGATCTGGCATCTGCCCAGCCGCTACGACGACTTCAGCCGCCTGCGCACGATTGCCGAAATGCAGCCCGGCGAGCAGGTGACGGTGGCGGCCAACCTGTGGAAGCTGGAAAACCGCAAGCTAGGGATGAACCGGGAGATGGTGCAGGCCGTACTCAACGACGGTACGGGCAGTCTGCGCGCCACCTGGTGGACCAAATGGATCGCCTCCAAACTGGAGATCGGCCAGAGCTACCGATTCAGCGGCAAAGTCGGCCTGCATATGGGCTACAAAACTTTGGAAAGCCCGGTCTTCGAGCTGATGGAGAGCAGCGACATTGCCAACGGCCCGATTCTGCCCGTCTATCCCCTGACCGAAGGGCTGACCAGCAAGACAGTGGGCGATCTGGCCGGGCAGGCAATGCAGGAGGGGCTGGCCGCCATCGGCGACCCGGTGCCCGAAGAGGTGCGGCGCAAGTTTGGCCTGACCAATCTGCCCAATGCGCTGAAGCAGATTCACCAGCCGGAGAACCCGGAAGTGTTGGCTGCGGCCCGTAAACGGCTGGCCTTTGACGAATTTTTCTACATTCAATTGGGCGTGCAGCAGCGGCGACATCTGTTACAGCGGGCCACCGCGCCGGCTCTACCCAGCGACGAATCCGTCGTCGCCCGCTTCACCGATGCCCTGCCCTTTACACTGACCGGCGCCCAGCAGCGGGTGTTGGGCGAAATTCAGCGGGATTTGGCCCGGACTGTGCCAATGAGCCGTCTGGTGCAGGGGGATGTGGGCAGCGGCAAGACGGCTGTGGCGGCGGGCGCGATGTTCATTGCCGCGGCCAACGGCGCACAGTCTGCCCTGCTGGCCCCGACCCAAATTCTGGCCGAGCAGCACTACCGGGGACTGAGCAACCTTCTCGCTAATTTGACCCGACCCGACGGCACGCCCCTGCGGGTGGCTCTGCTCACCGGGCGGGTGACGGGCAGCGAGCGGGAGGAAGTGTTGGCCGGGTTGGCCGACGGCTCGGTGGATGTGGCCGTGGGCACGACCGCGCTGATTCAGGAGGGGGTGGCCTTCCACAATCTGGCCTTTGTGGTGGTGGACGAGCAGCACCGCTTCGGCGTGGAGCAGCGGGGCGCGCTGCGGGACAAATCGCCCGAAGACGAGTCCACCAGTCTGGTCAGCCATATGCTGGTGATGAGCGCCACGCCCATCCCCCGCAGCCTGGCCCTGACCGTCTACGGGGATTTGGACGTGAGTGTCATCGACGAACTGCCGCCCGGCCGTACGCCGATTGTGACCAAACGCTTCACCCCCGGCGAGCGGGAGCGGCTCTACGCCTTTCTGCGGCGGCGGGTGCAGGAGGGGCGGCAGGCGTATATCGTCTATCCGCTGGTGGAGGAGAGCGACAAGCTGGATGTGGGCGCGGCGGTGGACGAACATGCCCGCTTGCAGAAGGAAATCTTCCCGGACCTGCGGCTGGGGCTGCTGCACGGCAGGCTGAACGGTGGCGACAAGGACGCGGTGATGCGCTCCTTTGGCGAGGGCGAGTTGGATGTGCTGGTGAGTACGAGCGTCGTGGAGGTGGGCATCGACGTGCCCAACGCAACGGTTATGCTGATTGAGGACGCCGAGCGCTTTGGACTGGCTCAACTGCACCAGTTCCGGGGACGGGTGGGACGGGGCAGCCACGAGAGCCACTGCGCGCTGCTCAGCCGGGCTGACAATCCCTCCGCCATCGAGCGGCTGGATGCGCTGGTCGCCACCACCGACGGCTTTGCGATAGCCGAGAAGGACCTGGAACTGCGCGGCCCCGGCGATTTCCTGGGCACGCGGCAGAGTGGTCTGCCCGACCTGAAGATGGCGATGCTCAGCGACACGGCTACCCTGGCCCTGGCCCAGCAGGCGGCCCAGGAACTCTTCGCCGCGGACCCGGAGTTGAGCGGTTATCCCCAGCTACAGGAGCGGGTGGCACGCTTCTGGCGGGGTCACGGGGATGTGAGTTAGGGTGGGAAGGTGTTACTCAGAGAGGAGAGATGTGCAATGCTACAGTCAATCGAGGCGGTTATTGATGAAAAGGGGATGTTGCGATTCCTGGAGCCGATACTGTTGCCCAAGATGCGGCGGGTGATTGTTACGATTCTTGACGAAGAGCCGTCGGAGGATTCTTTCAATCTGGCTCTCCTGAGCGAAGCTGCATTAGCCATAGATTGGCTACGGGCCGAGGAGGATGAGGCGTGGTCAGACCTGGCCCAGCTTCCACTGCCAGAACCAGCCGAATCGCCAAAGAAGCGGCGACAGCCGGGAAGCGTCAAAGGGTTACTGAGAATTTTTCCCGAAGACGACGAACATTCGAATGATTTTCAGGCGTAGTTTAATCGGTATGGCGTCGAGCTGATTTGGTGAAGAACGGAGAATCTGCGGCCCTTGAAAAAGTCGTCATCGTTTAGAGTGGGTGGCGCGCTTCGGGCAGGGCTACGGGGATGTGAGTTAGGGGGACGCGGAGCGATCAACCCAACACTCGAATATGTCAGTTACATTTGACACTTCGCCGATTTCTACAGTCGTTACCGATTGCAAAGAGTAGAAAATGAAATTACACTTAAGTGACTTGGATGAACTTTGTGAGAATGTAAGAAATTCTCAGGCGAGGAAGTACTTGGAGGAAGCGATTGCTTCCTACAGATCGGGTGCTTACAGAGCAGCATTAATAACAACATGGATTTCCGTTTGTGTAGACGTAATCGAAAAGATCCGTGAGCTTAGTTTGAGTGGAGATGCATCAGCACAGGCTATTGAGAGCAAATTAGATGGTATCCGGGGAAACGATATCAATGGAATGCTGGATTTTGAAAGAAAGTTACTGGACTTTGCATGCGATCAACTGCAATTGATATCTCTAATAGAAAAAACCCATCTTGAACGATTAAGAGAGGACAGAAATATTTGTGCACATCCAACTTTCTCCTCAGATGGTAGCCAATTTAATCCATCGCCGGAATTAGTGAGAGCATATGTTGTGCAAGTTGCGAATTATCTATTAGTTCAAGCGCCAGTACAAGGAAAGGTAGTAATTGCAAAAACATTCGAGTTAATACAGGAGACATCTTTTCCTGAGAATGATGAAGAAGCATTTTCTGTATTATCTTCTAATCATCACTTGGGTAGAGCAAGGGAGAGTAGCATTCGTAACCTGACCATTATTCTACTCAAACGTATATTTCAAGATGATACCGTTATGCTTTTTGATCTGTTTGATAGAATCTCTTCGGCTCTCGGAGCAATAAGTCGAATTTCTCCCGAAACGTATAGTGCAGTTCTTGATGAAAAACTGAGTCGGATGCTTGGAGAGGCAAACGACACAAAATTGAGACGAATAATCCCGTTTTTGGAGAGACGGAACGAGGCATGGGAGAAGCTGGATACTTCAGTATCAGCGAGATTTCCCGGGCTTATGCGCTCAATGAGTGTGGCTGATATTATCAAATACAGGCTAGTTTCATTGGCAACACAAATCCCTGAATTTGGACAGGTATTTCTCACACACGTTGCGACGCTGGAGGACAATGAAGTTGAGGACATCGTGAAGTCAGTATCTTCTCCAATCTTAAAACAATATGCCATATCATTCTTTTGCAATTCTGGTAAGTTCGATATTGCAAAAAGGCGTGGCAAGATGCTTGTGCCATACGGTGAGTATTTCGATGATGCCGATTTAGAAGTAGTTTTCAAAGGAATATTGGAAAATAGATCAGGGAGATACAATCAAATTCTGAGTGCTACAGGAATGGGTAGTATTTTGGTCGGGTTATACACGGCTACAAAGAAAAGGGTCATGAAACATAAAGAGCTTTGGCTGGTCTTTTGGGAACAAATCCAAGAGGAGGGTCATGCCTATCCAGATCTACAATCGGTATTGGTAGAAGACGGATTGATAACGATGACACTGATCGATGATGCCGATAATGGCACGCCCTTTTGACAATAATTCGTGATGTGTAAAGGTCGAGAACGCTGTTCTCGGATATGGGCGCCAAAGCTCAAATATCACCTCTCAACAGAACCCATGAACCAAACACCAGTCGCCATCGGCAAAGTAATCCAAAACGCAGTCGTTTTCGACTTCAAGAATTGGTCGGTATCCCCAATGAACAGTGACGCCCTGCCCCAGAGTATCAGCAAGCTCTTCGGCCTGCTCCGCCAGCGCAAGATTGAATACGTGCTGGTGGGCGGTGTCGCGCTGCTCACGTACATCGAAGGCCGAAACACGCAGGACATCGACCTGATAATGGCGCTCTCCTCTCTGGAAAAGCTGCCCGAAATCACAGTAGACAGTCAGTATATGTACTTTGCCAGGGGCGAGTACGAAGGCTTGCAGATCGATATTCGGTTGACGGAAAACCTATTCTTTGACAAAGTGCGGCGGGAGTACACGACCGAACGCCACTTTGGGGAACAGAACATCACCACCGCGACGGTGGAGGGCCTGCTCCTTCTGAAATTGTATGCCCTGCCCTCGCTCTACCGGCAGGGCAGTTTTGCCCGGGTGGGTATCTACGAGAACGACATCGCCACCCTCCTGCACGACTATTCGGTGGATGTGGAGGCGCTGTACAGCGAACTATCCGCCCATTTGAGCGCAACAGATATGGCCGAAGTCCGGGGCATTGTGGCGGAGATCCAGCAGCGCATCGCTCGCTTTCAACAGCCACGCAGCAACGACGGATCCCAAAAGGAAGAGGACTGACTCGAATTGCCCAGCGGAAAATAGCTTTCCACAGAGAGAATCGGTGAAAATCTGCGGAATCTGTGGACATATCTTGAGACAGCCAACGGGGAAGTACTTTAGAGGAATCGATATGGCAAAGCTAAAACTCGACCTCCACGACATCTACAACCGGGGCGATACTATCGAGAGAGAACTGAATCGTATTATCCAGGAGGCCGTGGACAAGCGCATCGATCTGGTGGAGATCATCCCCGGCAAGGGCAGCGGCCAGTTGAAGAAACACGTCCTGCGCTTTCTCAATCAGTCCCATATCCGCAGCCTCTACCACCGCATCGACAAGGACAGCAAGAACTTCGGGCGTATCTTTGTCCATTTCCGCCACTGATGGCGAGAGAAATGGGACGCAGATAAACGCGGAGCTACGCGGATTTTCGCCTCTGGTTCAGCGTCTATCCGCGTAGCTCCGCGTCCCATCTGATTTTCTGCATCCGCCTGCCCAGCACACTATCCGTGTGAATTCGTGTCCAGCTCTTTCTGAACCGGCGGCTCCTCTTTGACAGTCCCATTCCCCTCGCCGTGGGGCTGGACTGAAGCTGGCGACAGAGGCGGCAAGGCTTCGTCCAGCGCTGCGGCCAGTACTTCGTCCACCGTATCCACCAGAATAAATGTCATATCCTTGCGCACATTCTCCGGCACATCTTCCAGATCGGCCTCGTTGCGCTTGGGCAGAATGACCGTATCCAGTCCCAGCCGGGCCGCGGCCAGCACCTTCTCCTTCAGTCCGCCAATCGGCAGCACTTTGCCACGCAGGGTAATCTCGCCGGTCATGCCCACATTGGACTTGACCGGGCGGCGGGTGAGCAGACTCGCCAACGCCGTCACCATTGTAATCCCCGCGCTGGGGCCGTCTTTGGGGATGGCGCCCGCGGGGATGTGCAGATGGATGTCCACATCCTCAAAGAACTGGGGATCGATGCCCAGTTCCGCGGCCCGGCTGCGCACGTAACTCAGCGCGGCCTGCGCGCTCTCTTTCATCACATCCCCCAACTGGCCGGTGAGGACGAAGCCCTTCTTGCCCGGCATTTTCGTGGCCTCGAAGAAGAGCACGTCGCCGCCGGTCATCGTCCAGGCCACGCCCACAGCCACGCCGGGAATGCGCAGACGTTCGGAGATTTCCTCGGCGTGGATTTTGCGCTTGCCCAGATAGGTGTAGAGATCGTCCAGGTCCACGGCCACGTTGTGCTGAATCTCTTCGGCTGCGACTTTGGCCGCGATTTTGCGACAGACTTTGCCGATCTCCCGCTCCATATTGCGCACGCCTGCTTCCCGGGTATAGCCCTGGACAATCTCGCGCAGGGCTGCTTCGGTGAATGTGACTTCCCCCTCGCGCAGGCCATTCTCTCTGATCTCCCGGGGGACCAGATAGCCCTGGGCAATCTTCACCTTCTCGTCTTCGGTGTAGCTGCTCAGCTGAATAATCTCCATCCGATCCCGCATGGGGCCGGGGATGGTGTCCAGTACATTGGCGGTGGTGATGAACATCACCTGGCTCAGGTCGAAGGGCACGTCCAGGTAGTGGTCCCGAAACTCCCGGTTCTGTTCCGGGTCCAGCACTTCCAGCAGCGCGCTGGTGGGATCGCCCCGGAAGTCCCGGCTCAGTTTGTCCACTTCGTCCAGCATAAAGACCGGATTTTTGCTCTCCACCCGGCGCAGACTCTGGATGATGCGCCCCGGCATCGAGCCGATGTACGTGCGCCGGAAGCCGCGGATTTCGGCCTCGTCGCGCACGCCGCCCAGGGCCAGCCGCACAAATTTGCGCCCGGTGGCTCTGGCAATGCTGATGCCCAGGCTCGTCTTGCCCACACCGGGCGGGCCGACAAAGCAGAGGACAACGCCCTCCCGCTCCCGGCGGATTTTGTCTCGCACATCCTCTTCCTGCTCGGCCCGTTCGTCCTTGCGGTCGGCCCGCAGCTTGCGCACGGCCAGATATTCCAGAATGCGGTCTTTGATCTCGTCCAGCCCGTAGTGGTCTTCGTCCAGCACCTGGCGGGCGTGGTCAATGGCCAGATTGTCCTCGGTGGTCTGCTGCCAGGGCAGGCTGACCATCAGGTCCAGATAGGTTTTGATGACGCTGTACTCGGCGGCCTGGATGGGCATCCGGCGCATCCGGTTCAACTCCCGGTCGGCTTCTTTGCGGGCTTCGTCGGGCATCCCCGCGGCCTCGATGCGCTCTTCCAGTTCCCGGATGTCCGCTGCCTGCTCGTCTTCCTCGCCCAGCTCTTTCTGGATGGCCTTCATCTGCTCGCGCAGGAAGAAATCCCGTTGCATCCGCTCCATCTCGCCCTGGGCCTGGGTCTGGATTTTGTGGCCCAGTTCCAGCACGTCCACCTCTTTGTTGAGCAGTTGGGTCAGCCGCAGCAGCTTCTCCTGCACGCTGTCCAGTTCGAGAATCTCTTGGGCGTCCTCCAGTTCCAGGCGCATACTGCTGGCGACCAGATAGGCCAACTGGCGGGAGTTCTCCACATTGGCGGCCATCACCGCCAACTCTTCGGGCATCTGGCCGTCCAACTCCACCAGGCGGCGGAAGAGGTCCTGGACGGCCCGGGTCAGCGCTTCGGTCTCCAGATTTTCCGTAACTGTCTCCGGCCACACCTCCACCCGCGCCCGCAGATAGGGGTCTTCCTGGATGTATTCGGTGATGCGAATGCGCTCCAGCCCCTGCACGGCTAGACGAATGGTCCCATCCGGGGCTTTCAACACCCGGTGGACCTGGGCCGCGGTGCCGATGGTGTAGATGTCGTCCGGGCCGGGTTCTTCCACATCCTCGTCTTTGCTGGTGACAAGCGCGATGATCCGGCTGTCGGGCAGCGCGTCGTCCACCAGATTGATGCTGCGTTCCTGGCCGATAGTCAGGGGCAGCCACATCATCGGATAGACGACGACCCCGCGCAGGGGCAGCAGGGGCAGATCGTCGGAGATGCCGGAATCGTCCCGTTTCTTGCGCTTGCGTTTGCGCGGCGCGGCCTTCTTCTTGGGCGGTGGTGTCTCTTCTTCGGCTTCTTCAGCGATTTCCAGGATGTCGCTCTCTTCGATCGCCGCTTCTTCGCTCTCTTCGACTTGTTTTTTTACAGTCATAACTTCCTGTTTCACCTGAGTTGTGGCCGTTCGGTGGATTGCCCCAGGCCAGAAGTGCCCTCTCTCTGCGTGGGCCAGCGTCTTCTGATTGGGCCGGTCTTTACTCTGTCTGATCAGTTTCCCATACGCAACCAAACTTGGGTTCATTGGGGTGTGTAAGAATTGTACCATACCTGTCCAGATGTGAAAGTGTGTCTGCTTCTGATTCGGTCCTGGCGCTATTTTGCGGGGGCGGGGTGGTGGAGTACAATTGATTCGTTTGTCCACCGGTCACTATTTGGCAATCGGGTGATACGACCGGCTGACACCGATAACAACGAAAATCATCCACAGATGACGCAGATTTTCACAGATTGAATCCGTGTCCATCAGTGGCAATTTTCAAAACAGGGGGAATGCTGTGACAACTGTACGTCTGCCGGGACTCATCGACGCCCACGTCCATCTGCGCGAGCCGGGCTATACCCACAAAGAGGATTTCTACACTGGCACAGCCGCGGCCCTGGCCGGTGGCGTGACCGCTGTGCTGGATATGCCCAACACTATTCCCCCCACAGACACGCCGGCGCGCTTTGCCGAAAAAGCAGCCCTGGCCGCGGCGAAAGCCGTCTGTGATGTGGGGCTGTTTGTCGGCGCAACGACCGACCAGCTAGACGCCTATCTGCCCATTGCCCAGCGGGCCTGTGGGCTGAAAATTTACGTCAGCGAGACCTTCGGCAGTCTGCGCATCGAAGATTTGGGCCTGCTCCATCGCTTCTTCCGCACGTGGGGGGAGAAAGCCGCAGAGATAGCGAGTGACACAACCCATTCCCCATTGCGCACTCCCCATTCCGCACTCGGCCCCGTCGCCGTCCACGCCGAAGAATTGATGCTCCCCGTCTGTCTGAATCTGAGCCATCTCTACGGCGTGCCCCTGCATGTCGTCCACGTGACCCGGCGCAGCGAGATCGAACTGATCCGCCGGGCCAAGGAGCAGGGCTATCCCGTCACCTGCGAAGTGACCCCCCACCACCTCTTCCTGAGCAGCGATGACGCGGCCCGGCTGGGCGCGCGGGGGGATATGCGTCCGAAGCTGGCGTCGCCGGACGATGTGGCCGCGATGTGGGAGAATCTGGCAATTGTGGACATCTTCGCCACAGATCACGCGCCCCACACACTGGCCGAGAAAGCCCAGGCCACGCCCCCACCCGGTGTGCCCGGCGTGGAAACGATGCTGCCCCTGCTGCTCACCGCGGTCCACGACGGGCGGCTGGAACTGGACGACATTCTACGGCGCTGTGTGGAGAATCCCCGGCGCATCTACGGCCTGCCCGCACAGCCCGATACATTTGTCGATGTGGACGTGGACGCCCGCTATGAACTCTCCGACGCCGGCCAGCTCACCAAAGCCGGCTGGACACCCTTTGCCGGTCAGTCGGTCTACGGCAAAGTCGAGAAGGTGACCCTGCGCGGCCGAACCGTCTACGACGGTCACAGGATTTTGGCCGAACCCGGCAGCGGGCAACTATTATTTCAATCGGTTTGACAGAACGACGGGGCATTGGTCCCGTCGTTTTTTGTAGGAAGGTATTGGGTATTGGATAGTAGATATTTCGTCGGCTCGTCGTCACTACCCAATATCGACTATCCAATACCCAATACCCAATCCCTTACTCCACAGGAGGCAACTATGCGACCGAACATCCCTTCCCTGCCCACCCCATCATTCGCTGGACAGGATATCCTCAGCGTCAGCCAGTTTGACCGGACGAAACTGGAGTACGTTTCCGGCGTGGCCCACGAAATGCGGGTGCTGGTCGAGCGCTTCGGCGGCGCGGACCTGCTCCAGGGCAAGATTCTCGCCAATCTTTTCTACGAACCCTCCACCCGCACCAGTTCCAGCTTTATGGCGGCGATGATGCGGCTGGGCGGTCAGGTCATCCCCATCAACAATGTCCAGTACAGTTCTGTCTCCAAAGGCGAGAGCCTGCCCGACACCATCCGCACCCTGGAAAGCTACTCAGATGTGATTGTCATCCGCCACCCGGAAGTGGGCGCGGCGGCCACCGCGGCCTACTACGCGGAGAAGCCGGTGATCAACGCGGGCGACGGCGTGGGCGAGCATCCCACCCAGGCCTTGCTCGATCTCTTTACGATTGTGGAGGAGTTGGGACAGGTGGACGGGTTGACCGTCACAATGGTGGGCGACCTGAAGTACGGGCGCACGGTGCATAGCCTGACCAAACTGCTGGTCAATTACGACGTGAAATTCCGCTTTGTTAGCCCTGACATTTTGCAGATGCCCGGCGATGTGTTGGATGTGGTGAAGGGTACGGGCCACGCCTACGAGGAGGTGGAGAGTCTGCCCGACGTTATCGCCGAGTCGGACGTTCTCTACGTCACTCGGGTCCAGAAGGAGCGCTTTACCGACCTGGCCGAATACGACCGGGTCAAGGATCTGTATGTGGTGGACGAGGAGTTGCTGACCCAGGCCAAAGAAAAAATGATCGTCATGCACCCCCTGCCCCGGGTGGGCGAGATCAGCTACGGGGTGGACGACGACCCGCGTGCCGCCTATTTCCGCCAGATGCGCAACGGGATGTACGTGCGGATGGCGATTCTGGCGTCGGTGTTGGGGCGGGCGTAGGATTGAATTTTTTGTAAACACGGATAGAAAAGAACACGGAAAAACTATAGCGTTTTAATCCGTGTTCTTTTCTATCCGTGTTTACAGGCGCTTTTCTCTCAAATCCGCTCGAAATAGCGACGGCGTTCCCAGTCGGTGACCGCGTTGTCGAAGGCGGCCTGCTCGACACGGAAAGTCTTGACGTAATGTTCGATGACCTCCGGGCCGAAGGCTTCCACGGCAAAGGCGCTGGCTTCCAGATTGTCCGTGGCATCCCGCAGGCTGTGGGGGACCCGGGGCAGATGGGCTGCGCTGTAGATGTCCCCGTCGAAGATGGGCGGCGGCTCGGTGCGCTTCTCGATGCCGTCCAGCCCGGAGGCCAGGGCCGCGGCTAAGGCCAGATAGGGGTTCACATCCGCGCCGGGGATGCGGTTTTCGATGCGTAGACTGCTGCCGCTGCCCACCACCCGGAAGCCCGCGGTGCGGTTGTCGTGGCTCCATGCCAGCCGGGTGGGCGCCCAGGATCCGGCCTGGTAGCGCTTGTAAGAGTTGATGGTCGGCGCATAGAAGGCCATCAGCTCCGGCACGTGGGCGATCCATCCGCCCAGAAACCAGCGGAATTCGTCCGAGCCCAGCACCGGGCCGATGGACTGCTCCCCGGCAAAGGCGGGCTGGCCCTCCTTCCACAGGCTCAGGTGGATGTGGCTGCTGCTGCCCGCCTGCTTCTCATCGATCTTCGCCATAAATGTGACGCTGACGCCCAGACTGTCGGCCACTTCCTTCAGGCACTGTTTGTAGATGACGTGGCGATCCGCCATTGTCAGGGCGTCGGCGTAGCGCACATTTAGCTCGTGCTGGCCCAGCCCCCACTCGCCTTTGGAGTTCTCCACAGGAATCCCCGACGCCTTCAGATGGCGGCGCACCGCGGCGTTGAAGAACTCCTCCCGGCTGCCTTGCAGCGCGTGATAATCCTCGATATACCAGCCCGCGGCGGTCAGCCCCGCATAGCCCTTCTCGTGGGCCTCCCGGTAAGAATCCGTATAGATATAGTATTCCAATTCGGTGGCGGCCAGGGCTGTGTAGCCCAATGCCTCGGCCCGCTCGATCTGCCTGCGCAAAATGGAGCGGGGGGCCTGGGCCACCGGCTTGTGTTCCCGCTCGTTCTCCACATCGCAGATCACCAACGCGGTCCTGTCCAGCCAGGAAGCCACGCGCAAGGTCGCCAAATCCGGCAGCAGGTGGAAGTCGCCGTAGCCCCGTTCCCAGTTGGCAAAGGTGTAGCCGGGCACAGGCTCCATCTCCATATCCACGGTCAGCAGATAGTCGCAGGCATGGGTTCCGTGGCCGGTGGTGTCGGCCACAAAGAACTCCGCGTCGAAGCGCTTGCCCATAAAACGCCCGTAGTGGTCCGTAAAGACGGCCAGCACTGTATCGATCTCGCCGGACTCTACTTTTGCGGCCAATTCTTCGGTTGTCAGCATTCCGCGGATGGGTGTCATTTAAGCCTCTTGTGTGTAATGAGAATCGGACGGCGGACGGCAGACCGCGGACAGAGCCAGTGAGCGCCGGTTGAGTGCCGAGTCTTCGAGGCGTATCGAAACCTAGCGAACGGGTGACGAGTCGATTCTGCGTTAACCCGCTGGGTTTCGATACGCCGGGAAACAGCCCCCGGCTACTCAACCGGCGCTGGTCTTGTGTTCGTTGGTCAGGTGTCACGCCGGTGTCTGCCGTCCACCGTCTTCGGTTTAGTGCGCGACCGATCCATCTGCGCCGAATGCACCGGTAATCGTCTTGCGCTTGTACGGATACTTCGCCAGCTTGGACTCGTCGATCTCCACGCCGATGCCGGGGCGGTCCGAGACGAGAATGTAGCCCCCCTGCCGCTCCACCGGGTGATCGATCAGTTCGTTCATCGGGTCGGCGTCCGTGTGGCTCTCCATCAGCACATAATTGGGGATGGCCGCGTCCAGGTGGGTGAAGGCGGCGATGTTGAGCGGGCTGCCCATCAGATGGGGGAAGATGCCCACGAAAGCAGCCTCGGCCATAGCCGCAATCTTCTTCACCTGCGTAAAACCACCGGCCAAAGAGAGGTCCGGGCGGATCAGACTGACAATCTGCCGGTCGATGAGGTCTTTGAACTGGTAGATATTGTAGAAGCGTTCGCCACTGGCCATAGGCAATTTTACACTGCGGGCGATGTAGGACAACGCCTCCACACTCTCCGGGGCCAGGGCGTCCTCGTAGTAGAGAATGCGCAGGGGTTCCAGCGCGGTGGCCAGAGTAATCGCCTCCTCCGGGCGCAGGTTGCGGTGGATTTCCAGTCCAAGATCGATGCCATAGCCGACGGCTTCCCGGATGGCCGCGGTCACTTCCAGGGCAGAGGTGACGATCTGCGTCGGCGTCTGCTGCTCCCAGCCGGGCAGGAAGGGCTGGGTGCGCAGGGAGAGGTAGCCCGCCTCCACCTGCTGGATGGCGTGCTCGGCCATCTCTTGCGGAGAGTTGCCGCGCACATTGGCGAAGACCTTCACTTTGTCCCGGCACTTGCCGCCCAGCAGTTGATGGACTGGCAGCCCGACCGACTTGCCCAGAATATCCCAGAGGGCGATGTCGATGGCGCTGAGCGCTGCGCTGATGACCGCGCCCATAAAGTGGGTGTCGCGAGAAACGGTCTGGTAGTGGTGCTCGATGCGGGTGGGGTCTTTGCCGACAAAGTAGTGGCTCAGATCTTCGATGGCCCTGCAGGTGGCGGCGTGGTGCGACCAGAGGCCGGCCTCGCCGTTGCCGATGATGCCGGCGTCGGTGTAGACCCGGACGAGGAGGTATTTGTCGACGAGAAAGGGGGTGATCTTTGTGATTTTCATGGATGTAGTCTCGCTGGGGGTGGTTGTTTGGATGGGTGATTGGGGTATTTTACTGCATGAGGCGTGAATTTGTACAGGCTGAACGATGGGCTGGTCGCAAGAAATGTGGGGGTTTGCTGCGATCTTGACGACGGAAGCTAGGCAGTGCGTAAAATCATTAATTTTATCTTGACGTTACCTGTTGCAGGGCAAGTCGGTGATAATCGTGGAACGAATCTGAGTGGGCGTGAGGCTTATCGGCTTTATGGTCAGGAAGTCGTTAAAATGCTTCCCAAGTACAATGCAGAAGTTGTCTTTGGAACTCATATAACCGAACCAATAATCGGTGAGCTCGAAGATATCTGGGATGAGATTTCCGTTGTGAAATAAGATTCCACTGCGAAAAGATCAAATTCTGTACTGATCAGAAAGATGATGAAATGGAAAATGGGATGCTGATTCACGCGGATAGACGCTGATCCAGAGAAAAATCTGCGTTTTCAGCGTTTATCTGCGTCCAGCTTTTTTATCATCAGTCTGATCACTACAGAAAAGGTCAAATTCTCCCGCAGAGTCGCAGAGGCGCAGAGGATTTCAGGAGAGAAATCTGCTTTTATCAGAGTTCATCAGCGTTTATCAGTGGCTCAAATGGTTTTTTGCAGTAGACTCAAATATGCTTTGAGAAAAGAACTCAACAATATGACAACGTCACAAGAATGGAATGCTATTAATATGTATAGACTGGCAGGTATAGACTGGCAGGTATAGATGGGCAGGTTAAGTGAGCATTTGGCGGACGGCTGTGCTGCCGGCCAGATGCCTGAATCAGTCAGTTGCAGCGGTAGTTGGCGGGCTATTGGCGCAAATGTGACAAGTATCCGAAGTCCAACTTGAACTGCAAAAGGCCTCGACAGAAAAGAGCAGTTTGCCGAGAGCTACACATTTTCTTATGACAGGTTGAAATGAACAGATTCGAACGTAGAAGATATCATAGCTGGAGCGAACCAGTGACAGAATTCTGGTCCATTGTGTCTCAACGAAAACAGATTCGCGCACTGATGCATGGACAGATCATCACATCAAGCTTTCGTGAACGATTGATGCTTGTCGTCACAGCAGTAAATCAATGTCGGTATTGCTCGTATGCTCATGCACGCGAGGCGCTATCGGCAGGTATTTCGCAGGCAGAGATCGAAGCACTGGCAGGCGGGTTATTTGAGGATAGTCCTCCTGAAGAGATTCCAGCCTTGCTCTATGCCCAACATTGGGCCGAGATGGGCGGGCTACCCGACCCATCAGTGCGAATGCAAGTGATCGAAATATACGGCGAGCAAAAAGTCGAAATGATCGAACTGGCATTGCGCATGATTCGTATGGGGAATCTCTCAGGCAACACGTTTGACTATCTTTTGCACCGGGTGTCATTTGGGAGATTGGGCAGCGGGACGCAGAACAAGGATGAAACAGTGGAAATGGCCGAAGCAGGAAATTCGAAATGATTTCTTTGTCTGTGTTGAAGCAATACAGTATGTTTGTGCTCGTCTGTCGCACAGCGCCTGCCTGGTCAACCAACGCCGCTGTGCCAACCTTGCTTACACTGGACCGGGTTAGCTCCCGGGCAAATCAAGTTGTCCGCCCTCTTTAACAAGTTTGGTCAGTAACGCAAGCCGTCAGGCGTCAATAGTATGCCTCACACGCTCAATTTGCATCCGCCGCCATTCCCTGCTATACTGCTTGGCCTACGGGGGATTAGCTCAGCTGGCTAGAGCGCTACGTTGACATCGTAGAGGTCACTGGTTCAAGTCCAGTATCTCCCACAGATTAAGAGAAGTTCGACTTTTCAAAAAAGTCGAACTTCTGGAAACGCAACGACCAGGACGAGTACAGAAGCTTACCCGACCCAGAGAGCAGGGGCCATCGGCTGAGAGCCACTGCGAGGGAACTTCTGGAAAACCACCTGGGAGCGGCAGGAGGAACGGCGCAACGCCTACTATTCCCGCCCGGCTGGTCCCGTTACAGACCCCCGAGAGGTTCGGCCCACGCGGCTGGACAAAATGGGTGGAACCGCGAGCATAGCCTCGTCCCGTTATTGGGGCGAGGTTTTTTTGTTTCCTGGACTAAGAAGTTCGACTTTTCCGAAGAGTCGAACTTCTAGGGAGTGCGTAATGGCTGAATCGATGGAATTGGACAGACTGCCGGAGTTTGCGTCCATACGCGCCGCGGCGGAGAAGATCGCCGGGGAGGGCGAGCGGCTGGCCGCGCTCTGTGTGGAAATCCAGCAGATCCCTGCGCCCACCGGAGCGGAGGAGAAGCGGGCGGAATGGGTGGAAGAACGCTTCCGCGGGCTGGGGCTGGCCGACATCGACCGGGACGCTGCGCTGAATGTCTACGCCCGCATTCCCGGCAGGCAGGCAAGACCGGCCCTGCTGGTCAGCGCGCACACGGATACGGTCTTCCCCGCTTCCACCGACCTGATGGTGAGCGTCGACCCATCGACCGGGCGCATAGCTGGCCCAAGCATCGGCGACAATTCCACCGGCCTGGCCGGGCTGATGGTGCTAGCCGAAGTCCTGGCCGGTATCGAGACGCCGCCCGTTGACATCTGGCTGGTGGCCAATTCCAACGAAGAAGGGCTGGGCGATCTGAAGGGCATCCGGGCCGCGGTGGACCGCTTGCAAGATCGGGTGGGCGCGGTGCTGGTGCTGGAAGGAATGGGGATCGGGCGGCTTGTCCACGCCGGTCTGGGCGTGCGCCGCTATCGCATCCACGCTGACGCGCCGGGCGGCCACAGTTGGGGCGATTTTGGCAGTGCCAGCGCCATCCACTGCCTGGCCGCACTGGTCACAGACATCACCCGACTGAATTTGCCCCAGCAGCCCCGCACGACTTTCAACGTTGGCAAATTCAACGGCGGTACGTCGGTCAATACAATTGCCCAGCACGCCTCTCTGGAATTGGACCTGCGCAGCGTGGCCCCGGAGACGCTTGCCCAACTTGACGAGCAGGTGCAGCGATTGGTCCAGCGCCATCAGCGCCACCACCAGCGGGCCAAGAGCGGTGTCACTTTCTCTGTGGAAACTATCGGCGACCGGCCCGCGGGCCAGATTCCTGAAAGCCATCCGCTGATGCAGGCGGCCAGCGGGATTCTGGCACAGTTGGGGATTCCCGAGCGGGTGGATGTGCGTATCAGCAGCACCGACGCCAACATCCCCCTCAGCCGAGGCATCCCCTCCGTCTGCATCGGCCTGACCGAAGGGGGCGACGCCCATCGGCTGAGCGAATGGATCGACCCGAAACCGCTGGCGAAAGGCATCCAGCAGTTGTTCTACCTGACCTGGTGGACGGCTGCCTGGTTGACTACGAAATGAAAGGCAAAAGGCAAAAAGGGAAGGCAAAAGTGGTGGGTGAAGCCTGAGTCCCAACGAAAGAATAGCCGCTGGGGTGGAATGATGAGATTCAGCGCGTCAGCGTCGCTGTCCCATCATCCCCGCCTGAATCCGTGCAAATCCAAACAATCCATGAACATCCGTGTTCTTTGGTTCTGATAGGAGCAATAAATTATGGCAGAGTACAACGAAGTAGAGAAAGACGATCTGTACAAACTGAGGCATAGCGCAGCGCATGTGATGGCTGAGGCGGTGCTGGAACTCTACCCGGAGGCGAAGATCGCCATCGGGCCGCCGATTGAGAACGGCTTTTACTACGACTTCGACCTGGGCAAGGACGAGGCGGGCAAGAACCGCACCTTCTCCCCGGAGGATTTGGAACTGATCGAAAAGGGGATGCGGCGCATCACCGGCGGCAAACACGAATTTGCCTACCGGGAGGTGAGCGCGGATGAGGCCCGCGCCCTCTTTGCCGACCAGCCCTACAAGCTGGAACTGATCGACGGGCTGGACAAAGGCAGTCTGGACGAATACGGCAACGAAAGCGACGAGAAGCCGGTCATCAGCACCTACAAGCACGACACCTTCGAGGACCTCTGCCGGGGTCCCCATCTGGAGCATACGGGGAAGATTCCCGCCGACGCCTTCAAACTGCTCAGTGTGGCCGGGGCCTATTGGCGGGGGGACGAAAATAAGCCGATGCTCCAGCGCATCTACGGCACAGCCTGGCGCAACAAAAAGGAATTGAAGAAGTATCTGGATATGCTGGAAGAGGCCAAGCAGCGGGATCACCGCAAACTGGGCCGGGAGTTGGAGCTTTTCATCTTTGATGAGGAGGTGGGGCCAGGGCTGCCCCTTTGGCTGCCCAACGGCGCAGTGCTCATCGACGAACTGGAGAAGCTGGCCAAGGATGTGGAGACGGCGGCTGGCTACCAGCGGGTGCGTTCCCCCCATCTGACGAAGGAGGACCTCTTCATCCGCAGCGGTCACCTACCCTACTACGCCGAGAGTATGTACCCGCCCATGGAGTTGGAAGGGGTGAAGTATTACGTCAAGCCGATGAACTGCCCTATGCACCACAAAATCTTCGGCTCCAAGCTGCGCAGCTACCGGGACTTGCCCGTGCGTCTGGCCGAGTATGGAACCTGCTACCGCTACGAAAAGAGCGGCGAACTCTTCGGCCTGATGCGGGTGCGCTCCATGCAGATGAACGACGCCCACATCTACTGCTCCGAGGCCCAGTTCGAGCAGGAGTTCCTGGCCGTGGTGGATATGTACAAACACTACTTCGACCTCTTCGGCCTGGAGCGCTATGTGATGCGGCTGAGTACCCATCACGCCAAAGGGCTGGGCAAGAAGTATGTGGACAACCAGCGCCTCTGGCTAAAGACCGAGGATATGGTGCGCAACGCCATGACGAATGGCAATGTGCCCTTTGTGGAAGTGGCGGACGAAGCCGCCTTCTACGGTCCGAAGATCGACGTGCAGGTGTGGAGCGCCATCGGCAAGGAGTTCACCCTGGCCACCAATCAGGTGGACTTTGCTGTGCCCGAACGCTTTGACCTCACCTTCATCAACGGCGAGGGCGAAGAAGAGACGCCCCTCTGCATCCACCGCGCACCGCTCAGCACCCACGAGCGGATGGTCGGCTTTCTGATCGAACACTACGCCGGCGCGTTCCCGGTCTGGCTGGCGCCCGAGCAGGCACGGGTCATCCCGATTACAGATGTCCACAACGAATACGCCGAGCAGTTGCGCCAGCGCCTGGCCGTGGCTGGTGTGCGGGTCTCGGCGGATTTGGGTTCCGAGCGGATGAACAACAAAATCCGCCAGGCCCAATTGATGAAAGTGCCCTATATGCTGGTGGTGGGGGACCGGGAGATGGAAGAGGGCACAGTGGCCCTGCGCAAGCGGGACGGCTCCCGCCAGAACGGGCTGCCGGTGGACGAGTTCATCGCCCAGATCGGCCAGCGCATAGCCAGCCGCGCTGCCGATCTGTAGACAAGCAAAGAAGAGGACGCAGATTTTCATGATTTTGATTGATCTGCGCTGATAACAGGTAAATCCTGCCAAAATCAGCGTCAATCAGTTCCAATCATGAAAATCTGCGTCCCCCTTATCTTTGTTGGAAAACTGAAATTTGATTTGACGTCTCACTCTGGTAGTGCTATACTTCCCAACTGATCGTATAGATAGTCGAAGTCTTCCCTCCCTGCCGGAAATTATTTATAAAGTCACCAGCCCGGAAGCGCATCGACGCAACCCACAAGGAGCACGGATATTAGCAGAGATACTACTCGAGTCAACAGAGACATTCGCGCCCGCGAAGTCCGCGTAATCGACGACGAAGGCGAGCAGCTTGGCATTATGCAAACCCGCGATGCCCTGACCATCGCCATGGAGAAGGAATTGGACCTGGTTGAGGTCGCGCCAAATGCCAATCCGCCGGTCTGTCGGCTGATGGATTATGGCAAATTCCTCTATGAAAAGCAGAAGCGCGAACGGGAAGCCCGCAAAGCGCAGAAGCAGATCGAAGTCAAGGAAGTGCGCTTGCGCCCCAAGACCGGCGAGCACGACATTCAGGTCGTTCTCACCAAATCGCGCAAATTTTTGGCCGAGGGCAACAAAGTCAAAGTGACCATTCGTTTTCGGGGACGGGAGATCGTCCACCGGGAAGTAGCGTTCAATTTGATGAAACGCGTCGCCGCTGATTTAGCCCCGGTTTCGATTGTGGAGTCCCACCCGGCTTTTGAAGGGCGCTCCATGTTTATGCTGCTGGCGCCTGGGTCCAGCATAAGCAAGGACGAAGAGTAGTCCTGGGCTGTGGTTGACAGAGCGTTTTGTAGTTTGACCGGCCCAAAAAGTAGACAAATGCCCTGTATCGGGGTATACTTTGGTGCTGAACAAACGGGCATTTGCCCGTTTTGTCTTGTTTGCCTGTCGAATGGCAAGAATTGGAGTCCAGAAATGCCTAAGATGAAGTCACACAAAGGGACGCAAAAGCGTCTGCGGTTGACCAAGAATGGCAAAGTGATGCGCATGAAAGCAGGGGGCAGCCATCTGCGCCGTCGCAAGCGGCGGACCGATGACTACAGCCACCCGATTGCCAGCACCAGCAAAAAGATGGTCAGCCTGGTCAAAATGGGCGTCAACGCCTAGGACCACCCAGCCCGGTTTGCCTGTTGAAAAGGCATTTGCCAGGTTGGGAATGTCTGTGAAGTAACTACTATCTATTATCTACTACCTAATACGTGGACGGCACCGCAAGAGGTTTGGGGATGATTCCCCAGCCCGCCCTCACGGAAGGAGAAACAAATGCCACGGTCATCACCGCGGGTAGCTGCCCATAGGCGGCACAAGAAAGTTTTGAAGTTTACCAAAGGGCAATATGGCAGTCGCTCGAAGCTCTACAAGCGGGCCAACGAGGCGATGTTGAAATCTCTGTTCTATGCGTTTCGCGACCGACGCAACCGCAAACGGGATTTCCGCCGTCTTTGGATCACCCGCATCAACGCTGCGGCCCGGCTCAACGGCCTGACCTACAGCAAGCTGGTATACGGCCTGAAACTGGCGAACGTCCAGGTGGATCGCAAAGTGCTGGCTGATATTGCGGCCCGGGATGCCGCCACCTTTGGCAAAATTGCCGAGCTGGCCAAATCTCAACTAAGCCCAGCGTAGTTCGGTTCGTCCGATCCCCGATCTTCGACACGACACAATACCATTCGACAGGCAACGGCAGGGGCTTCGGTCCCTGCCGTTTCTTTTCCCCATCAGCCGCGGTTAGAAGCGGGACGCAGATGTACGCAGAAACAACAGATTTCACAGATTTCATCTGCGTCAATCATTCTTTTCAGCGTCATCAGCGTCCTATTCTATTGAACTATGCAAGAGATCACCAGCGCCAGCAACCCACGCATTAAATTGGCCCGCAAGCTCAGCCGGCGGCGGGCACGGGAGCAGGCCGGTCTCTGCCTGTTGGAGGGGACCCGTCTGGTCTCAGACGCCTGGTCCGCTGGGGTCTCTTTTGATTCGGTATTCGTCACCCAGCATTTTCTGGACCAGCCGGAACCGCTGCCCCTCCTATCGGCGTTGGAAGATGCGGGCGTGCCCCTCTTTACGGTGAGCGAAGCCCTCTTGGCCGAGATCAGCGACACGACCACACCCCAGGGAATCGTGGCGTTGAGCCATCTACCCGATCTGCCTGTGCCGCCGAACCCCTGGCTGGTGCTGGTGTTGGATGGGGTGGGGGACCCAGGCAACGCGGGCACACTACTGCGCAGTGCAGTGGCCGCGGGGGTGGAGTTGGTCGTCTTTGGACCGGGGACAGTTGACCCCTTCAGCCCGAAAGTATTGCGGGCTGGCATGGGGGCGCATTTTCGCATAGCGCTGCGGGTGGCGTCCGATTGGGACGAAGTGGCGTCGGTGCTGGGGGGAGAACGTCCGCTCTATGTGGCGGATGCCCAGGCCAGACTCAGCTACGACGCCGTGGATTGGAACCAGCCCGCGGCACTGGTCATCGGCAGCGAGGCCCACGGCCCCAGCCAGGCCGCATTGACCGCGTCCACGCCGATTGCCATTCCCATTTCCAGCGCGGTGGAATCGCTCAACGCTGGGGTGGCTGGCTCGGTTATCCTCTTTGAGGCGGCTCGCCAACGGCGTAGCCAGCGCAAATAAGATTGACAATCCTATCCAGCGCCCGTACACTACAGAGACTGGCAATGGGCATTTGTGGGAATCTTGAATTCTGGGGGGTAGACGCATGGCCGGGATGAATATATTGTGGTATGTGGGGACAGGCTTTCTGCTGGGATGGGTGATCTCTACCCTGACTGAGTGGCTTTGGTTTCGTCGTCGGCACGTGGGCGCGGGTGCTTCAGTTCCGTCCCGGAGTGGATCGGCCCAATCCAACCGGCAACCGGCGGCCTATCCCGCGCCCGAATATCAGCCCTATGGGGCCAGCGATGCTGGGGCTGGCGACGCTGGAGCCACCGACGCGGGGAGCGGTCAGTCCAGCGCTGCCAGCGGCCCGCCGGGCGCAGCAAGCGGCAACCGCCCAGACCCGCTCTCCGACGTTCGGGGCATCGGGGATGTCTATGAGCAGCGGCTCTACGAAGCGGGTATCTTCACCTGGCACGAGTTGGGCCAGGTGGATGTGGATACCCTGCGGGCGATTACGAAGGCCCTGCCCACCAGCCAGCCGGAATCCTGGATCGAGCAGGCCCGCCAGTTGGCCGCAGAAAATGGACGGATCGGCGCAAGCTACACCGGTCCTGTGCCCGACGATTTGACCCGCATTCCAGGCATTGATCAGGTCTTTGAGCAGGAACTGGTGCGGGCCGGGATCGTCACTTTTGCCCAGTTGGCCGAGACCACCGCGCCGGAACTGGCCGCGATTATTCCCGCTCACCGGCTGGATGACGCCATCGACTTCGCCGCCTGGATTGGGGAAGCCAGGGAGCTACAGGCAAAGGGGTAGTGTATGCAGGGGCCTCCCTATTTTGATTGGCGTTTGGATCGATGGAAGATTGGGCTGGCGCTGCTTCTTTGGATTGGGCTGCTCGTCTTTTCGCCCGCTCAGTCGCCTCTGCCCGACCCCCAAGGCGCTTCGCCGATTGCCCGGCCCGGTCAACGTCCGGTGGTGGGGGCCAGCAGCCAGACGGGCACCGCCCCGGCGGTTGTAGAGGAAGTGGCCCAAGCAACGGTCGATGCGGTCCCAGCCACAGGGTCTCCGCTTCCCACACCGGTTGCCGAAGCCTCAATTTCTAGTGCCAACCTGTCACAACTGATGATTTTGGAACCGGGCCATGGGCCACTGACCAACAATACCCCTCTCTTTTTTGGGCAGACAGAGGCCGACGGATTGGTGGAAATCCTGGTGGAGGGGCGGCGTTATTCGGTTTTGGCTGACAGGGATGGCTATTGGCAGTTTGCCCCGTCTGCCCCTTTGCCCGTGGGGATGACGTGGGTGCAGGTCCGCGGCGTGGATGCCAGCGGAGCGGTCTTGTCGGAGACGGTCTCCCGCATGGCGCTGGTGGGAACTGTTGCCCAGGCCGTCCCCCCACCGGTGATACTGTCGCCCCTGCCCTCTGCGGCAAAAATGGAGAACAGTACCCCCTATTTTTCAGGGAGCGGGCCAGCAGGCAGGCGGCTGGTCATCTTCGCCCAGAGGCTGACCGGGCTATCAGCCGCGGGTTCGTCTGGAGCGAAGGGGCCGCCGCTGGGCGAGGCAGTGGGCGAAGTTGTCGTTTCGATAGAGGGCGTTTGGGGCTGGCAGATGGCCGCGCCTTTGCCCGCTGGTCGAACGGCGCTATGGGTTGTGGCAATCAATGAAAGCGACGTACCACTGAGCCGTTCCTGGCCGGTGACGCTGGATGTGGCGGATGACGCAGTGCCGTCGACGGATGTGAGCGCGACCCGCTAGACCCACGAAGGGCATCGCACCCATTTCCGCCCAAATTTGTCAAGATCAGCGCTATGGGGTATAGTTAGATTCTTGTGTGCGGGTCCCTAGCTCAATGGCAGAGCAACGGCCTTTTAAGCCGTGGGTTCTGGGTTCGAGTCCCAGGGGGCTCATTGAAAACACGAAAACCGTCTCAAGGCAATTAGCCAGGAGGCGGTTTTTTGTGCGCCGCGTTGCCCGGCCTGTCTCCAATTTTCAATCTGCGGCCCAATACGCCCCGCGCTAACCTTTGGCACTTGCCGACGAGTACCCTGCGGACACGGCAAAAGCTGATTGCCTTCCCTCCTCTTATGATGTACCATACACGCCATCTTTCTCCCCGCGCTGTGGCGCGCCTCTTCAGCATTGCAGAGGAAAATCCATGCGTATCCTATCACTTTTGGGCAACAGTCGGATAGACGTAACCGAAGCAGCAAGCCCCACACCCGGCCCCGGCGAAGTGGTGGTGAAGACCGCCGTCTCTGCCCTGTGTGGCAGCGAACTGAAGGGCTATCGGAGTGGGGAGAATAAAAGTGGCAACAACGGCCACGAAGCAGCGGGGACCGTCATTGCCCTCGGCGCAGGCGTCACCTCTCTGGCAATCGGCCAACGGGTGGGGCTGAGCGCCATCGTCGGCTGCGGAGAGTGCGACCAGTGCGCGGCGGGGCGCTATACCTGGTGCGCCAACCACCGCTTCATCGGCAATATGCACGCGGAGCAAATCTGTATCCCCGCCCACGGCTGCCACCCCTTGCCCGACGACGTGCCCTGGGAAGCGGGCGTCCTCCTCAGCGGCGACGGGATGGGCGTGCCCTACCACACCTCCACCCGCCTGGGTGACCCGGCCATCCAGAACATTGCCATCTTCGGCGTGGGACCCATCGGCCTAGGCAATCTGCTCATGCAGCGTTTTCTGGGACGCAAGGTGCTGGCTGTGGACATTTCCCCCACCCGGCTGGAACTGGCCGAGGAGCTGGGTGCAGCCCACGTCATCGACGCGGCCAGCAGCGATCCGGTGGCCTGCATCCGGGAATTGACCGGCGGACGCGGACCGGATGTCTGTCTGGAAGCCATCGGCAAACCGGAGACGCTCAAACAGTGCTTCGCTGCGGTGGCCACTGGCGGGCTAGTCGTGATGAACGGCGAACAGCCCGGTGTGGAACTCTCCCCCTCCGCCGACTTCATCCGGCGGGACATCACCGCCTTCGGCTCCTGGTATTATCACTTCGGCGAGTTTGGGCAGATGCTAGCTCTCTACCGTCAGGGGCTGGCCGTGGAGAAGCTGATTACCCATCACTTCCCTGTGGCCGATGCAGACACCGCCTTCCAGGAGTTTGCGGCCGGACGCACAGGCAAAGTGCTGCTGCGCTACAACGGCGGGTAAAGCGGCCTAAACTGACCGTCCATCTATTTTCCTGTCGCACCCCCAAAGAGAGGAAATTGGCAAATGCAGATAACTGACATCCAAATCCACGTCTGTCGGCACACCTCCGACATCGGCCAGAACCAGATGAAGGGCGAGAAGTCCGAGTTGGAGTTTCTCGCTATCCGGGTGCTGACCGACGAGGGCATCGAAGGCCACTCCTTCGGCTTTGCCGGACGGGGGGCGCAGATGGCCGGACAGATTGCCGCCACTGCGGTCAAGCCCTGGCTGCTGGGCAAAGACCCCCTCTACCGGGAAGCGCTCTGGCACGAGAGCCGGGTGCAGGACCGCTGGTGGGGTCACACCCCCATCTACACCTACGGCCCCTTCGACATCGCCCTTTGGGACATCACCGCACGCCGGGCCGGTCTGCCCCTCTTCCAACTTCTGGGCGGCTACCGGGACAAAGTGCCCACCTACGCTAGTTCCCTGCTCCATCCCACCCCGGACGACTACGCAGCCGAGGCCATGGCTTGCAAGCAGCGGGGGCTGCACGGCTACAAACTCCACCCGCCCGGCAACTACGCCTTAGACCTGGCCGCCTACCGGGCCTGTCGGGAGGCCGTGGGCGACGATTTTGTGCTTATGGCCGACCCGGTGGCTGCCTACAACCACGAGCAGGCCTTGCGCATGGGTCGGGAGTTGGAGAAGCTCAACTACCACTGGCTGGAGGAACCCCTCTTCGACGTGGACCTCTACGGGCTGAAGAGCCTGACCAGCAAATTGGACATACCTATCTGCGGCACGGAAGTCATCGCCGGCAGCCACTACAGCGCGGTCTACTGCATCCAGGAGCGGATTGTGGATATGGTGCGCACGGATGTGTCGTGGAAAGGGGGCGTGACCGCTGTGATGAAGACGGCGCGGCTGGCCGAGTCCTTCGGCGTCCAGTGCGAGCTGCACACGGCCATCTATCACCCGCTCGAACTGGTCAACCTCCACTGTGCCTGCGCCATGCGCAACTGCGAATTCTTCGAGATTCTCTGGCCGCCGGATATCTACAATTTCGGCCTGTTGGAAGACATTCACATCGACGCCGAGGGCTACACCCACATCCCCAAAGGGCCAGGGATGGGCATCGGGCTGGACTGGGATTTCATCGACAACGCCACCGTCGCTGTGCTGTGATGCAAGCGGAGCGACGACTGGCACGGATGGTAGCATCGGTTTTCATTCCGGCCCAAGCAGTGGCTCGCCCCCGCGCCATCCAATCTGATGGCGGGAGAGATACCAGTTTTTGCCGTTGTCGTTGTTGCTCTGGAAGAAAAAGAGGGGGCAGCAATGCCGATGTACCAGCTATCGCTTTCTCGGCCATCGCTTTCTCGGTCATCGCCGTAGGGAGGCACAGAGCAGTACGGCACTCTTTCCGCGGGTGGTGGTGACGGTGAAGAGATTCTCTTTCGGCTGGTCCGGGCCGGGATCGATGCTGCATCGAGGCCAACGCCCACGCCCTGGCCCGCTATGCCGCGCTCTGCCAGGAGACCGGTATTGTGCCGATCGTCGAGCCGGAAGTGTTGATGGAGGGCGATCTCTCCGGCTCGGCCCGCGGCCATCACCGCCCGCACCACATCCAGGGTCTGGTAGCAGTTGAAGGGGTCAACTATATTCTAGACAGCGCGAGGGACGAGCATAGGGATACGGAGGCTTCTGGGGCAGTCGAAGTTCGGCTTTACGTAAAGCCGAACTTCGACTGCTGCCATACACCAGTATGGGGCGTTGGCCCTCAGGCTACTCGTTGCAGTAGCTCTATCGGGTCACGAAAGGAAGATAGATTTTCTTGCTTGTGTCCACTTCACCGATCTGAATCGTGTGGGTATCTGTGATGCTTACCAGGCCGTTGTCCGCGGTGACGGTGATGATCTTCTCCCCGTCACTAGTCCAGCGGCGTTTCAGGGTCGCTGCCGTGAAATCTTCGGTCTGGACCGAACGATTGAAGTCGGTTGTGTCGATGGTATAGGTCACCGGCCCGGCCAGGGAGAGAGGCGTGATACGGAAGGTGAAGGAGGTGTCTGTGTCGGCAGTGCCGGTGATCGGGCCTTGAATCTCCAGAGATGCGATTTTGGTGTAGAGGCCGGAGAATTTGGTGGTGGTACTCACCGCCAGGTTGCCAATAATATCGGCAGATTGGGTAGTGCTGCTGGTGCGGATACCCGCGGTGTCCACTAGGGGACTTGCCAACTCAAAAGTGAAGTTCCCATTGGCGTCGGCCACTGTGCTGCCCGCATAGGCCAGGGCATCCCCCCGATCATCCCGTCCGTCTAGGTAGAAATCGATGAGACAGTTGGGGCAGTTGCTCTCAACCCCCTTGGGATCGATGCCGTTGCTACCTTTGACAGTAGTTCCCTGGATACTGGTAATGCGGGCCGGACGGAATAGGCGCAGGGCCTGCAGAACCTCCGGCCCAAATACGTAGATATCCCCCGGCCCCTGATAGACCAAATTGCCCCGCACAGTAATACCGCCAGGATTGAAGCTGCTATCGCTGTAGAGAATCGCCCCGTCCAGCAGATCCCCACTGCTGGACTCAAAGCCTGTGCGACTGCGGGCAATCGTATTGTCCAGAATATCGGTTCCCTGTCCGCTCACTTTGATGCCTTGTCCACAGACGCCTGTGTAGTCGTCAACCGGGTCGTCGCTGTCAATCCCGATGATATTGTTCTGGATCGTATGATCCCGGCCAAAAATCTCCAGGGCCATAGGTGCGGTGTCATTCGGTGCCCGCAGATTCTGCATCCCAGCCAACCGGTTTTCGGTGACGGTATTGTTGCTGCCGCCCAGACCTATGCCCCAGCCACCGTACCAGTTCTGGGGATTGTAGTTGAAGCTGGCCACGCACTCGCTCTGGGCGGCGACAGCGGGCACAGTGCCGTCGGCTCGGGTCCCGATTTGGTTTTGGGTGATGATATTGTTGTCACCGCCGTCGATGTTGATGGCCTTGGTAGATGCACCGACAATGGTGTTACGACGCACAGTGTTGCCATTGCTGCTGATGCGCACCCCTTCGGTCAGGGCCAGGCGCTTCTCATCCCCCGGCGTGCGGAAGTAGATGGCTGTGCCATCGCCGGTCAGCCCCATCCAATTGTCCTCGACCAAATTGCCGTCCTCTTTCAAGACAATCGAACCGATGTTGACAAAGCCCAGATTGCGGATGACGTTTTGGGTACTCTCCACCTCAAAACTTCTATCGTTCAAGTCCCAGAAAATCTTTGGGTCTGTCGCGCGCCCGCCGGGCTGGGTCGCGCCGTCGATGGTGACCTGTCCCAGTGGGTCGAGACTGCTCTGGGTTTTCAGTGGCGGCAGCGCGCCCTTGTCTACCACAATTGTCCAGGTGTCGGGGGCTTCCCGCTCGTAGTTGGGATCGCTGATGGGCAGATTGAAGTTGATGGTCACAGGCCGGGCAGCCGGAGCGGTGTTGCTGGCCTCGATAATTGCCCGGCGCAGGGTACATTTGCCATCAGTGGCCGACGTGCAGGTGGTCGAGAGGCTGTTGTTCACATCTTCGCTGGTATTGACGGTGAGAGTCACCGCCGCGCTGACGCTAGTTGGAGCCGCCAGCACAGGTTGGCTGGTCGGGTACGATCCGGCAGTCAACAGCAAGACGAACAGAGCAGTAGTAAAAAGACGAAGCATAGGGACCTCCTGAGTAAATGAAGCTATGGGACTATCCAGATTTATAAAATCAGTAGTTCGCGATTTTCAAGGTGAAACGGGCATCTGAGGATGCTTCTCATCTCAATTTCACAGGAATCGTGAACTACTGAAAAACAACTTTTCCTGAGTCATTGACCTTCTGCAAGCCAATAACGAGAATTTATATCGGTGGCGGCTATCTTCAGGTAGGCTCATCCGCCCCGGCTTCCAGACGGATCACATCCACACTGACCTGCAATTCGTGTTCGCCCTCGCCGAAGAAGACCCCTTTCAGGGGTGTGACATCCCCGTAATCCCGGCCCCAGCCCAGGACAATGTGCTGGTCGTGGGGCAGGACGTTGTTGGTCGGGTCCAGGTCCACCCAGCCCAGGTCCGGCACAAAAAGGGAACACCAGGCGTGGGAGGCGTCGCTGCCCTGCAACTTCTCCTGGCCCGGCGGGGGAGTCGTCTCGATGTAGCCGCTCACATAGCGGGCGGCCAACCCCAATGAGCGCAGGCAGCCCAGCATCAGGTGGGCGAAGTCCTGGCAGACCCCGGCCCGGGTACGCAGCACTTCGTCGATGGGGGTGGAGATGGTGGTGACGCCGGGTTTGAAGTCAAAGCCGGTGTAGATGCGGGTCATCAGGTCCGCGGCCCCGGCCAACACAGGCCGCCCTGTGGGGAAAGAGGACCGGGCGAAGCGGGCGGTTTCGGCCAGGATGGGGGCGTAGGGAGAAGCCAGGGCAAACTGGCGGGCCTCCATCCATTCCGGGTCGGCCTCACTCTGCAGGCTCGCGGCTGTCTCTTCCCAGGACGGGCTGTCGGGCAGATCGCCGTTGAGATCAGCCTCGCCCGGCACAATCTCCACCTGACTGGTCACTGTCATCGTCATCGACGCGTGGGGCTGACGGATGGTGTAGTAGAGCACCCGATTGCCGAAATAGTCCGTGCGCTCCCGGGAATCGTCCCAGATGGGCTGCACGGAGACGTGGCTCTCCTGCACTGTCTGCGCATACAGGGGACTGACCAGCGGACGGGGCAGCAGCCGGGTCTCGTTGTAGCAGAGGCTGGCCGCTTCGTCGTAGATATATTCGGTACTGTGGACAATCTGATAGCGAACCACTAGGGAGCAACCTCCAAAAGCGGCTGTGGTTCCAGCGGCAGCAAAACCGCCTGGGCGGAGCCAATCTGATGGGGCAGCTGGGCGTAGGTAAAGTAGCGGTTGGTCAATACCTGGGAAATCTGGCTGAGCAGATAGGAGAGTTCGGCCAGCAGTTCATCCAGTTTGAGATAGAGGCCCGATTCCTCGTCCACCTGGGCTAGGGCCTGGGTGTCGATCAGCCGCAGCCGGGTATAGGCTTGCAGGATTAGCTGCTCCTCCTGGCTGAGGCGGTAGTCCACATTTTCTCTGGGCAGATTCTGCAAATGGATTTGCAGTTCATTGAGTTGGTAGAGTAGAGCACGAGGATTCTTCTCGTCCAGCAGCAGCAGGTCCAACACAGATTGCAATTGCAGATTGGCCCGGTAGCGGCGGCGATAGGTGATGATATTTTCCGTGGTGCGCAGCATCGTCTCCAACAGCAATTCCCAGGTGGGCTGGGGCTGGGGCGATACCAGCGCGCCACGCAGAAAGGCGATGAGGCGCAGGCCCCGCTCCAACCGTCGGCCCATATCCAGCAGCAGCCAGCGGGCGCTGTGGCTCATACTTTCCATGTGCAGCCCGGCCAGGGCCATCAGTTGGGTGATCAGACTGTTCAGTTCGCCGCGCACATCCTCCAGCCCCCGTTCCGGTTCCTCCGCCAGATGGAGCCACGGGTCTTCGATATTTTCGATCACCCGCCAGGTGTCTGGCGACCAGAAATCCCGCACGCCAAAGGCTGCGCCCACCATCGCCCGCAGGTCTGCCAGCAGCCCGCCGACACGCTTGTCGTCCAGGCTAACGGCCAGAATCTCCTCGCCGGGCTGGGCCAGCCGCTCTTCGCCACCCTCGCCCACAAAACCCGGATAGGTCATCGTCACCTGCGTCAGAGCGACCAGCAGACGGCTCAGACAGGCCGACTCGATCTCGTCGGCCAGCAGACTGTCGTGGCTGTAATAGTCCAGAATGGCGCGCAGGATGCGGGCTGTGCTCTCGACCCGCTCCGCGTAGCGCCCCACCCAAAAGAGGTTTTCCGCTGCCCGGCTGGAGAGGGTGGCATCGCTGTGGCGGGCGTGCTCCGGCGCGGTCTGCTGCCAGAGGCTGATGTGGTGCTGGCGTTGGGAGCTGAGCACCCACGTATCCTTGCTGATGCCCCCCGCGCTGTTGGAGACCACAAAAGCATCGGGGCCTGCCGCGCTGCGGGTCAGGCCGCCGGGCATGACCGCGTAGCCGCTGCGCTGGGCCGTGGCAAAGCTACGCAGGACCGTATGCCGGGCTTCCAGTTTGCCGTCGATAAAGGAGGGGGAGGTGGAAAAGCTGACCTGTTCCCGGCCAATAAAGGCCAGGGGCTGCTGGCGGATGCGCTCCCGCCACTGGGCCAGTTCCCGCTTGCTCAACTGGCTGCCCACCACTGAGCGGCCCGCGCCATGGGGCACAATCGGGGTAATCACCAGTTCGTCCAAATGGGTCAGCACGTAGTCCAGTTCCCGGGGCTGGCCGCACCACCAGGTGGCCGCGGAGGGCAGGATCAACTCTTCGTTGAGGAAGTGTTGGGCCAGACCGGGCAGGAAAGGGATCAGCCCCGGATTTTCCAGAATGCCCGCGCCCAGAGGATTGGCGACTGTCACCCGCTGGCGGCGGGCCGCTTCCAGCAGACCAGCCACGCCCAGATAGGAGTCCGAGCGCAGTTCCAGGGGATCGCAGAAGGTGTCGTCCACCCGGCGCAGAATCACATCCACAGGCTGCAACCCGGCCAGGGACTTCATCACCACCGAGCCGTTGACGACAGTCAAGTCGCCGCCCTGGACAAGCGGGTAGCCCAGATAGGCGGCCAGATAGGCGTGCTCAAAATAGGTTTCGTTGTGGGGGCCTGGGGTGAGCAGGACCATCCGGGGGGCCTCTTTGTGCTGGCCCGCCACGGATACCAGAGTGCTCTGCAATTCCCGAAAGAAGTTGGAGAGATAGCGGATGCGCCCTTCGTGAAACATCGAGCGCATGACCGAAGCCATGACTGTGCGATTTTCCAGGGCATAGCCCGCGCCGGAAGGGGCCTGGGTGCGGTCGGCCAGCACCCACATGCGCCCGTCCGGCCCCCGGGCCAAGTCCGCGGCGTAGACCAGCAGTTGACGTTCGCCGGGCTGCACCACTCCATCGCAGGCGCGCAGAAAGCCGGGATGGCTGTAGATCAGGTCCGGTGGCAGTAATCCCTGGGCCAGGAGCTTGCGGGGGCCGTAGAGATCTTCCAGCACCAGATTGAGCAGCTCGGCCCGCTGGACCACCCCGGCCTCGATCACCGCCCAATCCGGTTCGTCCAGAATCAGCGGAATAACGTCTATCGGCCAGGGGCGCTGCATCCCGTCGGGCGCGCCGTGGACATTGTAGGTGACGCCGTTGTCCCGCAGCAGGCGGCGCACCTCCTGTTGCAGACGCTCCAGACCGGGCGCGCCAAGCGCTGTCAGGAAGTGGACGAAGGGCTGCCAGTGGGGCTGGAGCACACCCTTGGCCTGCCACATTTCGTCGTAGTTGCCCCCGACAAGAGAGTAGTCGGCCAAGAGCGGGCTGGCTAAAGTGCTTCCGGCGTCCATCGCAGGTCCAGTGTGTGGGCGAAAATGGGATTGACTTCGACGGGCGGCAGGGCGGACGCCTCCTGGCGTCCCCCGTGTTCGGTCATATAGCGGCGGGTGGGCCGGGGCGTGGCTGGATAGACAAAGACACCACCGGGGGTGTGGCCGTAGTCCCAGAAGCGGCTGACCCGCCGGGATTCGGCCACGTTGGCGTTGACCGGAATGTCGTCATAGGCGCGTCCCCCTGCGTGGACCACGTGATAGGTGCAGCCCCCGATCGCCCGCCCGTTCCAGGTGTCGATGATGTCGAAGACCAGGGGAGCCTGCACCTGCAAAGTCGGGTGCAGCGCGGAGGGAGGCTGCCAGGCCTGGTAGCGCACGCCTGCCACAAATTCGCCGGGAACGCCTGTGCTGCGCAGGGGCAGGCGGCGGCCATTGCAGACCACAATATAGCGGTCACCGATCAGCCCCTGGACTTTGACCTGCACCTTTTCCACCGACGAGTCCACATAGCGGGACGCGCCCTGCGCGCTGATCTCTTCGCCCAGCACGTGCCAGGGTTCGATAGCCATGCGCACTTCCAGGCTCATTCCCTGCACCTGGGCCGTGCCAAAGCGGGGGAAGCGGAACTCGAAGAAGGGGTCCAGCCATTCCAGCCGGAAGTCGTAGCCAGCGGACTGCAACTCGCCCACCACTTCCCGCAGGTCGGCTTCCACAAAGTGGGGCAGCAGATAGCGGTCGTAGAGGGCCGGACCCCAGCGGGTCAGCTTGCGGCGATAGGGCTTCTGCCAGAACCAGGCCACGAGGGTACGCACCAGCAGCATCTGGGCCACACTCATACGGGCGTGGGGGGGCATATCGAAGGCGCGCAACTCGACCAGCCCCAGCCGCCCGCTGGGAGAGCCGGGGGCGTAGAGTTTGTCGATGCAGAATTCGGCCCGGTGGGTGTTGCCGGTGATGTCCACCAGCAGATTGCGCAGCACCCGATCCACCAGCCAGGGCGGCACAGGCTGGCCCGGTTCGGGGATCTGCTGGAAGGCGATCTCCAATTCATAGACGTGATCTTCGCGCCCCTCATCCACACGAGGGGCCTGGCTGGTGGGGCCGATAAACATCCCGGAGAAGAGATAGGAGAGGCCGGGGTGGTTCTGCCAATAGGCCACCAGACTGCGCAGGAGATCGGGCCGACGCAGGAAGGGGCTGTCCGCGGGCACAGCCGCGCCCAGTGTGACGTGATTGCCGCCGCCTGTGCCTGTGTGGCGACCGTCCTGCATAAACTTCTCCGCGCCCAGGCGAGAGAGCCGGGCCTCCTCGTAAAGCGTAACCGTATTCTCCACCAGTTCCCGCCAGTTGTGGGAGGGGTGGATGTTGACTTCGATGACGCCGGGGTCCGGGGTGACGAGCATCTTTTGCAGCCGGTGGTCGGCAGGCGGGTCGTAGCCTTCGATGACGACGGGGATACCCAGGGATTGGGCCGACAGTTCGACCGCGGCCAGCAGGTCCAGGTAGTGTTCCAAATAGCTGGCGGGGGGCATAAAAATGTGGAGCCGCCCATCCCGTGGCTCCACACAGAGCGCGGTGTGGGGCACGTGCCTGATCTTCTGTTTGGGGCTGGCCGCGGGGCGAGCAGCCTCGTCGTCGTAGCGGGCCTGGACTGCCGCGTAGTAGTCGGGCAGGGCGGGCAGTTCCTCGAAGGCCGAGCGCTCGAAGATGGGGTCCTCGTCCTCCTCGGCCAGCCACGGCAGGGAATCCAGGGGCAGACGCAGACCCATTGGGGAATCGCCGGGCATCAGGTAGAGATGGCCCCGGCGGAAGCTCCACGGCCCGTTCTCCCAGCTTTGGCTCGTATAGTTCCAGCCCAGGGGCAGGACGAAACCTTTGGGCGTGCCCAGTCCCCGCTCCAACAGTTGGGACAGCCGCCGCCGCTCCAGGGGATCGTCCAGGTCCGCGGCCAGCGGGTCCAGATTGTCCGGGATGCGCCCCTCTTGCAGCAGATAGTAGAAGACATCCTCGTAGGCCGGGCTGACGGTTGTCGGCGACAGTTGCAGATAGGAGGCCAGTGTGTCAGTAAACTGGCGGGCCTGTTCGACGCTAACGCCGTCGTCGTGGCCCACGTTTGCGTGGCCCACGTCTGCGTGGCTGATGTCAGCCAGCAGGTCCGGGTTGCGCCAGAGGGCCAGGCCATCGGTTCGCCAGTAGGCGGCCAGCTTCCAGCGGGGCAGGGGTTCGCCGGGATACCACTTGCCCTGACCGTAGTGGAGGATGCCGCCGGCGCCAAAGGCGTCTTGCAGGCGGCGCAGGAGGTGGTTGGCCAGTTTGCGCTTGTGGGGGCCGTCGGCTTCGGTGTTCCACTCCGGGGCCTCCATATCGTCGATGGAGACAAAAGTCGGCTCGCCACCCATTGTCAGGCGCACGTCCTGGGCCGTCAATTCCTCGTCCACCTGATCGCCCAGAGCATTGATGGCCGCCCACTGCTCGTCGGTATAGGGTTTGGTCACACGGGGGTCTTCGTGCAGGCGGCGCACGGAGTTGTCGAAGGCGAAGGTGACTTCGCACTTGTCGGTGGCCCCTGTGACCGGGGCCGCGCTGACCGGATGGGGCGTGCAGGCCAGGGGAATGTGCCCCTCCCCGGCAAAGAGGCCGGAGGTGGGGTCCAGCCCGACCCAACCCGCGCCGGGCAGATAGACTTCGGCCCAGGCGTGGAGATCGGTGAAGTCGGCGGTGGGGCCGGAGGGTCCGTCCAGAGCCTCCACATCCGCGGTCAATTGGACCAGATAGCCGGAGGCAAAGCGGGCCGCCAGCCCCAAATGGCGCAGAATCTGCACCAGCAGCCAGCCCGAATCCCGGCAGGAGCCGAGCGCCCGTTCCAGGGTCTGCTCACAGCTCTGCACCCCCGGCTCCATACGGATGGAGTAGGCGATGTCGGTGTAGAGCCGGTGGTTGAGGGCCACCAGAAAGTCGATGATCGGCATTTCGTCCCGCGAAACCTCTGCCAGCCAGGCGGTGAGCAGGGGACCCGCCTCCTGCACTTCCAAATAGGGGACCAATTCTTTGGACAATTGGGAATCGTAGGTGAAGGGGAAATTTTCCGCATAGGATTCCACGAAAAATTCGAAGGGATTGATGACAGTCATATCCGCCACCACATCAACTTCGATGTAGAGTTCCTCGCCTTTCTCCGGGAAGACGACCCGGGCCTGGTAGTTGCCGAAGGGGTCCTGCTGCCAGTTGATAAAGTGGGTTTCGGGCCGGATGCGCAGGGAGTAGGCTTCGATGGGCGTGCGGCAGTGGGGCGCGGGACGCAGGCGAAAGACGTGGGGCGAGAGCGCAACCGCCCGGTCGTAGGTATAGTGGGTCTTGTGGTTGATGGCGACGCGAATAGACATTGTCGTCCTTGGGAGTAGGCGGCGGGATGAGCAACCGGTTGGAGCAGTCAAAAAAGTAGATGTGGCGTATTATACCAGCAAAGGCAGAGCGGAGATACTCTGCCGACCTGTGGGGGTGCAATTCAAGCCGGAGCGGGTCTGACCTTCCCGGAAGAGGGCAGGAGATGCAGGCACTTGCCATCTTGCTCTGCCCCCTTCCGGGAAGGCAATTGCCCCCGACTTGAATTGCACTGAATGTCTGATTGCCAGGTACGACAGTGGGCCAGACGCGGGTGTTAAGTCCCGAAATAGGGTCCGGCCACTTTTTGGCTGAAATTTCGGCCCATCAATTCGTACCCTTCGGCATTGGGGTGCAGATCGTCGGGCAGCAGGTGGGCGCTCTCAGCCCCAAAGATGTCCAGACCGTTGACGTAGTGAATGTGGCCGTCTCCCTGGGATTGCAGGACAGCGACAGCCTTTTCGACCTCTTCCCGCATGGCCTGTATGGTGAAACCAGCCGCATTGACTTCTGTCTCCCGGTGGACCGCGTGGATGGGGGAGAGTACCGCCAGGGGCGTCTCTGGATGGCCTTCCCGCAGCAACTGTACAAAGCCGATGATGGCCTGCCTAAAGCTGCGTTCATTGAGTGAGCCGCTGCCGTAGATGTTGATGCCGACACAGATGGAGAGGAAGTCGGCGGGCATATCCCGCATCATACGGGCAATCATTGGGTCCAGATGGCATTGCCCCCCATAGCCCAGGGCGGTGAGGTTGTAACCCCCTTCTCTGGCGACGATAGCCGGCCAGGTGTGAGAGGGCGAGGAAGCCGTGCGACACTGGGTGATAGAACTGCCGTAGGTGATCCAGCGGGGACGTTCGTCCTGGAAGGGTGTCAGACTGGCATCGGCGTCGACGGTCAGTTCACGCAGACGAAACTCGCCAAATTGGGGCAGCCACAGTTCAATCACCTTTTCCCCGGACGGCAATCCCACAAATCGGAAGTCGCTGCGTCCGTCCAATTCGGCAGAGCCGAGAAAGACGCCGTCGCAGTAGAGGTCGATAGGCGGCATTTCTGGGAAAGGTACGATCTGTCCCGCAAGGGATGTGGTGTCGCTACGGAAGGCGATGCGCACGCCAGCGGGCATAGCCGCCCGCTCTACCAGGCCTGGGTAGAAGAGCGCGGCCTGGCTGTGGGGGATGCGCCAGGGCATAGCCCAGCCATCGCCGCTTTCCAGGGAAAGCGCGCCAGACCAGGTGAGACGTGGATCAGTGGGCAGGATTGGTTGAGCCATATTGACTTTCGATTCTCCTTGGCAGATTTGTGGACGGGCAAGAGAAAACGCTTTTCCTTTGTCCGGGACAAGCTTCGTCGTTGCCGCTCAAACGTCGTCGTGGAGCGGGGTTTGTCGGCCTGCTAACGTGGCCCCCAAAGGCTTCTTCCAGTCTTCCAGATTCGGGCCAGCCACCTTGGCGGCCCGGCTGCGCAGCTGATCCATCTCCTCGCCTGATAGCGGCTTATACTCCTGAGCAAAGCGGACGTCATCCTCCACCTGTCCAATGCTGGTGAAACCCAGGGCGATGCAATGGGTGGGCAGGCTCAGCGCGTAGTTGATGCAATCCCGCGCAGTGATGGCCGACAGCAGTTTCCCGTTGCCCAGACTTTTCATCACCTGGATTCCGAGACCCCGCTCAATGACGGCGGGAAGGGCAATCTTTTCAAAGCTCATATATGCTGGGTCGGCTGGATTCAGCGGAATCAGTGTCGCGTCCCAATCGTTGTAGAGTTGAAGTAACTGAACCACTGTATTGGGATCCCCGTGGACTGTGAAGCCGATAAAACGACACTTCCCGGCCTTCTTCGCTGCCACCAGCGCCTCCATCGCGCCGCCCGGCGCAAAGATAGCTTCCAGGTCGTCATCGGAATGTCCGACTTTGTGGAGTTGCCAGAGGTCCACGTAGTCGGTCTTCATACTCTTGAGTCCGGCTTCCAACTCCCGTTCGGCGCCTTCCCGGGTGCGCGCGTCACACTTTGTCGTGATGAAGACATCTTGGCGAAACGGGGCCAGGACCGCGCCGTAGACCTCCTCTGAGCGGCCTCCCCAGTAGTTGTGGGAGCAGTCGTAATAGTTGATCCCCAGGTCGTAGCAGCGGCGCACAATGGCCGTTGCTTCCTCCCAGGAAACCATCCGAAAACGCGCCCCGCCAGGCCCGATCACAGTGAGCATCTCTCCGGTTTTCCCGAATTCACGTTTGGGGATATCGCCTGCTTGCATAATTCATCTCCTGTCTCAACTCAATAGACGTGGTTGTCTTCTGCCCTGTCCTGGGGCACATACCCCAGTTTTTGCCGGGCATCCTCAATATCCATCCAACGCCAGTCATTGTTCGATATGCCATAGAATATCCCAAATCGCAGTTCTTCATCTGCGTTGACGGCGCATTCCATAATCTGGGCGATATCCCGCTGGCTCACAAAAAAGTCGTGGCCGTGGGGCGGTCGGGGACGGTCCCGTTCCACCTGACCGATGCGGATGCAGATGCACGACATTCCGTGGGAATAGGCGTATACCCGTGCCAGGGACTCTGACCAAACTTTGGTAGCGCCGTAAATCCCTCTCGGCTCCGCTGGTGTCGCCGGTGTGAGCATTGGGTAATCCTTGGGCACATCGTCGAAGCGCTTGTCGACTATCGACTTATAAGGCTCCTGCTCCCGTTGCCCCTGAGAAACCATAATGCTGCTGGCTGCAACCACCCGTGGCACGCCAGCAGCCCGGCAAGCCTCAAATACATTGTACGTGCCCACCACATTGTTGTTCAACAGGCTCTCCCAGCTTCCGTCGTCGCCGGGGTCCGCGCCCAGGTGAACCACCACATCCATTCCCTCGACCGCCTGCCGAATTGCCCCAGCATCTGCCAGGTTGCACAGATGAAACTTCTCATCCGGGATTTTCAGGCCCTGATTTCTAGCCGGCACGCGGCCAGAGAATTCACGCTGCCGATCCAGCGCATACACATCGTACTTCTCCGGTTGGCTCGCCAGAAGCATATAGGTACTGCTGCCCACATGCCCGGTTGCGCCAGTAACAAGAACTTTCTTGGGTGATGTCATCAGTCGTTTCTCCTCAATATCTCATCCAGACGGGCAAGAACGTCCGGGCTGAGTTTGACAGTAGCTGCCTTGGCATTTTCAGTGACCTGTTCGGGTCTGCTTGCACCGACAATAACCGTATCCACCGCTGGTTGATGGAGAAGCCAGGCCAGCGCCAATTCCTGAAGCGGGATGCTGAGGTCTTCGGCCACCTGTGCGATCTGCTCCAGAATCTCCCAATTCTCGTCGGTCGACATCCGGTCGAGGGTCGGCTTGTTGTATCGTCCGACCGCGGTGTCCTCGGGGACCGGTTCGCCTTTCTTGTATCTGCCGGAAAGAAAACCGCTCTGCAGCGCCCGGTAGGGCATGAAACTGATCCCGTATTCCAGACAGCAGGGGATTGTGTCCAACTCACATTTTCTGTTGAGCATCGAGTATCCGCTCTGTTCGAGTACGATTGGATTCATGCCGTGATTCCGTGCGTACTCCGATGCAACCCCCAACTTCCAGGCTGGCGTGTTCGAGCCGCCGATGTACAGGACTTTGCCGCTCTTTACCAGATCATCCATCGCCCTGAGCATTTCATGCGGAGAGATCGAGTTGCCCATATGCCACATATACACGTCGATGTAGTCGGTATTCAGCCGCTTGAGGCAGGTCTCCACTTCCTTCACCAGGTATCTGCGCGAAGGCGCGCCGATGCTCGGTGGATCGTACTCCGCTTTGTAATGCCCGCCTTTCGTCACGAGGATCACATCTTTTCTCTTCGCACCCAATGCCTTGCCGATCCGTACTTCCGACTGGCCATTGCCGTAAATATACGCGGTGTCGATTAGATTGATACCGGCGTCGAACATAGCACCGACAATCCGCTCGACCTGGCGCTGAGAAAGGTCTTCTGATCCGAGTTGCACGCCGCCGATGCTGATCCTCGACGCATACAGCCCGGATTTCCCTAAATATGTGTATTCCATAAGTATTCTCCAATATAGAACTAATGGGAGGCCAGCCTGATCACTCCGGATACTTCGTCATGCCTATCCGGGGTTTTTCGACGAAGTCCCAGTCGATCTCCACGCCCAGCTATACTCGAGGACAGCCTTTCTCGAAGTCCCAGAACTGCTGGATGCCGTGTACGGGCTTATAGCCCAGCACGCGTTTGGTCTCAGACAGATCATAGATGGCTGGTTGATTGTCCGAGGAAGCCAGGAATACACCGTAGCCGCAGTCGGTATCAAGGCTCTTTTCAATGAGCTGAGTCATATCACGATTACTGACCCAGAGCTTGAGCCAGAGATCGCCTTCATACGGTCCACGGCCAGGGATGATCTTCGACATCTGAAGCAGTTCTTCGGTATTAGGGCCTTCGTCTGACGCGTCATGACTACGACCAATGCGCAAACAAATCACGCTAAGACCATAGGTGTCATAGTAGTGGCTCCCCAAAGCCTCGCCAAAACACTTGCTGACGGCATAAAGGCTCGCGGGGCGGATGGGTGCTTCTCCTGCACTGACTTTGCCATGCTCGGCAATATGATAGGCACAGGTCCAGTTTGTGCTGGCAAAGACAACGCGACGAACCTCCTCCAGACGGGCGGCTTCATAAACGTTGTAGGTGCCGATCAGGTTGTTGTTGAGGACTGAATCCCAGGATGCCCGTGGCGAAGAATCGGCACCAAAATGCACCACTGAATCCATACCGCGCATAGCAGCGCGCACCGACTCGAAATCGGTGAGGTCTACCTGCACAACTTCGTGAATATCCGACTCGATGGGATCCTTGAAATAGGTCAGTCGCAGCTTGTACTTAGGGTTGGCGAGGCGCGCAAACACCTTGCCTATATCGCCATCACCACCTGTATAGAGAACTTTAGTTTGTTCAGTCACGAGTATATCTCCCCCCTCATTGTAGGCGAATCTTAGGATTCAAGAATATTTTTCAACTATTCAGGGACAACCACATACGCCTGAGCTTCTTCCGCCGGGAATGAAATCAGACCTTCCGCGATTTCCTCGGTTTTGACCAATTTGTCGCCCTGCTTGACCACAACGGAGACACCCGCGCGTAGCTGGCAAAGACCGTTTCTGTCAGCACGAATTGCGGCCTTGGACAACACGCCCTTTTCCCACCACATATCGATCTCAAATCCACCGCGTGCGCGGAGACCCGTCACAGATCCCTCTGGCCAGGCTTGTGGCAGCGCAGGCAGAAGATGGATTTCACCGCCGTGGCTCTGCAAGAGCATCTCCGCGATGCCAGCGGTTGTGCCGAAATTGGCGTCGATCTGGAAAATCTGCTTCCCATTGAACAGATTGTCGTTGAGGCTCCCCACAATATAATTGACCAGAATGTCATGGGCCTGATCGCCGTCACCTGCCCTGGCCCACAGGGATATTCTCCAGGCACCGGGCCATCCGCGGTGTTTCCCTCGGTGCATCAGGGATGTGCGGGCCGCGGCGAATAGCTCAGGGGTATCGCGGCGATTGATCTGGCTGCTGGGAAAGAGTCCGTACAAGTGGGAGACGTGGCTATGGGGGTCATCGGGATTGTCCCACTCCACAAGCCATTCCTGGAGTTGGCCATACTGGCCGATCTGCATAGGCGCCAGACGCGCCCGCGTCTGCGTCAGCTTTGCCCGGAATTCTTCGTCGATACCCAGAATTTCCGAGGTCTCGATGCAATTAGCAAAGAGGTCCCGCAATATCTGCATATCGATGGTGGGGGCAGCGCAGATAGTGGCACTCTTGCGCCCGTCGCTTTTGCCGTCTGCACTCGCGCCGCCGTGGCTATGTTCGGGCGAAAGCGACGGCGAGGTCACCAGATAGCCGTCCCTGTCCGTGATGAGGAAATCGAGGAAAAATTCTGCCGCCCCCTTAAGAATGGGGTACGACTTCTTCAGATGTTCGGTGTCGCCCGTGTAGAGATAGTGTTCCCAAAGGTGCTGGCAGAGCCACGCGCCACCGGTCTGCCACATGCCCCACTGCGCGCCATCGACCGGGGCTGTGCCGCGCCACAGGTCTGTGTTGTGGTGGGCAAGCCAGCCACCGGCTTTGTAGTGGACCTTTGCCGTATTCGCCCCCGGTTCCTGCAACTCGCCCACCATCCGCAAGAGTGGCTCGTGGCACTCGCTCAAGTTGCAGACCTCCGCCACCCAATAATTCATCTGGATGTTGATGTTGATGGTGTACTTGCTGCCCCACATTGGCCTGATCTGGTCGTTCCAGATGCCTTGCAGATTCAACGGCTGTGTGCCGGGCCGAGAACCGGCGATCATCAGATACCGGCCATACTGAAAGAGTTGCTCGGTTAGCAGCGGATCAGCCGTTCCCTCGGCCACGCGCCGAAGTCGTTCATCGGTGGGGATGCTCTCGGAAGCTTCTCCGCCCAACTCGATGGATACCCGCTCAAAAAGTGCCGTGTAGTCATCCACGTGGTTTTTGTAAAGCTGTTCCCAGGACTTCCCCTGGATATTGTCCAGATACGCCTCAACCTTCCCTGCCGGATCGCCACTGATGTCCTGATAATTCACGTAACTGGTCGCCGCCGCATAAGAGACGGTTGCAGCGTTGGCACCCTCAACCGAGAGCCTGTCGCCGTGAGCGACGACCTTTCCGCCTTCGACAGTGACGCTGGCCCGCGCTGCAAACTTCAAACCCTCGCCTTCCCAAGGGCCGATCAACCGACTCTCCTCCCGTGGACCGGTGTGGCCTGTGAGCGACAGTGTGGCATCCGGCAGGCTCTGGGATTTTGAGGGGTGGGGACTCTGCATCGACAGGTCAAAGGTGATCTGGCCCGGCTTGTCGCACTCGAGGCGTATCACAATCACTTCATCAGGGCGGGAGGCGAAGGTCTTTCGTGTGAAGTGCGCGTCACCGATGCGGTAGGTGACCTCGCTCACGGCGGTTTCCATATTCAATGTGCGCTGATATTCGCTCGGTCCTCCGCGCTTTGAGAAATTGAGAAAGAGATCGCCCAGGGGTAGATACGACTGCTGAAATTTGTGTCTTCCCAGCATATTCTGCGCGAGCGCCTCCGCCCGTTCATATTCGCCCTGTTCGATAGCCTGCCGAACTTCGGCCAGGAGCTTATACGCATCTGGATTGTCGTAGCAATGAGGACCACCACTCCACAGGGTGTCTTCGTTCAACTGTAGACGCTCCTGCTCAACGCCCCCAAAGACCATCGCGCCGAGCCGACCGTTGCCGAGCGGTAGGGCCTCGTTCCACGTAACGGCTGGCTGTGCGTACCAAAGCGTCAATCTGCGGGATTCCTTGTCTGATTTAGTCATCTGCACCTCTCTCGCGTCACATATAGTCGAGTTATGCCGGTCATTCCTCCTCCCGGTTTCCCAATTCTAGCGAACGCCTCACAAATCGCAACACTGACTAGCGATGGAGATTCAAGATTCGAAAATCGCCCTGGATTTGATCGATTTCTCGGAGGTCATCGGCGGTGAGAACCCACTGCGCAGCCTCGGCATTCTGTCTGGCTTGCTCCGGTGTCTTGGCCCCCACAATGCAGGATGTGACCGCTGTATTCGCCAACGTCCAAGCAATCGCCAGATCGACGAGGCTGTGGCCGTGTGCCGTGGCCCACGCGTTGAGTTCATCTGCCACGCGCAAGGCGCTGGCGAAACGTTCTGTTTGGAAGGCGGCCATCCAGCTTCTTTCGTCGTCTTCAGGGAACTTGTGATCCGGCGTGTACTTGCCGGTCAGCAACCCCTTCGCCAGGGGCGAGTGAACAATGACGCCGATTCCGTGGGCCTCACAGAAGGGCAACACGGCCTCTCCCGCTGTTCTGACAAGCATACTGTACATCGGTTGGGAACTGTCTACATGACCGTATTGCAGCGCTTCTGCGTGCTGTTCCGCAGAGAAATTGGACACGCCGATGTAACGTATTTTCCCTTGCTCTTTGAGCCGCAACAGACCGCCCATCGTCTGTTCTATGGGATATTCCGGTTTGGGCGCGTGCAACTGGTAGAGATCGATGTAATCTGTCTTCAAAGCGCGCAGGCTGTTTTCGATGGCCCGGTTCATATGCTCCAGTGAATGGTCGCCGGACAGTTTGGTGGCCAGAATGACTTTGTCCCGTTTGCCCGCCAGTGCTTTACCCAATACAGATTCGCTCGTCTGGTAGCCTTCAGCGGTGTCGATGAAGTTAATGCCGCAGTCCAGGGCAGCGTGTACGGTGTCGATGACCTGCTTGTCGGGCAGCACGCCCATCCCCCCGCCAAGCGGCCATGCCCCAAGACAGATGACCGGGACGTCTGGACCGTACTTGCCAAGTTGTTTGCTTCGCATTTTCGCTTGCCTTTCTTGATATGGGTGTGGTGTTTTCGGTGGCTTGTGTCGAACTTTTATTCTCTTGTAGAGCGTTCGCGTTCATAATCGCTTCAGGCGACTTCCCGCTTGGTCATCTGTACCACCAGGCGCTCCTTGCCACGGGTTAGCTCGTGACGGAGTTCCTGCACTGCTGCGTCTGCATCCCCTTCCCGCAAGGCTTCAAAAACACGCCGATGCCCCTGTAGTCCGCGCAACGCCGCCTCTCTGTCTATCCCTTCCGACAGGGGGGTATTCAACTCTAATAGCAAACGAGTGCGAGCCGACAGATTCGGCAGCATCTCCAGCAACACACTATTCCTGGAAGCCTGGACAAGGGCATCGTGGAATGCCCGATCCGCGTCTACCACTGCTCGTGGATCATCTCCTTTGCAGGCACGCTCTTGCATCTCCAGGGCGGCAGCCATACCGTTGAAAGCGTCTGGGTCTTCGCTTTGTGCTACCAGCCGCACGGCTAACTCTTCCAGCGCGATACGCACGTCATAAATGTCTTGCAGTTGGGCAGCGTTCAGACGCCTGATCTTGGGGCCAGCGTAGGGGACAGTCTCCACCAGCCCTAACCGTTCCAGCCGCGCCATCGCCTCACGGATCGGCGTATTGCTCACTTGAAGTTCTTGCGCCAACAGGGCCAAGTTCAATTTCTGCCCTGGCTCATATTTCCCCTGTAGAATCTGCTCCCTCAGGGTTTGATATACGCGATCTACCAGTGTCCCTGTGTCCATTGCTGCACTACCCTTAAGGTATATCTTGGCTGTGTTGCCTATGCAAAGCGCAAAGGAATCATGCATCGTGTATCATGCACGATTTAAATCGTACCACATCTGGATGCACTGTCAAGGCGTGTGCCAGGTCCCAGGACTTGGGCGATGTTGGGTAGGCAATATAAACGTCAAAATGAATCCTACACAGCCCACTCCGGCTCGAACAGACTAATTCCTTTCCGGCGAAGCCCTTATTGCTTGTGGAAAGAAGCGGGAGTGTTTTTCATCAGTGGGGGAAGTGAGTGCACGATATGCGATTCGCATATTATGCAAAATGGTGTATAGTTATCCTACAGATTTAAGCTTCCATCGAACCAATCCTGTCAACCCGTCCTCATCTTCTTCTTCCCATTCTCTTTCCAAAACAAATCTGCATACCGCATTTGACCAAGCCAAATTTTGGTAGTATATCGATTACCGCGCTTTATCAGACATACGCAGGCTATGCAGAGGAGAAAACCCATGGCACTGACAGAAGAGCAAAAAGCATTCTATCGAGAAAATGGCTATCTGAAAGACGTATCTATTTCTGGAATATTGAGAGTCCGTCGCAGTGAATGGAGATGGTTATGATTCGAATTGGTATGATCGGCGCAGATAGCACACACACAGAATCCTATGCCAGACAGGTCAACCTGCCCGGCGCGCCCTTCTACGGGCGGGCGCAAGTGGTGAAGTTGTGGGGGGAAGATGGGGCACAGGCCCAGGAAAAAGCCAGCCAGTGTCAGATTCCACAGGTGACAGCCACGCCCGCCGAAGCGATCAGCGGCGTTGATCTGGTGATGATCTGCAACCGCTATGGGGATGACCACACCGCTCCTGCCCGCCTGTCCATCGCGGCAGGGCTGCCCACATTTGTGGACAAGCCCTTTGCCAACGACTTTGACGATGTGCGGGCATTGGTGAGCCTGGCAGCGCAGAACGGCGCACCGCTGATGTCCTGTTCTGCCGTGCGCTATGCCGTCGAAATGCTGGCGTTGCAGCCGCGTCTGACCGAGTTTGGCCCGCTCAATCTGGCTGTGACCAGCGGCCCTGCAGCGGGAAATGTCCCCAATCCCCGGGCGCGCCACCCCTTTTTCTATGGCATCCACCCGGTCGAACTGCTGCACACACTGTTGGGGCCGGGAGCCGTGGCCGTGAGTACCCAACGCAGCACCCGTTGCGATGTGGGTCTGGTCCACTATGCCGATGGCCGCCAGGGGGTGATCAATCTGCTGCAAAAATCCCCCAGCCTCTATCACGGGGCCGTCTATGGCGAACAGGGCTGGGCCGAGATTGACATCCGCAATTGGGATCAATTCTATGTGGGCACCCTGGAACGCGCCATCGCAATGGCAGAAACGAAGAATCCTCCATACCCCATCGACTGGGCGGTCGAAGTGATAGCCATTCTGACCGCGCTGCTCCGTTCCGCGGAGAATGGCGGCCAACGAATCCTCCTGAGCGAGCTATAACCCATGCAAAACAATCGGCTTTGTGGAAGACGCCCGGCAAAGGGATGCGCGCACGCGCTGGGTGTGAATTGGCGAAAAGCTGGGGCAGAGTTTCTTTTGGCCCAGGTCTGACAAAATACAAGAAAGCCACAAACAAAACGAAATTCAAAGGAGAGACCCAATGAAATTAGCAACGTACATCCACAACCAGCAAGAACGTGTGGGCGCAGTGGTAGATGGCGCTGTCTTTGACCTGGCCGCCGCGCTCCAAGCCAGCGGCAAAGGTGATCCGGCCCAGGCATCCTCTGTGATAGCACTCCTGGCGGATGGCCCTCGTGCGCTGGATGAAGCCAATGCCGCCTTGGCTTGGGCACAAGCCCACGCCACCGAACTCGCACATCCGCTCGAACAGGTCAAACTGCGCGCGCCCATCCCTTGCCCAGGCAAGCTGCTCTGTCTGGCGGGCAACTACGCATCCCATCTGCTGGAAGGCGGCGGGAGCTTTGCGGGCAAAGAGAAGATGATCCCCCGTTTCTTCAGCAAACCCTGCACTTCGATTGTGGGCACGCAGGATGCCATTCGCGTCCCACCCTCCACCGGTTTCGCCGATTGGGAGCTGGAACTGGCCGTGGTGATTGGCAAAACCGGGCGCAATCTGACCCCGGAAGAGGCCGCAGGGCACATCGGCGGCTACACAATCTTCAATGACATTTCCGCCCGGGAGTTGACCTTCCGCAAGGACCTGCCCCTGCAGGAAGGGGACTGGTTCTTCGATTGGCTGGTGGGCAAATGGCTGGACACTTTCGGGCCGATGGGTCCCTGGATGACGACCGCGGATGAGGTGAGCCACCCCGACAATCTGCGTATGCAGCTTTGGTACAACGGGGAATTGCAGCAGGATGCCAACACAGGCCAGATGATCTTCTCGCCTGCCGAAGCCATCTCCTTTATCTCCCAATTTGTCACTTTGCAGCCCGGCGACATCATCAGCACAGGGACACCGGCCGGCGTGGGGCTTGCCAAAAAGCTGCGTCTGAACCCCGGCGACCAGATTCGTGGCGAGATTGAAGGATTGGGCGTATTGGAGAATTCAGTCGAGCGGCTGGATTGACAGTACCTGCACAATCCAGCCCACAAAAAGGTTAAAGAAGAAAGTCAGAGAAAAGAGGAACAATGATGAAAACCTATCGGGCAGGACTTGTCGGCTGTGGACGGATCGGCACACTCTGGGAGACTGATCCGCCGACGCCGATGACCCATGCCGGTGCATTGGCTGTCTTACCCCAGACCGAACTGGTGGCCGGGGCCAGCCGTGGCGCGGAGCATCTGCAAGCCTTTGGCAAACGCTGGGGCGTGGATGCGCTCTATCACGACTATCGGGAGATGTTTGCCCGGGAGAAGCTGGACATCGTCTCTATTGCCACCCATCCCGGTCTGCACCGGGCGATTGTGGAAGCTGCTGTGGCCGAGGGCGTAAAAGGGATTTTCTGCGAAAAGCCCCTGGCGCTGAATCTTACCGACGCCGACGCACTGGTGACGGCCTGTCGCGACGCGGGCTGCGTGCTCTCTGTCAACCATTCCCGGCGCTGGGACCCGGCCCACCGCAAGGCCAAAGAGATGGTCGACGCGGGGCATATCGGCGAGATGGTGGCGCTCTACGGCTTTTGCCAGGGCGTCAAGCCCTTCCCTGCCTGGACAGCCGACGAAGAAGGGCCGCTGATCCACGACGCTGTGCACCTTTTCGATCTCTTCCGCCTCTTTGCAGGTGAGCCGCTTGCGGTGGTGGGCACAGCCGTGCGCCGCTCCCAGCCCTTCCGTGTCGAGGATGACAGCCACGCCATCTTCACCTTTGCCAACGGGCTGAGCGGCGTGGCGATGGTCAACGAACTGACCCGCTACCACCGCTTTGGCATCGAGATTCAGGGGACAGAAGGTGTCATTCGTATCGACGGCGACGGGCCGCGCTGGTGGAACAGTGTGGATCGCACAAACCGCATCAACGAGCCGACCTCCCAGATCGAATGGTTTGCCCTGGAGCCGGAACCGTTTCCTGCCCTGCCCGCGGCAAGCTCGATCCTGGACGCCGTACGTGAATTGGTCCACTGTATGGAGACAGGCGACTCTCCCAGTTCGCCGGGGGAGGATGGGATTGCTTCGCTGGAAATGGTGATGGGGGTCTACGAATCCCAGCGGCGGGGCAACCAACCGGTGGCCTTCCCCCTGGAAGAGCGCGCCTCCGTCCTCTATCGCCTGCGGGATGAGGGACACTTTTGATCGACGCCACGAACGAACCAAACGCACGATGAAAGGAGCGCAGTATGGCAGAGTCCAGACAGAAACGAACCGTTCTTTTTGCCTCGCTGACCGGCGATGAGCAGATCAAACTCTACGATTTCGATCCCCATTCGGGCGCATTGGAGCTGCGTGCAGTCAACAACGCGCATGGCCCTTCTGGCGCACTCTGCCTGCATCCGAATGGCAAAGTGCTCTACGATGCCCACGTGCTTTCCACCACACTGGCCAGCTTTCGCCTGGACCCGGATTCGGGCGAACTGACGCTGATCAACAAAGTGGACACAGGCATCGAAACCCCTGCCCATCTGATCACCGACGGCCACGGGCATTTCCTGCTCACCGCCTACTATACCGGCGGCGGCATTACGGTACATCGCCTGGAAGCGGACGGCTCGATTGGGGAACTGGTGCAGTATATCAACACAGGGGAAAAGGCCCACGCGGTGCTTGCCGCTGTAGAGGACAGCTTTGTCTTTGTGCCCCACGTCTCTCCGGTCAACAAGACCAGCCAATTCCGTTTTGATGGGACGGCCGGCCTGCTTACGCCCAATAATCCCGCCGAGCTTGTGCCACCGGACGACAATACGGGTCCCCGCCACATCTGCCTGGGGCCAGACGGCGATGTGGCCTATATCGTCAACGAACAGGGCAATACCGTGACTGCCCACCACTTCGACCCGGCCCGGGGCACACTGACCGCCTTCCAAAATGTTTCGACTCTGCCCGCCGATTACACGGAAGGTGGCAGCACAGCCCATGTGGAAGTCCACCCCAACGGACGCTGGCTCTACGCCTCCAATCGGGGGCATGACAGCATTGTGGGCTTTCAGATTGCCGCCGATGGTAGCCTGCGCCCCTTTGGCTACTTCCCTGTGCCGGCCAGCCCCCGCTCCTTCAATATCGATCCCAGCGGTAGCTTTCTATACTGTGCTGGCGAGGCCGCGGACAGGATGACGGCCTATCAGGTGGATGGGGTGAGTGGCGCGTTGGAGCCGTTGACCGATTATCCAGTTGGGAAGTCTCCCTTCTGGGTGATGATGACGACCCTATAAACAAAGGACTGGCTATGCAGCAGAGAAGCCAACCGGCGCAGGCAGATAGCGCCAAAGTGCGGGTAGAACCCTTTTCGAGCCGTGGCCACATCGGCCCGGAGGAGAAGGCCGCCGTTGATGAATTTTTGGAACGGGTGATCGAGAGTGGCGTGTTGCCGCCCTATGACGGTGAGGAGGAGTTTGCCTATTGTGCCGAGTTTGCCGACTGGCTGGGCGGTGGCTACGCTGACGCGGTCAGTTCCGGTTCGGCTGCTGTCTATGTGGCGCTCAAGGCGCTGGAACTGGAACCCTTTGGCGAAGTGATCATCGGCGCTTTTACCGACCCCGGCGGGATGATGCCCATTCCGTTGCAGAATCTGATCCCAGTGATTGCGGACAGTATCCCCAACAGCTATTGCACCGGGCCAGAGCAGATTGCTGCGCTGATCGGTCCGCTGACCCGGGCGATTGTCGTGCCCCACATTGCCGGGGAACCAGCCGATATGGAGGGCATTATGACGCTTGCCCACCAACACAGCATCCCAGTGATTGAGGATTGCGCGCAAGCCCACGGCGCACGGCTCCACGGCCAGTTGGTGGGAACGTTCGGTGATCTGGCCGCCTTTTCCACAATGGGCGGCAAACATCACAGCACAGGGCCACAGGGCGGCGTTGTCTTCACCCGCGACGAAGCGCGCTATCAAGCCGTGCGCCGGGCCTCGGATCGGGGCAAACCCTTCTTTTTGCCCCCCGGTTCGAGCAATGTAACCGCATCGCTCAACTTCAATCTCAACGATCTGGCGGCTACTATTGGCCGGGTGCAATTGCGCAAACTGCCCGCCAGCGTAGAGCGGCGCAGGGCTATTGTGGGGCAACTGCGCGCAGGGCTGGCTGATCTGGCGGTGGTCTCGCTTGCACCACCCCGGCCAGGCTATGAGTCGAGCTACTGGTTTCTGCCCGTTCACTTTCACCCCGAAGCGGCCAGTTGCGACAAGGCCACCTTTTGCGCTGCATTGAACGCCGAAGGACTTTTGGTGATGAGCGACTATCGCCCCGGTATGCCCCACAGCCAGGAGTGGTTTGTCAAGCGCCGTGTCTTTGGCAACAGTGGCTATCCCTGGGCCAGTCCCGACTACAAGGGCGATCCCAACCGGCACTTTGCCTGTCCCAATGCCCACGCGATGATCGAAAGCCATTTCAATCTGATGTTGCACGAAAATTGGGATAGCCAGGAGATTGAGGATGCCATCGCCATCTTCCGCAAAGTTGCCGGGGCGTTTGCAGCCGTTTGACAAATCGTGTATCACCGGGGCAGGATAACTGTGCCTATGCATTCATCATCCAAGCGCGGGTTGATGAATCAGATGGCCAAAGAGGTGAACGCCGAAACCCTGGCCGTCGTTGTGCAGCATCACTATCTCTGCACTGATTTTGGTTGCATCCTCAATTTTGGGCAGTTGACAAGTCGGGATGATTGACCTACAATCCAACTGTAGGATAACCGGACAGGTTTTTTTCTCCCCTCATTTATGTGCAAAACGCATAATTGTTTGCCGTTTTATATCATTAAAACACCAAAATGAGGCGATACTAATTACTGTTTAGATAGCTTGCCTTTCCCCCAACAAAGGACAGATGAATGAAAACCTATCGCGCTGCTGTCATTGGCTGTAGTCGCATGGGCGGCTTTATCGACAACGAAGTCGTTGGCTCGCCCAAAACTGCTTTGCCCTATTCCCATGCCGCCGGCTTTATGGCCTGTGAGCGGACTGACCTGATTGCCTGCTCCGATGTGCGCCCGGATGTGATGGCCGAATTTGGCAAGCTCTATCAGATACCTGCCAGCCGTCAATACACCGACTATCGGGAGCTGATCGATAAAGAACGGCCCGAAATCCTGAGCATCGCCACCCAGCCGGAACAGCGCGCCGAGATTACCATCTACGCGGCCGAGCACGGGGTCAAGGCGATCTATGCCGAAAAGGCTATGTCCGCCTCTCTGGGCGAAGCCTATGCCATGGCCGAGACATTGGAGCGCCACGGCGTCTTCTTCAATCTGGGCACCAACCGTCGCTGGTCGGTCGCCTATGACCAGATGAAGGCGTTGGTGGACAGCGGCGAGCTGGGCGCGCTCAAAAATGTGATCATCTACAACAACGGCACGCTCTTTAACACGGGTAGCCACTACATCGATCTGGTCATGCGCCTGAATAGCGACCATCCCGCGGTGTGGGCACAGGGCAACCTGCGCGCCACCGATGAGATTTTCGACGGCGATCTTCTGCGCGAAGACCCGGTGGGCGAGGGGACGGTCTATTTTGCCAACGGCGTCACCGGCTATCTGCTGGTCACACCCCGGGGCGGCGACATCGAAGTGATCTGCGAAAATGGCACGCTTTCTGCCTACAACGACGGGTTGGAGTGGCATCTGCGCCGCCGCCAACCCATCGTCCCCAAAGGGACGGCCTTGCTGACAGCACCCTATCCCGATCCGCCCATTGCCAGCAGCACGCTGGCCCTGATCGAAGATCTGGTCCATAGCCTGGATACAGGCGAACCGACCCGGGGCGGTCCACGCGTTTCTTTGGCCAGCACAGAACTGATCTTTGCCCTCATCGAGTCACATCGCCAGGGCGGTGCCAAGATTTCTCTGCCCGTGCAAGAACGCGCCATCCGTTTGCAGCGCAACCGCGGACCGAACAAGCCGAAATATACTGTCTGATCTTTTAGTCGTATCCAGCGTATTGATCCCCCTTGGGAGCAAATCTGTTCTCCGCTGCATCCTACCACCGACGTTCTGTCGGCTGGGGTGGGGTTGAAAGCAGATTTGCTCCTCCCCTTTCCGCGCTGTGGCGCGTTCAGTTTACAGGAACTCTTCTACTATGACAGACAAAATATACCGGGTTGCTATTGTTGGGCTGGGACGTATGGGCAGCACCATTGACGATGAAAGACCCGCCGGTTCGCCAGCTATCTCGATTGCCTCGGCCTGTCGTGCCAGCCAGCGTTTGGAAGTCGTCGCTGGGGCCGACATCGACCCGGCCAAGCGCGACGCCTTTCAGACTCGCTGGGGCGTAACAGCGCTCTACGACGATTATCTGGAGATGATTCGCCAGGAACAGCCTGATCTGGTGGCTATCTGTACCAAAGGTGTGCTCCACGCCGAAATGATAGTAGCTGTGGCGGAAGCCAATGTACCAATGATCTTCTGCGAAAAGGCGATTGCCTGTTCGATGGAAGAGGCAGATGCGGCGTTGGCCGCGGTGGGCAGCCGCAATATTCCCTTTAACACAGGTGTTCTGCGTCGTTTCGGTCGTCCCTATCATATCGCCCGCCGTATGATTGCCGACGGCGAGATCGGCGAACCGCGTGCAGCCGTGCATTATGCAGGTTCCAACTTGCTCCACGGCCACATCCACTCGCTGGACACCCTCAGCTTTCTGCTGGGCGACCCCAAAGTGGTGAGCGTCTGGGGGGAACTTCTGCCCCGGGATTTGGTGATTGAAAACAATCGGCTGGACAAAGACCCCAATGCCCTCTATCAGGTACTCTTTGCCAATGGCGTAGAGGCGACCACCGCGCCAGGCGGCACTTGGGAATTTGAAGTGATTGGCTCCCTGGGCAGCATCCGTGTGCGCAACAACGGCGACGACCTGCAACTACGCAAAGTCAAAAGTGAAAAGGAGCGCATCTTCCTCGATGCCCCTACCCCTGCCGTGGAAGCCCACAGCACCACCCAGTCCTGTCTGGAAGATATTCTGGACGCCTATGAAACCGGGCGTCCGACCCTGGGCAACATCCAGATCACCCACCACTTGACCGAAGCCTGTCTGGCTGTGGCCGAGAGCCATCGCCAGCAACGGCGTATCAGTCTGCCCCTGGAAAACCGTTCGCTCTATATTTTTCATGTCTAAAGAATGTGTTGAGTGGAGAGCGTATCGGGTCCACAAATTGTGCTTCATCGAGGAAAACTGAAATGACCAAAAATTATCGCGTCGCCATTATTGGCACGGGCCGCATGGGCGGTCTGATCGAAGATGAAATCGGGCCAGGCAACTTCTCCAAGCCCTACAGCCATTTTGGGGCCTACGGGGCCATCGACGAGACAGAAGTGGTCGCGGTGGCAAACCGGGGGGGCGAGCGGATGCAGCGCTTCGCTGACCGTTTTGGCGTCACCAACACCTATCTCGACTACCGGGCCATGATCAAAGAAGAAAAGCCCGACATCGTGAGCATCACTACACCCTCCTTTGCCCGGGCCGAGCCGATCATCTTTGCCGCGGAAAACGGGGTCTCTGGCATCTATGCCGAGAAGGGTCTCTGCGCCTCCCTGGACGAAGCGGATCGGATTGTGGCTGCCTGCAAAGCCAACAATGTCGCCTTTAACTGGGGGGCCATGCGCCGCCATCACGACGGCTATAAAAAGCTCCAGGCCGCCATTGCCCAGGGCGACATCGGCGAACCCCGTTTTGTCACAATGTACTTTTACACCGATCTGATCAAACATCACCCCCACACCCTCGATCTGGTTGCGATGCTCCTGGGCGATCCCCAGCCGCAATGGGTGGAAGGTCGGCTGATCGAAGAGGGCGATCCCTCTGACCCCGCGCCGCGGCGTGCCCACCCGGTCTACGACGCGGCAGGACACCGGTATCTGCCTTCCCCCGGTTTCGAGATTGCCGATCCGATGGTCGGTTTCTATCGGGTGGGCTATGCAGGGGGAGCCGAAGGGATTTTCGTGCCCCGCCGGGGTTCGTTTGATATTGATGTGCACGGCACAGAAGGGCGAGCGATTGCCTGTGAAGCGGGCGGTGAATTTCGTATTCGTCGCATCAATGGCAAAACCCAGACGACCGAAGAGAAGATATTTCGTCCCAGTGGGGAAAGCCCCACCATCTGCACCATCCGTGATATTCTGCACGAACTGGAGACGGGCGAGCGAACCAAAGGCAACCTGGACATTACGATGCAGAGTGTAGAGGTCCAGTTCGGTCTGGCCCATTCCCATCTGCAAGGGGGCAGCCGTGTCAGCCTGCCGGTGGCGGATCGCACACTCTATATCCCCGGTGGATAGAGGGAACTTGCGATGAAGCTGTGCCATCCATTCCTTGGGGTAATGAATAAACCGGGGCGTCCGGTGGATGCGAAGACGATTTGACAAGCGCAGATGAATCGCCTAGAATCCAATTATAGGACAATCATATAGCTCTGCGACACAATTACATCAACAGCAGCCATCTGCACAACGCTCTGAGAAAGTATGACTATGCCTATCCACGTAACCTCGATCCGGCAACTCTTTAATGATGGCAACCACAACGCCTTCACAGATTTATGCCACTTTCAAGACCGCTATTACCTGACCTTCCGCAGTTGCCCCGACGGACATATGCTCTTCACGACGTCCAGAATCTTGGTGATGTCCAGCCCCGATGGCCAGGAATGGGAAGAAGTCCACGCCTTCAGCGTGCCCAAACGGGATGTGCGCGACCCCCACTTTCTTATCTTCCAGGGGAAGCTGATGGTCTATACCGGCACCTGGTGGGTGGACACGACAGATGCCAAAGAGCGGGATGTGAACGATCATTTGGGCTTCTGTGCCTGGAGCGAAGACGGCCGCACGTGGGAAGGTCCGCGTATGTTGGACGGGACCCACGGCTACTACATCTGGCGGGCCGCCACTCGCGACGGTGTGGCCTATCTGAACGGACGGCGCATCCGCAATTTTGATGTGGTTCCCCGTCGGGCCGAACCCGCTGAATATATGGAATCCTGGCTGCTACACAGCCGAGACGGGTTCACCTGGGCACCGTTGGGTCTGATCAAACCTTCCCGCGGGGACGAGACGGCCCTGCTCTTTGAGGACGATGGTAGCTTATTGGCAGTCGCCCGCGCAGGCGGTCATCCGGCCCAACTCTGTCGATCACAGCCGCCGTATACCGAATGGAGCCGGGTTGATCTGGACCGGCACGTGGGTGGACCGATGCTGGCTAAATGGGGCGACACGTATCTGGTGGGCGGTCGCAAGCAGATCGGCGATGCACCACCTGTCACAACTCTCTACGAACTGGTCGACGACCGCTTGCAGGAAATTATGGAACTGCCCAGCGGTGGCGATAACTCCTATCCCGGCTTTGTGGCATTGTCAGCCAACGAAGCCCTTCTCTCCTTCTATTCCAGCCACGAAGGCAGTGGCACCGGTTTGGCCCCTTCGGCCATCTACCTGGCACATCTCTCTCGTAGCTAAACAACTACCAAACTGTCTGGTTGCCCATCAATACCGCAGGCTTTGCCACCGCCCGGTGGTTCTGCGGTATCCGCAATGCAGGAACCTATCGAATGTTACCGTTTATTCTGCGCCGTATATTGTTTATGATTCCCACGCTGGCGGTGATCAGTGTGATCTCTTTTGCGATCATCGAAGCGCCTCCGGGTGATTATTTGGACTCCTATGTGGATCGACTCACGTCGCAGATGCAGTCTGTAGATCCTTCTGAGGTTGAGGCACTGCGTGCCCGCTATGGGTTGGGGCAATCCTGGAGCGTACGCTACTGGCGTTGGTTCAGTGGTGTGCTGCAAGGGGACTTGGGACGATCGATGGAGTGGAATCAGCCTGTGGCAAAGCTGATTGGCGCCCGGCTGCCCTGGACACTTGCAATCTCCGTCACATCCCTGTTGCTTGTCTATGTGATCAGCATCCCCATCGGCATTTATTCAGCCAACAATCAATACTCGCCGGGGGATTATGTGGCGACGCTGATTGGCTTTCTGGGATTGGCTACCCCCAATTTTCTGCTCGCGCTCATTTTTCTGTGGCTCTACTTTCTATGGACGGGCAATGTAGCGGTTGGGCTATTCTCTGACGAATATATCACAGCCCCCTGGAGCCTCGCTAAGCTTCTCGACCTTCTGAGCCACATCTGGCTACCCGCGCTGATCGTCGGCACATCGGGCACGGCTGGTCTCATCCGCGTGATGCGGGCCAACCTGCTGGATGAATTGCAGAAACCCTATGTAATGGTGGCCCGGGCCAAGGGTCTCAAAGAGGGACGGGTATTGGTCAAATATCCATTGCGCATTGCCATGAACCCTGTGGCAAGCACGATTGGCTGGACCCTGCCTGCGCTTGTCAACGGCGAGCTGCTGACGTCTATGGTGTTGGGGCTGCCCACCTTGGCCCCACTCTTTGTCGGTGCGCTGCTCAGCCAGGATATGTTTCTGGCCGGCAGCGTAGTATTTATTCTGAGTGCCCTGACTTTGATCGGAACGCTTATTTCCGACATTATTCTGGCCTGGCTTGATCCCCGCATTCGGGAGGCGATATGACTATGTTGGATGCAAGCCCAGAGACTTCCCCTCTGGAAACTGTGCCTGTCAAAGAAGAGAAGCTGTTGGTCGCGTCCCAGTGGCAGCTTATCCGCTGGAAGTTTGTTCGACACCGGGTGGCTGTTTTGTCACTGATTATATTAATCATCTTCTATTTAGCAGCTATCTTTGCCGAATTCGTTGCACCGTATGCGCCGGGCCACTACGATGCGGACCTGACCCTGGCCCCGCCCCAATCGCTACACTTCTTCGACAACGGGCAATTCCAATGGCGGCCTTTTGTCTATGGCGTGTCATCTGAATATGACATCAATACTTTCAAGACAACCTATACCATCGACGAAAGTTTGAAGTATCCGATCCGCTTCTTCGTCCACGGGGATCCATACGAATTATGGGGTCTCTTTGAGAGTGACATCCATCTCTATGGGGTGGAGGAGGGCACAGTCTTTCTGTTTGGTGCCGACAACCAGGGGCGGGACGTACTCTCGCGTGTCATTCACGGGGGGCGTATCTCCCTTTCGATCGGGCTGGTAGGCATTGCCATCAGTTCGCTGATCGGTATTCTGATCGGCGGTCTGTCAGGCTATTATGGCGGGATAACGGATGTAATCATCCAGCGCGTTATCGAATTCCTGCGCTCTATCCCCACCCTCCCCCTCTGGATGGCTTTGAGCGTGGCCCTGCCCCCGACCTGGACTGTGGTGCAGGTCTACTTTGGGATTGTGGTGATTCTCTCGCTGGTGGGCTGGACTGGATTGGCCCGGGTTGTGCGGGGTAAGTTTATGTCTCTGCGTGAAGAGGATTTCGTCATGGCCGCCCAACTCAACGGCTCTACAGAACTCCGCACGATTTTCAAGCATATGCTGCCCTCTTTCTACAGCCACGTCATCGCTTCTCTCACGCTGAGCGTGCCGGGGATGATTCTGGGCGAAACCGCCCTGAGTTTCTTGGGGCTGGGGCTGCAAGAACCGGCAGTGAGCTGGGGTGTTCTCCTGCGTGATGCCCAATTTATTCGAGTACTGGCCTCATCGCCCTGGCTGCTGTTGCCGGGGGCACTGGTGGTGGTGGCTATTCTGTGCTTCAACTTCGTGGGTGATGGTCTGCGCGACGCAGCCGACCCATACGCGTCGATTTAGGGGCAAATATGGCTACCCATTTACCAAGAAAAAAGAATCTCTCCGACACACAGGCAGCGGCCAGGCATGGGCGAGACCAGGAGATGAAGGATGATAATGTCCTGCTCAGTATGCGCAACCTGCACACCCAATTTTTCTCTCGGGAAGGTATCCTGCGGGCGGTGGATGGTGTCAGTTTTGACATCAAACGGGGTGAAATCCTGGGCGTTGCTGGCGAAAGCGGCTGTGGCAAAAGTGTTATGGCCCAATCGATCCTGCGCATTGTACCTACCCACGGCCGCATTGTTGACGGTGAGATTCTGCTCCAACACGACGATGAGATTGTGGATTTGGCTCAACTGGATTGGCGGGGTGACAAAATCCGCGAGATTCGCGGGGCCACGGTTTCTATGGTTTTCCAGGAGCCGATGACCTCCTTCAGTATGGCCTACACCATTGGCAACCAGATTATTGAAGTCATCCGGCTGCACCAGAAAGTAGACGAGACGGAAGCGCGTGCCCGGGCCATCGATATCTTGCGACGGGTGGGTATGCCGCAGCCAGAGCAGAATGTCGATGCCTATCCGTTTGCCCTGAGCGGTGGTATGCGCCAGCGAGCAATGATCGCGATGGCTCTCTCTTGCCATCCGCTCCTGCTGATTGCCGACGAGCCGACAACCGCGGTCGATGTGACTATTCAGGCCCAAATTTTGGAACTGATGAAAGACTTGCAGCAAGAGATGAATATGGCGATGATTGTCATTACCCATGACATGGCTGTCATCTCAGAACTGTGCGATAGGGTGATGATTATGTATTTGGGCAAAGATGTGGAAAATGCGCCGGCTGGCGAACTTTTCCGCAACCCCAAGCATCCCTATACAAAGGGTCTCCTGAATTCGGTTCCCCAATTGGGCGGCGGCAAATCCCAAGAGATTGTGGCCATCACCGGCACAGTGCCGAGTCCGTACGACCGACCTACTGGCTGCTCCTTTCATCCCCGATGCCCCGACTTTATGCCCGGCGTCTGCGATCTGAGCGAACCGCCACAAATTACAGTTGGCCCCAATCATTCGGTCCGCTGCCACCTTTACGTTTGAGAAACAGATATGTCTGAGAGACTAAATACATCCAAGACGGATTTCGTTGTGGAAGTGGATAATCTTAAGAAACACTTCCCTATCACCCGCGGTTTCATGCGCAAGGTTGTCGGGCAGGTCAAAGCGGTGGATGGCGTGAGCTTTTCTGTGCGCCGGGGTGAGACCCTGGCGCTGGTGGGCGAGAGCGGCTGTGGCAAGACGACCACTGGTCGTTGTGTTATGCGGGCCATAGAGCCGACCAGCGGCCATACGATCTATCGGGTAAATCCAGGCGCGGACCCTGTGGATATCAACGCGCTGGGCAAGAAGGAATTGCGCGATTTTCAACGCCACGCTGGGATGATCTTCCAGGACCCCTATTCGTCCCTGAACCCCCGCCTCTCGATTCTGGAGATCGTAGGCGAGCCGTTCATAACCCGCAAAATTGTGAGCAACCAGCGAGACCTGGAAGAACGGGTGGCCGAGCTTCTACGCAGCGTGCGTTTGGACCCTACATATATGCGCCGCTATCCCCATGCGTTTAGCGGCGGCCAGCGTCAGCGCATCGCCATTGCCCGTGCCCTGGCATTGCGGCCAGCGTTTATTGTGGCCGACGAACCTGTCTCTGCGCTGGATGTGTCGGTCCAGGCGCAGATTTTGCATCTGCTCAAAGAATTGCAGACCGAACTGAATCTCACTTATCTGTTTGTGGCCCACAACCTGGCAGTGGTGGAGTATATCAGTGACCGGGTCGCGGTGATGTATGTGGGAAAGATTGTAGAATTGGGCCAGACCGAAGAGATATTTGCCAACCCCAAGCATCCCTATACCGAAGCACTTCTCTCTGCAGTTCCCACCATTTCGGAGGACGAGACGAAAAAGCAGCGCATTGTGCTGGAAGGAGATGTAGCCGATTCGATGGACGTGCCGACCGGCTGCTATTTCCATCCCCGCTGCAAATACGCCGAGGATGTCTGCCGTACGGAAACACCGCCTTTGGTCAACGTGGCAACGGAGGGCGCTCCGCCCCATTATTCGTTATGTCACTTTGCCGAATCGCTCTCCCTCGAAGGGGTTACAATGTCGCCTGTGTCTACCGTTAATGCCGCATAGCAGTGTGTAGAAAGGAGAAGCCAGCGCCACCACCTATGATTTTCCCCGCAGAGACCGAATCGTACCCTATGAATGAGAATGTATATGTGACCATCGAGGTTGCATAGCCCGATCAGAATGGCCAAAGGAGAAATGGAATGTTATTTAGATCGAAAAGAGTGACACTGCTCAATCTATTGATCGTACTTGCGATGCTACTGAGTGCTTGTGGCGCACCCGCGTCACCAGAATCACCCGCAGCCCCAGCCGAGCCAGCCTCTACCACAGAGCAGGCTGCTCCCGAACAGCCCGCAGCCGCCGAGGCTCCCTCCACTGCGGATTCGATGGCTGGGCCTGTGTTGATGGATAAACCCGCGGATGCGGGTGAGCGCCCCGTGACGATGCAAGTCTTCAACAGCCCGGCAGACGCGGGCGGCATTACGGAATATCACGAGGCTCCAGAACTGGCTGCGCTCGTCGCCAGCGGCGATCTGCCTGCTGTGGAGGATCGCTTGCCGGTTGAACCCGTTGTCGTAGAGCCGGATGAAACTATCGGCAAATATGGCGGGACGTTCGTAGCCAGCATTGATGGGCAGCGTCCTGTGGCTGCCGACGTCACCTACTTCTTGATTGAACCCCTGACCGTACACAATCCACAAGAAGAGATTGTCCCCAATGTGGCTAGCGGCTGGGAATGGAATGATGACTATACTCAGTTGACCCTCACCCTGCGCAAGGGCATCAAGTGGAGTGACGGCGTTCCGTTTACCTCAGAAGATATTATGTTCTGGTGGAATGACTTCGTGCTCAACGAAGAACTGACGCCCAGCCCCCATGCGCTGTTGACAAGAGATGGTGTGCTGGCCGAACTGGTCGCCCCGGATGATTTCACCATTCAGTTTTCCTTCTCCAAACCCTATGCGTTGTTCACAACGTATTTGGGAAGCTGGGGCTTTCCGCGCACAGACCTCACGACTATGCCCAAGCATTACCTGATGGGATTCCACCCGAATTATACGGAAATGGCCGACATTGAAGCCAAGATGGAAGAAGAGGGCTTTGACACTTGGGTGGATCTCTTCAACTACATGCGTTCCAGTGAAAACCCGAACAATCCCAGCCTGGCCGCGTGGATTCTCAACGAGCGTCCTCCCCAGCAGATTCAAACCTATCGGCGCAATCCCTATTACTGGAAAGTCGACACCGCCGGCAATCAGTTGCCCTATATCGACACCATCCGTACCGTCCGCATTGCGGACACGGAAGCAGCCCTGCTCAAAACCATTGCTGGCGAATTGGACTATGTAGGCATTGGCTGGACGGGTGGTCCTGCTAATCTGGCCATCCTGTCGGAGAACAAAGAAAAGGCCGACTATCGCTTTGCCTATGCCAACTGGATGCCCAACGCCTATGGCAATATTATGTTCAACTACACCAGCGGCGACGAGGTAAAGCAGGAGCTTTACAACCAGAAGGAGTTCCGCCAGGCTTTGTCAGTGGCAATCAATCGAGAGGAAATCGTCAAGCTGCAATACAAGGGCGGCGTCTTCCCTTCCCAGATTGCACCGGCCCGTGGCGCTCCCTATCACGGCGAATCGGAACTCTTCCAGTCCTGGGCACAGTACGATCCGGAACTGGCTAACACAATGCTGGATGACCTCGGCTTGACTGAGCGGGATGGAGACGGCTTCCGTCTGGCTCCCAACGGTGAAAAGCTGCTGTTGATCATCTCTGCCACCACTTCCTGGCCAGCGGAAACGCCTGTGCTGATGGAACTGGTGCGGGGCTATTGGGCCGCAGTCGGCATCAATGCTTCGGTCGCACCCGAAGCTGGCGCGCTGTGGGGCACACGTCACAACAATGGAGAGCACGATGTCTCGGCTCGGGGCGGCCACTTTGGCGGCGGCCCAGTGCACCCCACCCTGAATGGCAACACCTTTGCTTTGACAGGCTGGCAGTGGGCACCTGAGTGGGCATTGTGGCTGGACACAGATGGCGAGCAGGGTTCGGAGCCGCCGGAGGATGTCAAGCAGCTGCGCGTGCTGCGCGATCAGATTCTGGGCGAAGGCGACGAAGACACCCGCAACGCTCTGATGCAGCAGGTCTTCGAAATCCACATGGACAACCTGTGGTCCATCGGCCTGGTGGTGGACGACCCCCGCTTCGGCCAGTTGAAGATCGTCAAGAACCGGGTTCGCAATGTGCCTACCTCGTCCATTTCGGGCGAATGGTATCCGATGGTACCCGCCACCTGGTTTATCAACGAATAAATGTTGAGCTGGTGATGGGTGTAGAACCCATCGCCCCTCAATCCTAGTCAGACAGAGAGACAGGGGGGTCAGATTCTGGCCCCCCTGTCTCTTTCAGCATCACCTGTTGAAAACAAAGACGTTCGACTCTTCGGAAATAAGGCAGACCACCCGTGAAAGCACTCATCCTCACTGGCCCGCGACAGCTTGAAGTGCAAGCGTTGCCCATCCCCACCCCCGGCCCCGGCCAGGTGCTGGTGCGCCATAAAATCACAGCCATCAGCACAGGCAGCGAAGTCATCCGCTATCTGGCCGGCGCGGGGCCAGCCATCGGCTATTTGGGCGCGGGTGTGGTGGAAGCTGTTGGCCCTGGCGTGGACCAGCTTCAGCCGGGGGATCGGGTGCGCACCGCCGGTCCCCATCACGAATATGTGCTGACACCTGTGGAAGCCGCGCTGAAAATCCCCAACGGCGTGGACTTCGATCAGGCTGCCTTTGCCTATCTGCCAACTCTCGTCCTCCACGCCCTGCGTCTGTGCGACTACCGGCTGGGCGAAACGCTTTGTGTATTGGGGCAAGGGGTGGTCGGTCTGATGGGCAGCGCGCTTGCCACGGCCCTGGGCATCCCCCTGCTCGCCTTGGACACCGAAGAGACGCGACTGGAGATCGCCCGTCAAATGGGTGTCCGCCATGCGCTGGACCCGCTGGCAAGCGACTTTGCGGCTACGCTGGCTGGCATTGTGGGTGACAGAGGCATCGACGTGACTGTCGATGCCACGGGAAGCTACCGCGGGCTGGTGCAGGCGATGGAGTTGACCCGCAAGTGGGGCCGGGTGGCGATCCTCGGCATCTACCGTCCCGACCCGCCTGATCCGGCTATGGCCGCGGCCATCCACCAGTCCTATCTCAAGAACTTTCACAGCAAAGAACTGCGTCTGGTCGGCTGCTCCAACGACCCCGCGGAGAGCTACCCGGCCCACATCTGGCGCTTCTCGATCCACGACAACACCCGTCAGAGTCTCGACCTGTTGGGCCAGGGCAAGCTCAACCTGTCCCCTGCCATCACCCACCGCTTTGCACCGGAGGATGGCCCCGCTCTCTACGAACGTCTCGGCCAGCGGGAGCCGGGGCTTCTGGGGGCTGTTTACGAATGGGACTGAAGCCCTAAATCTGGCACGTCAACGATCCAATCCCCTTACGAAAAGAGGTTCCTTTTATGTCAGAGCAATCAACACCCATTTTGGATGTGCGCGGCCTGCCGGGCACGTCGGAAGTCATCGCCTATCAGGACGGCGGCCTTTTCCCTGTGCTGGCCCTCACCGGCGACGCGGTGGTCGCGGTGCTGCGGGGCGGGGCCGGCCATTTGGGGCTGGATGGCCGCATCGAAGTAGTGCGTTCTTTGGATGCCGGGTACACCTGGTCGCCACCGGCTGTGGTCGCCGACAGCGACTTCGATGACCGCAACCCCGCCTTTGGTGTCACCCCTGGCGGTACATTGATTTTGTCCTATCACCGACAGGGCAACTACGACGAGGCTGGCAACTGGCGTCGCCGGGAGGCAATGGAGAAAAGCCGTGTCGAGATTCGGGTCACCCGCTCCCACGACCGGGGGCTGACCTGGGAGGCGCCTTATCCGCTCGGTGTGGACCTGCTGGCGGCTGGCTCTCCCTTTGGCAAGATCGTCTCCCTGGCGGATGGCACGCTGCTGATGCCCATCTATGGCCGCCCGGTCGAATCCCTCTTGGGGAATCGTGCGAGCGAGGTGCCGGGCGATGGGGATTGTAGCTATCTGGTGCGCTCTCACGACGACGGAGCCACCTGGGGTGAGCCGTCGCTCGTCGGAATCAACAAGAACGAGACGGCCCTGACCGTACTGCCCGACGGCGGGGTGCTGGCGTTGATGCGCAGCACTCCCCCGGATCAGGCGCTCTACAGTTCGCGTTCGGATGATGGCGGTCGCACCTGGTCGCCGCCGGTGCAGGTGACTGGCGCACGGCAACACCCGGCGGATCTGGTGCAATTGGCGAACGGCGATATTCTGATGACCTATGGCAACCGCACCGCACCCTATCGCATCGAAGGCAAAGTCAGCCGGGATGGGGGACGCAGTTGGCTAGCCCTGCTGCTCACCTTCTCCGCGCCCCTGTATGGGTACGATCTGCCGTCAGAGCGGCCCACTGATCTGGGCTATCCGTCCAGCGTTGTGCAACGGGGTGCTGGTCCAGGCCAGGGCGTGACGATCTACTACTACAATCCGTCCGTGCGCAAGCCCTGGCAGCACGAAAATCGTAGCGCCGAAAGCCGCTATCTGGCGCGAGACTACTACGCCGTTGCTGTGACCTGGCGGGAAGATGAGTTGATTGCGGCCATTGATCGGCATATCGGATAGGAGAGAGCAATGGAACGATTTGAAGGCAAGACAGCCCTGATTACAGGGGCATCCAGAGGGATTGGGCGGGGCATTGCCCTTTGCTTGGCCGCGGAGGGGGCGGATGTGGTGGTGAACTACCGCACACACCCGGACGAGGCCCAGTCTGTGGCGGATGAGATTACGGGAATGGGTCGCCAGGCAATGATCTGGCAGGCAGATGTGGCCGACCGCTCGTCGTTGGAGGGAATGTACGCGGCGGCGCTGGAACGGTTTGGGCGTCTGGATGTGGTGGTGGCCAATGCGGCCTTTTCGGTGCGCGAGCCGGTGATCGAGGCGAAGTGGGAGAACGTTCAGCGTACTATCAATGTGACCCAATTGGGTGTCTTTCACACCTGTCAGTTGGCCGCGCAACAGATGGTCAAACAGCCGTTGCTGGGGCGCAGCCGGGGCAAAATTGTCATCATCAGTTCGGTGCACGAGGAGATGGCCTTCGCACTCAGCGCCGCCTACAATATGTCCAAAGCGGCCATCAACCACCTGGCGCGCACCATGGCGATCGAATTGGCCCCCCATCGCATCAACGTCAACGTTGTCAACCCCGGCTGGATCGACACCCCCGGCGAGCGTAATTACTTCAGCGAAGAGCAGATTCGGGAGGGGGGCGCGAAGATTCCCTGGGGGCGGATTGGCATCCCGGAGGACATCGGCAAAGCAGTGGCCTATCTGGCCAGCGATGATGCGGACTATGCCACCGGCTCGGTGCTGCGCGTGGACGGTGGGCTGATGGTCGGATTAAGCGCGCCGGGATAACTATTCTCATGTCAACGATGAATCAGGGCGAAATCGATAGGTTTTTACAGGAGCCGCGCCACGCGATTGTGGGCACAGTGGGCCGTGACGGTGCGCCCCAGCTCAGCCCGGTCTGGTATATCTACGAAGAAGGCCGCTTTTACATTTGCATTACCAGCGACACAGCCGAATATCGCAATCTGCGCCGGGACCCGCGCATCAGCCTGTGCATCGACGGCGGGCGTGAGGACGTGCGTACAGTGATGGTGACTGGCACAGTCGAACTGTACGAAAAGACCCATCCCCTGCAAGTGGCCATGCGCTGGCGGCTGATCTCCCACTATATCGCCGATGGCGAGGAAGCCCGTCGCTATGCTGAGTCCAGCCAGGAGTGGGACGCTGTGCTCGTCATCGTCACACCGCAGAAGATGATCACACAGAACTTTGACTCATAGCCTCCGCTTTCCAAAGGAAACCCCGATGAATCAGACTATTCAACGTATCGGCGAACGGGAACGGGCCTACGTGCAGCAGGTGCTGGACTCGCAGTTCCGCAGTTCGGCGGGCGGTCTGATGACCAAACCATTGGAGCAGCTTTTCGCCGAGACTTTTGACTCCCGTTTTGCCATCGCCTTTGTCAACGGCACAGCCACAATGCACGCAGCCCTGGCCGCGGCTGGGGTTGGTCCTGGGGATGAGGTGATTGTCCCACCGCTGACGATGGCCTCGACCGCCTTTGCCGCCCTGCACGCCAACGCCATTCCCGTCTTCGCCGACATCGATCCCCACACCTGGACGATCGATCCCCGGTCGATTGCCGCCTGTATTACCCCGCGCACCAAAGCCATCATCCCCGTCTCCATCTATGGCCTGTCGCCCGATATGGATGCGATTATGGAGCTGGCCGCCCGCCACAATCTTTTTGTTCTGGAGGATGACGCGGAGTGTTTTCTGGGCTATTACAAAGGGCGCATCGTCGGCAGCATCGGCCATGCCTCCAGCTTCAGCTTTCAAAGCACCAAACACATGACCAGCGGCGAAGGGGGGATGATCACTACCAACGACGAAGAATTGGCTGAGCGCATCCGCCGCTTCAACAGTCTGGGCTACGCCGCGGTGGGCGCGGCCGCGGGCAAAGGCAAAATCACCCGCGAGACGATTCAAGACCCGCTGTACGAACGCCACGCTTCGATTGGCTTCAACTATCGGATGCCCGAATTGTGCGCGGCAGTGGCCCTGGCCCAACTGGAACGACTGCAAGAATTGGTAGACCTGCGCATTGCCGCGGCCCAACTCTATGCCCAGGCAGTCGCCGGCTGTGGGTGGCTGACGCCCCAGGCCACCCCCGACGGCTATATCCACTCCTATTGGACGTATGTGGCTCACATCGCACCGGAGGTGGACTTTTCCTGGTATGATTTTCGCAACAAATATAAGGAGATGGGCGGCGACGGCATCTACGCGGCCTGGCAACTCAACCACCTGGAACCAGCCTTTCGCCGCGCATCCTTTCACCCGGAGCAGACGCAGAATTTTGATCGGGGACTTTGTCCGGTTGCCGAGGCTGTGCAACCCCGCCTGCTCCAATTCAAAACCAACTACTTCGACCCGGCTGTAGCTGAGCAAAAAGCGGAAGCACTGGCCAGGACTATCGCCTACTTTGGGTGATCACAGCCAACCCAAGCCCCCGGCACTTTTGATTCAAACGTGGGGAAAGCCAACTTTTCGTCGTTGTTGGACGTGAAGTGCCGGGGGCTTTATGCTGCACGGCGCGCTGGGACCGCTTCTGGCCGAGGGGCGCATCGACGGGGCCTACGACAAACTTCTGGTGCGGCTGGGTGGCCTGGAAGAGATGCCCCTGGGTCTGCTCTCCCCCTATCAGGGCTTTAGCGAAGAGCAATACCAGGCGTGCAAACGGGTGATGCAGGAACGCTTTGCCGAGTGGCTGCCCCGTCTATAAGTGCTCGTGCAGGGGCAACAGGCCCGAACGATACTCCTTTTCCCACAGGGCGACTGTCTCTTCGATAAACTGCTCGGCTGGCTTGTCGATCCCCTGGCGCGCCATCAGTTCGGGAATCCACCGTTTGCCATAGATGACGTGGGTACGCTCGTCGGCCATATCGTACGTAATGTACTGAATCGAGAGTTTGTCGTCCAGTTGGCTATAGGCTTTGATGCTCTCGTGCCGGTAGGGGAAGGCGTGAACTTCGTTGCCCATTGTCAGCAGCGTATATTGGGTCAGCGCGTCGTATTGGCTGCGCCATTCATAGATGCGGGTATTCTGAGGCACGCGGGTGTAGTCGATGCCGTGCTGGGCCATCCACTCAATGCCCAGCTTGCAATGGCGGGTCTCGTCATAGCAGTGGCGGGCGCTGTCATAGGTGAACTCCCAGGGCATCTCCGGCGAAAGCCAGATGACCAGCGCTACGGTTTCGGCGGCCAGCATCTCCTGGCTATAGTTTTCGAACTCCAACTGCCGTCGGGTAAATATATCCGGGTCGGTGAGCACCTGGCCGGCTTTGCGGTTTACCAGACTGAAGCGGGTGTCGCGCGCGGCCTGACGGGGCGGGACAAATGGCTTGCCCACTGCGTCTGACGCTGGGCGCGTTGGCCGTGCTGCTTGGCCGGTAACACCACCGGCAGCGGCCAGGAGTTCGGCGACGGTTTTCTCCCATTCCCCCACCGGGTGATCCGCCAAGACAGCCTGCGCCCAGCGTAGCTGCTCTTCCTCATCGACCAGAATGTGCTTGAAGGCGTAGAGGGTCGGCGCATCCGGGTTGGCAAAGGTCTGCCCGCTGTGCCAACGGTAAGCGTCCACCAGGGCCGGTTTGATCACCCGAAAGAGACCAGCCAGCAGGTCCCACTCGTTGGGCGCATTGAGCGCCTGGGCCATCAGATGTTCCAGCGCCGGGTCATCCGGTGGGCGGAAGGCAGGCGTCTGCACTTCGCGCAGGCGCTGGTAGAGATGCTGCACGTGCTGGGCATCTTCCCAGAGCAGTCGTCCCATAGCCAGCTTCAACTCCATATTGGCCGTGGCAGGCAGCCAACCAGCCAGAATGCGCAAGCTCTCGTATTCAATAAAACGGTAGCGATTGAGCAACCGCTTGTTGGTTTCAAAGTCGATCTGCTCTTTGGGAAGTATCGTTTGCATAGAGTCTCTCCACGCCCAAATTGGGCACAATGAACAATGAATACAGGGCCGCAGATTTACGCAGAGACACACAGATTAAATCCGTGTGAATCCGGCCCTTCCGTGTCATCAGTGTTCTATTTTTTAAGGACGCAGCCGCGCCCAGCGAATATCCATTGCCCCGTCGTCACCTGCGTAATAAACCACCAGCACATCCCCGTCGGGCAGGGCGGTGGCGGAGGGCAGGCCAAAGGACCACGCGCCCATCTCGGCCAGGAGATCGCCGGTCTTTTCGTCTCGCTTGGCTTCAGCGCCGTGGGTATAGACCACAACCTCACTGGCCGGGTCAAAGGGGGCGTTCACCCCGGCCGCGACCCGGGCACGGATCGAATGGCTGACAAAACGATCTACCCATGCCAGGACGAAGCGCCCATCGGCCAGCACAGCCGGTGGCCCCGCCTGGTCGGTGATGCCCAAATCTTCCGGCGCTGACCAACTGTGGCCGCCATCTGTGCTGATGCGGCGCTGAATGTTGAGGTAGCTGGTGGTCTGGGTGTCATAGGTCCAGGCAAAAGTGGCGATGCGCCCATCCGGGGCCACACAGGCCCGCATATCCCAGTTGAAAATGCGTCCTGACGGGTCCTGACCCGCCACAACCGGCTCACTCCAACGCTGGCCCTCATCCGTTGAGTGGAAGTAGACGGCCTTCTGATACCAGCGACCGGAATCCTCGTAGTGCTTATTCGTCTCGATGCTCATAGCCAACGCGCCATCCCCCAACTTGAGAATCGGATTGGTCAGGCTGGCGGGGCCAATCTCCGCGGGCATGGGGACGTGACGCCATTCGCTCCAGGCGTGGCCGTCGTCCCTGGACTCGGCCAGGAGGATTTCCATAGGCAGGCAGCCTTCGGTTTCGGCGTTGAAGAGGGGCTGGCCCGGATAGGTCGTCCGGTCGATCCACATACTGGCCGCAAGCAGATGGCCTGGGGTCAATTCGGTCAGATAGCATATTTTCAGGCTGCCGGTCTTGCCGTTCAGTTTGGGTGGCGTAAAGGGCCGAACCGGGCCGCTCCACGTGTGACCGCCATCCACCGAACGGTAGAACTCAATCAACTCATCCGCGCAATCCTTGCTCGAACCAGCGCGGCAGGTCGCCAGCAGACCGCCGCGGTGGAGGGCGACGACCTGCCCAAAGGTCAGGATGGCCCGTGCCGTCCCCCGTTCGCCCTGGGCCAGGATTCCAGACGCTATCATCTGCATAGAGAGTTCCTTTTGGGTTAATGTCGCCGCCGCACGGCCCCGTCCTGAACGACCGTTGCGGCCAGATAATCAGCCACCTCGCCAGGGGCAAAGCGTTCCGGGGCAAAGGCACTGACATCGATCTGTGTGCGTCCATCGGCCACAAATTCGGCCAGCAGCAGGCCCGCGGCCGGGTTGTAGGCAAAGCCGCCGGAGTGAAAAGCGCAGCCCACATACAGACCGGGCAATTGGGCCAGTGGCCCCAGCAACGGCTCACCGTCCAGGGCAAAGGCGATCAGCCCGACCTTCTCGCTTTCCCAGCGGGTGCGCCCCAGAGCCGGGACCAGTGGCGTCAGATCGGCAGCCAGTTTCTCCTGGACCGTAGACGGCACAGTCAGCGCGGACAGGTGGAAGGCGGGCGAGGGTGTGCAGAACTCCTCCCGCCAGCCCGTTTCGCCCCCAGCCAACAGCCGGTGGCCCCGGGCCGGACGAATATAGCCGTTGTAGGGGTTGGCGTTGATAGCAGGCAGGTGGATGACGGCGGAGGCATCGGATGAGAGTGGGGTGGAGACGTAGCGCTGGTGGACGAAGGCTTTGAAGGGAGGCGGCCAGCCCAGTTGGGTCAACAGGTGCTGGGTCCAGGTGTGGACAGTACAGATGACGGCGTCGCCTTCCACAATTCCCTCGGCGGTGGCAACACCCGTGACGCGCCCGTTGTGCTGCACAAAACCGGTGACCTGCACTCCTTCACGAATCTCCACGCCCAGTTCACGGCAGCGTTGGGCCAGGGCTGGCAGATACTCTTCCGGTTCGCTGTAGCCGCCCAGCGGGTCCAGCAGCCCGATGTCCGTCTCTGCCGGGGTCAACTCCGGCCAGCGGTAGCGCATTTCGGCCACGTCCAGCACTTCGTAGGGCGCGCCCAGCCGATCGTAGAGGGGGAGAAGATGCTGACGTTCGGGCCAGGCGGGCGGGTCAAAGAGATTGAGACAGCCCACATCGGCAAAGCGGTAGCCGGGCAGATCCTCGGAGAGCTCCCGGTAGAGGGTCAGACTGAGCTTGCGCGCCAGTACGCCCATCTCACTCCACAGCAGCCCGGTGATGATGCCGCCAGCGCGGGAACTGGCGCCATCACCGACCGGGCCTTTTTCGAGCAGAACAACTTTGCCAAAACGTTTGCGCGCCAGTTGATAGGCGGTACTCAGCCCGATCACACCGCCGCCGATGATAATTGCTGTTGACGAGGCCATCTACAATTCTCCCCACGCTGAATATCGGTTGGGACGCAGTCCTGATGGGTCTCTTATCGCACCTGACGGCGGAAGGGTTCTTTTTTGACATCGGCCACCAGCAGGTCGTCGAGTTTGTCCTGTTCGAGACCCGTCCTGATGATTTGGAACGCTTCCCTGGCAGCGGCCTCGGTGTGGGCGATGTCGGCGTCGGTGTGGGCCAGCGTCGCTTTGAAGCTCATATACGTGTGAACCCCGCGCCGGGCCATCTCCTGGATAAAGAGAGTGGAAACTTTGCGGCTGTCCACCCCCGCGGGCAGGTCGAGGGCAACGTACGGATTGGCAGACAGGCCAGCGCATTTGCCGGACAGTCCCGACGCGGCCATCGCCCGGTTGATCCCGGCCCGCAAATTTTCGCCGATCTCGCGCAGGCGGCTTTCGGAATCCCGCCGCTTGAGTTCACGGATGGTTGTCAGCGAGGCCACCAGACCGATGTTGTCACTCCAATAGGAACTGGAGATAAACATACGCGCGGCGGGTTCCATAACCGCACGTGAGCCGACCACCGCACCCATCGGGTAGCCGTTGGACATGGCTTTGGCGACGACTGTCATATCCGGGGTGACGCCGACGATACTCTGGATACCCCCAATCGCCTGCCGCCAGCCGCAGGAAACTTCGTCGAAGATCAGAATGGCTTCGTGCTCCTGGGCCAGGGCTTGCACCCCTTCCAGATAGCCAGCCGGTGGCAATTCGCTGCGGGCCGGTTCCATCATAATTGCGGCCACATCCCCCGCGTGTTCCACCAGCAGCGCCTCCAACATCTCCAGATTGCCGTAGGTGAAGGGGATGACCGAACCGGCCAGAGCGCGGGGCACGCCGATGGGTTCGATCCCGGCGAAAGGGTATTCGCCGCTCTCCGGGTCAACCCCGTAATTGGCGGCCTGATACCAATCGTGCCAGCCGTGGTAGCCACAGATCAAAATTTTGTCCCGGCCAGTGGTGCCCCGTGCAATGCGGGCCGCCACGGAGCAGGCTTCGCCGCCGCCCTTTGTGTAGCGCACCATTTGGGCGCTGGGCAGTGTATTGCACAGTTCTTCGGCCAACTCCAATTCGAGAGGGCTGTTGAGGGTGTAGAGACTGCCCCGGTCGATCTGCTCTTTGACTGCGTTGTCCACCACCTCGTCGGCGTGGCCCAGAATAATGGCCCCGACTGCATTGACCCAATCGATATACTCGTTTTCGTCCACATCGATAAAGCGGGAGCCTTTGGCGCTTTGCGCATAGATCGGGCTGACCCCATTGGCAAACTGATCGGCACGGCGGCTGATCAGTTGGGTCCAGCCGGGGATCAGTTCGCCGGCGCGCTGGTAGAGTTCGAGAGAACGGGAGACATCTGGAAATTGGGACATTTTGTCTACTCCCTAACCCGGACAAGCCGGAACCAAAAAGAAAACCACTGAGTCACTGAGAGCACTGAGAGCACTGAGAAGACTCCCTTTCTCAATTTCCTCTGTGGCTCAGAGGTGAATTTCTTGCTCAATAGACAATGATTTAGAACGAAAAGAGCCGGGCCGCGTTGTAATAGAAGATATCCTCAATCTGGCGGTCGTTGAGCTTGAGCCGATGGATGGCCAGGAAGAGGCTACGCAGGGACTCCAGCCCGATGAGGACCGGCTTCAGTGTCGTGTGCTTTTCGGCCAGCCCCATCTCTTCGGCGTAGAGCCAATGGAAGGAGTCGCCGATGGCGATGCAGCGCCCGCGCATCTGGCTGACGTAGAAGTCTGTGCCATAGAGCAGGCGGTCGTGGCCCAGTGTCTCGACGATTGCTTCAAATGCGCCCGCCTCCGTCACCGCGGATGTGTCGCACCAGACATTCTTCAACCCAGCCAGGCTGCCGATGCCTTCGATGGTATGCCAGGGGTTGAAACCCCGGGCGGCGTGGGCCAGGATCATCCGCATATTGGGATAGGTTTCGCAGTAGCGGCGAATGGTAGCCTGGTTGCGCGGGTCGGCTATGGCCCGGTCGAGAACCATATGCAGGGTGATGGACAACCCCTCTTCGTGGGCAATCCGCACGTGCGCCTCGCTCAGATACTCTTCGATGGGAGCCAGAAAAGTCGGCCCTGTGGTCTGCGTCATTAGGTGATAGGGTTTGAGACCGACAAAACCCTGGCGACGAACGGTCTCGCGCACAGATTCCGCCTCCATTTCCGGGGCAATCAGCATCTGCCCCAGCGCGTTGAAGCCGTCTGCCTGCCCCGCTGCGACCTCCGCTGCCACAAAGTCGTCGTTACCTGTGCGGTCGCCTTGAAAGGCCAGGCCAAAAAAGAGACCGCCCACTGTGCGCCCGTTGGGGTGCAGCCATTCCATCTGCTGGCGATAGACCGCCAGGCCAATCTCAGGGGGCGTGCCCTTCAGATGCTCCGGCAGGCTGCCCGCGGGATAGTGGCTGTGGCGAAAAAGATGGGCGTGGGCGTCGAATATCTGATCGGGCAAGTAGGGTTCGATATGGCGGGCCACAAATTCCCGGTCAGCGTCCGTATGTGTCCAGGCTGTCACGGCTTCTCCTTTGCAAAATAACCATTCATTCTTGCCAGTTAAAAATGACACCCAACATGGATTTGTCCCGGGCATAGGCCATTTCGTAGGCTTTCGCCATCTCGCTGTAATGGAAACGGTGGGTGATCAGCCGTTTCGGTTCCAGCCGCCCATCGGCCATCAGCGAAAGGATATGCGCGGCTGTCCGATCCGCCGTGTACTGATCCCGTGTGGTGCGGGGATCGCCGCTGCCGTTGGGATAGAGATAGCCCGCGGGACCAGAGACAGCGATGAGAGAGATGCCTTTGATGTAGAAGTTCTGCATAGAGAGCGGATTGAAGTCCAGATCGGCCTCGCCCCGCCCCAGCAGGCTGACAATCGAAACCCGGCCATTGGGGCGCACAATCTCCACAGCCGTGCGGTAGGCGGGCCAGGGATTGGCGGTCAGCACCACCAGATCGATGCCCGCGCCGTCAGTGAACTCCGCCAGCTTTGCGTGCAGGTCTGGATCGTTGTAGAGCAGCGTGGCGTGGGCGCCCATCCGTTTGGCCAAATCCATGCGAAAGGCGTCGTTGCCAATCGCCACCACCCGCGCCCCAAAGAGGGGACCGACTGCTACCGCGCCCAGTCCCAGTGTGCCCAGCCCCACCACCGCCACCGTTTCACTAGCTTTGAAATGGGCCTTGTGATAGCAGTGGGCGCTGAGCGCGTAGAGATGGGCGTAAACCGCGTCTTCGTCGCTGACATTGGGCGGGGCCTTGACTATACTGGCGTCTTGGGTGGTAATATAGGCGGACTGGTGGGGCATACGCGTAATGATGCGGTCGCCCACCTGCACGCGGGTGACCGCGCTGCCCACACCCCGCACAATGCCCAGATTGCTGTCACCCACCCAGCGCGGATAGTCGGGCGCGCCGGGAACCCGTTCGGCTCCTTCATAATTGCCCCGATCCGTGCCGATTTTCAACGCTGAAATGCGCGTCTCCACCCAGATTTCATCTGGCTGCAAGTGGTGGGTGTCCAGGGGCTGCTCTTCAATGCGGAGGTCACGGGGGCCGTGAAGAATGGCGATTTTCATAGGAATCCTTTACCTGACTCTCCTGCAAAAAGCCATTTGAGCCACTGATAAACGCTGATGAACTCTGATAAAAACAGATTTCTCTCCTGAAGTTCTCTGAGTCTCCGCGGCTCTGCGGGAGAATTTGACCTTTTCCCAGTGGAGTCTTTCCTGAAACGCAGATTCTGTCCTATTGTACTACAGGCGTAGCCAAAAAAATAACAGTCTTTTTGTGATGGGCACTGTCGATTGGGCCATATAATTACCGCGCTTCCAGCAGGTGATCAGATGCCCCACGTGCCCGGATTGATCAGATTCTCGTCGTCCACCCGCAGCGCTTCCAGTTCTTTGAGCAAGGGTGCCGGCAAGGCTGCGGTCAATGCGGGCAGATTCTCCGCCAGTTCGTCCTGGCTGCGAATGCCAACCAGCACTGCGCTGATTTGGGGTTGGGCCAGGGCAAAGGCAATAGCGGCTTGCGCGGCTGTCAGGCCCAAACCTGCTTCTGTCACCAGCCGACGATAGTGGCGGGAGCGGGCGCGCAAGGTTTCCAGATGGTCGGGAAGGTACTCGGCCCGCTCGGTCAGCGCCCCTTTGAGCAGCACAGAGCGCACCATTACCCCCACATTTTGAGCCTGGGCCAGGGGCAAGACGTGGGCGGCCAGCCGCTGGTCGAAGACCGAAAAGGTCACCTGGAGGACATCGAAAATGTCCAGGTCCAGAGCCTGGGCCGGCAACTCCGCACCGTAGAAGGAGCCACCAGCCCCACGAATCTTGCCACTGCGCCGGGCCTCGTCGAAGACACTGGCCACCTCCGCGTGTTGTGCCAGGACGGCAGCGTCCACATTGTGAATCTGCCAGAGATCGACGTAGTCGGTCTGCAAGAGACGCAGGCTGGTCTCCAGAGAGTCCAGCATATGACGCCGCAAGGTCGCACCTGTCGGCACGGAGCCATCGGGCTGGTGAAGGGCCACTTTGGTCGCCAGCACCACCTGTTCACGCCGACCGTGCAGAGCCTTGCCCAGCACAGCTTCGCTCTCCCCATAGGCGCGCGCCGTGTCGATAAAGTTAATCCCCGCATCGAGAGTGGCGTGCACCAGATCGATGGCGGCCATTTCGGACGGACGCCCGAAATGGCCGGGTGCGTCAATGCCGTAGTCCATGCCCAGCTCAACGGTCCCCAGCGCCAGGGCCGATACAGAGAGTTGCGTGCGCCCGAGGGTGCGGTACTGCATCGTTGTCATTGACTTCACCTTTCATCATAAAAACGCGTCGGGATGTAGTGCGCAGTGTAAAACCGGTACTTCTATTGGTTTCAGCCCTGCGTACTGCGAATAGTGGCGCACAGCGCCGCATGACGGCAATCGTTACAGGCCGGCGCTGTCCAGCTCTTTACTGCGGGCGTCGAGGACGCTCATCAGGGAAAAGTCACCGCCCCAGGGCACAATTTGGGCACCCATCGCCTGGTAGCGCTTGAGTTGTTCCAGCGAACCGACTGCGATGCCCCACACTTTGTTGTGCTTTTCGCAGGCCGCCGCCACTGTCTCTACGGCTTTGTCAAAGGTCATCGACGTGCCAGCCGCGGCCCCAATGCGCATCTGAAGGTCCGCAGGTCCGAGGAAAAGCCCATCGATGCCCTCGATAGATGCGATGGCCTCGGCATTGGCCACAGCTTCCAGCGTCTCGATCTGGGGCAGGATGAAGGTTTCCCGGTTGGCGTCCCCGGCAAAGTCCATGCCTTCGCCCCAGGCGGCAATGCCGAAATCCGAGTCCAGCCCGGCACCATCCATGCCCCGGTTGCCAATGGGAGGGAATTTGGCCGCTTGCACCAGATCGTTTGCCATCTCTGGCGTGGAAATGAGGGGCACGAGAAAGCCGCTGGCGCCATCTTCCAAATAGCGGTAGAGCTTTGTCCGCTCCAATGTGGGCGGGCGCACCATACAATCGATGTCCGCGGCATGGCACATAGCCAGGAGCGCTTGCACCTCCCGGTCGCTCATATTGCGATGCTCCAGATCCAACCAAATACCGTCGAATTTGAAGTGTGCGGCATAGCGCACATAAAAGGGCAGAAAATGGCCCATCGAACAAACTCGGGCAAAACTTCCACTGCGAAACTTCGCCAACATCTTACTTGCGCGCATGGTTGGTAGCTCCTGTTGACTGGGGATAAAAAATTGGATTTGGAAATTAACGACAATTCACATACTATACTACAGTAGGATAGTATTATTGTCATTTCTGTGTTTCCATATGTACACCCATAGAAACTGGATTTCCCATGCTCTCCAAGCCAAAATTTGAAAACCGGAAGTTGAAGCGGCCACAGTTTCTCTATCAGGCCGTACAGGATGAAGTCAAAGCATTTATTATTGAGCAGGCGCTGGTGCCAGGAGATGCCCTGCCGCCGGAGACGGAATTGGCTGAGCAACTTGGCGTCAGCCGCAACTCTGTGCGCGAGGCGATCAAATCCCTGGAAACATTAGGGATTGTTGAGGCCAGAACCGGTGCCGGTCTGTTTGTCCGCAACTTTTCCTTTGACCCGTTGCTCGAAAACCTGGCCTACGGCATGATGTTTGACCTTAAGGACCTGGCGGATATCCTGGAGGTGCGCTTTCACATTGAGCACAGTATGATCGACCAGGCTGTCGCGGCTGTCACTGATGACCAGCTAGAGCAATTTCACGCCATCCTGGAACGTATGCAGACGATTTTGGGCCAGGGCAAGGACTATCCAGAAGAAGATCGGCTGTTCCATCGCACCCTGTGGGCCAACGTACGGAATCGCAGCGTGGGAAAAATTGTCGATGTCTTTTGGATGGTCTTTTCCCAGGCGCGCCAGCGGACACCGATTCCATCGAATCCTGATCCTAAGGAAATCTATCAATGGCACGAAGCCATTGTGGACTCCCTGGCGGCTCGTGATATTGATGCGGCCCGGGTGGCCATTGTGCAGCACTATGGCAACATCCAGAGTGTTTTGGAAGAGATGCGCGTTCAACGCAGCGATCAGAGCAACAATGACAACGATCGTAATCTTTGAAATCATGTAGTGATCAGACTGATGATAAAAAATACTGGACGCAGATAAACGCTGAAAACGCAGATTTTTTCTCTGGATCAGCGTCTATCCGCGTGAATCAGCGTCCCATTTTCTATTTCACCATCTTTCTGATCAGTACAGAATCTTTTAAATCAGCTATCGACATTCCCCAACGAAAATCCCAGGAAATTCCCTATGCAACCTATTACAGCCGCTTTGTTGGGCATTGAACATCCCCATTCCCTGGCCCACCTGCGTACACTGCAAGCCCTGCCCGAAGTGGGCGAAATCCTGCTCTGGGACGAGAGCGAGCAGGCATTGGCCGCGGTTGTGGGCAAACAGGGGGCCAAAGTCAGCGCAACCTTCACTGATCTCGACCAACTGCTGGCGCGCCCCGACCTCTTTTTTGTGATCGGTGCCCTGCGCAACGATTGGGGGCCGGATATTTTCATCCGTGTTCTGGAAGCGGGTAAACATCTGATGGCAGAAAAACCGATTGGGCGCACCGCAGCCGATACGGCACGGGTCATCGCTGTGGCCGAACGCACGGGCAGCCGTCTGGGCGTCTGTTATCAAAACCGTACCCTCCCCGCTGTGCAATTGATGCGCCAAATGATCGGCGATGGGCTGATTGGCCCGTTGATGTCGGTAGAGATGCGTATGATTACCACACGGGTGGCCGCGCGCAATCCGGGCCACTGGCTCTTCAACAATGCCCAGTCGGGTGGCGGGATTCTCTCCTGGCTGGGCTGCCACTACATCGATATGATCCGCTATGTGACCGGTGATGAAATCGTTGCAGTCAGCGCAGAAGTGGCCACACGCAGCGGCGAAGCGATTGATGTGGAGGATGTGGCGACACTCTCACTCCGTTTTCGCTCCGGCGCGATCGGCTCGCTCCATGCGGGCTATATGATGGCGCTGAGCGGTGGCGGCTATCACAACAAAGCTGGCTATGACACCTATGGGGGCTTCAACGGCCAGCTTGGGCGCATCACGTGGAGTTCGCCCAGTTCACCGACCAAAATTGTGGCAGAAAGCATCCACCCCGCTTGGGCCAGCGCGCCCCAGCGCGTTTTTGATATGCCATCGGCAGAATCCCCGGCCTATGGCGGCGTCTCTGGCGAGAACTTTATGCGCGGTTTTATCCACGCCGCGCAAGGCCAGGGCGAAGCCTGGACCTCTGGCAGCGACGCCCTGCAGACAGCGCGCATCGTCGATGCTGCCTACGAATCGAGCCGCACGGGCCGACGGATTGAGATTGCCACGCCCTGAAGTGACGAAAAGCGCGTCAATTTCTCCTGTAGCGTATCTATGAGTCCACTGCAGAAGCGTCTAATTCTCCCGCAGAGCCGCAGAGAACTTCAGGAGAGAAATCTGTTTTTATCAGAGTTCATCAGCGTTTATCAGTGGCTCAAATGGCTTTTTGCAGGAGAGTCATCGATTATATCTTTGAAGCTCAGGCGTTCGGCTTTTCCAAAAAATCAGACGCTTGGCACACAACAGGAACCAACAGACATGGAATATCGACAGTTAGGCAGAAGCGATCTCAAAGTCAGCGCGATCGGACTCGGCGCGGTGACCTTTAGCCGTGAAATCGACGACACCGCGGCTTTTACAATCCTCGATCACGCGCTGGAACGAGGGATCAATCTGATCGACACGGCAGAAGCCTATAACAAAGGCGGGTCGGAGAGTGTGGTGGGCAATTGGCTCAAGGCCAGCGGCAAACGTGACCAGGTGGTGTTGGCGACTAAACTGCTCCCGCCCCTGACGGCAGAACGGATTCCCCAGGCCGCCGAAGCCAGCCTGCGCCGTTTGCAGACAGATGTGATCGATCTCTATCAGGTCCACGCCTTCGACAAAAATACGCCGATGGACGAATCCCTGGCCGCGCTGGGAAAATTGGTCACAGAAGGCAAAGTGCGTTATCTGGGCTGTAGCAATTTTGCTGCCTGGCAACTCTGCAAAGCTCTCTGGCGCGCCGACGTGAACGGATTGCCCCGGCTGGAATCTGTACAGCCCAACTACAATCTCGCCATTCGGGATATCGAGAAAGAGCTGCTACCCTTCTGCGCCGACCAACAGATCGGCGTCATCTCCTACAGCCCGCTGGGCGCAGGTTTCCTGACGGGTAAATACAGCCAAAGTGGAGCCGCACCCCAAGGCACCCGTTTTGACATCATGCCCGGCCACTGGGCGGTCTATGAAAATGCCCTCTCTATGCAGCGGATGGAGAAGCTGCGCAGCAAAGCCGCCGAAAGTGGACGGTCGATGGTGCAACTGGCCCTGGCTTGGGTGCTCGGCCAACCGGGCATCACCTCCACACTCATCGGCGGTCGTACCACAGCCCACATCGATCAGGCATTTGAGGCGGTCGAAACTGGCATATCGGCAGAACTGCGCGCCGAACTGAACAGTTGGTAATGCACAGAGTCCAATTGTTTCCGAAAACTGTAGTGGCCTTTGAAGCGCAGTGGCTGCACAGCTTTTCCGAGAAGACGATTGACTCTCTTTCGCCTGGTCCCCATCAACTGCCTATGCCTTGATCATTTGTGCACCAAACCGGATTATTGACAGACACATCGACACCACCAACAGCGAGGGGGGCGCATGTTCACTATTCGCGCAATCCTCCTGTTCGCTGTACCCCTTTCCCCCAACTTGCCAACCCCGCCAAAACGTCTATACTCAGGAAACCAGACGGACACCAAAAACTGAGTTTCTTCCGAGAAACTCAGTTTTGAACAACCCACCATCCACCACCGGGACCAAACCCGATGACCACACAACCACCCGATCCCCAACCTATCCAGCCCATCCACGGCAATCAGCAGAACATCAGCGGCCACGTGACCGGCCCGGTTGTGGCGGGCAATGTGGGGCAGATCGGCGACATCCACAACAGTTACATCCTCCCCGCGGATCGCCCACCTCTCTGGATCGACGTGCCGTCCCTGCCCGCGCATTTCGTGGGGCGGGAAGCGATTGTGGCCGAACTGGTGGACCAACTCACCGGGGGCGCCAGCCATAGCGCCAGCGTCGCCCTCTCTGCCGAGGGCAAACCGGGCGTGGGCAAGACGACTTTGGCCGTGGCCCTGGCCCACCACCGGGCGGTGCTGACCCACTTCTCCGACGGCGTACTCTGGGCCGGGCTGGGAACCCAGCCGGACCTGCCCAGCCGCCTGGCCCGCTGGGCCGAGGCCCTGGGCGTGGATGTGAGCGACCGACCCGGCGTCGCAGCCCGCGCCCAGGCCGTGCGCGACGCCATCGGCCACCGCAAGCTGCTGCTGGTCATCGACGACGCCTGGGGTTTGAAAGCCGCCGAGCACCTGCGCTGCGGTGGACCCAACTGCGCCCATCTGCTCACTAGCCGGGACCAGGGGCTGGCCTTCGCCTTTGCCGGGCGCAGCCAGCGGGTGGAGGAGTTGACCCCCGCCGACGCCCTGGAACTGTTGCGCCGCCTGGCCCCCAAAGCTGTGGCTGTGGACGAAGCACAGGCTGCAGGGCTGCTGGCCGCGGTAGGATACCTGCCCCTGGCCGTGGAACTGCTGGGCGGCTATCTGGCCGCGGGGGCCAGCGCCCGCTTTGCCCAGGCCAGCCGCAGCGCTCTGGCCGACCTGACCGACCCGGCCCGCCGTCTGGAACTGGCGACCCGCCGTTTGGGCGCGCCCCCTGCGCCTGTCGAAGGGCCGCCCCAGCGGGTGAGTCTGCAAGAGACGATTGCCCTCAGCCTCGACGGGCTGGCCGAGGAATCCCCCGGCGCGGTGGACGCCTTCTACGCACTTGGCGCCTTTGCTCCCAAACCGGCCAGCTTCGACCTGACCGCAGCCCAGGCCGTGGCTGAATGGGACGGCGACGCTGGGGCCAACGCCCTGGCCCTGCTCATCGAGCGCAACCTGCTGGAACAGGACTCGGATGAATCGTTGGCCCTGCACCAGACCCTGGCCGACGTAGCCCGCACCCGCGCCCCCGCCCAGGCCGCCGATCGCCACCGGGAACACTACCTGGCACGGGTCAATGCTGACCGGAACGATTGGCAGGCGATTGAGGGGTTCTATCCTCAAATCCAGTGGGCGTGGCAACAGACGCCGCCTGAAGACCCGGCGACTGTCGAGTTTGTGGACAGTCTGTTTACTTACCTGTCCCGGCGCGGACTGTGGGAAGAATATCTCAATTGGCTAGCCGTGGCTCTGGCTGCAACTGAACAGAATGAGGACGCCAAGAGTCAGGCGCGTATGTTGACTAATTATGGCTTTGTCTACCGTAATTTAGGCGAAATGGAGAAAGCGTTGGGCTATTACGAGCAGGCCCTGCCGCTGTTTCGCCAGGTGGGGGACCGCAGCGGCGAGGCGACGACGCTGAATAACATTGGCCGGGTCTACTCAGCGTTGGGGGAGAAGGAGAAGGCGTTGGGCTATTACGAGGAGGCCCTGCCCCTGAGACGCCAGGTGGGGGACCGCAGCGGGGAG
>JAUIHI010000019.1 GCA_030432295.1 Anaerolineae bacterium | reverse complement strand
CCAGTCTCGTACTCTCTTACAACATGCTGCTTGAAGGCCACACTATATCGCTTGAGTACCGATTTTGTCATCTTTCCAGAGTCTCCTTCTTGGTTTTGACTCTGTCAATATATATCAGGACGGTACACTTTCATCAACCGCTGTTCGCTGAAAGCTGACACCTGATGGCTGATACCTGCCCGGCGCTCTGCGCCGCAGGCCCTTGCGCCCGCCCCTCTGCCCGTGGCCGTTAGGCCACAGGCGGGAAGCCGGGGGGGAGAGGGGGCGGCAGATAGGCCCTCCCCCTTGCACCTGGCCGGGAGGCTGGGGCATTGAGGCGGTCAGAATACAGGGGCAGATGGGTAGGGAAGGGAACCATGATTAAAAAAGCAGTCCACAACCACAGGCCAAGAAACCCCTCACTCCGCTCGTATAGCGAGGCTTACCTGTCGAAGATACTGTAGCAGCTGTGCATAGCTGGCATCCTGAGGAATGTGCATCTGGCTCTGTAATTGACGAGCAGCCTGGACCGACTTCGGATCCCAATAGCGCATCGTTCCCGTCTTGTCAGCCACAAACGTCGTCACTTGACCACTCCTATCCAGTCGTTCCAGATACCCAGACAAGATGCGTTCACTATCCAGTATGCTGACCGCTGCTCGATAAATGTAGAAGTCAGGTCGAGTCACCCGCTCCCACCAGGTGGGTTCCTGCCATAGGATAGTCGGACAATGCTCCTGGAGTTGCTTCTGCAAGTAACTCAAATCTGCCATCAGACGGAGTTTCTTATGAAGTGATAGGAATTCGTATATTCGCATGTACGTTCGATGGCTGATCAGCAGCGGCACCAGAAACGCAGCCACACCTGCCATTGAGAACAGTGCCATCTGGTTGATGATCTCGACAACAGACCAGTCGGGATAGAGGTATCCCAAAACAGCGTAGCCGATTTTGAGGGCACAAAAGAATTCGGCGATTACAGCCGTCGCTAGCCCCAATAGGGTTCGTATGCGCAACAATGGCTCACGTTGACGACGCAACGCCTCTAACAACGGTCCAAAAGAGTAAGCTTCGGCTAGACATGCGTAGCCGAAGAATCCCACAAGAAAGAGCATTTCCGGCCAACCCCTTGGCGAACGAGCAGGCCATTCAGATCCCAGGCGAAGCCAACCACTATACAACCATGTAAAGAGCAACATCGTAGTGACAAGCAGAGCCTTCAGCAGAAACGTGCTACGCTCCCCATGCGCGCCGTCGGTCCGAGTCCCCAGGAACCCAACCAGATAGAAGCCAATGATGCCAATCATATAGGCCAGATACCAGCCGAAATTAGCCAAACCAGTCAAGGTTCCCACTGCGGTCTGTATCGGGTCAATATGCAAAGTCATTGAGAGACCCAACAAGAGGGTAATCAACCAGAATACCGATCCCAGGTAAGCCTGAGAGGTCTCCCTTCTTCGACGCCACATGCGGTTGAACTTGGTCAGCACCAGACCCCAGAAGAAGAGGGCAGCCAGGATTGTAAGAAAGAGCCGCATCAGTCAAGCAGTCCTATCGCGTGATAAAGGTCTCCATCCGCTGTCCTTGCCAGGACCACCTGTGTCAACTCCTGAATACGTTCATGGGCAAAAATGGTCTCCTGGATCAGGGCGGCCAAAATCTCCGCCTCCCACTCCATTTCACCAGAGCGGGTGGAGCGCAGCAAAAGGGAACTGATACTGAGTTCACCGCGTAAGTGAGCGACAATCACCTCATCTGATAGAGTCAGCGTTGGATGACCGCACAGCATATGGGCCAGTTCATGCAATAGGATGTGCCCCTGATGCAGGGAGACCGTATCTTCTTTGTAGAAGATGTAATCCTCGTCCGAGGCCGCCATCCAGGCACCAAAAAATTGGGGAACCAGTTTTTCAGCAACCAGTCGAATCGGCCTATTCCTAGATTTCTCAACCCACCTCAGGAAGGATGGGAAGGTGAACTCGGCGAAATCATACTGCTGGCAAATGGCCTGTAGTTGTCTTTCCATGCGAGCTTTGATGTCGGCAATTTCTGCGTTGTTGTGATGTTGCATGGTTCGGTTGTCTCTATGATGAAGAAGATGGCTACATACGGCGGCTTTCAGTAGAGAGATAGACAGGCTGTTGGGGCCGCAAGGTAGTCAACGCTGTCGCCGCTACCGGTTCATTGTCCAGCCGGCGCATCTGAACCTGCTGGGCAATCGTAGCCAGCAAGATTACACCCTCCATCAGGGCAAAGCGATTACCGATACACTGGCGTGGACCAACTCCAAAGGGAAGATAGGCTTCCGGCTGGTCACTCCCCTCCTCACCGACCAGAAAGCGCTCTGGTCGAAAAAGCATCGGTTCTTCCCAGTAGCGTTGGCTGCGCTGGGTGACATAGGGACTCAGCATCATCCGTGCGCCGGCGGGAATCCGATAGCCGTCGATAGTATCGTCGTCGACGGCCCGGCGGCTGAAACCCCAGACTGGTGGATAGAGACGCAATGCCTCTTCAAAGACGGCCTGGGTGTAGGGAAGTTGAGCCAGGTCAGCGATGGAGGGCGTTCGCCCGGCCAGCACCTGGCCTAACTCGTTTTGCAGTCTGGATTCCACTTCCGGATTCTGCGTTAGACATAGCCAGGCCCAGGTTAACCCCAACGCTGTCGTCTCGTGTCCGGCAGTCAGGAAGATGCCAATCTCGTCCCGAATTTCCTGGGCAGACAGAGGCTCCCCTGTCTCCTCATCGACGGTCTGCAACAGCAGGGAGAGCATATCCGGTGGCATCTCCTCTCGCCTCCGTCGTTCCTCCATCAGGCCAAAGATAAGTTTCATCCAAATAGCGATTGGCTTGCTGCCACGCTTGGCTACGCGGCGGTGGAAAGCCCACCAGTGTCCAGATTACAACCAGGGGCGACTGAAACTGGCGCAGGACTTCCCCTACACTCGTGTTAATTTCCTGACGGACCGCCAGCGTAGCATCGGACAAATCGCTGCTGAACAAGGTACGTCCTGTCATATCCAGGGTCACGGCCATCATCTCTACCACCAGGCCAATCGGCTGATCATTGGAGAGCCATTGCTGTAGTTGGGATTGTGCCGCCTCTACCATCACCCCGGCGAAGCTTTCCAGCACTTTGCGATGAAAGAGCGGTTGCGCCGGCCATCGGCAACGCTATCTTCCAGGCCACGGGCGTGCGCCTGCGCGCCCTGCCCCTGGCTCCGAATGGGATGCAGCGGGGATAAACTTCCCCAGCCAAAAGAAAAGAGCACCCGCTGTGGCGGGTACTCTTTTCTTTTGGCTGGGGAACAGGGATTTGAACCCCAATCGTCTGATCCAGAATCAGATGTTTTGCCGATTAAACTATTCCCCATCGGCTATGCAACTGGAGGAATAATACCACAGCAGGACGATTTGGGCAAATTTTGAATCACGAAAACAATCGGAATTGCTCACTTTTCCAGTGAACTGTGAAACGTGAGATCACCGAATTATCTCACATTTCAAGTTTTCGTCCTTCACCCCATCTTCGCCAGTTCCTCTACCCCCCGCTGCACCCGGCGCAGAACCTCGTCCCGGCCCAGGGCCTGCATACTCTCAAAGAGGGGAGGCGACACTTTCTTGCCGCTGATGGCAGCCCGGAAGGGGCCAAAGTAGCCCCCTGCTTTTACATCCAGGGCATCGGCCCGCTCCCGGAAGGCGGCCTGAATCTCATCGGGCAGGAATGGCTCGATTGTACGCAGAACAGCCGCGCCGTCTTCCAGCACGGCGATGCTCTGGGCCGCGTCCAGCTTGCGCCCCAGGAGTAGGGACGGGTCGTCGTAGACGATTTCGTCCGCGTCTTTGAAGGCCCAGTCGATCCACTCCACGGCCTCGTCCAGCCGTTTCAGCCGCTCCTGAATCTGAGGCACAAGAATATCCAGCCGGTTGTCGGCCAGCAGCTTGGCCGGGGCAATCTTCAACTGCTTGCTCAGAATCGGGACCAATTGCTCCTTCAGCGCGGTCGGGGTGAGCTGGCGGATGTACTGGCCGTTGAGCCAGTCCAGTTTGTCATAGGGCAGGGCCGCGGCTTTGGGATTGATCTGACTGATGTCGAAGCGCTCGATGGCCTCTTCTCGCTCGAAAATCTCCACCGCCGGGTCGTAGTTCCAGCCCACATTCGTCAAGAAATTGAACATCGCATCGGGCAAATAGCCAGCGCTGATAAACTCGTGGACCAGGGCCAGATACTCTTTACCCTCCACCACCTTCTTGCGCTTGCTCATCTTGCCTTTGCCGCTGGGGTCCAGAATCACCGGCAGGTGGACGAGCACAGGCAGTTCCCAGCCAAAGGCTTCCGCCACCAGTTTGTGGATGGGCGCGGTGGAGAGCCACTCCTCGCCGCGCAGGACGTGGCTGATCTCCATCAGGTGGTCGTCCACCATCGCGGCCAGGTGATAGGTGGGCAGGCCGTCGCTTTTGAGCAGCACTTCGTCCTGCAACTGGCGGTTGTCCACCGTAATATCGCCCCGGATCAAGTCGGTGAAGGTCGTCTTGCCCTCGGTCGGCACGGCCAGGCGGACGACAGACGACAGACCCGCGGCTTCCCGCTCGGCCCGTTCCGTCGGGCTAAGATGGCGGCAGCGCCGATCGTAGCCGGTGGTCTGATTCGTGCGACGCTGCTCCTCGCGCATTTCGTCCAGCCGCTCGGCTGTGCAATAGCAGCGATAGGCCGCGCCCTTTTCCAACAGCATTTCCGCGTGCTGCTGATAGATGGCGGCCCGCTCGGTCTGGATATAAGGCGCGTGAGGTCCGCCCACATCTGGTCCCTCGTCCCACTCCAGGCCCAGCCAGCGCAGACCCCGCATCAGACTTTCCAGGCTTTTGGCGTCGTAGCGCTTCTGGTCTGTGTCTTCGATGCGCAGGATAAATGTGCCGCCTGTGTGCTTGGCCCACAGATAGTCAAAAAGGGCCGTACGCAGGCCGCCCAGGTGAAGTTCACCCGTGGGGCTGGGGGCAAAGCGGACACGCACGGGTCGGGTGTTGGTTGGATTGGACATTGGCTGCTCCGTTGGTTGTCGGTAATCGGTGAGCAGTTATCAGTTATCAGTTATCAGTTGGTGTATCCGACACGCTGAAAATAGGGACACGGAAAGAGCGGATTTGCACGGATCAAATCTGCGCAATCTGCGTCCTCTGTGAAATCTGCGTTCCAATTCTTCGCAGCGTTCGTACCCCAGAAATTTGGCTAACGTTTGATGAGGTACTGTCTTCTGATAACTGCTCACTTTTCGTATCCCCAAGCCTATCACAGCCACCCTCTCTCGTCGAATTTTTGCCCCGCCGGGGAAGTGTGGAACAATGGGCAAGGCGAAGGCAAAAGGCAAAAGGGGAAGGCAAAAGGAAGTGCCACCCCGCCCGATACCTGACACGGACAACCGACACCTGACACTTTCCGCTTCCCGGAGTCCCAATCCCATGCCCATCGATCTCAGCTTCGGCCCGTCTGCGCCCAGCCTGCCCGCCTACGGACGGCACATCTTTCTCTGCACCCACGGCAACTGCGCGCCCGCCAGCCATACCGCAGCACTGCTCAGACGGCTACACGAATTGAACGAGCAGCACGACCGGGTGCGTTTCAGCAACCAGGAGCGGCTGGTGGTGACGGCGAGCGGCTGTCTGGGGGTCTGTATGGGCGGACCGGTGCTGGTGGTCTATCCCGACGGGGTCTGGTACGCGGCGGTGGACGAGGCGAAGCTGGAACGCATTTACACCGAGCATCTGATCGGGGGCGAACCAGTGGAGGAGTTGATTCTGCACCGGCATTATCCCGCGGGAGCGGGCGCACCCTACGCGCCGGAACTGCGCCCGGCCCAGGCGGTGGATCCACTGCTGGCCGCTGCGGAAAAAGCCGCGGCAGAGAAGGCCGCAGAACGGGATGCCCAGCGCCACAACCCCAGCTACACAGAGCCGGTCTCGGACCGGGTGGCCGCGGCCCGTGCCCGCCGTCAAAACCGGGAGTAGGGGAGGACGGGGGAAGAGAAAATGGGACGCGGATAAACGCAGATTCACGCTGATCCAGAGACAAAATCAGCGTGAATCTGCGTTTATCTGTGTCCAACTGCATTTATTTCGCGTCCCCGCGGCAGATATCCTACCCCTGCACCAGATTGAGATTGCGGCGCAGGCGGGGGAAGTTGTACTTCAGGCCGGGGAAGCGCTGCAAGCCCTCTTCCTTGACTTCCGTGTCGAAGAGGTACGTCACCTGCGCGTACTCCTCATCGCTCAGATTGTAATCGAAGGAATCCAGGGCCTGCTCCAACTGTGGCAGGGAACTGACGCCGATGATCGGCGCGGTGACGGCCTGGTTGTGGCGCACCCAGGCCACGGCCAGAGTCGTTGGGGTGATGTCCCGCTCCTCGGCAAAGGCGATGAAGCGGTCCACACTCTCGCCGAACTGGCTGAGCCAGGTGATGATCTGGGCGCTGGTCTGGCCCCGGGTGTTTTCGGGCAGAGGCTGGCCCCAGCGATATTTGCCGGTCAGCAGCCCCTGGACCAGCGAACGATAGGCGGTGATGGCGATATTTTCGGTCACGGCCTGGGGGAAAATCTCCACCTCCACGCCCCGCTCGATGATATTGTAGGCGATCTGGTTGTTGATCAGCCGGGGCCAGCCATTAGCTGCGGCGATGGCGTTGTGGTGGGCCAGCAGCCAGGCGGGGAAATTGCAGCAGCCCACATAGCGGCTCTTGCCCGACGCCACCACCTCATTCAGCGCCCCCATAATTTCGGTCGGATTCATCCCCTCCACCGGCCAGTGGATCAGATACAAATCCACAAAGTCGGTCTGCATTCGCTGCAAGCTCTCGTCGATGCTGCTGAGAATGCTGGCCCGGTCCACGCCTTTGTTAACTTTGGTGGTGACAAAGAGCTTTTCCCGTCGCCCGCCCTGCATAATGCGGCCCAAAATCTCCTCGGTCAGCCCGTTGCCATAGCCCGCCGCGGTGTCGATAAAATTGACGCCCCGCTCGATGGCCAGGCCCAGAATGCGGTCGGCCTCGGCCTCGTCGCAGCGCCCACCAAACATCATTGTGCCCAGATTCAGTTCGGACACCTGCTCGCCTGTATTCGCAAAATTCTTGGTTTTCATAGCTGTGCGACGCCTGCAAAAAAATGGGCGTCGGCTCTCCTTTCTGTGTGGGGAAGTTGACTTACAGTCGTAGATTATCGGACCGTCGGGCCACCCGATGCACCCGCAGAACTCAGACCAGTGTATCACAAATCCGACCGGGAGAGACTTTTCGGCTTTTCCTCGCGAACGATGGCTACAGCCCTTCCCAGTGGGAATGGGGCACATTCTCCGCGACAACCTCTTCGATCGCCTCAATCGTCGCCGCCTGATAGGTGCGCCCGTCGTCCAAATGCTGGCTGGCGGTCATATAGCCTGTGCCGCCGGCGTGGGTCATTGGCCCCAGACTGCGGAAGACGATGCGACCCCGCCGCCGCGCCCGGTTCCAATCCGAATACCACATCAGCGGCCACCGGCCCGGCAGAAGAATTGGCGTCAGCCGCTGGGCCGTGTCCTTCTCCCCGTAGAGGTAATAGACCCGGTCCACCGCCAGCAGGCCGGGGTCGCTGCCACAGATGCCGCCCAGCAGAATCACGTAGACCGGCCCGCCGATCAGCTCCCGCAGATAGGGGGCCGCGCCCACGGCAATCTGTCCCGCGCCGCTGTAGCCCATCACAAAGACCGGCGCGGGCTGCTCCGGATCGTAGCCCTTTCGAGCCAGGCCGTGGGCGATAACCCGGGCCATGGCCTGGTTGTAGATGGGGCCGTAGCGGTGGTCGATGGAGATGGCGACCTGCCAGATGTTGCGCAGATTAATCAGATAGCCGCCCAGCCGTTCCAGCCAATTGTCGCTCAGTTTGCGGCGCAGTGCCCAGCCCCACAGCCGGGCAAAAAAGGGCTGGCCGGTCAGAGGCAGATTATTGACCGAATAGGGGAAGATGTCGTCGATGACAATTGTCTGGGGCAGCCTTTCGTCCAAACGATCCAGAAAGGCCCGCTCCCGGCGGCTCAGACTTTCGCCCCCCACCTGGGCGATGCCGGAGAGAAAGACCAGATAGCTGTCCACAGCTTCCGGCGCTTGGGCGTCGGGCAGATCGATGGAAAGATCATCGGTGTGGATGTTGGAGCCGAACCAGCCCGCCCACCAACCCAACGCCTCGAAAGGGGCCAGAGCCGCCCAGGCCAGCAGGGCCACAACCCCAATCCCCAGGAGTGATAGCAGATCGGCCAGGGGTTCAGCCATCGTCTTTCTCCCCGGGCCGGTTGCGCCTCACCAGCGACCGCCAGTCAGCCGGCAGGCGGATGCGACGCAGATCGGCCACTGTCCAGCGCAGAGGCACGCCCGCGGCCCGGTTTTCGGCCCAGCGCTCGAAAGCCAGCAGCGGGCGACCCAAAGTGCGCCGGGCAATCTGCACCAGCAGCCAGCCCACCCCGCTGCACGCCACCGCCTGCCAAATCGTCAGCCCCAGCCCCGCGTGGACGGCCACAACTGTCGCCAGCAGTGTCCACACGCCGATAATCAGCGAAAAGAGGCTGCCCAGATAGGGTGTCAGGACAAAGAAGCCGAAGAGTTGGGGTGCATAGGCCAGACCGACGGCCCGGGCCACCACTGCAAATTCCTCTCCCCGGCCAAAGAGCCGCATCCCCACCAGCCAGATCGAAGCCGCCCAGAAGAGATAGCCCACCGCGTGGGTGACCGCGGAGAGAAGCAGAGAGAGCACAAAACGGCGGGGGGTGATGTGGTTGATGAAGAGAACGATACTCTGGCCCACCCCTTCCGACAGCCCGGCCAGGAGCACCACCAGCAGGGCCACGCCCAACCCGTTGCCCACCCCCGCCACCAGTCGATAGACCGATGAATCCAGGGCCAGGGCGCGGCGAATCAGCTCGGCAAAACCGGGGAGAAGCGTTTCGCTGCCAGGAATCGCAAGAAAGACAGTTGAAAATTCACTCATAGGGATGAATTTTGGAGCAGATTGGCCGTTGATGCAAGTCCGCTATGGCGTGCCTGTGGCAACGGGTGAATCGGGCCATCCGGTTCGTTCAATTTTTCACAAACTTTGGGATAGCTGTTGGATTGGTGCTACAATAGGAGCGCAAAGAATTGCTTTGCGCTTTCCATTACTTTGCATCTTTTGTGTGGAAACATCCGTTTCACAATCTCGTTAAGCACTACCTTTTTGCCGAATCATTACGGATATACAGGAATACAAGGGGATGCGTTGATGAGTGATTTTTTCTTTGCCCGATCTCAGATGGCGATGTCGCTGGCCTTTCACATTATCTTTGCCGCGGTGGGCATCGGAATGCCGCTACTGATGATGCTGGCCGAAGGGTTGTGGCTGCGCACGGGGGATCGGGTCTATCTGATTTTGGCCAAGCGCTGGTCAAGGGGCACAGCGATTATGTTTGCCGTGGGCGCTGTCTCTGGCACAGTACTTTCCTTTGAACTGGGACTGCTCTGGCCTCGCTTTATGGCCTATGCCGGTTCGATTATCGGTATGCCCTTCTCGCTGGAGGGGTTCGCCTTCTTTCTGGAAGCCATCTTTTTGGGCATCTATCTCTACAGTTGGGATCGACTGTCGCCCATAGCCCACTGGCTGTCTGGGGTGGCAGTGATGATCAGCGGCACGATCTCCGGCATTTTTGTGGTGACAGCCAACGCCTGGATGAACACGCCCGCAGGCTTCGATCTGGTCAACGGCCAGGTGACAAACATCGACCCCTGGGCGGCGATGTGGAATCCGGCGGCCTTTACCCAGACCCTGCACATGACGATTGCCGCCTTCCAGGCCGTGGCCTTTGCGGTGGCCGGCATCCACGCCTTTATGCTCCTGCGCGATCGGGCCAATCCATTTCATCGCAAGGCAATGGCCATCTCGCTGGCCGTGGGTCTGCTTGCCGCGGTGGCCCAGCCCATCAGCGGGGACCTGAGCGCCAAGCACCTGGCCGAATATCAGCCGATCAAACTGGCCGCAATGGAGGCCCAGTGGGAGACGGAGAGCGGCGCGCCCCTGCGCATCGGCGGCATCCCCGACACAGAGGCGGAGGTTACCCGCTATTCCATCGACGTTCCGTATGCCCTCAGCCTGATGGCCTACGGCGATCCCAACGCGTCGGTGATGGGTCTGAAAGAAGTGCCGCTGGATCTGCGACCGCCGATAGCGATTACCCACTATTCCTTCCAAGTGATGGTGGCGGCTGGCTTTGCGATGCTGGGTGTGGCCCTGCTGGGGATGTGGCTGGTCTGGCGCAGGCGACGTCTGCCGGATCAGCGCTGGTATCTGTGGCTGCTGGTGTTGGTTTCGCCGCTCGGCTTTGTGGCCATCGAGACCGGCTGGATTGTAACGGAAGTGGGCCGCCAGCCCTGGGTAATCTACAATCTGGTGCGCACCGCGGACGCGGTGACGCCAATGACCGGGCTGGTTGTGCCCTTTGTCACTTTCACACTGCTCTATCTGGTGCTGGCAGTGGCGGTGGTGGTGCTGCTGCGCCGCCAGGTCTTCGACAGTCCCAGCCCGGATGAATTGAGCCAGCCTGCACCCGCAGCGAAGGAGGCCCCCTATGCTGCCGTATAGTCTTTTGATCGCCGGGGTTATTCTGACGGCGCTGACAATCTACGCCTTGACCGGCGGCGCGGATTTTGGCGGCGGTGTGTGGGACCTGCTGGCGTTGGGTCCCCGGGCCAAAGCCCAGCGGGAGCTGATCGCGAATGCCATTGCACCCATCTGGGAAGCCAATCACGTCTGGCTGATTGTGGTGATTGTGCTGCTCTTTGTCTGCTTCCCGGTGGCCTTTGCAGCGGTGATGACTGCCCTGCACATTCCGCTGGTGATTCTGCTGGTGGGGATTGTGCTGCGTGGATCGGCTTTCACCTTCCGGGCCTATGGCATTCAATCCCAGCAGGCCCACGCGGCCTGGGGCCGAGTCTTCGCCATCGCCAGTGTCTTCACACCGATCTTCCTGGGGGTGACGCTGGGCGGCGTGGCCTCGGACAAAATCCGGGTGGACTTGGCCACGGGTATCCCGAATGTGGACTTTTTCTCCGCCTGGCTGGCCCCCTTCCCCTTTGCACTGGGGCTGCTGGTACTCAGCCTCTTTGCCTTTCTGGCCGCGGTCTATCTGGCTGTGGAGGCGGAGACGCCGGAACTGAAAGAGGACTTTCGGCGGCGGGGTCTGGTTTCGGGTGTACTGGTGGGGGTCTTTGCCTGGGTCTGCTTCTATTTTGCGGGCACGGGTGCGCCGGAATTGTGGAAAGGATTGGGCAGCGAGTGGTGGTCCCTGCCCTTCCAACTGGTGACGGGCGGGGTAGCGGTGGCCGCGATGGCCGCGCTGTGGTGGGGACGATTCGCCCTGGCCCGGATACTGGCTGGTCTGCAAGTCACGCTGATGATCTGGGGCTGGGGCTTTGCCCAATATCCCTACATTGTGCCCCCGGACCTGACCCTGACCAACAGCGCAGGGCCGGACTCTGTGCTGGGGCCGGTGCTGATTGCGCTGGTGGCCGGACTGATTCTGGTCATCCCCGCCTTTGCCTTTCTCTACAGCCTTTTCAAAGGGCGGGGGAAAGCACCCGCACACGGGGCCTCTTCCTAAAATTCTGCCGCTGATGCACCCCCTCCCGGCCTCCCCCATTCTGGGGGAGGAGCCGATCGCTCGTCGAGTTTCTGCTGCGGCGACACGCCCTCACCCCCGACCCCCTCTCCCAGCCGTGGCGCTTGAGGATAAGACCTACTGGTTGAACTGGGAGAGGGGAGCTACGCTGGCGATTCCTCCGCCACAGAATCGTCAATTTCTGGGATGAACTGTAGTAGCCAAGAAGATGGTGGAATTTTCAACGCAAAGAGGCAAAGGAGCAGAGACGCAAAGAAATCGCTTTTCTCTCTGTGCCTTTGCCTCTTTGCATCTTTGCGTTAAGAAATAGCCATTCCACCATCCCGTTGACCAGTACAATTTCTGGGATGAACGCACCAATCGTCCCACCCCCTCGCCGCTCCTAGCGCAACCGACAGACCCCCTCCCGGCCTCCCCCATTCTGGGGGAGGAGCCGATCGCTCGCCGACTTTTCGGCTGTACATCCATCGCCACCTACGCGCCAATCAGCCCCCTCCCCTTAGCGCAGCGGCAAGGGGAGGGCTGGGGTGGGGTAAATCTTCCCCAAACCACAAACACCCGACCTTCCCATCAGCCGCTAGGGGGCGGTGAGGGCCAACATCACCCGGACACAAAAAGAAAAAGAAGTTCGACTTTTCGGAAAAAGTCGAACTTCTGGTACCCCACTCGCCAACAGCACCGGGACGCAGAGCGCCCACAGCGCCGTGCCCACGCGGAGCGATGGGCACGAGACATTCGCCACCTGCGCCAATCGCCCCCAACCCCCCGCCTCTCCCAGCGCGACCGACAGACCCCCACCCGGCCTCCCCCATTCTGGGGGAGGAGCCGATCGCTCGCCGACTTTTCGGCTGTACATCCATCGCCACCCGTCCCGCCGACAGTCCCTCCCCCGCTGCGGGGGAGGTTAGGAGGGGGTAAATCTTCCCACCAGCCGCTAGGGGGCGGTGAGGGCCACCACCCCCCGGATAGCAGAATTTCGGCTTTTCTGCCGTCAAGTTACAGGCCGGGATCGTCCACTGGCCCGGCGTAGGGCGGATGCTCAAAGCGGCACGGCTCCTCGACCAGGCGGGGGTCGGCCTGCTGGCGCAATACCCCCATCAGTTGGGCTGCCAACGCCTCCCGCACCGGGTCGTAGGCCGGGTCTGCCGCCAGATTGCGCATATAGTCCGGGTCCGCGGCCAGGTCGTACAGTTCCTCGCGGGGGCGTTTGCCAAAGCTCAGATCAAAGAGGGGCCAGACCTCCGGTTCGGCCCGGTGGTGGATCATCCAGGCTTTGGTGGGGCCGCCGTCGATGTCGGAATAGGCGATGCGCGTATTGTTGCACAATTCGTCGAAAGAGGGAGCGGGCGCACTGGGATCGTCCAGCCCCTGGGGATCGCCGATGGGCCAACGGTCGGGGGCAAAGTTGTGGACATAGAGAAAGTCCCGGGTACGAATGGCCCGCTGGGGATAGGGCAGGCAGCCCTCTCGCGCCGCCCAGACGTGACGCTCCCGGCCCAAGACGACGGATGTGCGGCCCGCCTCTACCTGGCCGTCGGCGCTGCTTTGCAGAAGGGGCCACAGGCTACGGCCCGTCACTGTCGCCGGGATGTCTACGCCTGCCGCGTCCAGAAAAGTCGGGGCCAGGTCCATCAGATTCACAAAGTCCTCGACGGCGCGGCCTGGGGGAATGTGGCCGGGCAAGCGGGCGGCCAGGGCCACTTCGCAGCCGATGTTATAGAGATTGCATTTGGCCCGAGGAATACCGGGGATGCCGTGATCGCCGCTGACCACAATCAGTGTGTTGTCCAGTTCGCCCAGCTCTTCCAGCCGGGCCAGCAACACCCCCAGCCCGGCATCCACAGCCAGACACTCGCCCAGATAGTCGGCCACATCCTCGCGCACGTCGTGGACATCGGGCAGAAAGGCGGGCAGGCGGCCCTGGAGATCGTCCGGCTCCAGCCCCCACAGGGCCTTGCCCGAACCCCGCTCCCAGGTGCGGTGGGTGTTGGTGGGTCCCCACCAGTAGCAGAAGGGTTGCCCGTCCGGGCGGGCGTCCAGAAAGGCGTCGAAGTTGCGGCGGGTCTCGTCGTAGAGTTCCTGCTTGGCGGCTTCGTTGCCGATCTCCCCGCCCCGTTCGGTGACGTAGTGGGAGAAGCGGCGATAGTGGTTGCCCGCGAGTTCGTAGCGGGTGCGCTCGGCTCCATAGGGAGCGTTGTGTGCCCGGCCCGGCGACCAGACTTTGTAGGTGTAGCCGATGTGATAGCCTGCTTTTTCCAGTTCCAGGGGATAGGTGGGGATGGCTTCGTCCCAGCGTGCGCCTTCCAGAATCGCGCCCAAACCCGTCTGCCAGAAATATTGGCCGGAGAGAATGGAACTGCGGCAGGGGGTGCAGGTGGGGGCAGGCACGAAGGCGTTCTGGAAGATCACCCCTTCGCTGGCAATGCGGTCAAAGTGGGGCGTCTCGATCAGTTGGTTCCACGAGTCGGGGCCTTCGAACTGTCGATAGGCGCTGGCATAGCGGCCCCAATCGTCGGCAAAGGCGAAGAGAATATTGGGGCGAGACTGAACTGTTGCAGTGGACATGGGTGCTCCATTTGCGTGGGAGTTAGCAGGCAACTACTGTGTCACAAGTTGTCGCAAGTTTGTGTCACAAGTTGTCGTGAGTTCAACTTTTCACGAAGAGACGATAGACGGCTTGATTGGTTGCACCACTAATCGCTAACATCTGCTTGTCCACCATACCCTTCAAATCTCGCTGCAATGTGCGACGATTTACGTCAGGCAACAGTTCTTCATAGGTTTGAATCGACAATTCGCCTTCGGTGAGAAGATAGCGGAGCGCTATGGCCTGTCGATGGTTGAGTTTATATTCCTGTATGAGCAAATCTGCCTGAATCGCCAATCGCCCTCGTTCTTTTACTCCCTCTAAGTGGGAAGTGGATTCACGAACCAGCCCAGCGGATGTCGGCGGAACGGGTCAAAGCGGCCTGTGACGGACGGCGCTATCACTCGGGTGTGTATACGGAAGTGGGCAGATATAGGCTGGCAGTAGTTCAATTAGCGTTCGATCAAAATATTAATCGCGCGAATGATAGAATTCGTCCCAATCCTCATAACCCCAGTCTTGAGCCATACCGTCGTAATCTGTTGGATCGCTTGGCCATCCACCCCTTGAGCTTCTCAAATTTGGAGAGTTAAAGATATCCAGCAATTTATCTTCCAAATCCTCTAATTCTTTATCCGTTAAATCCACCGCTGTATTACGCGTAAGACGATTGCTCCTATTGTAAGGATTAGTCCGACATCCGTTTAGATGGCAGGCTCCACATACAGCGCATTTATACCATCCGCAGACTTCACAGCGTGGTGTTTCGGGATCACGACTGTCGACAATTCCGTTACTACAATTCCAGCAATTGTTCCTGTACCATTTGTAACCACATTTTTTACATTCGTGCTGATATCCTTTGTTAGGTGGGTTAATGCTGACATTCCTGGAGTCACATTTCATACACACGTTAGCTAAGTCAGGTGCATTTCTTATCCCTTTAGGTTCAGTCTTGTATTTTTGAATTTGGCTTTCATTATCTGGACTTGAGTTGTTCATCGAAATATCCCATTTATTATTTACCGGTTTTAGATACCCGAACGTCATCTATATGGAATCTCCATATACCCGCCTCATTTACGATTAGGTTCCATAGCTTCCCATACTCATTTTTCCACAAAGTTATAACGGTAAAGTTATAACGGTTTTAGCTTACACAAACTATAATCTACCATTCTATCCGTTGCCAAATTGTAGATTTCTTTTCAAATAATAAAAGGCAAGTATCTCATCACCAATAACTCCGGTGAGCGCGACACTCGCCTTTTCCCATACTCACCACCCAACTATCCCCTTAAAAATCCACTTCCTTCCCCTCCATCGCGTACAAAAAGAGCCGCTCCAACTCATCCCCTGCGGGCATGCGGGGCGCGGCCAGAATGGCGCTGTCCGAGAGGGCGTGGGCGCAGAGAGTTTCCAGCGCTTCTTCCAACGCTGCGGGGCTGATGCCCATTGCTGCGATGGACGTGGGCTGGCCCAATCGCTCTTCCAGGCTGCGGGTGGCGTCGATGAGAATACGCGCGCCGCGCTGCTCGTCGTCGCCGTCGGTCAGGCGCAGGTGGCGGGCGATCTCCCCGTAGCGGCTGCCCCCCGCATTGGCCGTGTACTCCATCACATAGGGCAGAAAAAGGGAGACGGCCCGCCCGTGGGGAATTTTGAAGTAGCCGCCGAAGCTGTGGCCCAGGGCGTGGGCCATCCCCACAAGGGAGTTGCCAAAGGCCAGCCCGGCCAGGGTGGCCGCGTTTGCCATCTTTTCCCGGGCTTCGCTGTCTGTGTGGCCCTGCTCATAGGCCCGGGGCAGATAGCAGAAGACCAGTTCCGCAGCTTTCAGGGCCAGAGCGTCGCTGTAGTCGTTGCGAAAGTTGGCCGTGTAGGCTTCGACCGCGTGGGTCAGCGCATCCAGCCCGGTGTCGGCAGTCACCCTCGGTGGCAGTTGGCTGGTCAGGGAGGGATCGATAAGGGCAAGCGTCGGGATCAGTTCCCGGTTGCCCACGGAGATTTTGCGCCGCTGCTCCGGGTCGCTGAGGACGACGTACATTGTGGCTTCGCTGCCCGTGCCGCTGGTGGTGGGGATGGCGACCAGCTTGCATTTGTGCAGTTTCAGATCGAAGACCGGGGAAATCTCCTCCGGCTCCAGATCGGGCCGTTCGTAGAGCGCCCACATCCCTTTGGCCGCGTCCAGGGAACTGCCCCCGCCCAACCCCACAATCCAGTCCGGCTGGAAGGCGGCGATCTGCGCCACACCCCGGCGCACAGTCTGGATGCTGGGGTCCGGCTCCACTTCGGCGAAGACCTGCACTTCCATTCCAGCCGCGGTCAAATGGCCACGGACGCGCGCGGTGAAGTCCAGACTGTCCAGCACCGGGTCGGTGACGATAAAAGCCCGCTTGCCCGGCAACTCTTCCAGATGGTCCAGGGCGTCTTCACCAAAGATAATTTGGGGCGAAGAGAAGAACCACATCTAAAACTCCGTATCCACTTGTGTGGCGCAGCCCACCAACTCCTGGGCCGCTTTCACATTCTGCATAATTTTGATCAGATTTCCGTCCAGCTTCAACTGGCGGGTCATCATCCCCTGAATCGGGTCGAGCTTGCCCTGGAGGACCTTCACCCACTGGTCGTGTTTGGCGGTGATTTTGAACTCCGGCGTTTTGTAGGCCGGGTCGGTGGTGTAGGCTGCGTCCCGACACTGGCCGTGCCACAGGTCCATATAGATCATCTCTTCGCTGCCGCTGACGACAAAGTAGAAGTCGCCTTCCCAGTTCTTGGCTGCGGCGGCATAGGCTTCGGAACTGTTCACGGCTTCTTTCATTGCGTCGGCCCAGGCCTGGCTGGGGAATTTTGCGCCCATTGGGGATGCTCCTTTGGTGAAATTGGTGGGGAGATGAATTGGTACTGCGAAGGATGCTTCATACTGCGTGCTGCATAAGCAGGGGACGATTGGGACGTTTTCGGGCGTTGTGCTGCATGACTCTACTGCAAAAAGGCTAAAAACCGAGTTTTTGAGCCCGAACCACTCCTGAAAATCCGGGCGATCTGCACGAAAAACTCGGTTTTTGCAGTAGACTCACTGCATAGATCAACAGAAATACTCGAATGATACCCGACTTACGCAGCACGCAGCATACAATTCGCATTTCTTCGCGTTCGCAGTATCATTTCCGCGCGTGTCCGCTATGTTTCTGGTGTGTGGTTTTGTAGCGCAAGCTTTCCACCTGTGCTACGGCGTTTCGGGAGGGGAATCGTCGCCACCGGTCTGCTTGCGTTGGATGCGGGCCAGCCGGTGTTGGAGTTCGTTGATGGCCTGGGGGGAGCGGAAGCGGGTGGGCGCGGTCTGCTGGTTGTGCAACGCCCAGGCCGTCCACATCTGGGCCTGCTCCAGATCGCTGCATTGCCATTCGCAATACTTCGCCAATTCCACATAGGGGCGGGGGTCCGGGCCAGGGACAGTGCTCAGCCAGCGCTGCCAGATCGCGGCAGCCTCGTCCCAGCGCTCCTGCCGTTTGAGCAGCCAGCCCAGAGCATCGAAGACTTCGGGCAGCGAGCTGAAATCGTCGGTTGAGCGTGTCGAAACCAGATTGTCCAACGCGTGAGCGAAGGCACTTTCAGCGCTCTCAAACAATCCCAACTCCGCGTGGACCCGCCCCACCGACGCCAAGTCCAGCGGATGCAATTCCCCCGTCTGGGCGGACGGGAGCGGGTCGGCAAAGTGGCGGCAGAGCAGCTCGGCCAGGCTGACCATCGACACAATATCTTCCCGGTTGTGATAGAAGACACCGGCCATCGGTCCCGCGTTGCCCGTCTGCAAAAATTGGGTGTAGAGGTAAGGGATCAGACTGCCGGGCACGTCCTCTTCTGTGCGGTGCAGCCCCAGCACCTGGGCCTCCAAATTGCTCAGGGAGCAGCTGGATAGCCGCCGTTTCCACAGACGCCGGGCCGGATGGAGCAGGTCAAAGTGGGGCGCGTCCTCGGCCAGAACGTCGGGCAACCCCACGCCGCCGGGCAGAAAGCGCCGGTTCATCTGATAGCGTCCCCGCAGCAGGGGCGCGTCGAAAGTGCGCCCGTTGAAAGTGACCAGCCCACTCCGCTCCCCCAGCAACTCTGCCAGCCCGGTCAGCAGCGCGGCCTCCTCGCCGGGGTGGCGCATGAAGAATTGATAGACGGTGAATTGGGTATTGGATATTGGATATTGAGTAACGGCGTCGTCACTACCCAATACCGAATACCCAATATCCAATCCCTCAAAAACCCCAACCCCCACCATAAACGCATAGACCCCCGCTCCGCCGCCCAGACCGCTGGTTTCGGTGTCGATGAAGGCGGCCCGGCGGAAGTCGAAGTCGGTGTCCAGCCCCGCCTTGGGGTAGAGGGGGGCGATGGAACCGGGCGTTGTGGAGAGGAGCGCGTGCAGGGGATGGCGTCCCCGCACAGTTTCCAGGGGATAGCGCTCGGTCACCAGCCAGCAGCGCCCGCCGTCGTTTTCGATCTCCTGGCCGGAGACCAGCACGTCCAGCGGCCCCGCGGCGGATTCTCCGATCCGGGGCAGTTCCGGCTCGACTGGCCCCTTCTCTGGGGCATTCTGGGGGCGCAGACTTTGCAGACGGCGCAGACGATCCAAAACCGAAGACACAGGCAGAACTCCAATGAATAGGACGGTTCGTTGGGGGTATTGTAGCCCAGGAAGCGGCCATTGGAAAAGACAAAAGGAGCAAGGCAAAAGGCAAAAGAATGGGAACACCACCATTTATCGCCGTTCCACCACTTTTGCCTTCCCTTTTTGCCTTCTGCCTTCTCCCCCCCTTTTGCCTTTCCTTTCCGCCGTCGTCTATAATGCCCAGTGGAAAGAGCCAAAACACCTACGGTCAGGAGACCCCTTTGCTCGAACAATCTAAACGATGGGAATACTTCCCCGCGGCTCCAAGCGACTTTCTGGATGACAGCCCGGAACATCCGATTCTATTGCAGATTCTCTACAACCGGGGCATCCGGGAACCGGAGCAGATCGCCAGCTTTCTGGATGGCGCGGACGCGGTGCAGGAGAACCCCTTTCGATTGAAGGATATGCACCGGGCGGTCCAGCGCATACTGACCGCCATCGACGAGGCCGAAACCATCTGCGTCTATGGCGACTTTGACGCGGATGGCATCACCGCCACCGCGCTGCTCGTCTCGGCACTGCAACGGGCCGGCGCAAACGTGGGTGGCTACATTCCAGACCGGGTGGACGAGGGCTATGGGCTGAATGTGGAGGCTATCGAACGCATCAGCCAGCAGGCCCAACTGCTGGTGACGGTGGACTGCGGCATTCGCAGCATCGAAGAAGTGACCGTTGCCCAACGGCTGGGGATGGATGTGATTGTGACCGATCACCACTCGGTGGGGGTAGAACTTCCCCCAGCCTTCGCTGTGATCAATCCCCGACGGGACGACGACCACACAACTTTCGAGACCCTGGCCGGTGTGGGCGTGGCTTATCGGCTGGCCCAGGCCGTGCTGCGGGCGGTCTCCCAGCGGCCCGGTGCATCCCTCTCGGCAGAACAGGCCGCAGAGATGGAGGCAGAACTCCTCGATCTGGTGGCCCTGGGCACAATTGCGGATATGATGCCGCTGATCGGGGAGAACCGCTCTCTGGTGCAGCGGGGACTGGCCCAGCTTTCCCAGGGGCAGCGGGTGGGTCTCTTTGCCCTGATGGAAGTGGCCGGGATGCAGCCCGCCAGCGTGGACAGCACAATAGTCAGCTTCCGGCTGGCTCCCCGCATCAACGCCGCGGGCCGTCTTTCCAACGCGCAACTGGCCTACGATCTTCTACGCAGCGACGAATACAGCCACGCCTACGATCTGGCCGCCCAGTTGGAGGCGATGAACCGGGAGCGTCAGCAGTTGACGATTGACGCCCAGAATCTGGCCGAGGAACAGTTGGGGGATATGGGTACAAACCTGCCGCCGATTCTCATCACCGCCAGCCCGGACTTTCGCTCTGGCATTGTGGGCCTGGTGGCGGGACGGCTGGCGGATCAATACTACCGGCCTGCGATTGTGATCGAGCGGGGGCCGGAGACGAGCCGGGGCAGCGCGCGTAGCATCGACGAATTCGACATCACCGCGGCGCTGGATCAGATCGGCCATCTGCTGGTGCGCCACGGCGGACACAGCCGGGCCGCTGGTTTTACCGTAGCCAACGAACGCTACGACGAATTTGTGGAAGCGTTGACTGCCTTGGCCGGGGAACGTCTGGCCGGGGTTCCCGATCTGCGTCCACGTATGAATATCGACGCGGAGGTGGGCTGGGACGATCTGAGCTGGGCGTTGCAAGCCCAATTGAGCCGGTTGGAGCCGTTGGGACAGGCCAACCCGTCGCCGCTGCTGGTGGTGCGGGATTGCCGAGTACGCAGCGCGCGGGCCGTGGGCGGCGGCAAGCATCTGAAGCTGGTGCTGGACGGCTATCCCGGCTCCGCGGTGCTGGACGCCATCGGTTTTGGCCTGGGCGAGCGGTCCAACGGTCTGGCCGCGGAAGCGCATCTGGACATCGCATTCTATCTGGAAGTCAACGAATGGCAGGGGCGGCGGAGTTTGCAGTTAAATGTGCAGGATTTACGAACAGCAAAGGGAGATTAGAAGTTCGACTTTTTCCGAAAAGTCGAACTTCTGAAAAGGGAGATCGCTATGTGGCAAAAACTATCAACACCCCTCAAAATCGGCCTGGCCGCGGGCGGGCTGGGCATTCTCCTGACGGTCGTCGGCATTGTGCGGGGCAATGTGCCGCCCAATCCGGCCAGCATTGGGATGGCCCTGCTCATCGGCGGGGGTGTCTGGTTTCTGGTGGCCTGGGCCGTGGCCTCCGCGGCGGTGGATGTGGAGACAGATGTGAAGGAGGATAACCGGTGAAAGCGATTGTCTGGACCGGGTATGGCTCCCCAGATGTGCTGCAACTTCAGGAAGTAGCCAAACCCACCCCCAAAGCCAACGAAGTCCTCATCAAAATTCACGCCACAACCGTCACTACCGGCGACTGCGAGATGCGCAATCTGCGCTTCCCCTATTGGGTTCGGCTGCCCATGCGGGCCTATATCGGGCTGCGCAGGCCGACGCGGATTACCATTCCGGGGACCTATCTGGCCGGGGAAATCGAAGCGGTTGGAACAGATGTCACCCGCTTCCAAGTGGGCGACCAGATATTTGGCACGACTCTTTTCGGCTTTGGCGCGCACGCGGAGTATACCTGTGTGCCGGAAAAAGGGGCCATCGCCATCAAACCGGCCTCTGTGAGCTATGAGGAGGCCGCGCCGGTTGGGCTGGGCGGGCTGGAGGCATTGCACTTCCTCAAAATCGCCTCGGTCCAGCCTGGCGAAAGTGTGCTGATCAACGGGGCAGGGGGCAGCATCGGCACCTATGGCATACAGATTGCCAAACATTTCGGCGCGGAAGTGATTGCCGTGGACAGCGCAGGGAAACTGGAGAAGTTGCGTGAAATCGGCGCGGATCAGGTGATCGACTATACCCGGCAGGACTTCACCCAAAACGGCCAGCGCTACGACGTGATTTTTGATATTATCGGCAAGAGTCCCTTTGGCCGGAGCGTGCAGTCGCTGAATCCGGGTGGGCGTTATCTGATCGCCAACCCGACCGGTCTGATCCAGCGTGTGCGGGGCAGTTGGACATCCCGGCAGAGCGACAAGAAAGTGCTCTTTGAGATGACCAATCCGACTACGCAAGATTTGGCTTCCCTGGCCGAACTGATGGCGGCGGGGAAACTGCACACCGTCATCGGCAAAACCTATCCGCTGGAAGAGGTTCCCCAGGCCCATCGCTATGTGGAAAGCGGGCAGAAGGTGGGGAATGTGATAATCTCTGTCGGGCAGAACCAAAACTGAATTTGGTTGTGTCTGACGCCTCTCAGCACCCCACGGCCTCACCCCAGATGTTTGCGTAGCGATCAGCGTTTATCTGCGTGAATCACGCGTCCCATTTTCTGTTTCAACATCCTTCTGAACACCACCTCACCCCAGATGCTTCGCCAGAAATGCCGCGGTCAATGCCGGCACTTTGGGATCGGTGAACCTGCCGTGCCCCCCGCCTTCCACTGTATAGAAGGTCACATCCACCCCGGCCTTCTGCAACGCATCCACCAGCAGCAGACTCTGCCCATAGGGAACCAGCGGGTCGCAGTCGCCGTGGACGATCAGAAAGGGCGGGCTGTCTGCTGTCACATACGTGACTGGATTGGCCTTTGCCACCTTTTCGGGATATTTCTGGATCGGCCTGCCCACCAGCTCGGACTCCGGCGAATCGGCAGTGTCGTGGATCATTCCATCGGGCAGGCGCTGGGTGTCCATCTGCAAAAAATCTGTGGGTCCGAAGTAGTCCACCACACACTGGACCCGGCTGGAAACGTCCAGATGCGCGCCGACCTCAAATTCAGTGACGTGCCCGGCTGTGCCCAGCATCGCGGCCAGATGACCGCCAGCGGAAGGACCCCAGGCGGCAAAGCGCTTCGGGTCCAGTTTGAACTCCGCTGACCGGGCGCGCAGCCAGCGCACCGCGGCCTTGCAGTCCTCGATCTGGGCCGGGAAGACGGCGTGCTGGCTCAGGCGATAGTTGAGCGACGCCAGCGCGTAGCCCTTGCGCAGATAGTCGAAGGGCAATTGGTCGTTTTCGTTGCCCTCTTTGCTGCCCATACGAAAAGCGCCGCCGTGAATCCAGACAATCAGCGGTCGATTCTCCCCCTCCGCGGGCAGGTAGAGATCGAGCTTCTGCCGTTCGTGTCCGTTCTCCACATAGGCCAGGTCCCGATAGGCGATGACACCCGCGGGTGGTTGCGGCGGTGTGGGTTCTTCATCTGAAATTGATTCTGGAGCCATCCGACTCTATCTCCTGGCAAGGTGCTCTGGTGCTTCGGATATTCGGGTTTACTAGCCGCGCTGATTCCAATCCTGGCCCAGTTTGGCAAATCGCCGGTACAACTCTTCAATCACCCCACTGCTTATGGGCAGGTCATTTTCCAGCATACCAATATTCGAGCGCATATGGGCTGGATTTTGGGTTCCTACGATGGCCGTGTCTACCTCCGGGTGGGCCAGGGTGAAGCCCAGAGCCAAAAGTATTCGGTTCTCCGGCGCGCCATTCAGGGGACCCTCTGCCAGCATAAGCTGTGCCCGACGGAAATATTCGTCAGCGTAGTCGCTGGGGCTGGCTGTCGCGCCCCAGGCACCATTGGCAATGGGTCGCTTCACAATGATGCCCATGCCCTGGGCCTTGGCTTGGGTAAAGAGCTTGAGCCGGGCATTCTGCTCGACCAGATTGAAACTGGTCTGCAACGTATTGAACAGCCCACTATCCACGGCCCAGCGGGCAGCTTCGTTGTCACCACTGTAGCCAATAAAGCGGGTCTTCCCGGCATCACGAGCCGCCTGAAGTGCCTCAATCACTTCACCCTTTTCCAGAATGTCCACACTACAGGAATGTAGCTGAACCAGGTCGAGGACGTCGGTTTTCATACGTTGCAGGCTACGGTCAATGCTGTCCGTAATTGTTTGTGCCGTCCACTCCTGGCCCTCATACCCACCGGCCACATGACCGCATTTGGTTGCCAATATATATTCGCCGCGCCGATGGGCGATGGTCCGGCCAATCAACTCCTCGCTGATACCGTAACAGGCACTCGTATCCAAAAAATTGATACCTGCATCCAGCGCGGCATTGAGCACCTGGCCCGCCCGCTCTGTTTCGCCAAATGTCAATTGGCTGCCGATCTCGGACAACCCTGCCCCCAAGCGACTTACTTCAATCCCCGTATTTCCAAGCATTTGTTTCTGCATAGTATCCTCCTCATCATAGATAGTCCGGTATAAAGTATACCAGTCAATTGATTTCCCTACACCTGCTTCAAATATTCCCGAATCAGCAACGCGGCGGTGGCTCCTTCCCCTGTGGCACTGGCGACCTGTTTGGTGCTGCCGTGGCGCACATCCCCCGCGGCAAAGATGCCCGGAATGCTCGTCTCCATCACCATCGGCGGGCGCTTCTCGAAGCCGGGCGGGCGCTGGCTCTCGTCGTGGACCAGATCGTGGCCGGTGATCAGAAAGCCCCACTCGTTGGCCCGCACGCCGGTCTCTTTCAGAAAAGCTGTGTTGGGGTCAAGGCCAATGAAGATAAACGCGCCGTCCGCGGCCATCTCCTTCTGCGCGCCCGTCTGGTTGTCGCGCAGACGCAGCCGGTCCATCTTGCCGCCTTTGCCCAGAAACTCCATCACTTCTGTGTGGAAATGGACCTCAATCTTTGGGTCGCGCAGCACACTCTCCACAATCACCGGGCTGGCTTTGAAGGCATCTCCCCGTACCAGCACAGTCACCTTCTCGGCGAATTTGGTCAGGAGCAGACTCTCCTCGGCCGCGCTGTTGCCACCGCCCACCACAACCACCTCTTTGCCTTTGTAGAAGGGGCCGTCGCAGGTGGCACAGAAGTGGATACCCGCGCCGATGTAGTCCTGCTCCCCCGGCACACCCAGCCGCCGGTAACGGCTGCCCGAAGCGATCAGCAGCGCGCAACTGGTGTACTCGTCGCCGCTGGCCGTGCCGATTATATGATAATTGTCCCGGCTGCTCACACTTGTCACGTCCTGAGCCTGGAGAAGTTCCACCCCAAAGCGCTCGGCCTGGGCGCGCAGACGGTTGGCAAATTCGATCCCCTCTATTCCATCCGGGAAACCGGGCATATTGTCCAGCTTTTCCGTGGCCGCGGCCTGGCCCCCATAGGCCGCCCGCTCGATCACCAGTGTATCCACCGCTTCCCGCCCGGCATAGAGCGCAGCGGTCAACCCGGCTGGCCCACCGCCGATGACGATCAGCGGATAGAAGGAATGGCGGGCGCTGGTCACCAACCCCAGTTTGGCCGCCAGTTCTGCATTGCTTGGCTCCACCAGCAGCGTGCCATCCCCAAAGAGAATCGTCGGGATAATGCGCTTGCCCCCGTTCTTCTCAATCACAAACTGCTCGGCCTCACTGTCCTGTTCGATGTCCACCCAATTGTAGGGAATCTGGTGTTCGCCCAGGAACATTTTGCTGCGCCGACAGTCTGGGCACCAGTGCGCGCCATAGAGGGTAATTTCGGGTGTTTGCATTGCAGACGACCTTTCGGTGGTTGTGAATAGACGTTACCTATGCCAGTATTGCCATATCTCATCTTCCTACAGTAACATAGACCACATCCCGGCGGAAGTCGCCGTCAAAATCAAAAAGCGGATGCAGCTTTCGTCAGTGGCATCCACCTCCTTTCCCCATAACAGGCAAATACAAATGCAAACTCTTCAAAATCAGATCGCCAGCTACGCAGAATTGATTGTCACCCAGGGCGTCAACCTGCAACCGGGCCGCTCCCTCGTCATCAAAGCCGAAGTCGGCAGCCGGGCCTTTGTGCGTGAATTGATGGCCGCGGGCTATCGCGCCGGAGCCAAATTCGTCGAAGTCGATTGGAGCGATCCCCTGCTCGTCGCAGAGCGCCTGACCCACAGCCGCCCGGAGTATCTGGAGTTTCTGCCTGACGCGCTGCTGCCTCAGGTCGAAGAACGGATCCGGGATGGCTGGTCGTCCATCAGTGTGGTGGGCAAAGAATACCCCGACCTGCTGAAGGATGCAGACGCCGAGAAGGTGCGCCTTTTGCAGACGGCCTTCTACGGCAAGACCGATGCCTGGCGCGCCGCGCTCATGCGCAACCAGACGGCCTGGTGTGTCTGCGCCGTGCCCACACCGGCCTGGGCCAGACAGGTCTTCCCGGAGATGGCAGAGGAAGCCGCCATCCAGTCCCTCTGGCAGGCTATCCTGGCTGCGGCCCACGTCGCACCCGATGGCAGCAGCCACTGGCAGGATCACGTCCGCCAACTGGAACAGGTGGCTGGCTTCCTCAACAGCCGTACCATCGATTCCCTCCACTTCTACGATCCCACACCGGGATCAGACGGCAAGCCCAGCACAGACCTGACCATCGGCCTGACTGCCCAGCCCTATTGGGTCAGCGGGTCCTCTCCCACAGTGGACGGTCTGGTATTTTCGCCCAACATCCCCACCGAAGAGGCATTTGCCACGCCCCATCGCGGGCGAGCCGAGGGCTGGACCCGTTCGTCCAAGCCTTTCTTCCCCTTCGATCAGGAAGTCACCGGGGGCTGGTTTCGTTTCGCCGGGGGCGCGGTGGTGGAATACGGCGCAGAGAAGGGCCAAAATCTGCTGGACCAATTCTTTGGTGTGGAAGGTTGCCGCCATCTGGGCGAGGTGGCTCTGGTCGATACCCAATCGCCGATCTTCCAGAGCGGTCTACTCTTCTACAACACCCTTTTCGACGAAAACGCGGCCATCCACATGGCCTTTGGCCGGGGCTACCCCATCGGCATCCAGGGCGGCGGCACAATGGCACCGGACGAACTGGACGCCCTGGGGCTGAATCTCTCCTCCCTGCACCTGGACACAATGATCGGCACAGAAACAATGAACGTTACGGCCATCTACGCCGACGGCAGCCAGACGCCGATTATGCAGGATGGCCGCTATACAGCCCAGGTGTTGCCGAGAAACGCGTAGGAAGATGCAAGCCTGCCCAGTTGACTGATCCACCCACCCCGCCCCGATGCTATAGTAGGGGTAGCTGCTGGCTGAATGAGAGACTGTCTAAAAGGCTGGTCTGTGGCCAGACAGAGCGTCTGCACTGATGCAGACAGCCTATTTTGGATCCGGGGAGGTTCCTGTGAAAATTATTATGGATCGGGGTTTGTGTGATGCAGCGTTGAGCTTTTGTGCGCGCTGCTCGGCTACCTATTTTCAAAAACCGATGGGCACAGACCGCCCGTGCGTACTCAATGTCATCGACGACGGCAAGGATGATGTCCTCGAATTCTTTGTGCGCAGCGATGGGCGCACCCTGCACTTCGAATTGACCGACGAGTTGCAGGAGGGGTTGGCCCTGGAAGGCTGGGAGTTTCTGGCCGACTTCGATCCCGCCCTCTTCCGCACAGGTGCAGCCGAGCGCTGGAAAAAGATCGACCAGATGGCTGCGTCCCACCACACAATACAGGTAGAATAGAGACTGGAAATTAGAGAGTAGGAACGGACAGACACCCAGTCCCTACTCCCCAATCCCCAAATAGAATACGCATCAGCGTCGATGCGTGGATGGCGGCCCCGCTCGCCTGTTCTGCGCTCGCGTTCCCCACTGGGAAGTGATGCTGAACAGGTAGCGGGGCTTTTTGTTCGGAGGAGGCTGGAATGATCCGAGGAACTGTGGTGATCGACCGGGAACGCTGCAAAGGCTGCGGCCTCTGTGTAGGGGTCTGTCCCCATCAGCTTCTGCAGATGGAAAGCGGCTACAACGCGCGGGGCTACCACCCGGTGCAGTTGGCCGACAGCGCGGGTCAATGTACCGGCTGTGGCGTCTGTGCGGTCATCTGCCCGGATGTGGTCTTCAGCGTCTACCGGGAAGGCAGAGTAAAGCGATGACAATCAAACTCTGGAAAGGCAACGAAGCCATTGCCGAGGCCGCGGTGCGAGCCGGGGCCGACGCCTATTTTGGCTACCCCATCACCCCCCAGACCGAACTGCTGGAATATCTTTCCAGCCGGATGCCCGCGCTGGGGCGAGTCTTTTTGCAGGCCGAAAGCGAAATCGGAGCGATTCATATGGTCTACGGCGCGGCCAGCGCGGGCAAGCGGGCCTTCACCACCTCCTCCTCGCCGGGGATCAGTCTGATGCAGGAGGGGTTGAGCTACATTGCGGCCAGCGAAGTGCCCTGCGTGCTGGTGGACATTATGCGGGGCGGGCCGGGTCTGGGCAACATCCAACCCAGCCAGGCCGACTATTTCCAGATGACCCGCTCGGCAGGCCACGGGGACTACCACCCGCTGGTGCTGGCCCCGGCCACTGTCCAGGAAGCCGTGGACCTGATGAGCATCAGCTTCGACTTGGCCTTCCTCTACCGCCATCTGGTGGTGCTGCTGGCCGATGGAATATTGGGCCAGATGATGGAGCCAGTGGAGATGCCCCCCCTGCGCACATTGGAAGATCAGATGCCCGGCTGGGCGCTGACCGGTGCGGTGGGCCGCCCACCCCGCAACATCACATCTCTCTATCTGGGCGCGGAGCAACTGGAAGGGTTGAACCTGCGCTTGCAGGCCAAACTGGCCCAGATTGCCGCCTACGAACAGCGCTGGGAATCCTATCGCACGGACGACGCCGAGCAATTGATTGTCGCCTTTGGCACAGTCGGGCGCATTGCCCGCAGCGCGGTGGACCAGGCCCGGGAGCAGGGTCAACGGGTGGGCCTCTTCCGCCCCATCAGCCTGTGGCCTTTTCCCGCGCAGCCGCTGGCCCAGCTCAGCCGCCATGTGGATTCGATTCTGGTGGTGGAGATGAATGCGGGCCAGATGCGGGAGGATGTGGAGCGCATCGTGGGTGGGCCAGTCCACTTTTTGGGGCGGATGGGCGGAATGATTCCCACACCGGAAGAGATTGTGGAAGCGCTGCCGATGAAACCCAAAGCGCAGGTTCATCGCAACGGCTCGAATGGTGCAGCGCCTGTCAAGCGTATAAAGGAGCGATCCTATGCCCCCAGTGCTTGAGCGTCCCATAGAGAACCAGACCAACAACGGCAGCCCCGTCCTGGAGCCAGTCTACTGCTTCCCCGACAGCCTGCGGGATGTACACACCCACTACTGTCCAGGCTGCACCCACGGCACAATCCACCGGCTGGTGGCCGAAGTCATCGACGAATTGGGCATCCGGGAGCGCACGCTGATGGTGGCTCCGGTGGGCTGTGCGGTCTTTGCCTACGAGTATTTCAATCTGGACAGTTGCGAGGCAGCCCACGGCCGCGCCCCGGCTATGGCAACCGGTCTCAAACGGGTGCTGCCCGATCAGATCGTCTTCACCTATCAGGGTGACGGCGACCTGGCCTCCATCGGCACAAACGAGATTATTCACGCCGCGGCCAGGGGCGAAAAGATTACGGTCATCTTCGTCAACAACGCAGTCTACGGGATGACCGGCGGGCAGATGGCCCCCACCTCTCTGCCAGGCCAGGTCACCTCCTCCTCCCCGGCGGGACGCAACCCGGCAATCCAGGGCCATCCCATCCACATCCCGGAGATGCTGGCCGGTATGCCCGGTGTGGCCTATGCCGTGCGCCGCTCGGTCCATTCTGTGGCCGAAATCCGCAAGACCAAAAAGGCTATTCGCCAGGCATTCCAGACCCAACTGGACGGATTGGGGCTGTCGATCGTAGAAATTCTGAGCAGTTGCCCCACCAACTGGCGCATGGACCCCGCGGGCGCGCTGGACTTTATCCGGGACCAGATGGTTCCCGTCTTCCCCCTGGGGGATTTCAAAGTGATTGGTTGAGTAGTTGATTGGATTTTGAGACGCCCAATCAACCAATCAACTACTCAACCAATCCCCCATTTCAAGGAGCTTCCTTCTATGCAAACCTCAATCGTCATCGCCGGGTTCGGCGGGCAGGGCGTACTCTTCGCCGGGCAACTTCTGGCCCACGCCGCGCTGGACGCGCGCAAGCACGTCACGTGGATTCCCTCCTACGGCCCGGAGATGCGGGGCGGCACAGCCCACTGCACAGTCATCATCAGCGACCGGCCCGTCGGCTCGCCCCTGGCTCGGCACCCGGAGATTGTGCTGGCGATGAACCAGCCCTCGGCAGTCAAATACGCGCCGCTGATTGGGCTGGGCGGCCTGCTGGTCGTCAACACATCTCTGGCCGAAATCCCCGCCACCCGGCCCGACGTGCGGCTAATTCCCGTGGCGGCCAACGAAGTGGCCGAAGCTGCCGGTGATCTGCGCCTGGCCAATGTGGTGCTATTGGGAGCGCTGCTGGCAACCCGTCCCATCCTGCCGGCCCCGGTGGTTGAAAAAGCGCTGGAACGCTATCTGCCCGAACGCCACCGCCATCTGCTCGACGCCAACCGGGCTGCCTTTCGGGCTGGCTATGCCTCCCAGGACGAGCAGACCCGACTGGCCGCCTGAAGCGGTGGCAACTACGCCTTGCCCCGCCAGGCACAACAAAAGTTGTGTATACAAGCTCCTTTCAAGTCAATACCTTGGGATATGCGGCGGCCCCATCGAGCGGGTAGATGGGGCGGGGAATCTGTTGCCAGGCAAATTCTTCCAGATGGGACATTGTGGGGCCAGGTGTGTTCACCCGGATGATGGCGGAGGCCATATCCGCGTAGTATTGGAAGTTGCTCGCCGTCTTCATCACCACCATTTTGGCTGTGGCTGGCTCGATCCCAAAGTGGCGGTAGACGATTGGGTGGTTGCCGCCGATGCCTTCGTGCTCGCTGACCACAATTTTCAGCGCGCCCACTTCCAGCAGGACAGCCCGCCCCATATTGAACGACTCCATCCCGACGACCTCGGCCTCAATGCGCCCGCCCCCAATCCCGGCCACCGTCGCGCTGACTGCCACCGGCTGATGAAAAGCCGTCGCCAGTTTGCCCCCCAATTCGACCTGAATGGTGCTGCCGACCCCGGCGCGGATGGCGATCTCCACCACTTCGGCATCCACAATGGGCAGCAGCACACTTTGGCTGACCTGCTGGCGCAATAGCTCGCGCAAAATCTGGGTGCTATCCCCCGGCGCGCCGCCGAAGACGCTGTCCCCCGTATCCGAAAGAATGACCAGCCCCCGTTGCGCGGCGGCGGCCTGCCGGACCGCCTCCTCCACCGGCACGCTTTCGTAGACCCAGAAGCGGTCTCGCATCTCCCAGACCATCCGGGCGTGTTCGTCGGCCAACCGCTCGGCCAGGGTCTGGTCGTCGTCGGTGATGACGACCGTCGCCCAGCCGCCTTCGGGTACATCCAGCCAGGGCTGCATGGGAAAAGGAGAGACGCTGACGACACCGGCCTGGCTCTCGTATTCCCTGGCCCGGTCGAACCACTCTTTCATCGGCCCCTGGCTGGTCAAAAACTGCTCCTGATGGGCCAGCATTGGAATTTTTCGCCAAGCGACCGTCGGCTGGATGTCGCGCCGCAGGATGGCAAAAAGCTGATGGGCAGCCAGCTTGCCCGTCTCAAAAGGCAGGTGAGGCTGGGTGCGATGGCCCACCAGACCGTCCAGCAGATCGATCATCTGTTGGGTCACGTTGGCGTGGTGATCGAGGGGAGCTACAATCGGCACTTCGGCTCCCAGCACCCGTCGAGCCGCGGCCAGTAGATAACCCTCCACATCGGGATCGTTCTCGGCTGCGGCCGCGCCGTGCAGGCTGAAGAAGAAGCCATCAATCGGCAGCACCCGTTCCAAACCCGCCACCAGCGCTTCTTCGAGAAAGAGAAGTGTTTCGGCGGTCAGAGTGCCATTGGCCCCGGCCCAAGCCTGGAGGATCGGCAGAGGCGTATAGTCCAGGCTCTCCTCGGCAGCCGCGGCCAGAAAGCCACCGATGGGGCCAACGCCCTGCATTTTCTGCAAAATCTCGTCGCCGGTGTAGAGTCCAAACTGGCGAAAAGTCTCAATCATCGTGCGGGTGGGGGTGAAGCTACAGGTCTCCTGACCGATGTGAGCGATGGCAATGCGCATTGGGTTCTCCTGTGGGGATCGTTGGATGGTCAGCACTTTCTGGTCGCCAAGTGTACACCAACTCGCCCGCTTTTACACCTCACAAAAATGGGCTGGGAACGCCACCAGTTGTAACCCAAAAACAAATCGGGTACTGTCGAACCTTTCGGGAAGCGGCCACGAGATGTTGGGAGGCCGAAGCTGTTTTGGCCGCTTCCCGGAAGGCCATAACCGGATCAATTTCTTAATGTCCAAGAGATGGCGGCGTTCCCAGCTTGCATATCCGCGTGATATACTTCCCCTATGATTACCAACAACCTTCTCACACCTTTTCTCGCTGCCCAGGGCTGGGTCGTGTTGGACGGCGGCCTGGCTACTGAGCTGGAAAACCGGGGCGCGAATATCAGCGACGCGCTCTGGTCGGCCCGGCTGCTGCTCGACGCGCCGCAGATGATCCGCCAACTCCACTACGACTATTTCGCGGCGGGTGCGGATGTCGCGATCAGCGCCAGCTACCAGGCCAGCTTCCCCGGCTTTGCCCGCCGGAGACTGGACGAGAACGAGGCCACCCGGCTGATGCGGCTGAGCGTGGAACTGGCCCAGGCCGCACGGGACGACTTCTGGTCCACCCCGGCCAACCGGGCCGGACGGCTGCGCCCGCTGGTAGCCGCCTCCATCGGCTGCTACGGCGCATTCCTGGCCGACGGTTCCGAATATCGGGGAGACTACGGCCTCTCTAAACGGGAACTGATGGACTGGCACCGACCCCGCATGGCGACGCTGGTGGCAAGCGGCCCCGATTTGCTGGCCTGCGAGACAATCCCCAGTCAGCTCGAAGCCGAAGCACTGGTCGCGCTGCTGGCGGAGTTCCCGGATATGCCCGCCTGGATCAGCTTCAGTTGCCGGGATGAAAGTCAGGTCTGCCACGGCGAAGACTTTGCCGATTGTGTGGCGGTTGTCGCAACTTCGCCCCAGGTGGTGGCCGTGGGTGTCAACTGCACGCCGCCCCGTTTTGTGGAACCACTCCTGGCCGGGGCGCGGCGGGTGACGAACAAGCCCCTGCTCTGCTACCCCAACAGCGGCGAAGGCTGGGATGCGTCGTCCCGCTGCTGGGTGACGGGCAGCGGCGTCACCGACTTCGGCCCGCCCGCGCGGCTCTGGCGGGAAGCGGGCGCGCAGTTGCTGGGCGGCTGTTGCCGCACGGGACCCGACGACATCCGCCGCATCCGCCAGAGCCTGAGTGAATCCAGTCAAAGAAGAAGAGTATCCGCGCCAACCCAATAAAGGACAATTCCAATGAGCGACCTCTCCTCCATCCCTCTGCCCACCTTCGCCGATGTGCTGGCTGCCCGCCGGGTGATCAGCCGCTATCTGCGCCCCACACCCCTGCACAACTACCCGCTACTGGACGAACTGGTGGGCACGCAGGTCTGGGTGAAGCACGAAAACTACCAGCCCATCGGCGCTTTCAAAGTGCGGGGCGGCATCGCTTTTATGGCCCAACTGCCCGACGCACAGCGGGCGCTGGGCGTGGCGACTGCCTCCACCGGCAATCACGGCCAGTCCGTGGCCTATGCAGCCCGGCTCTTTGGAGTGAAGGCGGTGATCGTCGCGCCGGAAGGAGCCAACCCGGTGAAGGTGGCGGCCATGCGGGGCTACGGCGCGGATGTGCGTCTGCTCGGAGCAGATTTCGAAGCGGCCAAAAAGCATTGCGCCGAGATCGCCCAGGCCGAGGGTCTTTACTTTGTATCCTCCGGCGACGAGCCTTCGCTGATTGCCGGTGTCGCCACCCACACCCTGGAAATTCTGGAAGAGCAGCCAGACATCGATGTGGTAATCGTCCCCGTGGGTGGGGGCAGCGGCGGAGCGGGTGCGTCTCTGGTGGCGAAAGCGGTCAACCCGGCCATCCGCACGATTGGGGTCTCGGCCAGCGCCTCCCCCGCGGCCTATCTCACCTGGAAAGAGCGGGCCTGGCGGGAAGCACCCAATCTCTCCGCGGCGGAAGGGCTGGCGACGGGCGCTCCCTTTATGCTGCCTCAGCAGTTGCTCTGGAAATATATGGACGACTACCGGCTGGTCAGCGACGAAGAAATGATGGCCGCGGTGCGCCACTATTTGGAGAGAGCGAAGACACTGGCCGAACCGGCTGGCGCGGCATCCCTGGCCACAGCGTTGCAGATCAAAGAGGAACTGGCGGGCAAAAAAGTGGCCCTAATTTTGAGCGGTGGCAACATCTCGCCCGCCCAGTTGCAGGCGTGCCTGGCCGAAAAACTGTAGCAGAAGAGAGGACGCAGAGGTCGCAAGCGGCGCAGAAACAACAGATTTGCGCAGATTTTATCAGCGTCTATCATCCTTTTCAGCGCAATCTGCGTCCTCCCTATCTGCGTCCTCCCCAGCGTCGGAGTCCTCCTATGCACAACCTCACAATCGTCAACGTTGGCTACCGATCCACCCATTTCTGGGTCATCAGCGCGGGCACAAACCGGCTGCTGGTAGATTTAGGCTGGCCGGGAAGCTTCGGCGAACTGGCCGCCAACCTGCGCCGGATGGACATTCCGCTACACGAAGTTCGCTATGGCCTGGCGACCCACTATCACATCGACCACGCGGGCGCGGCCCAGGATTTGAAGAACGCGGGTGTGCCTCTGCTGGTGATAGATATTCAGGAAGAAGCCATTCCCCAGATGGCCCAGAGCATCAAACCGGCGGACAACTACACCGAGATCACTCTCAGCGATAACGTCGTCATCTCTTGCGCCGAGAGCCGGGCGCTGCTGGCGGAGATCGGGATCGCGGGCGAGATTCTGCCTACTCCCGGCCATTCAGCCGACAGCGTATCCCTACTGTTGGACAGCGGCGAAGTATTCACCGGCGACCTGACCAATCCAGCCTACTTTGTGGCCGAAGACGCGGACGCGGCGATGGCAAGCTGGCGGCTGCTGCGAGAAAAGGGGGCAAGGCGAGTCCATCCCGGCCACGGCCCGGTCCATTCCATCAACGCCCTTTTCGGAGCAGACAGATGAAAATTCTGGAGACCGAACGGGTGATCCTACGCCATCTGACATCCGACGATCTGGACGATCTGTGGGCGCTCTACTGCGATCCAGCGATCACAAAATTCATCCCCGACGCGCCGCGTAGCTATGCGGAAGCGCGGGAAGAACTGGAATGGCATCAGCACGGCCACCCCCGCCACCCGGAGTTGGGGCTGTGGGCGACAGTCCACAAAGCCAGCGGCCAGTTTATCGGGCGCTGCGGGCTACTGCCCTGGACGTTCGACGGCGTTGACGAAGTGGAGGTGGCCTATACGATTGCTCGGAATTTCTGGGGACAGGGGCTGGCCACCGAAGCCGCTCTCGCCATTCGGGACTACGCCAATCAGAAATTGGGACTGACCCGGCTGGTCTGCCTGATCGACGCCGAGAATCGAGCGTCGGCCCGGGTAGCCGAGAAGATCGGAATGGCCTTTGAGCGGGAGGCTGAGGACGATATCGGGCCGTTCCATCTCTATTCGATGGAGAAAAGGGCCTGGATTGCTTGAAGGAAAGGGGTCTGGGATGGATGATCACCAATTAATTGACTGGCTGCTGGAAGGCGATATCGCTATTCAATACCAGACCCGACGGGATTTGCTGGGCGAGGATTTGCCCGACTTGCAGGCCCGCATTGCCCAGGAAGGCTGGGGCGCGGCTTTCCTGCAGGCCCGCAACGAGAGCGGCCATTGGGGGCGGGGCTTCTATCAGATCAAATGGATCTCCAGCCACTACACCCTTCTGGATTTGAAGAATCTGGCCCTCGCCCCGGATCACCCCCTGCCACGCGAAACGATTCGGCTGATTCTGCGGGAAAATGTGGCAGCCGACGGCGGTGTCAACCCGGCGCGCTCTATCGCCCAGAGCGATGTCTGCGTCAACGGGATGTTTCTCAACTACGCCTGCTACTTCGGCGTGGAAGAGGCGCAATTGCATTCGATTATCGATTTTGTCATCAGCCAGCAGATGGCCGACGGCGGCTTCAACTGTCGGCTGAACCGCTCCGGTGCGGTCCACAGTTCCCTGCATACGACAATTTCAATGTTGGAAGGCATCCACGAATACGCCCACAACGGCTACACCTATCGGCTGGCCGAGTTGGAGGCCATCGCGGCCACCTGCCGGGAATTTATCCTCCTCCACCAGCTTTTTCGTTCGGACCACACGGGCGAAGTCATCGACCGCCGCTTTACGATGCTCTCCTATCCGGGCCGCTGGCGCTATGACATTCTGCGCTGCCTGGACTATTTCCAGTCCGCTGGTGTGGCCTACGATCCCCGAATGCAGCCCGCGCTGGATGTGCTGCTGGGCAAGCGGCGCAAGGACGGCACCTGGCCAGTCCAGGCCCGCCACGCCGGTCAGGCTCACTTCGAGATGGAAAAGACCGGCGGTCCCAGCCGCTGGAATACCCTGCGCAGCCTGCGTGTGCTGCGCCACTTCGCAGTTGAGTAACATCTATGAGTCCAGTGAAAAACCGAGTTTTTGGTGAAAGTGACGGAAAACCCCAGGTGTGGCGCAGTCCTAAAAACTCGGTTTTTGAGCTTCTTGCAGTGGACTCATCTATCAGTGTTTCTGTTCGCTTATCCGACACGAGAAAGTGAGGCAATCGTGACACGTTTTGTACCCCTTCTTTTGATCCTTTTTCTCCTCTCAGGCTGTGCGGCTGAGCCAACCGCGCCCGCTCCGGCTGCCGAAATACCGATTGCCGAAACACCGGCTGCGCCCGCTTCGGCTACCCCTGCACCCACCGCGGAGAAGAGCGAGGAAGCGACCCCTATACCCACAGAAGCGGCTACAGCCGTCCCTGAATCCCCGGCCAGCCGTGCCCTGCCGGATGCCAGTCTGCTGACCATTCAGGAGTATCCCGTGCCCGCAGGCTCGCGCCCCCACGACGTGGCCCCCGCGCCTGATGGCAGTGTCTGGTACACTGCCCAGCGTCTGGGCGAACTGGGCTGGCTGGACCCGGCCACCGGCGAAACTCGCCACATTCCGCTTGGCCCCGGCGCCGCGCCCCACGGGGTGATTGTGGGGCCAGACGGCGCGCCCTGGATCACCGACGGTGGGTTGAACGCGATCGTGCGGGTCGATCCGGAGACCGATCGGGTGGACGTCTTCCCCCTGCCCGCGGACAGGCCCAATACCAATCTCAACACCGCGGCCTTTGACGCCAACGGCATCCTCTGGTTTACAGGACAGAACGGCATCTATGGCCGTCTGGATCCGGCCAGCGGAGAGATGGCCGTCTTCTCGTCGCCCCAGGGCCGGGGACCCTACGGCATCGCGGCCACACCAGATGGGATCATCTACTACGCCTCTCTGGCGGGCAGCCACATCGCAGTCATCGATCCGGCCACGGATGAAGCGCTTGTGCTGGAGCCGCCCACACCCCAGCAGGGCGCGCGCCGGGTCTGGTCTGATTCCCAGGGGCGGATTTGGGTGAGTGAATGGAACACAGGCCAGTTGTCCCGCTACGACCCGGCCACGGGGAACTGGCAGGCGTGGCCGTTGCCCGGCGACGCGCCCAGAGCTTACGCCGTCTATGTGGACGAGGACGACGCTGTCTGGGTGAGCGATTTTGCCGCCAACGCGCTGGTCCGATTTGACCCTGCCAGCGAGCAGTTTGACCAGTTCATCCTGCCCAGCAGCCCGGCCAGCGTGCGCCAGATTTTGGGCCGTCCCGGAGAAGTCTGGGGGGCAGAGTCTGGGGTGGACAAACTGGTGGTGATCCGCTACCCGGCGGCGAACGAATAACAAGAATTCTGTATACACGGATAGGAAGGAACACGGATTTTTAGAGAAATCCGTGTTCCTTCCTATCCGTGTATACAAGCCCTTTGCGAAGCAGGTGAAGAATGGCACACATTTTGCTGGAAACCGAACGGCTGATCCTACGTCGTTTCACACAGGAGGACGGCCCGCATCTATATGCGCTGGACAACGATCCGGCGGTGATGCGTTACATCAACGGGGGCACGTCCACCCCCTGGGAAGTCATCGAGCAGCAGATTCTCCCCGGCTTTCTGCGCTACGACGACGCCACGCCCAGCTTCGGCTTCTGGGCGGCCATCGAACAGGCGACCGGCGAATTTGTGGGATGGTTTGTCTTCCGCCCCACGGGCGACGATCCGGGCGAAGTGGCCCTGGGCTACCGTTTTCACAGTGCGGCCTGGGGCAAGGGGTACGCTACAGAAGGCGCGGGCGTGCTGATCGAACGGGGCTTTGGCGAATGGGGCGTGGAGCGAGTGGTCGCCACCGCCTACGAAGAAAATATCGCATCCCGGCGGGTGATGAAAAAACTGGGGATGCGCCATATGCACTTTTTCCGCTACAGCGAAGATGAGATTGGGACGTCTGACACATATTATACGGAGTCAAAGCTGGTGTGGCTGGGGCAGGATGTGGAGTATGCGCTTACCCGTGCCGAGTGGGAAAGACAGAAAACACCAAATAAAATTCATATCCGGCCCTATCGTTCGGCAGATGCGGATGGGGTGTCAGCGGTCATTCGCACGACAATGCGCGTTTCCAACCGCGCGGATTATTCGCCAGAACGACTCCAACCGCTGATTGACTATTTTTCGCCTGCCAAAGTGGAACAGATCAACCGTACCCGCACCTGTCTGGTCGCCGAGGTAGACGGCCAGATCGTCGCTACAGCCGGTCTGGAAGAGGACGAAGTTGTCACTTTTTTCGTCCTGCCCGAAGAGCAGGGACGGGGGATTGGTGCGGCGCTGCTACAACAGTTGGAGGCGCATGCGCGCAGCCAGGGCATCACCGAACTGAGGCTCGACGCCAGCCTGACCGGAGCGCCCTTCTATGCCCGCCACGGATTTCAACGGACTGGGAAAATTGTGGATGGCACGGCTGGACCACAGGTCTCCATGCGCAAGAGACTCGACTCGGAATGGGCGAATTCGCGAAAATAAGTACCAAAAAGTCCCCGGCACTTCACGCACAACAACGGAGTGATTGTGGTGAATCGACTCGCTTGGACAGAAAGTGCCGGGGACTTTGCCTGGAAAGTTTATTCTTTGAAATCGCCAAAGGCAGAAATAAAGTGGATGCGATCAGTTTTGTGATAAATCCGCCCATCGACAGCCCCGCGCTCAACGAACTTTACCGGGCCTCCTGGCCCCGGCACAAAGAGCGGGACGATTGGCCAGAATTGGCCCACAGTCTCGTCCACATCTGGGCCTGGGACGGAGAACGGCTGGCAGGCTTTGTCTATGTGGCCTGGGATGGGGGTGTCCACGCTTTTCTCCTCGACCCGACAGTCCACCCGGACTACCGGCGCCGGGGATTGGGGCTGGCCATGGTGAAGCAGGCCGAACTGGCGGCCAAAGCCGGGGGCTGCGAGTGGCTGCACGTGGACTACGAGGATCACCTGGCCACCTTCTACCAGGCCGCGGGTTTTCGCCCCACATTGGCCGGGCTGATCGGGCTGCGGGATTGAATTGTTGGCTTTCACTGCAAAGGGACAAAGGAGCAGAGAGACAAAGAAAAGCGCTTCTTTGTCCCTTTGCAGTGAAAGTGTTTACTCTATCTTTGCACCACTGGCACAAAAATCTTGTTGGCAGGTGCCGGGTCGGCGCTGACCCGCACACTCAGCGCGGCAATTTCAGAGATATTGCCTGCTTTGTCCTTGAAACGGGCGTAGACGACGGCCCGCCCGTTGGCGTCCGGGGCAAAGGTCCACTGCTTTTCTCTCTGATAGCTCTCCCAGCGTACGTCGGCAAAATCGGAGCGGTTGGAAATCTGCATCTCGACTACGCCGCTCTCCTGGGCCGGGCCGGTGAGCAACACCCCATCATAGGCCGCGTGTTCCTCGGTGTAGGGATTGTCCTCCCCATCCAACTGAATCGTTGTTGACCGGGAGACCGGCAGGGCTGTGCCCGGCGGCAGGCTGACAACGCCGTGGGGCGGGTGGGGGTCCAGTTTGGGCATCACACAGACCGCGGCAGTCGGCGCGCTGGTGGCCCGGCCCGCGGCCGTGGCCCGGTAGCAGTATTGGGTGTCGTTCGCCACTCGTGTATCGGTCCAGCTATTGCCCTCCACTTTGGCGTTGACAATCTCCCACGGACCTTCGGGCGTCGGCCCCCGATAGACCACCACATTCGGCGCGGCGTCATCTGTGGTCAGCCGCACGACGACTTGACCAGCGCCAGACCAGGCGTTGAGGTTGGGCGGACTGCCGAAGTCGTCGCTGGGAACGAGCGGGTCTTGCCCCCGGCCCACTTCGGAGCCGTCCGCTTCGCCGCCGTCGTCCGTGTCCGGATCGCAGGGATTCGTCTGGTGTCCAAACTCCGCGGCGTTGTTCAGGCCGTCCTTGTCCGGGTCCAGATCCCGATCCGGTGTGTTGGGGTCCATACAGGGGCCTTCCCACCAGTCGGGCATCTTATCGCTGTCCGTGTCCTTGGCCGGGGCCATAAAGAAGGAGACGCGCCCGCGGCGGACGAAAGCACCGTTGAGGGGCGAGACCCCATCGGCGTCGATGATGGCCGTATAGCCCCCTGGCTGGTGGGTCTGTTTGATCAGCCCGCCGTAGAAGCCGTCGTTGGCCGCGCCATCCCCGTGTTGGCCGTCGTCGTGCAGTGTCACCACCTCGCCCGTTCGGTCAACCGTTGCTACAACTGTCGCACCCGTGAGCCCTTTCACATCGCTGAGCAGAACCAGCAGGGGCATCGGTTTGCCGGCAATGCGCTCTTCCAGAGGCAGGCCAAGAAAGGCGTCCAGAGTGATATCGCTGACGAGGGCCGCTTCGACGAGAAAGTCTGTGCGGTCGGCGTCTGTGCTGGCCGCGGCCACGCCGGGAATGATCGGGCTGACCTCTACCTTCCAGTCACCGGCCATCGGCGCGGCTGTGCGCCAGAGATAGTGGCGGTTGTCGGTCAGGGTGGGCGGGCCGAGGAGTGAGTCGTCGGGGCGTCGGATTTTGACGGTGAAGGGAATGCCAATGCCTGTGTAGAAATAGGCCACGGAAAAGACCGCCTGGCTGGCTCCGCCATCTACCTTTACCGTATGGATTTTCGTGGCAGCGTTGTTCAGGAATCCCTGGGAAGCGTAGACCTGCTGCTCGTCGGCTACGCTCTCGGCAAAGACCCGGTAGACTTCGGCCAGGTCCAGCTTGAAGAGGGTGGCCGCGGCGGCATCGCTTCCGGCGGCCTGGGCCGCGCCGCTCTCCGGGAGCCACTGGAAGAGACCGTTGGACGCGTTTGACACCTTCTCCAGTTGGATCCCGTCGGCGTCGTCGCCCACGGCCACCACGTGGATCACCGGCACCTGATCGCCGTCATCCTTGCGGGCCTTGTAGGCCGAGAGAAAGGCGGGGATATGTTTGTCGGTATCGGCCACCGTATCCTGACCGTCCGAGAGCAGCACCATTGCCCAGGCAGGGTTGGGGCTGCCAAGCGCGGCCAACCGATCCACCCCGTCTTGCAGGGCCGCACCGATAGCCGTGGCCCCGTCGGGATCGTCCATATTTTCAATGGCTGTTTGGGCCTGACCGCGGCTGGTGTTTGTCCAACCGGTCAGGGAGAATTCGTTATTGAGTTCGTCGTTGTAGCTGGTCACGCCGATGCGGTCACCGGTGCTGTAAGAATCCACATAGAGCCGGGCCGCATCTTTGGCCGCCTCGATTTTGTTGCCCTGCATACTGCCGGAGCGGTCGATGACAATCAGATTGTCCACATCCGGTTGGGGGCCGTAGATGACCGCGTTGGCCTCGGTATCGCTGTAGCTGCCGTACTCCACCTTCAGAGCACAGGTGGTGCAGCCGGGGCTGGTGGGCGCACGCAACACAAGCCAATACTTGCCCCCGTTGTACGAGGAGGCAACGATGGCATTGTCGCCGGGATTGAGAGGCGGGTTGATGACGGCGCTACCCACGGTAATTGTAAATTGACTGGTGTCGATCCCCGCCACCGCTTTCTGATCCTCGCCGATCACCTCGACCTGTAGAATAAACTTCTTGGGCGCGGCGACCTCACCCGCGGTGGCAGGGAGCTGGGCGGTCGGTGTGGTGATGTAGAGACCGTCGGTCAGGTTGAAGCCATAGCGGAAGTTGACCGGCTGCTCCAGGCCAACGACAATCAGTGCCAGCCTATCGTAATCATAGCCAATGTTGAAGACGCTCAACGCAAAATCTGTGCCCGTGTCGGACCAGTGCTTGACGATCGAACCGCCTTTGATGCCCAGCACGTGATAGTAGAGGGAGTGGGGTGTGCCCGCCAGCGGGTCCACATTGATGTTGATCACAGGGATAGATGGGGGCAGGTCGATTTCGTAGTAGCGCGCGCCCCAGCTCTCCACTGTCGATGTGCCGAAGATCGTTTCATCGGGGACGAGGGTATCGTCGACGGTCAGTTTCACGCTGTCATAGGCACAGCCTGCGCAGTTCTCCTCATCGATATAATTGTACTTTTTGTCCTGTTCGCTGGCCGGATTGGTGAGCAAATCTTTGGCATAGTTGGCGACGGCGAAGTCCTGAAAGATGTCTTTGAAGCGCCGGTCACTGTTAATTTTGTTTTCCAGCGTCTCGTTGAGGGTGACAATGCCATCTTTGCTCTTCTTGTCCGGGTGGGCGTCCACATTCTCCTGGTTTTGCTGCCAGAACTGCAACAGCACATCAAAGCCGTAACGCGGCTCTGTCTTTTCCGTCTTGGCAAACTGCTCCATCACATATGTCCAGAAGAGGGCAGCGTCATAGGATGCCTCCATCAGACTCTCTTCCGGCTTGCCCAAATAGGCGTTGACCTGGCCCAGATAGTATTGATCCACCTGATTGTCCCAGATGTCGCACTGGGCCTGACTACCGAAGATACACATTTTGTCTTCGGTAGACCGGGCCTGGCCTTCGATCAGCCATTTGTAGAAGGGATCGTCGCTGCCGCCGTGTGCGCCCTGGGTCTTGTGGAAGATTTCGTGGCCGATGACAAAAATCTCGTAGTCTTCGCCGTTGCCCGTGGCCGGGTCGTAGTTGGTTCCCAGGAAATTGTCCGGCGGATATTGCACACCGTCCCCATTGGCACAGCCGTTGTTGCAGGGGAAGAAATCCGACGGGAAGGGCTTGTTTCCGTTGAAAGTGGCCGGATCGTTGAAGCCCAGTCTGGTCATGATCTCCGTGCGGTAGGACTCAGAGGTGACAAGCACTTCAGCCGCGTGTTTGTTCTTGCCGTCCACATCCACATTTTCCGTGCAGGCCGATTTGCCGTCGTAGTCCGGGCACTGGCTCAGCCGGTAGAACATACGGAAGTTTCCACCGGAGCTGTCGAGAAAGAGCGGCTCCCGGCAGGTCTGATCCGCACCGGCGCTGGTTTCCCCGTCGCCGTCAACAGCCGTCACCCGGTATTGATAGACATCACCGCTGGCTGCGTTGTCCACCACCCGCCAGCGGCCACTGCTGTCCGGGTCGGTCAGCGTCCGCCAGGCGCTGCCCCAGGAGCCGTCGCTGACCGTCTTGCGGTAGACCCGGTAGTCGGCAGCGCCGTCGTTCGTATCCTTCCATTCCACCCGCACCATATCCACCAAGCCTTCGTGGGGACGGCAGGCCACATTTTCCGGCTGTGCGGGCGCGGCGGGCGCAGCGGGCGCGGCAGGCGCAGCCGGACCTGTGAATCCCGCGCCCGCTGCTGTAAAGGTTGTAAAAAAGAGGGAGAGGACGAGCAAGACAAAAATCCGTGTTCCAAAGCTGCTTCTGGGGGATTGCATACTGATTCTCCAATCGGGATTCGTCAAAATAGTAGACGGTTCGAGCGCCACCGCTCCATAGGGACTGACCAATCAGAACAGAGACGTTCCGGCTGAGATTGTACATAGGATGCTATTGTCATAAATTCTTAGGCACACTATACAATAAGTTTAGACTACTGTCTACAGGTGATGGCCGGTTTAGTGCATCAAAATTGACACTGAATGCCTCACCTGATTCACCTGATCATAAAGTTGACCACATTGGCTTGGGTCTGGCACACTTCTGTTAGAGTGACGAATAATTGAGCAGAGAAGCTATCTTCACCCGCGGGTTCAAATCCCGCCTGGGGAAAAAGCCCCGGTTCACGAGAAGGAAGTGACGAAATGACCAAAAAATCATCGACTGCGTCAGCCGACGATACGCCGCGCAGCCAGGCGAAGCTTTCCGACATCCCTGCCAACGGTGTCGTTTCTACCACCACCGATCTTCTCTCCTCCCAGGTGGAAATCGCCTTTGACGTGCCCGCACTCCCGGCAGAAACCCTGGCCGAAATGTATCGCCAGGCGCTCCTCATCCGCCAGGTGGAGGAATTTCTCCTCAAAGCCGCGGAAGAGGGCAAGATCGGCGGCGCGATGCACACGGCCATCGGCCACGAAGCCAACGCGGTGGGCGCGGCGGCTGCCCTGAATCCCGACGACTATCTCACCTGCACCTACCGGGGCCACCATCACGGCCTGGCCCACGGCATGGATGTAGGCCGGGCGATTGCCGAAGTGCTGGGTCGGGCCGACGGTTTCGCGGGTGGCAAAGGCGGCTCTATGCACTTTGTAGCGCCGGAACACGGAATGATGGGGTCCAACGGCATTGTGGGCGCGCAGGTTCCCCACGCCGCGGGGCTGGCCCTGGCCTCCCAAATCCGGGACGAAGGACGGGTCGCCATCACATTTTTTGGCGACGGCGCGATCTTCCAGGGCGTGATGCACGAGACCTTCAATATGGCCTCCAAGTGGAAATTGCCCGTCATTTTCTACTGCGAAAATAACCGCTATTCCGAGATGACCCCTACCTGGCGCACGTCGTCGGTGGGCGAATTTTATCAGTTCGCGCGAGCCTACGGAATGGAGAGCGTGCAGATCGACGGCAACGACGCGGAGGTGGTCCACGCTGCGGTGACACAGGCCGCCGAACGGGCGCGGGCCGGCGAAGGCCCCACATTTATCGAGGGCATCACCTACCGGCTGGCAGGCCACATGGCCGGGGATTTGGAGACCTATCGCAGCGCCGAAGAGATCGAAGAACAGCGCAGCCACGACCCGGTGCTGGTGCTGCGCAATCGGCTGCTGGAGCGGGGTAGCAGCGAAGAGGAGATCGCCAAAATCGACGCCGCAGTGGAAAAGAGCGTCGCCGAAGCCATCGCCTTTGCCGAAGCCAGCCCCTGGCCCGACCCAGCGATGGCGTATACGGATGTGTATCGAACCTGAAACGTGCAGCGTGAGATCGCCGTGCGATCTCACGCTGCGCATTTCCACACTGGATTAGCGCCGGTTGAGTAGGCTGGGACTTTTTCCAGCCGTATCGAAACCAAGCGGGTCGCCCATTTGACTCGTTGACCCGTTCGCTTGATTTCGATACGCCTCGAAGACTCGGCTACTCAATCAGCGCTCACTGGCTAGGCCGGAGCAAATCGCAATGCGAAAAACAACTTACATTCAAGTCATCAACGAAGCCCTGGGCGAAGAGATGCGCCGGGACGAAAATGTCTTTGTGATGGGCGAGGACGTGGGCCGCTACGGCGGTCTCTTCCGGGTCACCCGCAATCTTTTCGACGAGTTCGGCCCCAAACGGGTGATCGACACCCCCATCAGCGAGCAGGGCTTCTTCGGTATGGCTCTGGGCGCGGCCAGCGTAGGGATGCGCCCGATTCTGGAACTGATGTATATGGATTTCAGTCTGGTGGCCGCTGACCAGATTTTCAATCAGATCGCCAAATATCACTATATGACCGGCGGGCTGGTCAACATTCCCCTAGTCATTCGGGGTCAACAGGGCGCGGGCAAACGCTACGGCAGCCAGCACAGCCAGAGTGTGGATAGCCTCTACGCCCATTTTCCCGGCATCAAAGTCGTGGCTCCGGCCACCCCCTACGACGCCAAAGGGCTGCTCAAATCCGCCATCCGCGACGACAATCCGGTGGTCTTTCTGGAGCACAAAATGCTCTACTTTACCCGGGGCGAAGCGCCCCCCGCGGATGAGGAGTATACGATTCCCATCGGCAAGGCGGATGTGAAGCGGGAGGGCAGCGACCTGACCATCGCCACCTTCAGCTATTGTGTGCTGCAAGCGTTGGAAGCCGCCGAAGAGCTTTCCGAAAAGCACGGCATCGAAGTGGAAGTGGTGGACCTGCGCTCGGTGGAACCCCTGGACATCGACACTGTCCTGGCTTCCGTCGCCAAGACGGGCCACCTGCTGGCTGTCCACGAATCCTACGCCAACAGCGGCATCGGCGCGGAGATTGTGGCCCAGGCCTACGAAATTGCCCCCCACCTGCTCAAAAGCCCGGCCCGGCGGCTGGGTATGGCCCCGGTCTCCATTCCGGTCTCCAAACCCTTGGAAGAAGAGATTCTACCCTGGAAGGGACAGATGGTGGCGACAGTGCTGGAAATGATGGGTTGAGACTAAACCAATCAACCAGTCAACTCGTTCGCTAGTTGATTGGTTGATTGGTTCTCTACAGGAGAACTTCTGATGACAACCGAAATCAAAATCCCCGATGTGGGGGTGGGCATTGAAGATGTGACGATTGTGCGCTGGCTGGCCAAGGAAGGCGAGTCGGTAGAGGAAGGCGCGACACTCATTGAGATCGCCACGGACAAAGTGGACACGGAAGTGGCCGCGCCGGCCAGCGGAACCCTGCTCAAGCGCAACTTCTCCGATGGGGAGATTGTGGACGTGACCGCGGTGCTGGGCGTCATCGGCGCAGAGGGCGAAGAAGTATCGGAAGCCGCCGCGCCTGCCCCGGCAGAGGAAAAGCCACAAGCTGCGCCCGCGCCCGCCAAAGCGGAAGAAGCAGAGGCGACAGACGAGAGCGTCAAAGCCACCCCCGTGGCCCGGCGTGTGGCCCAGGAAGAGGGCATCAGCCTGGACGCCATCAGCGGCACAGGCAGCGGCGGTCAGATCACCAAAGACGACGTGCTCTCCCACGTGGCCCAGGCCAAACAGGCAGGCAAGCCCGCACCCACACTTTCTGCCGAAGAAGCCGCCCACGTCAGCCAACCCGTGGCCCGTCTGGCCGCCACCTACAATGTGGATTTGCGGGAAGTGGCCGGGGAGCGAGGACTGGGCGAGATCACCCGACACGACGTCCTGCGTTTTGTGGCCAACCGGGATGGGCTGGATCACCTGCCCACAGAACCCGACTACCCGACGGAAGCGCCCGCGCCTGCGCCGGTTGAGCGTGTCGAAACCAAAGCAGACGCGGCCCCGGCCTCGCGACCGGCTGCACCGGCAGCCACGTCTATGGACGGCGATGTACTGGTTCCTCACAACCGCATCCGCCAGATTATCGCCAAAAATATGGTGCAGAGCGCCTTTAGCGCGCCCCACGTCACGACCCTGTGGGATGTGAATATGACCGCAGTCATCGCCCACCGCAAGGCCCACAAAAAGGAATTCTCGGCAGCAGGCGTAAATCTGACTTTGACCGCCTATCTGGTCCAGGCGATTGTGGCCGGGCTGAAGGCTGTGCCCGCGGCCAACGCCAGTTGGAGCGACGAGGGGGTCATCATCCGGCGCAGCTACAATGTGGGGATGGCCGTTGCCCTGGCCCCGGATGAGTACGGGCTGGGCGGGCTGATTGTGCCGGTGATTCACAACGCCGACGACCTGAATTTGCAGGGTGTCGCCCGCCGGGTCAACGAACTGGCGGAGAAGGCCCGGTCCAACAAACTCTCGCCCCAGGATATGCAGGGAGGCACATTCACCCTCACCAACTATGGGACCGGCGGCAGCATCTTCCAGACGCCGGTGATTTTGCAGCCCCAGGTGGGCATTCTCGGCGTAGGCGCGATCGAGAAGCGACCCGTTGTCATCAGCCAGGGCCACCCATTGGAAGCCAACACCGGCGACTACCTCACCTTTGCGCCGATGACAACTCTGGGCTTCAGCTACGACCACCGGGTGCTAGACGGAGCCAGTGCCGATGCCTTCTGTGCGGCAGTAAAGCAAGCGTTGGAAGGGTGGAAATAGACTGCGCCTGTCCTCCAGCGGATTGTGCTTCTACGGCTTGCACATGAGCAGGGAAAAAGTGTGGGGGAGACGACCCGCCAGTTCCGCGGGCAGATGGGGGAATTGGTTCCAGAAGAGGTCCGGGTGCTCCTCAAAACACTCCAATAGCAGCCCTGCACCCACCAGACTGTTGAGGAGCGCGCCCAGCGTCCATTGACGCTCGTGGACGTGAAACGCTTCTTTGTCCGGGTGTTCTTGGATGGGCGTGGAGAAAATCGGCCAGCCCCGGTCGCTGACGACCTCCCCCGCAAAGTAGTCGCCCGTGCGGGGGCTGAGCTGGTAGCTGTCCGCCTGCATATCCCACACCCAATCCAGAGGATGGCCCTCAAAAATGTAAATCCTGCCGCCGGGTTTGAGCAGACGGACCACCACTCCGGCCCACGCCACAATGTCCATCACCCAGGGCAGGGCACCCCGCCCGGTATAGATGAGGTCTGCGCTGGCGTCCAGGACGTGGGGCGTGTGAAGGACATCGCAGCAGTACCACTGGGCGGGCGCGCCCAGTGCCGCGGATTTGCGCCGCCCCACCCCGATCATCTTTTCGCTGATGTCCACACCCACCACTTCAGCCGCACCCATATTCCACAGGGAAAGGGTGTCGGTTCCCCCCGCACATTGCAGATGAATCGCCCGTCCACACCAACTGGCGAGGTCGCGCAGAAAGCGGTGTTCCGGGGCGAGCAGACTGTTGCCGCCGCCCCGCAGCAGGGCAATGTCTTTGGCCTCGTCCCGTTCGTATATCCCCGCGGTTACATTCCAGGCCAGGCCGGTTTCGCGGTGCAAATCAGTCTCAGGTTTTTGCATCCGATTCGTTTTCTCCAGTGGAAACTCGCTTGTTATGGGCTTCGAGCAATGCGATCCGCTGTTTATTCAAAGCCGTCAATTTGCGCTTGTGGCTATTGATCGCCTTGTCGATCTGCCGCAACTGATGCTGAAATGCCTGCTCTTCCATAGCCGCTGCTCCACGCAATTCCAGAGCCAATGCCTCCACTTCCATCCGGAGCAGCTTGAAATAGGGGTTGCCGTGGGCCGAGCCTTCGCGGAACTGCAACGTACCGGCCCGCATTGCCGTAAATAGGTCTTGCTCGGTAAGGCCGTATTCTTTAGATGCGTTCTTGTGACTTAACGATCCGCCTGGTTTGGTCCATAATGAGTCTGTCATAGCAATGCATCCGATCCTGAAGCCGCGGGCTGTCTGCGGAACAACCGTTTGATGCGCTCCCACAGCCCCACAGTCGGCTTGAATTTGGTCGCCTTCAGTTGGCGCATGAACTCCTCACCCACCTCTTCCGCGCCGGGAACCAGCTCTGGATTGTCTTTGGTCAGCCCATAGAGCGCGGCAATATAGGCTTCGCCAAAGGCGGTTGTCAGCGCGCTGGCTACCCCCGCATTGATGGCCCCGCCCACAACTGTGCCCACACCGGGAATCAGCTTCAGCAACTCAGCCGCGGCCGCACGCCCGATGAGTGTGCCCCCCGCGCCTGTGATCGCGCCGCTGACCAGCGTGCCCAGATAGGCTGTGGTTGTGGGCAGTCCCCAGACTGCGCTGATGCTGGCCAGCATTGTGACCTGAATCGGCACAATGGCAACCGCATCGGAAAAGGGGATGGGGGTCGCACCCACACCCCCCGCGCTGAGCGCCAGGCTGACGACAATGGCGTGTGCCCGCTGGAGTTTGTGATCAACGCTGACACGCTGGACCGCGGCCAGCGCGTCCCGTTGGCTCTCTGGAACCAGCGTCATTGTGATGTCTACCAGATTCTCCAGACCGGCAGCCGGGATTGTGTGACCGCCATCCAGCACCATCTCTTTGGCGAGAACCCGCACAGTGTTGCGAGCCTGGGGCAGGAGTTCCTGGACTTTTTGACGAAAGCCGTTGTCAGCGATGCTTTTGGTGACCACAGCCACAACGGGGGCGTATCGGTCAAGCATTTCGACCAGCTTCGACTCCGCCTCCTCCACACGGCGGGACTCCTCCATCACACAGACCCAGGCGATGTGGATGTGCTGGTTGGGATCTTCGCTTCGGCGTCTTGCCAATAGGAGTTTTTCCAGTTCCTGAAGGGTGCTCTGGTATTCGCCAACTTCCAGCCCCCGGGTATCAAAAATACTGAGGGGAATGCCCTCTTTTCTGATCTCCCGGGTTGTGCGGGTAACCGGGCGGCCATCGCCGGTCTCGGCCAGATTGCCGCGAAAGACCGCGTTGACCAGCGTGCTCTTGCCCACGCCGGTTTTACCAACGATGAGGATATTCACCCGGCCCAGTCGGACCAGCGCTTCGTCCAGTTTCTGCCGTAGCTGTTCGGCAAATTGGTTGTCCAGCTTGATACTCATAGACCATTTCCATAAAGAGACAGACGGTAGTGCTTCTGCCCACAGTATAACAAAAAAGCCGGATGGCAACCATCCGGCTTTGCACAGGGGTACATCCTGGATATGGAAAGACCTGACAGGTTCTCTGAAGCCTGTCAGGTCTGATCTCCCGAATCTGGGATATGCCCAATACGATGAGCGGGCTAGGGCATTTCCGCGCCCTGAATGGCGGCGATGGCAATTTCCTCCCGCCCGACAATGGTAAAGCTGCCATCCTTGCGCTCTAATGTCACTTTACTGACAGTCCAGTTCCCGGCTTCGCCCTGCACCAGCGGGCCGAGCAGGCCGATGGAGGGATCGCCACAGGTGTAGTTCAACCGCTCGCCGTCAAAGGCCAGGGTTGCGCCCATCCCGGCAAAGTCGCACTGGCTGCCGTCGGCCAGCAGCAGACCAGCGGCCAGGAACGTCAGCGTCTGGGAATCTTCCAGAAAGAAGCCGTCATCATTGCGGTTGATGGTGGCGAGTTCGACGGTCAGCACACCGGCATCGTCCTGGGCAATGTCGCCGATCAGCCCGGTGAAGGGCAGTGTGGCCGCATCGGAACAGGTGTAGTTGAGCCGTTTCTCGTCAAAAGCCAGGGTAGCACCCATCCCTGCAAACTCGCACGCCGAGCCGTCGGGCAGGGTGATAAGGGCAATGCTGTCCAGATCAGCCGCTGTCGCCGCAGTGCCCTGGAAGGTCAATTGACCGGCAGCGTAGACGATTGTGAGCAGATCGCCGTCGATGGCAATGCTGCTGGCGGAAGAGAGGGCAGACATAAAGGCCTGCTCCACTTCCATTGCCGGTTCCGGGCAGGCCATCAGTGTAGAGATAGCCTGGCTCAGTTGCAGTTGGCCGTCCACGACAGTGTAGTCCGCCGAGTAGTTGTTGCAACCGTTGAGACCGGAGATGCGCCCGTCCACAAACTGGGCATCAACCGTCTGATCGGCGGGGGAGAAATGGACCATATCCTCTGTGCCAAAGGCGATGAGCGTCCAGTGAGTTCCTTCCAGGGGCAGAGCTTCGCCGTCGTAGGCCGGTTCCTGGGCCACCACTTCCAGGAGGGTGTAGGCCAGGGAAGAGCCATCCGCGGGCGGGTTGGCGATCTCTGAGCGCAGGACCCGCAGCTCGTAGTTGTAGCCGGGCACAAAGACGAAGCCGTCGATGCCTGTATAGAAAAGCTCGCTTTCGCCGTCTTCGCTATATTTGACCTGCAAACACTCCATCGGCCCAACGCCCATACATTCCACCTTTTCGGGTGCGATGTATAGGGTGATCTCTTCGCTTTCCATTGCCGGATTTTCCATTTCGCTCTCAGACTGACTGCCCTCAGGAGTGGGGGCAATTCCTGGCGCAACCGGTGTGCAGGCGCTGAGCAGCAACGCCATGACGAGTACGAAATAGACCAGCAGATTCTTGCTTTTGAACAACATTGCAACTTTCCTTTACGTGAATTTATCCTGACTTGTTGTGTCCGCAGCCTTTCTTGGCGCGGCAGGTTTAGGACGATTCAAAAGATACAATTGTTCCCCCAAATATATTTTTCGCACAATCGCTTTCGACCGCCACCTGTTTGGCGGTCCTTCCAGTACACCGCTCATACGGGACTCGACACAATCCTACCCATCTGACCAGTATAGACCCCCTCCAACTGTGCTATTATTTTAGATAACCGTTTTGCGGCGGTTACACCGTAGCCGTTTTGCGTACGCCCGTTCTTCAATACCCCCCGCACTACCTTCAACACACGTTTTTTTGTTCAAGATTGTGAATCTTGACACAAACCATCTTCAACTGTCCAACCCTATAAAGACACCGGTATCATCAATGAGAGGAGATACCAAAATGCGAGGGAAACTTACTATCAATCTGTGGATCAGTACGATTCTGGCGCTGGTGCTTGTAGCCCTGGCTGGCTGGGTCTTTGCCACGCCTGTGGCCGCGCAGGACCAGGAGCCATCCGATCCCCATGTGGGTGCGATGATTATGGCAGAACCGGAGTCCTGCTCGGTCTGCCATAAAGAGGCTGGAGCCAAGCATCAGGCATCCTATGACGAACTCTATCAGGATGGCGTCATCCAAATTGCCGATTTGGCCTATTCGTTCACTGCTCCCGACACGAGTACGGTCACTTTTATGATGACGATGAATGGCGAAGCCTTTGATGCGAGGGAGGCAGATTCTCTGGCGATCTACTTTGCCCCCTATACCGGCAGCAATTTCCAGTTTGAGCCTGCCGCAGAAAGATTCTCCCTGAAAGGAGACTTGGCCTACGATGGCGAGGGCGGCATCACAACTTCGGTGACTGGGAGTCCTGACTTTAGCGCAATGGACGGGCTGGTTGTGGTCTACGGCGCGGATGAGACGGTTGGAAATCTGCCGGCGCGTATCCGCCAGGTCAAATATCCCTTTGCGGCTCTGCTGGAGACCGGCGCGGGGGTGGATTTCGTCTCGGCTGCCAACAACGACGGCTGTGAGAAGTGCCACACAGACCCCTACCTTAAACACGGCTACATCTACGGCCAGGTAGACAACGATCCGGCCACAGATTTCTATACTTGCAAAGCCTGCCATCTGGACAACGGCGAGGGCGGCCATTTTGAGTGGCAACTGATGGTCGATGACCCGCTGCTGGCCGCGGCTGTCCTGGCTGGCGAGGTGGAATTGACAGCGGAACAGGAAGAGCAGTACGCCTATCCCACAACGCTGATGAACGACGTGCATATGTCCCACGCCATGGAATTCCCCTATCCCCAGTCTATGGCGAACTGTGTCACCTGTCACGCGGGCAAGTTGGATGTGGCATTGGCCGATGCCAACTTCAACGTAGCGACCTGCAAGAGTTGCCATCCGGTGACCGGCTCCGAGGAGTACGGGACTTCTGAGTATGCGCTCACGACGCTCCTGGGTTCCATCCGGGACCACGAGGATATGGACCTGAACACAGAGGATTGCACCCGTTGCCACGCAGAGGGTGAGAAGGCTCCCACCTTCAGCGAAATCCACACGGGCTATGACAAAGCGATCTTCACAGCCGACGGGCTGCGCTACTCGGAAGCCATCTCTATCACAATTGACAACGCAACTTTCGACGGCGCGATGCTCCAAATCTTCTTCAGCGCTGCCGAGTCCCCGGACATTGGCCGGCTGGATGTAGCGGACATTGTGCCCGCTGTGATGGTCGGATTGTACGGCTATGACACGAAGGATTTCATCATCGGCGCGCACGAACGGCTCTTTGACGACAACGGCGACGATGTGATCGACAGAAGCGATGAGCGGGCCGTGGAGTATGAGGTGGGCACAGAACATCCCCGCTTCACCACTGAATTTGCCGGAGAAGGCCGCTGGCAAGTGACCGCGGACCTGTCGGCGTGGGCCGATCTCATCGCTGATGGGACAGTCAAGCGGGTCGAGATTGCGGTTATGCCGGAACTGATGAACGCGGACGACGTGCAGGTTGCCCTCGACGCACCGTCCCGGACCTTCGACCTGGCGTCCGATGGCTTTGTGGATGACTTCTACAGCCCGATTGCGAAGGTGGCAGACGGCTGCAACAACTGTCACGAAGCCCTGGCCACCACCTTCCATTCACCGGATCGGGGCGGCAATCTCGTCGCCTGTCGCATGTGCCACATCACCAAGAGCGGCGGTTCCCATCTGGAACTTCAGTCCCGATCCCTGGATTCCTACGTGCATGCGATTCACTCCTTCCAGGTCTTCGACATTGGCGACATCAATTTCGACGACCCGGTGGAAGCTATGCACTACGAGCATCACATCGACTTCCCCTTCCCCACCCATTCTGTGACCAATTGTGAGTCCTGCCATTACGAGGGGGCCTACAATGTGCCGGATCAGTCCAAATCCCTGCCCGGTATTCTGTCGGCCACAGACCCCGTCGAGGCCAGAAGCATCGGCACACTGCCCGAATACATCACCGGCCCCGCGGCGCGAGCCTGCGGTGGCTGTCACCGGGCAGAACTGATCAAAGAGGATGCGGTCGGTGAGCTTGTCTCCCTGAATCAGCACATGAAGCGGGAGGGTTATCTGGTCGACGCTGGCGAGGATGCCACCGCCACACTTTGGACCGTCATCGGGCAGATTATGGCTTACTTCAAGTAAGGCAAGACGCTCAGACAGATTCTGACCCACAATAGTCAATAGATAGAAAGAGAGCCGGGTGATAGACACCCGGCTCTCTGATTTTGCTGATTGTTGCTGTATGTCGATGCTGCTCTGTCAGCAGGCGTCCGGCTGCACCGGTTGCCGCCCTGCGTCGAGCCTTAGGCCGTCCCAGCTTCGTACTGTCTCGACTCCTCGCAGTACTGAATCCAGAGGTCCTTCTTCGTATCGGGAATCAGCACCCGGTTCTTCATAGGTTTGCCAGTGCCGGGATCGTGGGGAAGACCGTCGCCCGATGCAATGACTTCCTGCACTCGCTTGGGGTCGAGCTTCACCAGTAGCTGCCCCTTGTGGAACATCGCAAACATTTTCCCGCCCAATTTGATGCCCTGCGCGCCTCGACCGGCGCTTACCTCCACGCCCTCCACCTGGGCGAAGTGTGCCCGCAGTTCTGCGTATGGATTGTCGCTCATTGTTCCTCCTCTGGCAGGTGTCATTCACACCAGGCAATCGGCCAAGTCGTATACGTCGAAAACCCATTCGGCCACGGCAAAGGGCAGCCCGTTGTACCAACTGGCGTCGTCCTGATCGAGCCGAATGGCGACGACGACCCGTGTGCCGATGTCCGTGCAGCGCCATTTGCCGGCGGCGGTGTAGAATTCTGTGCCGATCTGGAAATCGTGTTTGGTCATTGGGCACTTACACCTTCGGAGTAGAAGGCACTCGCAATTGCTTCCTGCTGCTTAAGTGGACACAGGCGATGGTAACCGATCGTATTCCTCTGGCTCCACATCTGGCACTTCGGCCAAAGCCGCCAGATAGCTGTCACGGTTGCCCCGCGCTGCGCGTGCTTCCAGGTAGTCTTCCGTTAGCAACGCTGAGAGCTTTTCGGCGACGGCAAGTGTAATGAATTGATTGATTGAAATTCCCTCCTGTTGCACGGCCTCTTTCAATCCGCGGTGCAATGATTCGGGCAAGCGTAAACTGAGTGTTGTCATTGAATGGCTCCAATCCGCAATAGAAATTCGCTGGCGTCTACAACCTGAAGATTGAACTGCTCCACGCCTACGAAGTCCCGCCGGGCTGCACACAGTCAGCTTGCCGCCCAGTACAGCAAAATTCCGGGTGGCTGCTATCCGGTTTTCTGGGAATAATCGTCAACTGGCAGTTACGGTTTGCAGAATTGTAGGTGCAAAGACATCTCGGAGCCGACTGCTCGGCATGGCCAGTAGGGGCGCATCCACCAATTGCAGAAAGCTGTTCAGCGGCGTGCGTTGCAGCAGCTTCAGTATCGTCGCGCTGTACGCTACAGGTATTCCTTCCAGCCCATCAAGCGACAGGGGTATCTGTGCGTGGGCGTGAAGCATTGCCTGATAGCTGGAAAGAATCAACGCTATCGGCTGTTCCAGTACAGGATCGAAGTAAAGAACGATATTGTCCGAGAGTTCGACGCCCGTATGGGGGCGCCCCTCGCTTTCTGCAAAGGATATCGACAAAATATCGCCCTCGGCGTCGTAGTGGATTGCTTTCATACCATCACCATTTCTGAACGAGATAAGCTGTAAGCACAAAATTGTTATGCTCAGGCGGATTTCCCTGCCAGCCTATTTTTACGACAACGACCGTATGTGTGTACGGTTCTGGGAGATCGAAGGATTCCATCGTATAAGTGAATTTGTCCGCCTGATATTTGTCTTGCCTGCGTGTGCCGAGTCGAATCGTCTCCAATACGGTATCCAACAACCCATTTTCCATACCCGGATGGGCAAGGGCATGTTCCCATCGCTCCCACGTTATGTAGATGGAGTTGCCTCGGCGATCCGAGACACGAATCGGCCAGGAACGATTGGTCGTAGGGTTCACAGTTCATCCAGGAAAGCGCGCTGGGTCAATTAAGAAACGTTCGATCATCGCATCAATGCTGCCCACAGTATAACAAAAAAGCCGGATGGCTGCTATCCGGCTTTGGGGAGGTGCTTCTATTAGAGTAAGTGGCATACTTCTTAGCAATGAAGGCCATGGCCAGCAAAGTATCGATCGAGAAAAATCAACCGTGTCCAAATAGTGATGGTTGATCAGACTCACCAATCGTGTCAATATTCTCTTTTAGTCGATAAGCTGCGGTGTATCTTGTCGTACCTGGCACCTGCTCGATCATGTTGTTCTTTACCATATTTTGGAGTATACGTTTCATTTGATTTTCAGAGCCGATAAAGCAAATTTCCCTAGCTTCACGATTCGCTATTTGCCTATAGTTCTGCAAATACTCCAATATTATCTCTTCTGGTGTGCCAAGAGGTTCATGCCGCAAAATTACTCTTACATTTTCGCCAGTTTGCTCAATTATAGGATCCTTGAGCTTCATCTCTCGCATAGCAAGGAAAGCAGTATTCAAGCCTTCCCCAACATCTTTATTCGGGGGATCGGGGAATTTATTGATGATTCTAACAATCGACCCATTTCGAGAAAACCGTTCTTCCAAGATATTTTCCGGTGTAATATGTGCAGGCAAAGTTCCTGGGCTAATGACTTCTACTCGATTATCGAAAATTCTGATATGAATATCATCAGCGATACTGTAATCTCGATGTAATATAGCGTTTGTAATAACCTCATGAAGAGCAGTGGGAGGGTATTTTACGTTCTCGAGCCCAGATGAGGTCCGGATTCTTATGGATTCAATAATGTTCACAGTCCTGTTGACGGCTACCCGAATTTGCTCATAGGCACATCCATCGATAGAGATTGGGTCAAAATCTAGCGTATCTCGTGTACCCTCATCCGCAGTCGTTTTGTAACGGTAGAGTTTGATTCCAGATCTCTTAGGAAGTAAAGCTTGGGGTTCTTCCGCAAACAAAACTATACCAGAAACAGTGGGAAGATTCTGAATAATGAGCTGTTGTTTCCTCAGCCAAGCCTCTGGTTCAGCATTTGGTATGACATCTATCATAAATTTAAGAATAACCGTCGAATTAGAGATGAATTCCGGATCAGTATTGACAGTTTCTGTTTCGAAAGAAGCAAGCCCTTTGTTACGTCTCAGACGTGCTATCTCCTCGTCCATATCAACAGGTAAATTCTGTGCCCCACGCCGAACATATATTTTACCGTTTGAAGCCGTCTTGATTGATCGACTTTTTCGTACTTCAATTTTCAGAACAAGTCCATTCTGGGAAACAGTACTAAGAAAAGAGTACGAAAACTCATCACCCAATGGAAAAAGCTTTTCAAATATCTGAATATGACCGTTTGCATCTTCCGGAGTACTGAATCCGCGCCAAATACGAATATTGTTTATTTTATCATCGTCAATACCAACATATAGTTCACCCCCTTCAGCATTTGAAAAAGCCGAAATTGAACGTGTCAATTTTGCTGGTTGTATATCGATGGCCTTCAGATCAACAAAGTGACCCTCCTGAATACTCAATATTTTTCCAGAATCTACGTGAGAAATATCTATAACACCAATTGACTGCATAATGGATACCTTTTCAAATAGGCTTGGCAAATAGAATCAAACTAGACACACCAATAATTATGTTGCTGGATCATTCGTATACCGCTCAATTGCAGATCGATTGGGAATAATTTAGCGTGAAATAACAAAACCGGGGCGTCCATGCGAAATAGTATCGCACAAACGCCCCAATTTGTCATCCAATCAACAATTCAACTAGCCAACCAACCCTACCGCACGCCAGCCATCTCCTGCAGCATATGCCAGTTGGCCAGCCGATCCGCCTTGGCGGCCAGCAGCGTCTCCGAGGGGTTGCCCTCTTTGTCGAACTGCTTGGCGAAGCGCCCTTCCGAGCGGGCGAAGGTGAGGAAGTCGATGGTCTCACCGGTCTTGCGGATGGTGTACCAGTCTTCGTCCGCGGCCGGGTTGCCCTTCAGGCTCAGCCGCTCTTTGATGGTGTCGCCGTTGCGCGGGTCGTAGACAAACATGGGGAAGGCCCGGCTGTCCACGGCCAGCTTGGACTGGTGGCGGGCCATATCGTCGGCCACCCCGTGTTCCGGCTGGCAGGTGGTATAGGTGCTGACAATCGCGGGGCCGTCGAAGGAGGCCGCGTCCAGAATCGCCTGGTAGAAGTGGTTGGGCACAGCCGCCACCGTCTGAGCCACGAAGGTGTTGGGGTGCATCATCGCAATGCGCCCGATCTCCTTGCGCAGTTCGGTCTTGCCCGGCTTGGCCGAACCAAAGGCGTACATCTTGGCTTCCTGGCCGGTGAAGGAGCCGGTGCTGGTCTGGCCGCCGGTGTTGGAGTAGACCTGTGTGTCCAGAATCAAGACTTTGATGTTCATACCGCTGGCCATCATCCGGCTCAGGGACTGGAAGCCGATGTCGAGCATCGCGCCGTCGCCGCCCATCACCCACAACTGCTTGTCCTGCCAGCCCAACTGGTCCCAGCGCATACGGATACCCATCGCGAAGGCCGGGCCATTCTCAAAGAGGCTGTTGCTCCAGGGCACAATGTAGGGGTTGTAGGGATAGGTGCTGCCATAGACGGTATTGCAGCCGGTGCTGGCGGCGATGCCGATATTCTCCGCACCGTATTTGTAGCCCAGCGCGGCCAGCCACATGCGGATGACTGTCGCCTCGCCACAGCCGGCGCAGGAACCCGCACCGCCCACATACAACATCGACTGCTCGGCCAGCATCATATCCACAGCCACCCGGTCGTTGATAAACTCTTGGGGGGTGGCGGGCAGTTTGCGGAAGAAGTCGATGCTCTTCTGATACTTGGGAACTGTCGTATCTTCCTTGGGAATCATCTTCAGCGCGTGGTAGCCCAGGTCGTCGCAGGCTTCCACACACTCGGAGCAGCCCTTGCATTTGGTGGGGTCGATGAAGATGCCAAACTTGCCGGGATTCTTCTTCTGGCGTTCGGGCACTTTGTAGAATTTGCTGGTGATGGCGAACTGGTCAGCCATATAGGCCCGCTCGTCGTCGTTTTCGATGGCGGCCAGGTGGTTGTCCAACTCTTCCACATAGATCGCCTTGCCCAGAATCGCCGTGTCCGGGCACTGGGTCACACAGGTCATACAGCCCGTGCAGTTTTCCTGGATGTATTGGGGAATCTCCGGCGCAATGTAGCTAAAATCCCGATAAGCGCCCGTGCCAGCGGGGATAATCGAGCGGGCCGTGCCCATATCCGCGGGCAGATCGTCCTCGCCCGCGCCGTCGTTATAGCCGCCGACCACCCGGTCGAAGAAGTCCTGCACATCAATAATCGAAGAATCATAGCCGCCGCTGCCGTTGCCGTTGGCGGTCTTGCTCAGTTTGGTAATGTCGATGGTGTTGGTTGTTACAGCCACGTGTGGTGCTCCTTAACAGATATTGGATATTGGGTATTGGGTATTCGATGTGAAGTCGTGCCAATAAAATATCGAATACCCAATACCTACTATCTCTTTTATTTAGGCAAACAGTTCGATCTTCACAGCCGGGTTGTAGATCGGGGCGTTGATGTCCTGGGCAATGACGTCGGCAGGAATCTCGAAGCATTCGTCGTAGCCCCGCTGCACACAGCGCAGGTTGGCCTGGACGACTTTTTCGCCCCGTTTGCCGAAGTATTTGCGCAGAGCCTTCTCCGAACGGGCCAGCACTTCCGAGTCCTCAATGCCCGCGTCGTGGGCAAAGGGTGTCACCTTCAGGAAGATGCCCAGCAGCACAATGCCCTGCATACGCACTTCCAAGTCGGCCACAGGCGCTTCTTCCCGGGCAATCTTGGCGCCGTCGGCCACGACGACCCGCAGTTGCTTCTCGCGAATGGTCTGCTTGGCTTTAGGCGGAATAATCGACCAGACCTCTTCCGGCGTCTCTTTGGGCGTCTGCACAAAGAGCGTGCCGCCCTGGGTCAGACCGGCCAGGGGCGAACTGCTGAAGAAGGCGTTGATGTCGTTCATCGGCACAAACTCGACCTGATTCAACTCGCAGTGGGTCATAATCTGATCGTCGGCCACCGTCAGATAATAAGTCGTGGGCAGCCCCTTCTTCTCCGAACCGTACTTGGGATAGGCCTGCACTTTTTTGCCAAAGACATCACCGGCAATCGTGGCAATAACTTTGTTGGTGGTGACAGAACCGTAGCCGCCCACCGAATGGCCGCGCATGGAAAAGCCGCCTTTGGGACGCACATCCGGGTCCACCGGCATAGGCAGGGCCAGTGCGTGGTCGATACCCACCACAAAGAAGCGGCGACCGCCTTCGCCTGTCATATTGCGCGCCATCGAAACGAAGTGGCCGGGGCGCACGTCACGGCTGCCCAGCCCCGCCGCGGCGCTGAAAATCGTCGGGATGTGGTCAATGCTGGGGTAGCCTTCCGCGCCGATGTAGGCATCGGTAAAGGCGGCTTTGATGTCGTTGGTCAGGGGGTTATTGGAAGCCAGAGGATCGTCCATTCGTTCGACGACCGTAAAACCCTTCAGATGCTTGAGCGTTTCTACAATCTCTGCGCCGGGGAAGGGGCGGAAGCAAGTGACATGCACGACGCCCAGTTTGATACCCGTATTGTCCCGAATCCAATCCGCGGTGGCTTTGGCCGTCTCCACCAGAGAACCCATGCCCACAATCGCATACTCCGCATCTTCCATGCGGTAGGTATCCACCTTATTGTAGCGGCGGCCCGTCAGCCGATAGAACTCGTCCATGGCATCCTGGATGGCCGCAGGCACCTGATCGTAATAGAAGCGCTGGGCAATCTTCCCCTTCATATAGCTGTCCTGGTTCTGGACAACACCAGTCATCACCGGATTGAAGGGGTCAAAAAGGTTGACCAGCTTTTCGGAGGGGGAGCCAACAAACTCCTTCATCATCTCCGGCTCGATCAGCAGCACATCCTCGACGGTGTGGGTGGTCAGGAAGCCGTCCTGCACATTCAGAAAAGGTGTCTTGCTGGCTTCGGCAGCCCGGCGGCAGATGAGGGCCAGATCACCGGATTCCTGGGCCGTGCGCCCAAAGAGGATGCCCCAGCCCGATTCCCGCACAGCCATTACGTCGTCGTGGCCGGCGTGGACATTCAGGCTCTGGCTGGTCAGGGCACGGGAGCCGATGTGAAAGACCATCGGCAGGCGCTTGCCAGAGATGGTGTACAGCACCTCGTGCATCAGAATCAGCCCCTGGCCAGAGGTGAAATTGCTCACCCGGCCACCGGTCAGAGCAAAGCCTTCGCAGGCTGTGGCCGCGCTGTGCTCGGACTCCGGCTCCATAAAACTGAGGGTCTCGCCCCACAGATTCTTTTTGCCGTTGGAAACCGCCGCGCCATAGCCACCGCCCATACTGGTGGACGAGGTGATGGGATAGGCGCAGGCTCCTTGGGTGATGGCTGTTTCCACCCAAGTCACTGTGTCGGAGCCGTCAGCGGTGGTGGGAATCCCCGGATAGGGAAAGGCTTTGGCCCGCCCATTCTGGTTTTCCAGCGACGTCGGCTGCTGTTTAACGTCTGTCATTGAATGTCTCCTGGTGCTATAAGCTTCTGCGTAGCACTGCAGAAGCAATCGGACCGGCAATATATGCGAAGTTGCACGCCAGTGTGCCGTGTATAAATCCATTTAGAGGATAAGCAGAATTTTAGCACGCAATGGCCGAAAATTCAATCTTATGATAACGCTAAACATCGTGGAAAGACAAAGGGGCTGGCGTCGATTGGATCGTATCGAAGGATTGTTCCATTCGACGCCAGAATGGCTGTGGTATAATGCCGTCGAATGTTTTCTCGTGCCTTTGTCTATTTTGGGCCAACTTTCGGCGGAGCAACAGCAGATGATTCCAGTGGTGGATTTGCGGGCGGAGTACGGGCTGGTGCAGGCGGATATCGACGCGGCGGTGCAGCGGGTGTTGGAAAGCGGCTGGTATATTCTGGGCAAAGAGGTGGCCGCGTTTGAAGAAGAGTTTGCGGCCTGGTGTGGGGTGTCCGGAGCAGTTGGCGTGGGCAACGGGACCGACGCCCTGCACATCGCCCTGCGCGCCTGTGGCATCGGCCCTGGCGATGAGGTGATAACCGTTGCCCACACCGCTGTCGCCACCGCCGCGGCCATCGCTCTGACCGGTGCGACGCCCGTATTTGTGGACATCGACCCCGCCACCTACACACTGGACCCGGCGGGTCTGGCCGAGGCGATTACGCCCCGCACCAAAGCCGTCATTCCTGTCCACCTCTACGGCCACCCGGCGGATTTGGGCGCAATTCTGCCCATTGCCAGGAAAGCCGGTCTGCGGGTGATCGAAGATTGCGCCCAGGCCCACGGCGCAGAGTGGCAGGGACAAAAAGTAGGCAGTGTCGGCGATCTGGCCTGCTTCTCCTTTTACCCCACCAAAAACCTGGGCGCGCTGGGGGACGGCGGCGCGGTTGTCGGCAACGACCCGGCTCTGCTGGAACGGGTGCGTCTGCTGCGGGAGTACGGCTGGAAGCCAGAGAACCGCTACGTTTCGGAAATTGAGGGGATGAACAGCCGTCTGGACGAAATGCAGGCGGCCATTCTGCGGGTGAAGCTGGCCCATCTGGACGGCTGGAACGAACACCGGCGACGGTTGGCCGCGGTCTACGCGGCCCATCTGCCCGATTCTGTCGTCAAACCAGTGGAACGTCCCGGCTATCGCCACGTCTACCATCTGTACGTCGTCCGCTCCGACAACCGGGACGGGCTGCAAAAGAAGCTGCGGGCAGCGGGTATCGCCAGCGGCATCCACTACCCGGTTCCCGTCCACCAGCAGGCGGCCTATCGCCATCTGTCGCCCGTCTCCCTCCCCGCCACCGAACAGGCCGCAGCGGAGATTCTTTCCCTGCCCATGCACTCCACACTGACCGAGGCGCAGATCGAGCGGGTCTGTGCAGCAATTGCTGCGTAAAAAGAGAAGTGCTGCGTGAAACGTGAGATCGTCGTCTGATCTCACGTTTCACGCAGCACTTCTCACGCTTTACCCCTTCGCCACATACCCCTTCTGCAAAATGTCCAGCATCGCGGTCATTTGGCCGTTGGCAAAGGCCCGGCTACGGCTGTTCCAGCCCCCGTCGTTGCTCATCTGCGGCACGTGATCGTCCATCAGATAGCCGGTGAAACCCGATTCCCAGAGAATCTTCATCACCTCAAACATATCCATATTTCCCTCGCCGATGAAGCCCTCGCGGAATTTGGGCACGCTGCCCACCACATCCCGGAAGTGGACGTAGACGATTTTGCCCCGCTCGGCGAAGTAGCGCAGCCCTTTCATGCACTCCTCTGGACTCATCTCCGACCAGGAACCCACGCAGAAGTCCAGGCCGTGATTCGGGCTGGGGCCGACCACTTCGATGGCCCGTTTGAAGGCGTCGAAGCTGCGCATAATCCGCGCCACCCCGCCCAGGGATGGCACAGGCGGATCGTCCGGGTGCAGGGCCAGAATCACCCCGGCTTCCTCGGCCACGGGCAGGACTGCCTTAATGAAGTATTCGTAGTTGGCCCAGATTTCGTCGTCGGTGTAGACCCGGTCGAAGGAGAGAGGTGCGTTCTGGGCTGCTTCCATATCAAAAGCGGTCACCTGTGCGCCGCCTCGTCCCGGTGTCGTGCGGGATGTACGCCAGACACCGCAGACGACGAAGTGGTAGCCGAAGACGGGAATGCCCGCCCGCCCCATATTGCGGATGGTCGTCTGCATATGCTCGATCTGTTCGTCCCGGCCTGGTTTGCCCAACATAATTTTGTCGTAGAATTTGATGGGCACATTCTCAATGGAATTCAGGCGCAGCCCCGCGTCCTCGCAGCGGGTGCGCAGTTGCAGCAAGTCCATATATTCCCAGTGGGTGTCGCCGGGCAGATAGGGTGAGCCTCCGTAGAAGTTAAACTGAAGGTCCTGAATGCCCATCTGTTTGGTGTAGAGGATAATCTCGTCGGTCAGTTCGCGTACCTGGCCGACAGCCACGCGCATGGGTAGTTCGTTGTAGTTCATTGGGGGTTCCTTTGATGGTAACAGAATAGGAATAATTGACGACAGACGAAGGACGATAGACGAACGGCGAGATTCCACTTACGTTCGTCCATCGTCCTTCGTCAATGGTCTGCTTTTTCAGCGCCGCGCATACACCTCCCGAAAATCGTCCTGCGGCTGCCAATTGAGCAGTCGTTTTGCTTTGCCGTTGGGGAAGACGCCCAGAGGCGTGTCCGCGCCGATGTGCATATATTCGTAGGGCGAGGGCAGCCCGTCGATCTCCAGCGCACAGCGGATGGCATTGGCTGAGTCCATCCACGAGACAGCCAGGGTGGAGATGCGCTTGGGCAGCACTTGCGGGTTGACGAACTGGGCGAAGGTCAGCGTCGGCACGCACAGTCCGTAGTGCTCGGCAAAGATGCGGCATACCTCCTGGCCGAGCAGTTTGCTGGGCAGATAGACCCACCAAATGCCGGGCCGGGGTGGGATGTCGTCCACGAGATAGTCATCCCAGCCATAGCCAGCCCCGCCTTTTTGTCCCAACATAAACGGCCCCGTATGCACCACCCGCTGGATGCCGTGGGAGACCGCGGCTTGCATCACATTGTATGCGCCAACCGCATTGACTCGGAAGGCGTCCACCGGGTCGTGGCGCACCACCGACACATTGACAATCGCATCCATTCCTTCGCAGGCAGCGTGGACCTGGGCCGCATCCCGCACATCCACCACCCGCCATTCGTGGGGAGGCTGGGGCGGCACAGGCAAAGGCGCACCCGGCGATTGGGGCGGGATCGCCATCAACTCCTCCACCGGCTTCACATCGGTCAGACGCACAGTATAGTGGAGGGCCAGTTCCTCGGCCAACGACGCACCCAACGGGCCGCCCGCGCCAAAGACGACGACTTTGCGGATAGGCTGGGGCGGAATCGGTGCGGGCCGCTGGAAGGGGGGAGTCGGCAATTCACTGGCCCAGCACGCCGCAAAATCGTGGCGGGGCTGGTAGCCAAAGGCTTCCTCCCCGGCCTGGGCCACAGGAACCCGTGTCCGTTCCCCCGCCGCGGCGATGTGCCAGACTTTCCAGCCCTCCGCCTCCACTTCCAGCGCCTGCAGAAGGGCCTCTACCCCATCCTCCACGTGCAGCCAGCGCCGGTCGTAGGGATGGCTGGCCGCGTGTGCATCGTCCACCACTTCACCCAGACGCAGGCAGAGGGTCGGCAGATTCGTCACCCGCGCCACCTCACGCAGGGCCACTTCCGCCAGATAGGGACACAACTGCTCCACTGTGGGCTGGGGACGGGGCCGCCAGCTTTCGTCGGGCCGGAAGTCGTCCCAGAGGGGTGCGAAAAAGTCCAGTGTGCTGCCCAGAATCAGCCGCTGCACACCGGTTGCCACCGCGGCGTTGGCAAGCTGGTAGCTGCCACGGGTCGCCTCGTCCAATCTCGCGTTGTCGTCGGCCAGCCGGGTGTAGAGGGGTGTTAGGTTAATGACGTGGGTGATGCCGTCCAGCACATCGGCCAGAAAGTCGGTATCGCGCAGATGGCCGCTGCGAGTTTCCATGCCGGGAATGGGCGCGCTGAATGACGCGTCTACGGCGCGGACAGAAACGTCAGACGGCAAAGAGGCGATAAGGGCGCGGGCGAGCAGGGAATCAGCGCCGGTGATGAGCAGATGCATTACGAAATTCTCCGGGGGATGACGGGGTTGTGGGATGATAAGACGATAGGGGAAATGTATCACAAAGGGGGTAGGGGAGCAACCGGGGAATAGCCCCCACCACCCCCTGACCCCCTCCTCCCCCAGCTGGGGTGTTGGTTCGTTTGGGGTGTTGTGTGGGCTGGGAGAGGAGGGGGAACCCGTCGGGCTGATTGGCGCGCCAAAGAATGGTTTCTCGTCAACAATGACAATATGTGCGTTCGGACGCCACCAATCGTTCTGTCTCCCCACCTCTCCCAGTGCGACCAATACAGCCTACACGCCAACGCCATCCCTGGGTGAGTGGGGGCGCCCCTCAAACAAGCGACCTTCCCTTCACTGGCTAGGGGGTGGTGGGGACATCCTCTCCTCACACACAGCCAGAATCTCCGCCAGCACTTTCTCGATATTCTGCTCGATTTCCTCATTGCGAATGCGCATAACCTCAAATCCCCGCTGCTCCAGATATTCAGTCCGAGCCGCATCCCGCTCCACCAGCCGGTCGTGGATGCCGCCGTCCACTTCCAGTACCAGCCGCGCATCGGTACAGTAGAAGTCTGCAATGAACCGGCCCAGCGGATGCTGTCGCCGTATTTTCAATCCACCCAACTGATGACCGCGCAAGCGACTCCACAGCGTTCGTTCGGCAGGTGTCATCCGTTTACGCAGTTCTTTGGCCCGTTGGCGCAGTTCCGGCGATGTCTCCCGAATCGTATGTCGTCCGCGCATATGTTTCCTCCTATCTGGTGCGTGGCCCCCACCACCCCCTGCCCCCTCCTCCCCCAGCAAGAATGCTGGTTCGTCGGGAATGTCGCGTGCGCTGGGGGAGGAGGGGGCGTCCCTCAAACATCCGAACTTCCCACCAACAGCTAAGGGGCGGTGGGGTAGAACTCGTCGACCCGATTATCGCGCCAACGAACGGATTACGTCAACAACAAAAACACACACGTGTACGATCCCCAATCACCCCTAACCCCCTCCTCTCCCAGAGCGACCAACACCACAAACGAAACATCTCCACCTCTGGGGGAGGAGGGGGCAACCATCAAACATCCGACCTTCCCACCGGCAGCCAGGGGGTGGTGGGGAACGCCACAAATCTACCCTTGCGCCAAATCCCCCTTTGCCCCATAATGACAGCTACCTGTCATCCACCCGCCACCGGCCCGCGATGGAATACCTCAACTTCGACCTGCGCATCGACACCCCAGACGCCCACGGCTACCCCGTGCGTGTGACCCGCGCGCCCGCGGGCGAGGCCATCGCCAGCCTGCAACTGGCCTTTGACGAGCCTTTTCTGGTCGGGTTGCAAACCCTGGAAAATGTGCGCGGGATTGGGACGAACCTGCGCGGCACAAAAACCGCCACATCAGCGCCCGTCGATACCAGCGAAGCCGCCCTGGCCAGAGAAGTGGGCGGAGCGCTCTTCGAAGCCCTTTTCCCCGGCGAAGTGCGCAGCCGCTACCGCAGCAGCCTGGAAATGGCCCGGGCCGAGGGAAAACGGCTGCGGGTGCGTCTGCGCGTGGAGGCCCCAGAACTGGCCCTCCTGCCCTGGGAATTCCTCTACGACGCCGATGCCGGCGACCACGTGAACCTCCTGCGCGAAACGCCCGTCACCCGCTATCTGGAGATGGGCCGCCCCACCCCGCCCTTGACCATCCCGCCGCCCATCCGCATTCTGGGGATGATCGCCAGCCCCACCGACCTGCCCGCGCTCGACGCAGAGCAGGAGAAGCAGCGGATGGTGCAGGCCATCGACCACCTGCTGGATGCCCGCTCCGTCGAACTGTCCTGGGTGGAGGGGCAGAGTTGGCGCGACCTGAACCAGACTCTTCAGGCCGGGGAGTGGCATATCTTCCACTTCATCGGCCACGGCGACTTTGACCCGACAGAGGGCGAAGGACGCATCGCGCTGGTGGACGAGAACAGCGGCGACAGCCACTTTCTCTCCGCCACCCAACTGGGCCGCCTCTTCGACGCCCACCCGTCTTTGCGTCTGGCCGTGCTTAACGCCTGCGAAGGGGCCAGGGCCAGCGCCGACAATCTCTTTTCCAGCACAGGCGCGGTGCTGAGTCGCCGGGGCATCCCCGCGGTCGTCTCCATGCAATACGCCATCAGCGACCGGGCTGCCATCGAATTTTCACGGGCTTTCTACGACGGCTTGGCCCGGGGGCTGGGCGTGGACGAATCCGTGCAGGAGGCCCGTCTCGCCATCAGTATGGCCCTGGCCGACCGCTCCGAGTGGGCCACGCCAGTGCTGCATCTGCGCGCCGAGGAGGGCGCGCTCTTTCGGGTGGACCTGGCCGGGGCCATCTTCCGCGGCCAAACGGCTGCGCCCCCACCCCCACCCGCCACAGCGCCGCCCCCACCCGTCTCTGCCGCGGCGGGCGAGGAACGCCGGGGGCTGGAGATTCTTCTGCGCAAAGTGCGCCAGTATTGGATCGAAGGGGTGCTGGAAAAGTCCCTCTTTCAGGCCATTCTTCTCGACCTGGGCATGGCCCGTATGAGCGGCGCTGTGGACAGCCCCTTTGGGTCCGGCGCCTGGGGCGAAGTGGTGGAACGGCCCGACGGGGATAGCCAGCCCCTACCCCCGGAGCAGAGTCTGGCCGATCTCTACGACGAGGAGGGCGGCTCGTTGCTGGTGCTGGGCGAGCCGGGGTCGGGCAAGACGACTTCCCTGCTGGAACTGGCCAAGGGGCTGCTGCTGCGGGCCGAGGCCGATCCCCGGCGGCCTGTGCCGGTGATCTTCAACCTCTCCTCCTGGGTGGAACCCCACAGCGAACTCGACACCTGGCTGGTGGACGAACTGAGCAGCCGCTACCAGATTCCCCGCAAAATTGGCCGGCTCTGGCTGGCCGAGAGTCGGGTGCTGCCCCTGCTGGATGGGCTGGACGAACTGGCCTCACCCCGCCGCGCCGCCTGTGTGGAGGCCATCACCCGCTTCAGCCAGGGGGCCGGGCTGGTGGGCGCGGTGGTCTGCTGCCGTCTGTCCGAGTACATCGACCTGCCCGTGCGTCTCAGCCTCAACGCGGCCGTGCGTCTGCTGCCCCTGGTCGACGAACAGGTGCAGAGCTACCTGACCGGTCTGGGCGAGCGGCTGGCCGGGCTGCGCGCCCTGTTGCAGCGAGACTCGGCCCTGCGCATCGAAGCCCGCTCGCCCCTGATGCTCAGTCTGATGGTGCGGGCTTATCAGGACATCCCCGCCGAGCAGTTGCTGCAGGAAAGCGCGGCCACCGCGGCCGCCCGCCGCAAACAACTGATGAGCGCCTACGGGGACCGGATGTTCCGCCTCGCCGGGCTGGGGAGGGGCGAATGAGCCAGCAAAACCGCCAGACTGTGCTCCCTTATAGCGAAGAACAGGTCACCCACTGGCTGTCGTTCCTGGCGCGGAGGATGACAGAACACGACCAGACGATTTTTCTGATTGAAAAACTTCAGCCGAGTTGGTTGTCTTCACCGATGCAGTACATTGCATATTCAGTACTTTCACGTTTGATTTGGGCAAGTCTAGTTGGATTAACTATAAGCTCAACTTTCTGGTCACTTGATTTTGGATTGACCTATGGGTTGACCTATGGAATGATTGCCGGAGCAGTGGACTCTATATTCTTGTTCCAGCGGTATTCGTTCCGAACACCTAGTCAAATCGACTTCCTCCGATCTCTTTGGATGGTTCTTCAAGTACTTGTTCTTTCCATAACTTTGGTAGTTGCTAGGGTACTTGGTTCTGATGGGAACGTCTTTTTTGGATACATTCTAGTAATCATTTGGTTGCTTCGATTTGAAGCGCGGGATCAATACAATGAAATTAAGATATTGAGAACAATCAATATTGATTTTGATAGAGTCATTCGCTCTTTTATGACAATCCACGCATATGCAGCGATGTTTATTATTATGTTGTTGGTTACTGGGCCCATGATTATTTTGATTATGTTTTTCACCAATGAGATAAAGTTTGCGATTGCAGCCTCAATCGTATTTCTAAGCATCATAATGCTGATCAGCATTGAGCTTACCAAGCTACATTTATCGGATATTCCCATTCAAGGAAATCAATCATATCTATACTCCTCGTTTTTGATGGGAAGCATCGGCGGCTTGCTTGTTGGTCTAGTTGTGTTGCTGTTTAGCAATTTGACGAACGGACTAATCTACTGCGTGTTGAGTGGTACCTATATCGGCCTCTGGTACGGCGGCCTGGACGTGATCCAGCACTTCATTGTGCGTTTTCTGCTCTGGCGGGCCGGCTCCCTGCCCTGGCGTCTGGCCCCCTTCCTCGACTACGCCGCCGAAGAACTCCACTTCCTGCAAAAGGTGGGCGGCGGCTACATCTTCGTCCATCGCTACCTGCTGGAACACTTCGCGGCAATGGAGACGGACGACGGCAGACCGCGGACAGCGGACCACCAGACCAGCGACGCCGGTTGAGTAGCCGCCAGAAGAACAAACGACCTTCCCACCAACGTCTGGCGGCGTATCGAAACCCAGGAGCGGGTGTAAAGAAGATATCTTGCAGACCCGCTTTGGTTTCGATACGCCCTCCGTAGACTCCGGGCTACTCAACCGGCGCTTATCTCGCATCGTAAGATACAGTTCGAAGATCAGTGAGCGCTGATTGAGTAGCATCAGAATCCAAAAGATTCTACGTCTTCGAGCCGTATCGAAATCAAGCGAACGGGTCTGCGGATGATTTCGTGTCCACCTGCTTTGGTTTCGATACGGCGGGGAAAAGCACCCCGTTTTCTGAAGCGACTCCTACTCAACCGGCGCTGGACTTTTGGCGCTGTCGGGAGAACAGTTATGGCCTGGATGTACATTCTCGAATGTGCCGACGGTTCCTACTACGTGGGTTCAACGGTAGACATCGAACGTCGTCTTTGGGAACACAATCAGGGCAATGGAGCGAAATATACCGCACACCGTCGTCCAGTGAAACTGGTGTTCAGCGCCGAATTCGATAGCATTAACGCTGCATTCAGTGCTAAAAAGCAGGTACAGGGCTGGCGTCGTCAGAAACGGGAGGCGCTCATTCGTGGAGAGTACGAGCTATTGCCAGAACTGGCCCGCAAGAAGTGGAAGAAGAACCGGATCAGCGACGCTGGTTGAGTAGCCGCCAGGAAAACAAACGACCTTCCCACCAACGTCTGGCGGCGTATCGAAACCGAGGAGCGGGTGTACAGTAGATATCTCGTGGACCCGCTTTGGTTTCGATACGCCTGCATACAGCCGCAGGCTACTCAACCGGCGCTGGTTTTTAATCGGTCTTACTATCCCAACCCGTCAGGAGAAACCCAATGCAACGCATCGGCTTTTTATTGAAAGTCAAGCAGGAGAAAATCAAGGAGTACAAAATCCACCACGCGGCTGTCTGGCCGGAGATGCTGGAGGCGCTGAGTCGTCACGGCTGGCACAACTATTCGTTATTTATGCGCCCGGACGGTCTGCTCTTCGGCTACTTCGAGACGCCGGACTACGACGCGGCCAAGGCGGGAATGTCCAAAGAGGAGGTCAACGCCCGCTGGCAGGCGATGATGGCCCCTTTCTTTGAAGGACTAGGAACCACCCACGCCGACGAAATGATGGTGGAGTTGGAAGAGGTCTTCCATTTGGATTGAGCGGCGGCGCAGGTGGACATCTGCTCCAATTTGGGGTATCGTTGAGGGGAACGTTTCACTCCCACCCCCAGGAGGAAATCCAATGCACCCCCTCGCTACTCTTTCTGTCCCTTCCGGCCAAGTCGCCGTCCACTGGTTCGAGCAAAGCTGCTATGCAGTCAAGGATGCCGCCGGGTCTGTCCTGCAAGTGGACCCCTACTTTCCCCGGCAACGCGCACCGGAGCGTTTTATCCACGCCCAGCCGCCCCTGGACGAAGCGACACTGCCCACAGATTTTGTCCTGCTCACCCACGCCCACGGCGACCACACCTGGCCTGAATCTGTCAGGCGCATTTGGGATGCGTCGCCGGCCTGTCGCTTTGTGGGGCCGCAAGAGAGCATCGACAAAATTCTGGCCGAGACAGATGTGGACCCATCCCAAATGCAGGTCATTCAGGCCGGGGAATCGGTGGAACTGGCGGGCTTCAGCGTCCACGCGGTCTATGCCAAACCGCCAGCGGGCGATCCGGCCGCTGGCATCAAGCCACCGGATGTCACCCACCTGGGCTACGTCGTGGCAGTGGACGGCGTGCGCCTTTACTTCTCCGGCGATCCCATCAACACCTTTGCCGATCACCCGGAACTGACCAGACCGGTGGCCGCGCTGCAACCCCAGATCGGCTTTCTCACTACCCATCCCAACGAAGGCGAGTTTCCCTTCTTCGCGGGCAGTGTGAAAATGGCCCAGGCCGTCGGCCTTTCCCACGCGGTCCCCGCGCACCGGGCCTGTTTTGTCAAGCGGGATTACGATCCCAACGAATGGGCGGCCCAGTTCCCCGCGGACGGGCCAAAGCCACTGATCATTCCACGCAACAGTCACATACTCTATCCATAGAAGCAGGACTCAATCACAACGGTTTGTATACACGGATAAAAAAGAACACAGAAATTGCAGCGGTTAAATCTGTGTTCTCTTCCATCGGTGTATACAAAACACAAGACCACAAAGGAAGCAGAAAATGACAGCAAAGAATTTGCGGGCGCGGATTGCCGCGGGCGAAGAAGTGGTCGCCCTGCGTTCCAACATCGAATGGAGTAAAGAGGAACTGGCCGCCATCTGGGCCAAAGCTGACTGCGATTTCATCTGGCTGGATGCCCAGCACTCGGCCTACAGCGATCACCTGCTGGTGGCCTTCACCGGTGCAGCCGAAGAACTGGGCATTCCTGTCCAGTTGCGCATTCCCCACACCCGGGACGCGCACAAAGTGGGCCGCTTCTTCGATCTGGGGCCGACGGGCTGCCTGGTCCCCGAAGTGATGGAGCAGTACAGTGTGGACGACGCCATCGACTACGCCTATTACGGCAATATCGGGCGGCGCAGTTGGGGCGGGGCCAACCGGTTGGGCGTGCGCTCCAAAGAGGCGCCCTCTTCCCGGCTGGAATACGCGGCCTGGTGGAACAACACCGTCCTGCTGAGCATTCAGATCGAATCCGTGCAGACGGTGACGAACATCGGGCGGCTGCTCCGGCCGGGCATCACCCACGTCACCTTCGGCCCGAACGATCTGCAATTCAGCATCGAACTGCACCCCAACTATCCCTTGCAGACAGTGGAAGAGTGTATGGCCAGCGTGCGGGATCAACTGGCGGGCACGGGTGTGCGCATCGCTATGGGCACAGGCACCAAACCCGAAGAACGGCAGAAATACCGGGACCTGGGCGTGACGATCTTCCAATCGTAAGAGCGGGGAAGCGATAGAGCGGGAGTTTCGGGGGCGATGGATCAACATCAGGCATTGCGAGATCGCACGAAGCGATATGCGAGCCGCATTATCAAATTGTACGCCTATCTCCAGCAGCAGTATCATTACAATGACGCTGCGCTGGTGATAGGCAGACAACTTCTGAGATCGGGTACTGGATGCGCCGCCAATCACAGAGAGGCAAAGCATTCACGCAGCAGAGCGGATCGCATTGCCAAATTCTACATCGTTTTGCAAGAATTGGAGGAAAGCGCTCTCTGGCTTGAATTGCTGCGTGAGCACGAAATGGCCCACGCCGAAGGCATTGATCAACTGATCGACGAGACAAATCAGTTGATCGCCATATTCATTGCCAGTATCAATACGCTACGTAATGCGAAAGATTGACACTACCGGCGCTCTTCCGCTCCTTCGCTCTATCGTTCAAGCGCTACTTCGTCCGCCAGCGCCTGTTCCAGATCGGCGATGATATCGTCCGGGTGTTCCAGGCCGACGGAGAGGCGCAGGAGATTGGCTGGCGCGTTGGTCACGGCCCCTTCGATGGACGCCCGGTGTTCGATGAGGCTTTCCACCCCGCCCAAGCTGGTGGCTTGGACAAAGAGTTGCATGCGGTTGGCCATGCGCCGGGCATTCTGCTCGCCTGTATGCAGACTGTCCGGCGCCAGCAGAATCGAGAGCATCCCGCCGAAGCCGGACATCTGGCGGGCGGCAATGGCGTGGCCGGGATGGCTGGACAGGCCGGGATAGAATACCTTTTCGATCTTCGGGTGGTGGGACAGATAGTCCGCCACCCGTTGCGCGTTTTCGCAGTGTCCCCGCATCCGGTAGGGCAATGTGCGGATGCCCCGCAGCAGCAGCCAGCAGTCGAATGGGGACGGAACCGCACCGCCCGCCTGCTGAATCATCCGCACAGTGTCGAAGAAGTCGCTGTTTTCCTTCGCAATCACCGCACCCCCCAGCATATCGCTGTGACCGCCCAGATATTTGGTGGTGGCGTGGACCGAGAGGTCCGCGCCCAGTTCCAGCGTGCGTTGCAGTGCGGGCGACGGCCAGGTGCTGTCACAGGCCAGAATCGCGCCAGCTTCGTGGGCAATCTCCGCCACCGCCGCGATGTCTGTAATTTTGAGCAGGGGGTTGGAGGGCGTCTCGATCCAGAGCATTTTGGTGTTGGGACGCATAGCCGCCCGCACCCCGTCCAGATCAGTCATATCGACGGTCTCGCTGCTCAGCCCCCAGGGGGTGAAGAGTTTGTCGATCATCACTTTTGTGCCGAAGTAGATGTCGTCGGGGATGAGCACGTGATCGCCGGGGCGCAGGGCCTGGAAGACGGTCATAATTGCGGCCATACCAGAGGCGAAGGTAGCGGCACAGATACCCCCTTCCAGGCTACAGAGCGTGTCTTCCAACGCGCGCCGGGTGGGGTTGTCACCCCGAATATACGTAAAACCGTTGTGATAGGAGCCGTCGGCCTTGCGCTCGTAGGTGGTGGAGAGGTGGAGGGGCGGCATCACCGCGCCGGTGGTCGGGTCGATCTCTTTTCCGGCGTGGATAGCGACGGTCTCCATACGCCAGTTGTCATTGGTTGTCATAGCTGCCCCTTACAAAAGAACACGGATGTTCACGGATAGGATAGATTTACACGGATTTGGGAATAGAACGCGGATGACGCTGATTGGGCAGATAAACGCGGATTGAAAATCTGCGTCCCGCTTTTATGACACAGGCGTCGGGTAAAGTTCGTCCACAATCGCTTTCAGTTCGGCGGCGGTGTAGGGGTCCAGCGCCGAGGATGGGCTGCGCACTTTGCTGGTGGTGAATACCCCTCGCTGGCGCAGAATCTCTTTGTGGATACCAAAGTACAGCCCTGCGCCCTGTCCCGACAGCCGGGCCACCGGCAGCAGATAGCGGTTGAAAACCTCTCTGGCTCCGGCCTCGTCCCCGGCCTGGCAGCGGTTCCAGATTTCCACAAAGGCTTCGGGCTGGGTGCAGAAGGGCATTGTGCCCACACTGCCCCGACGCATCTCCTCGATGAAATAGCCGCCCCCCGCGCCGCCAAAGATGACCAGTCTGTCCCCCATTTCGTCGTGCATGGCCGCCACTTTGGCGGTGACAGGCTGGCTCTCTACTTTGATATATTGCACCCATTCGCAGGTATCGGCCAGTTGACGGGCCAGCCCGGTGGAGACGGGAACCATTTGGGTGTCCTGGATGAAGATGGGCAGGGGCACTGCGTCGGAGATGGCTTTGAAATAGTCCACAATTTCTTCGTTGGATGCACCCATAAAGTTGGGCGGCATGACCATCAGGGCATCGGCTCCGTTGGCGTGGGCGGCCCGGCTATAGTGGACCGCCAAATCGGTCCCTGCCGCGCCGGTGTTGACCACCACCGGAACCCGGCCCCCAGCCTGCTCCACCACAATACGCGTCACCCGTTCCCGCTCGGCTTCGGTCAGTTTGAAGACTTCGCTGGCCAGGGCAATGCCCAGGCCGTGAACACCCGCCTGAATATTGAAATCGACCACCCGGCGCAGGCTTGCCTCGTCGATCTGCCCGTCTTCAAAAAAAGGCGTACACAGAATCGGGAAGATTCCGCGCATAGTTCGCTCTTGCATCAGCTATTCTCCTTATGAATCAACAATCAGTCGCCCGATCTGGCAGGTCTCCGCGTCCGCATACCAGAGAACGTCCTGGTAGATCGTCAGCGCGTGGACCTCCACCGGCGCCTGTACGCGGAGCACATCCATCACCCGGCCATCCGCAGGGTCGAGCAGATTGACCGTCCCCGCGCTGGTGTCCGCGGCCCACAGGAAGCCGTCCCGTCCCCAGGCCAGGCCGTGGACCCGCAGCCCCGGCGCACGGAAGCTGTGGGTCTCGGTCCACGTCTCCGGATCCATCACGTGGATCATCTGGGAAGGCGGCGAAGCGACGTAGAGTTTGCCGTCCTTCCATTCCAGCCCGTGCGCGCCGGTGACGCCCGCATCCGGCGCGCCCTGTCGCCAGGCCACAATCCCCGCGCCGGGGGAGTCGTATTTGGCGATGGTTTTGCCCGTTTCCGGGTCCAGCTTGGCAATTTTGACTTCGTAGGTGGAGGCAATCCAGAGATAGCCACCGCCCAGGGTAATGCCACTGGAATGGACGGTGTCGGTCTGGGCCTCGAAGTTCACTTTTCCGGTGTCCCAGTCCTGGCGGGTGACTTTGTGGTTGCCCTGATCGATGCACCAGAGACCTTCGGGCGACGCCTGGATGCCGTTGGGATGGGGGCCGGGGCTTTTGAATTTGGGTTCCACACGGGCGATTTTTGTGGTCATGGGTGTGTCTCCTGTGGGGGATTGGCGAGTTGAGATTGTTGATTGGAGATTTGTTGGGTTGCGCTTGTCTATTTCAGTATAGACATTTTGGGGGGAGACGCAAATGGAAGGAAAGAACTGGGGTATAAGAGACGGGTGTAGTAGACTGGGGCAAGGATCAATCGGCCCAAAAGGAGACAAGTAATGATAGCCCCAGCCTCCGAACGCATTACTGAAATCACCCATCGCCTGCGCCTGGCCCACCCGGATGCAGAATGCGCGCTCCATCACACTAACGCCTTTGAGTTGCTCTGCGCTACGATTCTCTCCGCCCAGTGCACCGACGAGCGGGTCAATCTGGTGACGCCCACACTCTTTGCCCGCTATCCCACGCCGGAAGCGATGGCTGCCGCGGACCGGGCAGAGTTGGAGGACGTCATCCGCTCCACCGGCTTCTTTCGCAACAAAGCCAAGGCCCTGCAAGAGTCCAGCGCAGCCATCTGTGAGCATTTCGGTGGCGAAGTGCCCCGGGAGATGGACGATCTGCTCTCTCTGCACGGGGTGGCACGCAAGACGGCCAATGTAGTGCGAGGGGTCTGCTTTGGGCTGGCCGATGGGGTGGTGGTGGACACCCACGTCAAGCGGCTCTCCCAGAAGTTGGGGCTGGTAGAAGGTTCTACACCAGAAAAAATCGAGAAGGAGTTGATGGCACTCCTGCCCCAGTCCGCTTGGATCGACATCTCCCACCTGCTCATCTTCCACGGGCGACGGGTCTGCAACGCCCGCAAACCCCTCTGTGGCCAGTGTACACTGGCCGATCTCTGCCCCTCTGCCGAAATTTGAATCCCGGGTGTGTCGCCTGGGATGGCGGCACGCCCAATTTGGACTGTCACACAAAGAAAGGGCAGCGGATGATTCCGCTGCCCTTTCTGATTTATAGTGAACTGTCTGGGGGGAACAGACAGGCTCTTGCTCAGATTTACTATTCGGCGGGAGGTGTAATCACTGCATCAATGACGTGAATTACACCGTTGCTGGCTTCGATGTCGGTGGCGATAATCGTCGCGCCATTTATCATCGGCTTGCCGTCAACAATACTGAACATCACATTCGAACCCTGCAAGGTCTCCACTTCCAGGCCATCAGCCACAGCCTCGGCCATCACCTTCCCACTCAGGACGTGATAGAGCAGAATCTGGGTCAGGTCCCCGGAGGGGTCGGCCAACAGGGCATCAATCGTCCCGGCGGGCAGGGCGGCAAAGGCTTCGTCGGTCGGGGCAAAGACAGTGAAGGGGCCTTCGCCGGACAAGGCGTCCACCAGATTGGCAGCGGTCACGGCAGCAACCAGTGTGTCAAAACCACCTGCGGCCACTGCTGTCTCCACAATGTTCATCTCCGGCATGGCTGCTTCTTCTTCAGCCGGGGGCAGGATGACCGCATCAATCACGTGAATCACGCCGTTGCTGGCTTCGATGTCGGTGGCGATAATCGTCGCGCCGTTGATCATCGGCTTGCCGTCAACAATACTGAACATCACATTCGAACCCTGCAATGTTTCCACTTCCAGGCCATCAGCCACAGCCTCGGCCATCACCTTTCCACTCAGGACGTGATAGAGCAGAATCTGGGTCAGGTCGCCGGAGGGGTCGGCCAACAGCGCATCAATCGTTCCTTCGGGCAGGGCGGCAAAGGCGTCATCGGTCGGGGCAAAGACAGTGAAGGGACCTTCGCCGGACAGCGCATCCACCAGATTGGCAGCGGTCACGGCAGCAACCAGTGTGTCAAAACCACCTGCGGCCACCGCAGTCTCCACAATGTTCATCTCCGGCATGGCAGCTTCTTCTTCAGCCGGGGGCAGGATGACCGCATCAATCACGTGAATCACGCCGTTGCTGGCTTCAATGTCGGTGGTGACAATCATTGCGTCATTGATCATCGGCTTGCCGTCAACAATGCTGAACTTCACCATCGAACCCTGCAAAGTCTCCACTTCCAGGCCATCAGTCACAGCCTCGGCCATTACCTTCCCGCTCAAGACGTGATAGAGCAGAATCTGGGTCAGGTCGCCGGAGGGGTCGGCCAACAGTGCATCAATCGTCCCGTCGGGCAGGGCTGCAAAGGCGTCGTCAGTCGGGGCGAAGACAGTGAAGGGACCTTCACCGGCCAAAGTGTCCGCCAAACCGGCAGCGCTCACTGCGGCAACCAGCGTATTAAAACTGCCCGCTGCAACCGCTGTCTCCACAATATTCATCATTTCGGGCATAGGGGCTTCGGTCGGCGCTGGTACAGCGGTTGGCTCTGGTGTTGCAGGTGCTGCACAAGCCGCGAAAATCAGCGTCAAACTCAGCAAAAGCGTCACTACAATGTACTTCTTCATCGGTCAAATCTCCTGGTGAAATTGGACAAAACTATTCGGTAAAGCCTGTAAATCGACGACAAAGTAATTATTGTCAATATTTTGCACATATTTTGTCGTGCCGCTACTTTAGCACGCCCGACGCACAGGCAAAGTAGTTTCTATTACAATCTCTATTCAAAACGGTTTCAAAGCAGATGCGCTGCCGGCAGATGAGCAAAGTTCCCTATGGAAAGCGGCTTCCTGTCTTGGTATACCTATGCAGCAAGCAAACTGTTTATGTATAGAAAATAGAGGTTGGACGAAATGCGCGTTTTGTTAGACAATAGAAGAGCCTACCTAGACAAAGACAAACGGATTTCACGCAACACTCTCCTCTGCTGGTCTATTTTTTGGCCGGGCGTTGTTTTGCTGATCTTCCTTTGGCTATCGTCCCACGGGGCAGCCAACGCGGATACGTCGTCGGCGTACTTGCCGTCGTCCACCATTCCGCCAGACCCGACAGGAGTGCCTATGCTGATCAATCCTGGATTTGAATGCAAAGTGGGGACCTATCAGGTGGAATCCTCCACCGGCGGACTGATGCGGGTGGCTGTGGGCTGGACGCCGGTCTTCATCAGCGGTGCACCCTGGCTCTACAGCACCCGGATGCACTACGCCGGGGACGACTGCAACGGCAGTGCCCACGTGGAACGCATCGACGGCGAAGACAGCCAGACCGTCCGCGCCCAGGACATCGAGACACCGCCAGAGCCGGGCAAGCCCTTTGACGTGGCCCTCTACCAGCAGACCGCGGCCACTGTCGGCACAGACTACAGCCTGAGCGGGTGGATGCTCTCCCTCTGCGGCGGCAGCGCTGTACCCAACGACTGCCCCGACGGTTTCTATATGGCGAAGATGCTGGGCATCGACCCCACCGGCGGCACTGACCCGTTGGCCGAGACAGTCATCTGGGCCGAGAACCGGCACAACTTCATCGAAAACGGCGAACGGGTGGGCTGGCAGAATTTGCAGGTCAGCGCACGGGCAGAAAGCGAGACGATTACTGTCTTTGGCCGCATCAACAGCCCTTTCCGCTGGCACGGCGCCCACGCCTTCATCGACGGCTTTCTGTTGCTGGAATCGCCCTCCGCCCAGTTGGGCGATCTGCCCAGCGAAGTGAATGACGAACAGATCGAAATTCAGTGGACAGGCGACATCAGCCAGGGGATACGCGACATTCCCGCTGGGCGCTATGCGGCCACCTACGACATCGAATACCGGGTGGGCGAAACGGGCGACTGGTTGCCCTGGCAATTCCGCCAGCCCGCGGGCAGTGCCTTCTTTCTGGCCGACACCCTTGACGTGCCCCACTTCTTCCGCGTCCGCGCCTTCTCCGAACAGCCGGAGGACGGCCCGGAGGGGGCGTTCCCCAACCACCGCTTCCTGGGCGTCTGGTCCGAGCCGGTCTCAATTGTCTTCACACAAGCCGTTCAGCCAGAGGAACCGGTTGTTCCTGAAGAGCCGGAGGAACCGGAAGTGCCTGCGCAGCCAGCCATCCTTGCGCCCGCGCTGATCAATCCTGGATTTGAATGCAAAGTAGGGACCTATCAATTGGAATCCTCCACCGGCGGGTTGATGCGGGTGGCTGTGGGCTGGACGCCGGTCTTCATCAGCGGTGCGCCCTGGCTCTACAGCACCCGGATGCACTACGCCGGGGACGATTGCAACGGCAGCGCGCACGTGGAGCGCATCGACGGCGAGGACAGCCAGACCGTCCGCGCCCAGGACATCGAGACACCGCCAGAGCCAGGCAAGCCCTTTGACGTGGCACTCTACCAGCAGACCGGGGCCACCGTTGGCACAGACTACAGCCTGAGCGGGTGGATGCTCTCCCTCTGCGGCGGCAGCGCTGTCCCCAACGACTGCCCAGACGGTTTCTATATGGCGAAGATGCTGGGCATTGACCCCACCGGCGGCACTGACCCTCTGGCCGAGACAGTCATTTGGGCCGAGAACCGGCACAATTTTATCGAGAACGGCGAGCGGATGGGCTGGCAGAATTTGCAGGTCAGCGCACGGGCAGAGAGCGAGACGATTACTGTCTTTGCCCGCATCAACAGCCCCTTCCGCTGGCACGGCGCCCACGCCTTCATCGACGGCTTTCTGCTCCTGGCGTCGCCCTCGGCCCAGTTGGGCGATCTGCCCAGCGAGGTGGACAACTATCAGATCGAAGTGGAATGGTCAGGGGAGATCAGCGGTCCGATCCGCACAATTCCAGCGGGACGCTACGCGGCCACCTATGACATCGAATATCGGGTGGGCGAAACGGGCGAGTGGCTGCCCTGGCAATCCCGCCAGCCCGCGGGCAGCGAACTGTTTGTCAGCCAGGCGGTCAATGTGCCCCACTTCCTGCGCATTCGCGCCTTCTCCGAACAGCCAGAGGACGGCCCGGAAGGAGCGTTCCCCAACCACCGCTTCCTGGGCGTCTGGTCCGAGCCGGTGTCGGTCACCTTCCGCCAGGAAGAGACGCCGAAGAATTTCCACGTTTTCGTTCCTTTTGTGACCCGTTGACATTTCTGTTGGTTGGGTAAATGGCAGCGCTGGTTTGATCGCTGCTCGCCCTGCCATTTACCCAACCATTCCTTTGCTCCTCGGTCCAATCACTGGTACAATCCCCTCATGTCAAAACAATTCCTTCCCCAGCCCCCAACCCCAGAAGATGAACCCTCTTTGGCCGCTCGCCTGGCCCAGGTGCAAGCCCGGATTGCCGGGGCCGCGCATCGAGCCGGGCGCGACCCCCAGACGGTTACACTCGTAGCGGTTAGCAAGACAAAACCGTTCGAGATGATTGCCGAATTGGCCGCGGCCGGGCAAGTAGATTTTGGCGAGAATCGGCTGGAAGAACTCTGGGAAAAGGTCGGGCTGGCCGAGCGCCAAGACTTGACAGGCATCCGTTGGCACGCCATCGGCACTATCCAGAGCCGCAAGAGCAAACAGGCCGTCGGTCCCTTTGCCCTGGTCCATTCGGTGGACACCCGCAAGCTGGCCGAACGGCTGAGCCGGGACGCCACCGCCGCGGGGCAGACAGTGAACGGGCTGCTGGAAGTCAATGTCAGCGGCGAAGAGAGCAAACACGGCTTCACGCCGGAAGCGCTGCTGGACGCGCTGCCCGATCTGCTGGCCCTGCCGGGGCTGCATCTGCAAGGGCTGATGACGATGGCCCCTCTGGAGAGCGATGCCGAGGCCACTCGCCCCACCTTTCGCCGCCTGCGCCTGCTGCTGGACGAAATTCGGGAGCGTTTCCCCCAGGGGGATTGGCGGCATCTTTCTATGGGAATGACAAACGATTTTGAGGTGGCGATTGAAGAAGGCGCTACAATTGTGCGGGTCGGCACGGCTATTTTTGGAAAGCGGGACTGAGAAGTTCGACTTTTTCTGAAAAGTCGAACTTCTGATTCTCCAACGGGAGATGGGTTCAATGCAACTGAGCGGAAAGATTGCCTTTATCGGCGGCGGCGCAATGGCCGAAGCCATTCTCAAGCGACTGGTCTTGGGTGGACTTGCCCAGCCGGAGCAGGTGGCTGTGGCCGATCCTGTGCCGGCACGGCGTGATTATTTGCGCACTGAGTACGGCGTGGGCGTAGAGGCCGAGAACAGCGCGGCGGCCACAGGCGCGTCGATTCTCATTTTGGCCGTCAAACCACAGGTGCTGGACAAAGTATTGCCCGGTCTCGCCGGTCTTCTCCAACCGGAGACGCTGGTGATCAGCATTATGGCCGGTGTGCGCATCAGCAGCCTGCGCCGGGGACTGAGCCACGAACGGATTGTGCGCTCTATGCCCAACACCCCCGCCCAGGTGGGCAAGGGAATGACCGTCTGGACCGCTACGTCCGCTGTCACCGCCGACGACAAAGGCCAGGCCCAGATGATTCTGGAAGCCATGGGTGATGCCTTTTTTGTGGACGACGAGCACGCCATCGACCTGGCCACCGGGCTGAGCGGATCCGGGCCGGGCTTTGTTTTTCTGCTGATCGAAGGGCTGATCGACGCCGGGGTTCACATCGGTTTCAGCCGTGCCCAGGCCGAGCGGATGGTCCTGCAGACGATTGAGGGCAGCCTCGCGCTGATGCGGGAGAGCAATCTTCACCCGGCAGACCTGCGCAATCGGGTGACCAGTCCCGGCGGAACCACCGCGGCGGGTTCTCTCATATTGGAACAGCGAAGCGTGCGGGCCGCGCTGATCGAAGCGGTGGCCGCGGCCGCGGCACGCAGCGAAGAATTGGGCGATCTGAGCGAGGCCACGGACGGGTAGAACTCTGTTTATATAAACTGGCTTCTGTTTGGATTTCGAATCAATCGTATCTCAGAAGGGGTAAGGTAATATGCTGACTATCAAACACTGCTGGTTACGGATTTTTGTAACAACGATAGCAATTTGGTCAGTCATTGTTCCTGTGACAGGTGTCCGCGCCTCTACATTCAACGATAATCACGAAGTGGAGATAGACGGAGATACAGCCATTGCCCCTGTTAGTTATATTGGTGGAACAATGCGACGCGTGTATGCAGTTGGGACAATTGCATACATTGCAGAAGGATCTGGTCTGGCAATTATAGATATGGCGGACCCGGCTAGACCTATGGTGCTGAGTCGAACGTATTTATCGGGCCGGGTAAATGATCTTGTTGTTGACAATGGATATGCGTTTGTAACAGTTGGCACCGCTGGCGTCTATGTGGTTGATGTTACTAATTCATCTGCCCCGCGAAAAATTGGTCATTATGCCGCTGATTACGCTGGTCAACTTTCCGTGGCCGGAGGATTTGTTTACTTCACACATAAGACGGGTTTCCACATCATCGATGTAACTAACCCAGCCAATATTTCGGCAACTGGTAGTTATACAGTGCCTGTCATAGATGCGGGAGGAGCACAGAGCATTGCTATATCGGGCCAACAGGTTTATCTCACATATACCCATTATGATCCTACAGTTGGTGAATCTAGCCTATATGGAGAATTATACATTGTCGATGTATCGAAACCAACCGAACCAACGCTAAGCGGTAGTTTCGCTCGTCCATTTCCAAGCCAAGGTGGTGATGTAGTAGTTGAGGGAACGACGGCATATTTTGCCGATGGTAGGTACCAAGGTGTTTCCGTACTAGATGTGAGTGATCCAACCGATCCACAGCAAATTGGTCTGTACGATGAGTATATCTATCGTATCGTGATTCAAGATAATGTTGGATATTTTTTAAAAAGCCATCGCCTTGATCTGATTGATGTATCAGATCCCAGCAATCTGGTCAAAATTGCTTCCTATAATTTTGACACGAATTCATATGGTTTGGGACTCTACGTACTAGGAAAGGCGGCATACTTAACAAGCACAGTCATCGGTATTGAAGTGGTCGACATATCGAATCCGAGCCAGCCTGCTGCCTTAGGAAGCTATCGAACTGTGGCAGATGCCGGTGATGTATTTGTGTCGGGGAGTTATGCGTACGTTGTTGGTCGTTGGTTCGACGGGCTACGGGTTGTAGACATTTCACAGCCAAATTCACCAAAAGATGTTGGCTATTTGGAATTAGACGGTGACCCATACCGTATACAAGTTGCGGGCAGCTTGCTGTACATAGCGGATGCAGAGGGTCACTCTTTTTGGATCATAGATATTTCAGATCCAACCAATCCAACCGTTGTGAAGAAAATCGTCATGAGTTGGTACGTGGATGACTTGATGGTGGTGGGAACGACCGTCTATTTGGCCAATACAGTGGACGGATTGCGGATTTACGATGTGTCCGATCCAGCCGAACCAACAGAAGTTGGGGCTTACGCTGATGGCAGCCACATCTATGGTGTGTATGTTATGGGAGACGTAGCCTATCTTGCAGATATAGGTGGCAAACTAATCATAGTCGATATTAGCAATCGGAGTGATCCAAAAAAGCTGAGTGAAGTTTCCTTGCCTTTGCTGACATCCCAACAGACTTGGAGCGTTACCGTCAAAGATGGATTTGCCTATGTTATGGCAAGTGGGTATTCCAGTGGTGGGAGTATACACGTTGTAGATGTCGCTAATCCGGCGAACCCGGTTTTGCTACCTAAGCATGAGACAAAATACTCGGTTCAGGACATTGCCTTCTCTGGTAATACAGCCTTTTTGGCTACTGGGGACAAATATGTACAAGGAGAGCTAAAGGTGCTAGATGTGTCAAACCCCGCAGGGATTACTGAATTGGTATCTATACCTGAAGGTGGAACAGGGATATTTATAGATGAGCAGCATATCTATTTAGCTGGCGACAGCCTGCGGATTCTTCGTTATGGAGAACAAGATTCGTATCTCTATCTACCCTCCATCACTCGATAAAACATTGTAGCCGGACATCTACCGGTGGTCCGCTGTCGGCAGTCCACCGACAGTGAGAATACTATAAATTTTGCTGATCATCACTGAATAGAGAGGTAGAAGGTAATGTTTTTATTGTTGGCGCGTATTATCGAAATCTATACATTTGTCCTGCTGATTCGGATTCTAATGACCTGGATTCCTAACCTGGACCCGTACAATCCGATTGTCCAGATGCTTGTCCAGGTGACAGACCCGGTGCTGGAACCTGCCCGCCGCCTGATTCCCCCCCTGGGAATGATCGACATTTCGCCGATTGTCGTCTTTATCGCGCTGAGTATAATCCGGGATCTTCTGGTACGTATGGGCTAGCGGCGCAACAGCGGGCGCACTTGCGGGAACAATAGCCCTGTGGGTCTCGTCCTACTCCCAGACAGGCAGAGTGGCCTGCCCAGACAGAAGAAATGGAAGGGAGCGACAATTGAGTATGAAGAAAATATTTGCCAACGATGCGGGAAACCGGTGGGTCTATCGGCTGGGTGTGGCGCTGTTGATGACGCTTTTCTTGGCCGGGTGTGAAGGTCTGCCCATTGCGCCCCCAACGACGCCGGTCCCCGTGCGCAGCCTGACCGAGCCAACGGCCACGCCCCAGGCCGAAGAGCCAACTGCGACTGCGACCGCGACTGCGGCACCTACCGAAGAACCGGCGACAGAGAGCGACGGAATTGGCATTCCCCCAGGAGGCGAAATGACAAATGTCGGCGGCAGTCCCACCGAATTGATCGAACGAGCCAAGGCAGAGGTGGCGGGTTTGGGTCGCTCTTCTGCGGAGAGTGTGCAGGTGGTCAGCGTAGAAGCCGTGGACTGGTCCGATTCTAGCCTGGGTTGCCCCAAACCAGGGATGATGTACGCCCAGGTAATCACACCCGGCTACAAAATCGTCCTGGAGTCGGGCGGGCGCACCTATAATTTTCACACCACCCTCAATCCAGATGGACCGCTGGTGCGCTGCGGCAAATAGAGTGAGTGGATGGAATAGGCAAAAGGAAGTCACTCGCTGTGACTTCCTTTTTTTATTGGGAAATTGTGGCCGCAGGTTCGCCGGAGACCAGCGGCAGCCAGTAGTGGTTGCGCTGGACAATCACTTCGCCCTGAAAGATCGAAAAAGTGCCAGGTACAATTGCCCAATAGGCCACCCGCGGGGATGCCCAGTTGGGCACGGAGAGCAGGCTCTCGATCGTTCCCATCACCACTGACGGGGATTGGGGCGCAAAGCTGCTTTCCAGCGCATAGAAATTGACAATTGTTGTGTCCCAGATCGGGTTGCCATAGACATCGGCCAGGTCCAGACGGATAGGCACAGTGACGCCGTTGCCCCAGTCCTGTACAGAAATCCGCGCCGGGCCGGTAATCCGCTGGGTGGGGCCGGGCTGGATAGTGACAAAAGTCCGCTGGCTTTGCAGCGCTGTGCTCATCCCAATTTCAGCTATCCCTGCTATCTCTCCGCTTGTCAATGTCTCCGTCAACAGCCCATTTCGAATCCAGGCCGTGCGCTGTTGGCTGCCGTCGGAAAAGGTTCCCAGAGAAGTAGTCAACTCGACCAGCAGTGGCTCGGTCAGCAGTTCGCCCTGCCCACTTGTGGCCGCGCGGAAAACGACTTGGGTCTGTTCGCCGCCGACGCTAACCAGCGGCCGGGTCGCATCCGCGCTCAACACCAGCGGGCCATCCTGCAGGGTGATGGGGTAGAGCAGCTCTTGCCCGGCCATCCGCACCCGCAGTTCATATTGGCCCACCTGCTGGGGTGTGCGAATATCGATCAGGCCCCGCCCGGTGGCCGAAGTGGAAATCGTGCCCGACAGCACAGGCGCGGGGCCACTCTCCCCCGAACCGATCTCCGGCGCGCCTGTCAGCGCATAGTGGATCAGCGCACCCACCACAGGCAACCGCTGGCCCTGCGTATCAGTCACAGTCAGCTGCACAGGTATGCGCAAAGGCTGGTCCACTGCGGTATATTGCCCGGCCAGATAATCGACAGTGAAGGAGACCCCCGCACCGGCCTGGATCAGCGCGGCTTCGGCGTCGATGCGCCCATAGCCGATTTCGTTGTCCGGTCCGGGCAGGGTGGCCGCGTTGACATCCACAGCCGTAGCCTTCAGGTGATCTTTCACCTGCACCCAATCCCAATCCGGGCGCAGACTCCAGACCAGCGCGGCCAGTGCGCTCACGTGGGGTGCGGCCATACTGGTCCCGTCGTTCAGATAATAGCTGTTGTCTTTGTAGGTGCTCAGAATCAGAGAGCCGGGCGCGGCCAGGTCGGTCTCCGGTCCCCGATTGCTGAACGACGAGCGGGAATCGTCCATCGCTGTAGAAGCCACCGCAATCGTCTCGGTATAGGCTGCGGGCCAGTAGACCTGACTGCCGTAGTTGCCTGTGGCTGCCACAATCAGCCCGCCTGTCTCGGCAAAGGCGTGGATGGAGTCGGCCACGGCCAGGGAATCCAAGCGTAAGACGAGACTGAGATTGACAATCTGCACGCCCTTGCGCCGGGCATAGGCCAGCGCATCGACCAGATAGGAGATAAAGCCACTGCCCCGCTCATCCAGCACCCGCAGGGGCAGGATCGTCAGGTTGCGGCCCACACTGGCCACCCCAATCCCGTTGTCCGTATTGGCAGCCAGAATCCCGCCCACGTGGGTTCCGTGCCCATAGGGGTCCTCGATCTGGTTGTCGTTTCCCACCCAATCCCAGCCAGCAAAATCATCCACAAAACCGTTGGCATCGTCATCTTCGCCGGCAAGCCCATTGACTTCCAGTTCGTTGGACCAGATGGACATCCCGATCAGGTCCTCGTGTTGCAGATCAATGCCGCTGTCGATCAGGCCGACGATCAGGCCCGGCTCGCCCAATGTGGCGTCCCAGGCGGCTGGCATATTAATTCGGGCCAATGCCCACTGTTCGGGAAAGTAGGGGTCGTTGGGCGACGCATGGCTGGCGGCTTCGATGGCCCAATCGTTCTCCACATAGCGCACGCCAGACTGCTGGACCAACCGCGCTTTGGCCGAAGCCAGGGCACTTTCGCGGCTGCGCTCGTCACCGATGGCGGGCAAATGGACCGCGGCCAGCCCAAACTCCGGCCAGTGGCGGCTGGTGAGCAGTCCCTGCTCGGCGAAGAGAGCATCGGCGGCTATGGGCGAGATCGATGGTTCCAGCCCTACGAGCAGCAGGCCAGATTGGGGCGGCAAGGATTCCTCTGTTGTGGCTGGTTGCGCCGTGCCAGGCAGAGGCTGTTGTGCTGGTCCAGCACTGTGTGCGACGGCCATACCCATCAGCCATAAGAGGAGGGTCGTCGCGACCAATACAATTCCCCCAACTACCCGCCAACGCGGGGATGTGGGGGTCGTCGTCGCATGGTCGGTCGAATGGCCGATCGAATGGCCGGTGGATTCGGGGCTTGAGCGCAGTCGGTAAGTGGCGGTTTTCGTCATGCCCCCATCATAGATCAGCCTCGATTATCTGTCCACCAATGACCCAAACGATCCATTGAACCCATGCACGTTGCCGCCTGATGTGATACAATTGACCCAACGTATGCCTATCCATCCGCCGCAGTCCCGCCCCCCCTATAGTCTGGCCCTGCAGCCGGGGAATGTCCGTCAGCGATCCGGTCGCGGTCTCTGGCCGGGCCTGCTGCTGGTTCTGCTGGCAGTGGGCTTTTTGCTGCTCTCTGCCCTGGCCTTTGTGGGCGCTGCCGGATTGCTGGTCGGGCTGCGCAGCGCGCATACAGTCCAGATTCCCAGAGCGACAGCACCGCCAGCGACAGTTGTGGTAGTTTTACCCGGCCCATCCGAGCCGATGTCCTCATCGCCGATGCAGACATTGCCGATGCCTGCGCCCGCCGAGTTGGCCACATTGGCGGCTGCCCCTCTGCCCGTTCTTGCGCCAACATCTGAGTCACCCCCTGTGCCAACCCCTTCGCCCATGCCAGTCTCCGGCGCTGCACCCGATGAACTGGTCGAAGCCGAAGCGCTACCGCCCGCAGATACTGCGGTGGAACCTGCGCCCACGCTGGAGCGTCCAGAGGAACGGGTGATCACCTACGGCGATCTCTTTCGCTCTGTGGGCGACCAGGCCGGGATCGATTGGCGGCTATTGGCGGCCCTGGCCTATCGGGAGAGCCGTATGGACCCGGTGGCCCTGGGCCGGGATGGGGATATGGGGCTGATGCAGATTCTGCCTGCCACGTGGGATGAATTCGCGCCGAAGGTAGCCGCTACCAGCCCCTTCAATCCTGTGGAGAATGCGCAAGTGGCCGGGGTCTATCTGGCCTATTTGCAGGATTTTCTGTTGGGCCAAGGCACGAACGATCTGCGCTGGGTGCTGGTGGCCTACAATTGGGGGCCAGAGCGGGTGCGGGGTCTGCTGGCTCGGGGCGGAAAGTGGGAGGATGTGCCAGCGACCCAGCAGCGTTATGTGGCCGACATTCTCTACGCCGCCTTTGGCGTGGAGTGATATTGGGAGATTGGGAGATTGAGATGGGGATGCACACACCCGAAGAGTTCGAGGAATTGGTGGCCCAGGCCGTAGAGGCACTGCCCGACCTCTTCTTCGAAAAGTTGGAAAATGTGGCGATTGTCGTCGAGGAATGGCCGGATGCCAACGCGCTCTGGTCGGTGGGGGTGCAGCGGCGCACGGACCTGCTCGGCCTCTACCACGGCATCCCCCACACCGGGCGCACCAGCGGCTACAATCTGGTGATGCCCGACAAAATCAGCATCTATCGCCGCCCAATCCTCATGCGCTGCCGCACAGACGACGAAGTGCGGGCAATGGTGGGGCGGGTGGTGCGCCACGAAATCGCCCATCACTTCGGCATTGACGACGACCGACTATTGGAAATCGGCGCGTATTAGAAAGAGAAGGAGCCATTGATGAAACGTTTTCTAACCCTCTGCCTGGCCCTGCTGCTGAGCGGATGCAGCCTGCCAGGGATCGGTGATCTGCCTGTGGAAATCCCCGGCAATCCCCAATTGCCCAGCCTGGACCAACTGCGGGATTTGGGTCTGCCCGACCTGAGTGGCATCGCCAATCTGCCCCAGATCGCGGATCTGCCCGCGCTCAATGTGGCCGACAACGCCATCGTCTTCGCTGGCCCCACGGAGCGCAAGATCGGGCTGGGCGAGCGCATCCCCGGCACAGATATCGTCCTGTCAGCCATCGCCGCGGACGGGGCAGAATTCCAGATCGGCGGTCTGCGTGCGGTCCGCTCCCTGGGCGACTCTCTGGATTTTGACGGCAATTGGCCGGGGAGCAGCGGCGTCACCTACAATCTGCGCCTGCGGGTCTATCTGGTGGAAGGGGATGGAGTACGAGCAGCCGGTGTTCATCGCCTGCTGGTGGAGAATATCACACCCCAGGAACAGGCGGTTTCTCCCCAGGGCACGCTGCTCAAAATTCCCTACACAGGTTCTGCCAACCCAGGCCAAACGCTGAAGGGCAACAGCCTGGGCTATGTGGGCAGTGGGGATCGGGGTGCGGAGTTCAGCGGCTTGCCCGCTGGTGATTTCCCTTTTCGCAAAGTCGGCGACAGTCTGCTCTGGCGGGGCTATTTGCGGTCAGACATGCCGATTGAGTACAATATGCGCGTTGTGTTCTATAATGAGACAACTGTACAGGTAGCAGGAATCGCCACTGTCCAGTTGCCCTAGTGGGAAAAATGGGACGCGGATAACGCTGAAAAATTGATTGACGCTGCGCTGTCCTGAGTTTGTCAAAGGGATCAATCTGCGCAAATCTGTTGTTTCTGCGCCGCCCGCGTCATCTGCGTCCCACATTTCATCAGACGGAGTGGAGCTATGAGTGAAGAGACGACAAACAACGAAGGCGTGACACTGAGCCAGAGCAAGCGTACCAGCGCCCACTCCGAGTTGCAGGCGATTCAGGGCCACTATTTCAACATTACTGACAGCAGCGGTGCGCCCCTGGCCGGGCTGATGGTGTTGCTGGATCGCAAAGAGCGGCCTGTGCGGGCCGAGTTGCATCTGCACGAAAGCACCACCGGCGCACTCTACGACCAGGCCGTGCGTCAGGCCCAATTGCTGGTGACCGACCGCTATTATGGACCGGGCCAGATGCCGCTGATCGTCCTCTTTGCCCGGTTGGCCCAGGATCGGATCCCTGTGCCCTTGCAGCCCCCGCCACCCCAGACTGGTCTGCCCAAATGGGTGCGTCCCGCGGCTCTGGCCCTGATTGCGCTGCTTGTCTTTGGCGGACTGGGCTGGTATCTGAACGATCTGTTCGGAGGCAGCAGCAGCAGCGATGCGTCCCAGAGCGCGCTCGTGCAGACGGTTGAGCAGCCCGTTGCTGCGGAATCATCTGCCGCGCCGCCTGTGGCCGAGCAGCCCCAGGGCCGCATCTTTGAAATGAATGGCCTGCCGGTCAGCGTCAATGCGCTACCTTTGGATTTAGGCCAGAAGGTGCAGTTGCGCCCCGGTATTCAGGGCATCACCCTGCGCACCCTGGCTGGGGCCACCGCGGGTGAGGTCATCGGCTATCTGGAGCCGCCCACCCAGGCAACGATTATCAACGGGCCGATCTGGCTACAGGGCAACAGCGATACGATTGTCTGGTGGTTTGTGCGCACGGATGACGGCGTGGAAGCCTGGACCCCGGCCAACACCAGCGAATTTACACTACTCGAACCCGTGCCTTGAACAAAAAGAAGGACACGGATTTACACGGATTTTTCCTGTAAAATCTAAGGGACGTGAAACGAGAGGTGTGAGATCGGCCAACGATCTCACACCTCTCGTTTCACTTAAACATTTGGGTCACGGTTGACCCTCTCCGCTCCCCACGAAATCTCCAATCTCCAGCCCCCCAATCCCCTACCCCGGCGCATCTCCCCAGTCGGGGACAACCAACACTTCGCCGTCGGCCAGCGCGGATTTGTGGGCCATCACCCCCGCGGCCATATAGCGCACGGCTTCCCAGACGTTGATGGCCGATTGTCGTTCCTGGGCTACGGCCTCCACAAACTCGTGGACCAGATAGGCGTGGGAGCCGCCGTGTCCGCCGTAGAAGTCGGAGGTCTTGCTGACTGAGCGGAAAGCGTCTTCCACCTCTGGCGGCAATGGGTCCCGCATCTCGGCCACAGTCAGAGGCGTGCGCTCTTCTTTGTTGCACCAGTGATCGTTTTCAAAGCTGGCCTGGGTTCCATAGACCCGGAAAATCTCCCGCCCCGGCAGACCGATTTCCCGGTGTTCGCAGACGCGCATTGTGGAGCCGTTGCTCATCTGAAAGAGCGCGGTCTCGTTGCTGAAAATCTCGCCGTGTTCCGCGTAGTAGGGATCGTTCGTGCGGTTGGCGTAGCCCCAGGCGCAGACCCGCTGGGCGTGGGCCTTCATCACACTGATTGGGCCGCTGATGGAGTGGGTGGGGTAGTGCATCGGCCCGGAGACGACGCCCCGCTGCTTGTAGGCTTCCCGCAGCGCAACCCACTCCTGTCCGGCTGCGCTGGCTTCCCGCCGCTGCTGCACCTGGCGCAGATTGCTGTGGGGATTGTCCACATCGTGAAAATACTCCCCCTCGGCATAGACAAAGTCGCCAAATGCGCCAGCCTCGGCCTGCTTGCGGCAATGCATTGTCTGGGGGCGGTAGATCGTCGTCTCGCCCAGCATATAGAGCTGACCCGTGCGCTGGCAGGTCTCCACCAGCCTGTCGCACCACTCCAGAATTTCGTCGCCGTCGGGCAGGCTGATGACGGGAACCGCGCTGTAGACGTGCTTGCCCGACTCCATAGCCTGTATGCACTGGGGCGCGTGGAGCCAGGGCTGGGTGATGATCACCAGCGCGTCCACATCGCTGCGGCAGATGTCGTCGAGTGAAGTGTAGGCGTCCTTCGGATCGAACTTCTGTCGCCAGCTCTCCTGCCGGGCAAAACGGGCTACCCGTTCGGGTTCCCGGTCACACAGGGCAATGCGATCTACCAACGGGTGGCTCATAAAAAGATCGGCGAAGGCACTGCCAAACGAGCCTAGGCCGACCAGGCCGAGAGAAATGGACATAGCAAAACTCCTTAAAAATAGTCTGTATACACGGATGGAAAGGAAGACGGATTTTTAGACAAATCCGTCTTCCTTTCCATCCGTGTATACAAATTTTCATCCCCCCGTGGCGCAGGGAAGCGCACGGAGAGCTATCCCTGAAATCTGTAGCCGACCCCGCGCACAGTGAGGATGTGCTGGGGATTGGCGGGGTCGTCCTCAATTTTCGTGCGCAGGTGGCGGATGTGGACATCGACTGTGCGCTCGCCGCCGATGTCGCTGTCGTAGCCCCAGATGGATTCGATAAGCGTGGCGCGGGTGACAGGCAACTCGGACTGGACGGCCAGGTGGTGAAGCAGGCGGAATTCGGTGGGGGTCAGGTCGATGGCTTCGCCGCCTTTGCGCACACTCAACCGTGCGGGGTCGATCTCCAGTTCGCCAAAACGCAACGGGCCATTCTGACCCTTGGCCGAGAGATCGCCGTATGCTCGGCGCAGGAGAGCACGGATGCGGGCAGTCACCTCGCGCAGGCTGTAGGGCTTGACGACGTAATCGTCCGCGCCCAGTTCCAACCCCAACACTTTGTCCACCTCCTCATCACGGGCGGTGAGCATCAACACGGGCTGGCGGAAACCCTCGGCGCGCAGGGCGCGGCAGACGTCGTAGCCGCTGGTGTCGGGCAGGCGAATGTCCAGGGTAATCAGCGCGGGGTTCTCGGCGCGGGCCAGTTGCAGGGCTTCCGCGCCCGTGCGCGCCCAGACCACCTGGTAGCCGTCGGCCTGCAAGCCGTATTCCAGCCCCCGGGCCACCGCCCGCTCGTCTTCAACAATCAGAATTTGTTCACCGGTCATAGGAGGAAAGCCAAAGAGTGGACGCAGATGCACGCAGAAAAAGCGAATTTTGATGATAGAAAGGCGTATTCTGGGGCATCAGCGCAGATCAATTCAAATCATAAAAATCTGCGTCCCGTTTTATTTGTGCAACTCTGCCAGAAAGGGGCGCACGGCAGCGAGAAAAGCGTCGAAGTTTTCCCGACGGATGTTGTGGCCCGCGCCGTCGATGTGGGCGACACGAATCAGCGGGTTGATGGCGATCGCTTCGGCGGCATTTTCGGCGGAGACAATTGCGCCCAGCGTGGTCTCCGCCGTCACCAGCAGCACCGGCGAACGGAAGCGGGCCGCGCTCTCCTGCCAGGGGGTGGTGACTCTGGTGATTGTGTCAAAAATATTCATACTGAACTGCTGTTTGGCCGCTGCCCAGGCGGGGAACTCCTCGTCGGCCCAGAGTGGGGAACGTTCCCGGCCCATCGCTTCGATTTCTGCGGCGCTCATTGCCTGCATCGCCGCCGAGTTCTGCCTCCACTGCGCTGCCCGCTCGGCCCGTTCTTCCGGGGTTCCCAGGGTGGCCCGCCAGCCCGGGTCTTCCAGCACAGCGCCGCGGATGGCGTCGGGATAGCCCGCGGCCAGGGCGGTGGCTGTGTTGCCGCCCATCGAGTGGCCGATGACCACCGGACGGTCCAGTCCCAGCCCGGCGATCAGTCCGGCCAGGTCCGCCGCGTGATCGTCGGCTGTGTAGCCAGTTGCCGGTCTGTCGGAAAGGCCGTGGCCCCGGGCATCCACCAGCACACAGTCGTAGTCTGCTTCCAGTGCCCGGACCAGCCTTCCCCAGCACAGCCCACTGTCGGTGACGCCGTGGGCGAAGAGCAGTTGGGGTTTGTCGCCGCCCGTGCGGTGGTAGTGGATGCGAATGCCGTTTGTCTCTGCGTAGCCGTCTTGCCAGTTGTTCATTCGAGAAACCTCTCTACAGGGAAATCAGGCGAGTTTGGCGAAAAAGTTCTGGACAGCTTGGACGTATTCGTCGAAGCCTTCCCGACGGATGCTGTGGCCGGTGTTGGGAATCTGGACGTGGGAAAGGTTGGGATTGGCCGCGCAGACCTTCGCCGCCAAATCCTGGGTCACAATCGCGCCCCGGCTTTTATCACCAGTGACGAGCAGTGTGGGGCAGGAAAGCTGGGGGACCGCCTCTGTCCAGGCGGGGAATTGGCTCTTGCCGAGAACGCCGGGATAGACCTGCAACTGGGCCTGTGCCCAACTGGGAAATTCGTCGTCGTGCCAGGTGGGGGACTGGGCACGGCCATCGGCGATGATTTTATCGGCGGAAAGCTGCTGTTTGGCGATGAGACTGGCCCGCCAACCGTCCATCCGGGCTTTGGCCTCTTCGGGCGTCGTCTGGTTCTGGGGATCGTCGGCGTCGTTCCAGGGCGGGTCTTCCAGCACCGCACCCCGCACCAAATGGGGGTGATTGGCGATCAGCGCGGCGGCGTTGACCGCACCCAGCGAGTGGCCCATCACCAGCACCGGCCCCAGTCCCAGCCCTTCGATCAGCCCGGCAAAGTCCGCCGCGTAATCGCTGGCCGTATAGCCATCTTCCGGCTTGTCAGAAAGGCCGTGGCCCCGGGCGTCCACCATCAGAATGTCGTAGTCACTTTCCAGAGCGCGGGCAACTCGTGTCCAGCAAAGGCCGTTGTCGGTGATGCCGTGGAGCAGGACCAGTGCGGGTTTGTCGCCGCCCGTGCGAGTGTAGTGAATGCGGATACCGTTGGTTTGTATGAAACCGTTCTGCCAGTTATTCACAAGACTTCTCCTCAGTGGCGTAATTCCGATGGAATCAGTCGCCCGCGCCCCGCTGATAGGGTTCGATCACCAACACTTCGGGCATAGGATAGTGGCGGGTGTTGCGGGTGACGATGTCCGCGCCGCACAGGAAGGCGGTGGCAGCGATGACGGCGTCGGTCAAGTCGACCCGGCGATTGCGATAGGTACGCAGAAAACGACCTGCCTGACGCGCAATGGCTTCGTCCACGTCCAGAACTTCAAATTGATGGAGCAACCAGGCGGTACGGCTCTCTTCCCCTTCACGCATCCCGCCAGTGATTTCGGCGACAGAAACTGCAGAAATCGTTAGGCTCTCCCTGTCCGCTATGTGGGACGCGATGAATTCGGCTGCCATCCGATTGCCGTGAAAATAGTCGAGCAGGACATCCGTATCAACGATCTTCATTGACCAGATAACCCTGACGTATTTCATTGACGAATGCCACGCCATCGCTTGGAATATCCGTACGGTCGGCCCACATACCGAAGGATTCGTCCAATTTTTCCTGCAATTGCTGCCGGGTCAAAATGACAAAATGACCATCGCCGTTGCGAGTGATGATCACTTCATCGCCTTCGTTGAAAAACTTGCGGGCTGCCTCTGGCAAAGCAATTTTGAACCCGTCCTCAATAGTAACTGTAGCCATCAGATACTCCTATCGCTGAAAACCGCCTGGGGAACTGCCGTAGCCGGTCAACTCCACATAGCCGCGGCCGCTGACTGCCGCGCCTTCCATTGTACCACGAATCGTCGTCGCTCCCTCGTAGTAATTGAAAGTCAGCCCCATCTCCTGGTCCGGGATGAGCGGCTCGATTGTCAGGTCGATGGCGTAGGCGGGGAAGCTGACCTGCCAGCCTGCGGGATACTCAATGCCAGTTGTTGGGCTGGTCCACTGGCCGGTGGAGGTGAGGGTGAAGTCGTCGGGCTGAATGACGATCTGGCGTCCGTCGGCATAGCGGAGCGTGCCCTCGAAGATGTCCTGGGGCTGGCCGCTGGCCGAGCGCACTTCAGCAAACATCAGTACCGCGCCGTTGTCCAGGGTGGCCGCGAACCAGTCCCAACCCAGCGCGTCCCCGCTCAGTGCGCTGGTCCCAAATTCGTGGTCCATCCAACTCAGGCCCGTCACATCCGTCGTCACTCCGTCCAGCGTCACAGTTCCCTGGCTTTCCATCCGCACAAGACTGTAATAGTAGCTGGCGTTGCCCGGCTCCGGCCCCTTCTGGCTCAAGCCCCGGTCGCCGTGGAGCAGGGGCGGCTGGCTTTCGGTCAGGGCCAAATCCAGCGCCACCAGTCCGTCGGGTCCGTCAATCTGTGCGTTGAGCCGGTAGCTGTCCGGCCCGGTCTGCTCAGCCCGCCAATCTTCCAGCCAGACAGAATACGCTGGCTCGCCGGTTGCGCCAGCCAGCCCACCCGCGCCCCGACTGAAACGGTCAAAGGCGCGATGCTCGTTGGCTGGTCCACTGGTGACGGCGAAATGGGCCATATACAATTGGGTGGCGGCCAGATCGGACGCCCGGTCCGGCTCGCCGGGGACAAGCGCGCTGCGGAAAAAGGTGAGCTGGTAGCCGTATTCGCCGCCGTCAGCGCCAGTCAGATTGCCCGTGTAATACCACCACTCGGTTGTGTACTCATCGTGGGGGCCGTGATCCAGCGGGAAGACGAATTCTATTGGCTCGTATGCGCGGGCAAAAGAGGCATCCACCGGGCCGCTGAGCGCGTCGATTACATTGGCCGAGGCAAGCGGCGGAGGCGGCGCGGCACAGGCGGAGAGGAAGGCAAGAAGGAAAAGGGCAGATGAAAAAATCCGGCGTAGGCGCATTGGTTGCTCCGATGGGGCAGAAGATATTGGGTATTGGGTATTGAGCAGTGACGTTTGGTGGGTCTGGCAAAGCCAGTTACCAGTGGGCTGACGGCGCTACTGATAACTGCTCACTTCTTACTGATTACTTCCGTCCCTCAAACATCCCCCACGCAATATCCAATACCTTATACCTTCTCCAAAGCCTGGGCCAAATCTGCAATCAGATCGTCCGTGTCTTCCACGCCCAGGGCCAGGCGCACCAGTTCGTCCCGGATGCCCAGGGCCAGGCGATCTTCCGGGGCGACGTCGTAGTAGCTGACGATATACACCTGCTCGATGAGGCTTTCCACCCCGCCCAGGCTGGGCGCGATGTGGGGGATGCGGAGCGCGTCGATAAAGCGGCTGGCGCCCGCGCCGTCGCTCTCCACTTCAAAGCTGACGACGCCGCCGAAGCCGGTCATCGACGCCGTGGCCAGGGCGTAGTCCGGGTGGCTCTCCAGGCCGGGATACCAGACCCGGCGAATCTTCGGGTGCGCTTCCAGATAGCGAGCGATGGCCAGCCCGTTGGCATTGTGCTGGGCCATACGCAGCCCCAGCGTCTTCAGACCGCGCAGGATGAGAAAAGCGGTGTGGGGATCGACCATTGCCCCGATAACCCCCTGGGCCTGCCGCAGCGCGGTGGTCAATTCAAAACTGCCCGCCACACAGCCCGCCAGCAGATCGTTGTGACCGGCCAGATATTTGGTGACGCTGTGGACGACCAGATCGATGCCGAATTCCAGAGGGCGGATATTGACCGGCGTGCCAAATGTGCCGTCGATGACGGTTTTCAGATTGTGTCGTTGGGCGATATCCACGAGGCGGGGATAGTTCAGACAGCGCAGAAAGGGATTGGTGGGGGATTCGGAAAAGATGAGCTTTGTGTTGGGTCGGATGGCAGCTTCCATCGCGGCGTAGTCGCCGGGTTTGACGGTCGTACAGTCGATGCCATAGCGGGCCAGGAAGGAGTTGCAGAAGATGCGGGTGCGCCGGTAACAGTCTTCGGTGATGATGAAATGATCGCCCTGGGAGAGCAAAATCAGCAGTGTAGTGGTGATGGCTGCCATCCCGCTGGAGACGAGCATCGCATCCTCCGCCCCTTCCAGCGCGGCCAGTTTGGCCTCCACCGCGTAGACCGTCGGGTTGCCATAGCGCCCGTACTCCACCCGCTCCGGCACGTCCCAGAACATTTTGTCTTCCTGATAGGCGATGAGCGCGTCGGTATTTTCAAAAGTATACGTGGCGGTCTGCACAATCGGAACAGTCAGGCTGTGGTGGGAAACGAAAGGGGCTTCGCCGGCGTGGATGGCAGTGGTTTGGGTGGTGGTCATTGGGTGGGTCTCCGTGAAAAACTGATGCGTGCTGCGTGCTGTGTAAGAAGTAGCGAACACGTGTTGCTTGGCGATTGACAGTGTGGGAGAAGATTGCTGTATAGACCGCGAGGTTGCCGAACGTTTTCACGTAGCACGCTTCACGCAGTACACAACAAAAAACCCCTCTGCCGGTTGATACACGGGCAAGAGGGGTGCGGCGACATTCGGCGCGCATCTCATCTTTCGGTGTATCCCACCGACGGAATTGGCACCTGACACAGCGAGAATCGTTGTCGATTCCCGCTGCCGGTTGCCGAGGCTTCTCAGGGCCGTTCCCTCCACCTCTCGTGATAAGAGCAACTGGTCTATGCGGTTGTGGGGGCTATAATACCACAGGGTTTGGGGAAATCAAAGAGGCGGGCGTAGTTATCGGAAGTTGCTCTCCCTCTTTTCCGACAGCCTCTCAAAATGGCCCAGATAGCGCTGGGCCAGGACAGGCCAGCCCAGATCGCTCTCCACCCGCTGGCGACCCGCGGCACCCATTCTATCGCGCAGGCTCGGCTCATCAGCCAGGAGAGCAATGGCCTGGGCCAGACGGGACGGGTCGCCTTCGGGCACAAGAAAACCGGTCTCGCCATCGACAATCGCCAGTTCGTTGCCCGCGGCAGTCGTGCCCACCACTGGCTTGCCACAACTCATCGCATCCGGCACGCAGACGTTCAGTCCATCCGCCGGGGCTGTGACAGAGGGCATGACCAGCAGATCGCAAGCGTTGTACCAGACGCGGATCTGGTCAAAAGGCACAATCCCCACCCAGCGCACCCGCTCGGCCACGCCCAGAGCATCGGCCAGTGCCTTCCAGGCTTCCCACTCGTCCCCCGTGCCAATCAGCACCGCCACCACACGGGAGTCGTGCAGTTCCGGTTGTGCCAGTGCCCGCAGCAGCACATCAAAACCCTTCTTGGCCACCATCCGCCCCACAGCCAGGAGCATCACATCCTCCCGCACAATGCCCAATTCGGCCCGCAGATCCGCCGTGCCCGTGGAGTCCGGGCGCAGACGCTTGGGGTCCACGCCGTAGACAATCATCTCGAATTTGGCCGGGACCGCGCCCAGTGGCAGCACAGCATCCCGCAGCGCGCTGCTGTTGGCTGTGATCAGCGATGCCTGTTCAAAGGTAAACCGGGCCATACGCCGAAAGAGCGGATTGCTGTTGGCGACCTGTGCATCCGAGCCGGGGATGGAGACGACCAGCGGGATGCCCAGCAGCCGGCTCACCACCGCGCCGATAAAGCCGTTGGGCAGCGCCCAGTGCGCGTGGATGACATCGGGCCGGGTACGCTGGCAATGGCGCAGCGCGGCCAGAATGCCGCCGGCAAAGAAGAAGGGGCTGAGCAGATAGCCGCTGAGCCGCAGCTTCAAATCCGACTGCATACTGCGCCCGTAGCCCACCTGATGCCAAGCCTCTGGCCAGATGTAGCGGAAGAGATGGAGCGCAACGCGGCCAACGCCATCCGTCTCGGCCAGGGGACGGTCATAGCCCACATCGAAAGGGGCCAGCACATCCACCTGCTGGTCCTGGGCCATCCATTCCTGGCAGAGCGCCTGGACAAAGCTGCCGCTGAAATCGCCGGAAAAGCGGGGATAGTTGTGAGTGAGAACGGTTATGCGCATAGCAAAATATGTCTGATAAGATGAGCAATAGACGGCAGACGGCAGAGGGCAGACCACCGACCGCGGCCTGTGTCTGCATCTGATGCGGTCTGCCGTCCGCTGTCCGCGGTCTACTGAGTATACTACACGACCCACACATTTCTCAGACTTGCACATTCCCCCACTTCCCGGATAATAGAGGCAGGGGGCTAAGCCGTTCAAGTCACCCAATCACCCATTCACTCCACTATTCCCTTCCCCGACAGGAGAAACCGATGAAGATCACCGATCTGAAATGCACGACAATCGGCAACTATCCGATTGTGCGTATCACCACCGACGAAGGCATCGACGGCTTCGGCCAGGCCGAGTCCTTCAAGACCTTTCTGCCGCCCTTTGTCCTCTTCTACAAAGACCTGATTATCGGCGAAGACCCCACAGATGTGGAACGGGTGATGCTCAATATCCGGCGCATGGGCAGTTTCAAGCCCTGGGGCGCGGCGGTCAGCGCCATCGAGATGGCCCTGTGGGACATTGCGGGCAAAGCCGCGGGCATCCCCGTCTACAAATTGCTGGGCGGCAAAATCCGGGACAAAGTGATGGTCTACAACGGGGCCAGGCGCAAGCCGATGGCGGGCAGCTCTCCCCAGGACTACGCGGAAAATTGTGCCTGGATGCTGGAAGCCAAAGAGAACTTCAAAATCGTCAAACAGGGCATCGGCTATCACAGCGCAATGCCCCACAATGTGCCCGACTTCTCCTACGGCGAGATTCACACACGAGGACGTAGCGCCAACCGGGGGCCGCTGACCGAAAAGGGGCTGAAGCACGTCATCGCCTGTGTGGAAGCGATGAAAGATGTGCTGGGCGACGAAGTAGGGCTGGCCCTGGACTGTGGCCCCGGCTGGACAATCCCCGACGCCACTCGGCTGGCCAGAGCGGTCGAAGACCTGAATGTAATGTGGCTGGAGGACCTGCTGACCGGCGACTACACCCCTTATGTGATGGCCGACCAGTACCGGGAAGTCACTCGCAGCACCTCCACCCCCATCCACACCGGCGAGCAGATTTTCCTGCGCCAGCACTTCAAAGAGCTATTCGAGAAGCAGGCGGTCAATATCGTCGGCCCGGACCCGGCGGATGTGGGCGGCATCGCCGAACTGAAATGGATCGCCGAATACGCGGACCTGCACGGGATTCTGATGGCCCCTCACGGCACGGGCGACGGTCTCATCGGCCTGGCCGCGCTGGTGCAGATGTCGGCGGCCCTACCCCGTAATTACATCGCCTTCGAATATCCGGTGGCCCAGACCGAATGGTGGTACGACATTATCGAGGGCCTGCCAGACCCGATTGTAGTAGACAGCCACATCGAAGTCTGGGATCGGCCCGGCCTGGGCGTGACCTTCAATGTCAAAGAGGCCAAGAAATACCTGAAGGACGGCGAAGGCGATTTCTTCGATTGAGGATAGCAGAGGACGCAGATTTTCATGATTTTAATTGATCTGCGCAGATCAATTAAAATCATGAAAATCTGCGTCCCGCTTTGAATCAGAATTCCCCGCTACCTTCCCAGCGCAGCCGCTCGATCAATATCAGACCTGCCCCGGCCACGGCCATGAGAATCGTACTCATGGCCGTGGCTTTGCCGTAGTTGAGGGCGCCGGGCTGGCCCAGAGCCTGATAGATGACTACCGGCATTGTCGGGAAGTCCGGGCGGCTGATCAGCAGCGTCGCGCCGAACTCGCCCAGGCTGATGGTGAAGGCAAAGACCGCACCCACAACCAGCGCCGGACGCAGCAGGGGCAGATCGATCTCCCACCAGACCCGCAAGGGGGTCGCGCCAAGATTGGCTGCAGCCTCGCGCAGGTGTGGGTCCAGGCTGCGCAGGGCGGGCAGGAGTGTGCGCACCACAAAGGGCGCGGCAATCAGCGTATGCGCGATGGGGATCAGCAGAAGCGAAGCGCGCAGGCTGCCCATCGAAACGATATAGCCCAACCCCAGCGTCACCGCGGATGTGCCCAGAGGCAACAAAAAGATGGGGTCGAGCAAAGCTGTCAGCCAGTTGCGCCGCCCGGCCAGCAGATAGGCGCTGATGACGCCCAGGCTCAGACTCAGCACCACCACAGACAGGGCCACCAGCAGGGAATTGCGGATGGCGTAGAGAGGCGGCACAAAGAAGGCGCTGCCCCGCCGGTTGATCGCCAGCTCCCGAAAATAGGCCAGGGTCAATCCGTCCCCACCCCAGGAGATGCTCTGCCAGGCCAGCGCGGCCAGGGGCGCGAGCAGCAGCAGCAGAGCAAACCCCATCCCCACAACGAGCAGGGCAACTTCCGCGGGCGTGCGGGCGCGACGGGCTGTGGAGCGGGTTGGGCGCTGGTCCAGGGATAGACTGGCCCGGCGCTGGACGCGGGTGTAGACGGCCATCACCCCAAAGGTCAGCCCCATCTGCACCAGAGAGAGCAGAGCCGCCGCGGGCAGATTGAAGAGGGTGACGGCCTGGCGGTAGATTTCCACTTCCATTGTGGCGAAACGCAGACCGCCCAGAATCAGTACCACCCCAAAGCTGGTGAAGCAGAAGAGGAAGACGAGCAGACCGGCCGCGGTCACGCTGGGCAGAAGCAGGGGCAGGGTGACCAGCCAGAAGCGCTGGGTCGGATTTGCGCCCAGGCTGGCCGCGGCCTCCTCGTAGTGGGGCGAGAGATTGGCCCAGAAGGAGCCGACTGTGCGAATGACGACGCTCACATTGTAGAAGACGTGGGCCAGCAGAATGATCCAGATCGTCTGTAGCAGTTCCAGGGGCGGCGTGTCCAGGGCAAAGGCTTGCATCAGCCAGCCGTTGACCAGTCCACTCGGCCCGATCAGCGAAGTGAAGGCCGCGGCCACCACAACCGTCGGCATCACAAAAGGGATTGTCGTCAGCGCCCGCACCAGCCCCTTGCCCAGAAAGTCAAAGCGGGCAAAGAGCCAGGCCAGGGGCATCCCCACCAGCAGCGTCAGCAGCATCGACGCGGTGGCCTGCCAGGTGGTAAACCAGAGCACCCGCCAGAAGAAAGGCTGCATCCAGACCGCACCGCCCACGCCGCCATCCTGGGCAAAGCTGACGCGCAGAATCCCGGCCAGAGGATAGAAATAAAACCCGGCCAGGAAGAGGAGGGGGAGGGTATAGAGGAGTAGAGTGAGACGCCGATTGATTAGATTCACCCCTTGTCGGGTGTGCTGCGTGCTGCGTGAAAACATTCGGTACTGTTCACGCAGCACGCAGCACGCATCTTTGAGCGCACAATGTCCCGGTATTCCAACAGAAAGCCTTTACCGCACCATCACATCCGTCCAGGCAGCGATCCACGCCTCTCGGTTGGCTTCGATTGCCGCGGGATCGATGACAGCCGGGTCGTTGGGGGTCTCGCCGAACTGGACGAAAAGATCGGGCAGGGCCGCGCCGCTATTGACCGGGTAGACGAACATTTGCAGGGGGATGTCCTCCTGAAAAGGCTTGTCCAGCAGAAAATCGACGAACTTCTGGGCAGCGTCTGTCTGCTTTGTTCCAGCCACAATCCCCACAAACTCGATCTGGCGGAAGGTGCCGCCAGGCGGGTTGACATTGACGCTGGCCGGTTCTGTGCGCCCATCACCGGCGAAAAGCACATCCGCGGGCGGGCTGGTGGTGTAGGAGACGACCAGCGGACGATCCCCGCCGCCGCCTACTGTGAAGTTGTCGTAGTAAGCGGAACTCCAGCCATCCGTTACCAGCACGTCGTTTTCGCGCAGGGCCTGCCAATAGTCCAGGTAGCCGTCCTCGCCAAAGTGGGCAATCGTCGCCAGCAGAAAGGCCAGCCCCGGAGAAGAGGAGGCCGGATTCTCCACCACCAGCAGCCCCTTATATTCGGGCTGGCTCAGCTCTTCCAGGGTGGACGGAATCGCCAGCCCCTTCTCGGCAAACCAGCCCCGGTCTGCGTTGAGATTGATGAAGCCGTAGTCCACAGGCAGCAGCCGGTTTTCCGGGTCCAGTTTGTATTCGTCGGGAATCTGGGCCAGCAGCGGCGAGGCGTAGGGCAGGAAGATGCCCGCATCCAGCGCCCGGCTGAGAAAGGTGTTGTCCACCCCATAGAAGAGATCGGCCAAAGGCGCGTCTTTGCTGAGGATCAGCTTATTGAGGGCTTCGCCGGCATCCCCCAGGGAGAGGAACTGCACAGAAATCCCGCTATCGGCCTGAAAAGCGGCCAGCACCTCGTCGCTGACACTGAACGAGTCGTGGGTTGCCACCACCAGCGTCACCGGTTCGGTTTGGCCTGGCGGGGAGGAAAGATCAGCGATGGGTTGGCAAGCAGCAGTGAGAAGCAGCAGTAACAACACAACGAAAGACAAGCCAGCACGGCTTTTCCAGATTTTTCTATTCACAGTTGTTTTTCCTTTTCAGAATGCAATGAATGAACGAATCAACCAGTCAACTACGCAACCAAACAAAAAAGCCCACTCGATCTGAGTAGGCTTTGCGACAAGCTTCCTACGCTGGCATTACCCAGATCAGGTCTACGGGTCGGCAAATGATCGTTTGCCCTCTCAGCCTGGCGCATCCAAGCTCCCCACATATGCGGTTATGCCATCTACTATAACACAGTCATCTGGCAGGCTTCAATTTTCGTCCGCCCAATTTCAAAAGGGAGAGGTTGTGTTCTTCGGAACACAACCTCTCCCTTTTATTCGTTGCGCAACTTGGCCTGTTCCGCGGCACATTCCGGGCAGTCGTACGGATCGTCCAGTTCGTGCAGGTGGCGGGCACAGACGGCAAACGTGACCTCCACCCGCTCGCGCAGGAAGCTCTTTTGCACCTCCGCTTCCAGGAGCAGATCGAGACAGGTGCTGGTGAGCAGCAGATCCGGCACAGGGCATGAATCGCAGAGCTTGCGACGCCAGGGGCGGGTATTGTTGGGGCTGGCCTCCAACAGGCGACATTTCTCCAGGTTGGAACCCCGGTGATAGTCACCGAAAAAGTATCGACAGTTGACTGGACTCGGCAATGGTCAATTATCCCAGAAGGGCGGGCCACTGAAATCCGACTGGTCCCAGTCGCCGTCGCCGCCATAGAACATATCGGGGTCAATAAAAAGCCGGGCCGCCAACGCCTGCTTGCGCTCTTCCTGTTCCGGCATCAGATAGCCAAATTCCTGCTCCAGCCCGACCAGCATTTCCAACTCGGCTTCCAACAGATGAAAATTCATGTGGCTGAGGGGATCTTCTTCCGGCATCATCAGATTGAATTCGGCCAGATAGAATTGATAGCCCTCGCACTGGTTGGCCTCCATATCGGAAAAATCGGCTACATTGTCTTCCACCGCATCCCAGAAGCTGGGATCGTCATCGTCGTCCACAAACCCGCCCGCGGTCTCTCGCCCGAAGAAACCACCGGACAAATCGCCTTCCCGCTGGCCTGCACCGGATTCACGCCAGGGCGGCTGATCGCCTTCACGCCGGGCAGGGCCGTTGCTGTGCGCATTGCGTTCCCGGCGCAGATAGTCCCGGCTGGCCTTGGCATAGCCCATATCATCCTCCAAACGCAGGACGCTGTGCTCGTGCAGGGTGAAGTGCATATCATCCGGCGGGGTGGGGTCTGCATAGACGCCCCGACCGATCAGCGCGGCGGCCAGTTCCCAGACGGGCATAGCTGAACGGGCTTTGCGGTCGCCGGTAACAATTGCTTCGGCGGTGCGGGCCAGTTGGAGATTGCGCTCCTGAATCTCCTCTTCCTGGCGTGCTTCCCGGGGTTGCAGGCGCATACTGTATTCACCGCCGACCGCATCCAACACGTGGATGAGGAGATCGTCATAGGCCGAGCCGCCGGCCTGATCCAGCCACGCGACAAATTCCTGGCCCAGACGCAGCGCCCAGGTCTCCTGCTCCACCGCGGCGTGGACTTCCAGAGTCGGGCCGCCCATCAGATGCAGACGTACGATCCGACCGTCGGGCTGGTGATCCTGGAAAAATTCCGGGAAGAAGAGGGCGTGCTCCAGCTCATCCATCAGCAGGTTGCCCCGCTGCATTTCAACTTTGTTCAACGGGTGGCGAAAACTTTGCCCCACCAGCAGCGTCGATAGCCAGCCAAAGGTTCCCGGCGCAACCGGGACCGCCTGGTATAGTTTGCCGATGGCCTGATAGACGGCACTGCGCACGCCTTTGCTTGTCGGTCGCTGGCCCTTCACCTGCTCCACCAGCACATCCACCGAGAGGGGGGCGCTGGCGTTTCCCAAAATATCTGCAACGCAATCCAAGTAACTGGGGTACTGCACTGTGTTCGTCATTCGTATCGCCTCCTGGGGCGTATTATCCCACAGGAAAGAGTAATTGTCTACCGTCGGTCTTTGGAAATTGTGTAAACACGGATAAAAAGGAACACGGATTTCCTGACTGATCCGTCTTCCTTTTTATCCGTGTTTACAAGTTATTTTCAATGACAGAGGAAGGGGTAAAAAAAGAAGTTCGACCTTTTGGAAGAGGTCGAACTTCTGTAGCCCTGCTATCGCGAAGATTGCTTGGAAAAGCTGTTAGCTTGCCATAGCCAAAACGGGACGAAATTTGTAGCCGTAGACGATCTGGCCGTCGCTACCCTCTTCCCGCAGCTTGCGGGTGACCATCTCCACTTTCATGCCGATATTGACTTCGCTCTCGTCCAGGTCGGTCAACTGGGCCGTGACCATCGGTCCCTCTTCCAGCTTGACCAGAGCCACAGTGTAGGGCCGCTGATCCTTGAAGCCATCGGGCACACTGAACATTTTGGTAAAGCTGAAGACTTCACCCCGACCGCTCATCGCCTGGACAGGACCGGCCTGCTGGCTGCAATGGGGGCAGACATCCCGAGGCGGAAAGATGGCCTGGTGGCAATCCGGGCAGACTTCGCCCCGCAGGGAGTAGCGTTGTTGTTTGGTGCGCCAGGCTGATGCGATACCCATAAAAGTGTCCTCACTTATACTTATCGTTTGCAAAATGATTTGAATCGGAAACTGTTTATAGCATAGCCGGTTTGGGCCGTCATTGGCTACCAAAACGGGTTTGGAGCCATCTATGATAGGTTTTGACAGCTATCAGGCTGACCTTTGGCCTATGGAAATGCAGAAGATTGGTCGGAAAGACCCAAAATAATGGGCAGGTAGAGATGCTTATCCCGCACAATCGGCAGCACAGTGACGGTCACCGTAGCAATACTGGATGCACTTACGCCGTCGGTTGCCCGGTAGGTGAAGGAATCCGTCAGAGAGTCGCTGCCGTCGTGGGTGAAGGTCATCTGATCATCACTGGTCAGTGCTACCGTCCCGTGCTGAGGATAGTCAACCAGCAACAGAGCCAGCGGGTCCCCATCCACATCTTCGTCGTTTGCCAGTGGATTCGCCACAGTGACAGATTGCCCCTGAGTTACAGTAATCTGGTCGTCGTAGGCGATGGGCGGGCTATTGTTGGCAAACGAAGAGAGCCGGGCGTCAACACCAGTAATCAGCGCGTCGGCAGTCGCTGTAATCGAAGTGGCTTCGCCAAAATAGCGCACGTCGTCATAGAATTCACTGCGATAGGCGGGCGGGCTGGTGCTGTCCCCAAAGCTGATTCGGTAGAGACCCGGCAGCAGATGGGTGAAGGAGTAGTGTCCCGTTTCATTGGTGCTGCCAAAGGAACGCAACAGCCACTGCTCCTGCCCGTCGGCAGAGTACAAGCCAAAAAGCGTTAGCGCAATATTGGGCAAAGGTGTGTCAGATTCGTCGGTCACGCGTCCCTCAATCGTTGGCCGCTGGGACAGTGAAGCGTCGATCCCCTGCAACTGCTGATCGGCGGTCAATGTGATATCTTTTGCTTGTTGAATATCCGGCGCATCGTCGTAATACTCGGACACATACGGGCTATCGGACTGAAAATCCGTGACGGCAAAACCGACGCGATAGACGCCCACGCCCAATCCCCCCAGGGAGTACTCGCCCTGGGCATCGCTATCCGCATAGCGCACAGGCAGCCAGCGGCTCTCCGTATCTGTGATCCAACGATAGGCGGCCACGACGACACCGCTGGCTGGCGTGCCGTTGCCGTCGGTCAATTTCCCGGCAATGCTGGTGGCGCGGGAGAGCGTTGCGTCAATATCCGGTGTCTCGCTGTCCCGCTGGACCTGCACATCTGTGGCGGCTTCGATCACCGGCACATTCTGAAAATACTGTGGCGCATAGCGGCCCAGTTCAAAGTCATCAAAAAGCACCCGATAAAGACCCGGCTCCAGTCGGCGGATGGTATAGCGCCCGGCCGCGTCGCTGTCATCCCACGACACACTCTCCCAAACAGGCGTGTGGGACAACTCCTGACGGAGCCGCCAGGCACTTACAATCACATCGCCCACGGCATCGCCTGCCCCGTTGGTAACTTTGCCGGTAATCCAGCCCCCGTAGGTCAAAACGATGTCAATACCGGTAATCGTCTCGCTGTGGCCGACAGGAATCGACGTTGCCTCATCCACTTTGTAGGCGTTGTCGTAATATTCGGGCAGATAGCGTTCGTGATCGCCCATATCGGTGAAAAGGAGACGATACCTGTCGCTTTCCAGGTTGCCCACGTCGTAGAAACCGTCGCTGTTGGTTGTGGCCAAACCAGCCGGAATCCAATCCCCTGCCGATGGCCCTTCTGTGGGCTGATAGAGTGCGGACACAGCCACATCGGGCACGCCCTCGCCTTCGGGATTGGTCACCTGGCCTGTGATGTGGCTGCGCAGTTCCAGTTGCGCGTCCACGTCGTGGAAATAGCCCTTTGGCCCCAACTCCAGTGTGAAGGCATCCTCAAACGTATAGACATCGCTGTAATACTCGCTGGCGTAGATGCCCTGGGGAAAGCAATCCTCAAACTCCAGTCGATACGACCCATCGGGCAGATCGCCAAAGCGATACTCGCCTTGAAGATTCGTCTCGCTCTGTGAGACCAGTGGAAATTTCTGCCACTGGCTGTCGGCCCCTAGCTGCCAGAGCGTTGGGCAGATGTACTGCAACGGCTGCCCCTCTGGGCCAAAAACCCGGCCTGCAATGCGCTGGGCCGGGAGCAGTTGCAAGTTAATTCCGTCCAACTCCTGGCCCGCAGCCAGTGTGATGGGTGTCGCAGCGTCGATGGTGGCCGCGTCCAGATAGAACTGCTCCAAATAGACGAAAGGGTCCTCCCGCGGGTCGGCGTGGATCAGATAGAGGCCAGAGATGAGATTGGTGATCCGATAGAATCCATCCCCATCTGTGTCCGTCAGTTCATCCAAAGAATAGTGAAGAGTGCCGTCGCTTTGACGTTCGCCGCGGTAAGCGGAAACACGCACCCCAGCCACAGCTTCCCCGCGAAATCCTGTAATCTGCCCCCCAATCGATCCCGTCTTTGCCATCTGCGCGTTGATTCCGGGGACCACAAGACCCTCTGTGACTGAAATGTCGCTGGCAGTCTCAATCGTTGTGCTGTTGGAATAGTATTGGGGAGAGTAGAGGGGAGGATTGCGCAGGTCGTGGAACAAAATCCGGTATACGCCGCTTCCCAAGCCATAGACAGCGTAAGAACCATCCGCGCCACTTTCGCCGCCAGCGATCTGCTCCCAATAGGGGGGCTGATTCTGAGCTTCCACCAGGCGGTGAACCCCTACAGAAATCAACTCTACAGGCAGACCGTCGCCATCTGTGACGACACCAGTGATACCACCCGTAGCCGCCAGACGGGCGTCGATGCCCGTAATCAGCGAACTGGCCGCTACAGAAATATCCAGCCCACGCTCCATATCAGGCGCGTCGTCAAAATACTCCGCCTGATAGGCCCGTTTCAAATCATCAATAAAATGGATGCGATAGATACCTTCCGACAGACCGCTGATTGTATACTGGCCTGTGGCATCTGTGCGGAAAGTACCCGCTGTTTCGCCATAATAATCCCCATTGGGTTCGTACAGATGCGCAACCGCCCGGATACCAGCCAGGGGCGCATCCGCCTCGTCATAGACAAAACCAGTAATCCAGGACTTGGCGTTCAGGCGAATGGTGAGGTTCTCGACAGTTCCGCCGTTGTCGATGGGAATATCGTCAGCGCTAAGAAGTTCGCTTTTGTTGTCGTAGAATTCCGGGTCATACTCGGGCGGGTTAGGAAAGTTGGAATGTTCCGCGGACAAACGGTAGACGCCGTCAGCCAGATCGTCGAAACGGAAACTTCCATCCACCCCGGTGAGAAAACCGACGCTGTCCCACACGGGCGGCTCTTCGGGCGCGCTGACCCGATGATAGAGAAGAACCCACATCCCCGCCAAAGGGGTTTCCGCCTCATCCGTCACAATCCCGGCGATGCTGCCGCCCGCGGAATGGGCCAGACCGCCGGTGGCAGCCAGCAGTCCCAGCGTCCAAAACAGACCGACTACAAGAGACCAGCCAAACGCCCGACCGATTTTAGGCATCGAGTTTACACTCCCAGGATGTGGGTCACAATCGTTGCACCGCTGCCGCCGATATTCTGGGCCATCCCAATCCGCGGATTCGCCACCTGATTCTTGCCCGCCTGCCCGGTCAACTGCTGGACAGTCTCCACAATCTGATAGACGCCCGTCGCGCCCACAGGATGGCCCCGGCTCTTCAGCCCGCCCATTGTGCTGATGGGCAAGCGACCGCCGACCGCGATCTCCTCATCCGTCGCCATACGCCAGCCTTCGCCCCGATTGGCAAAGCCCGTGGCTTCCAAACTGAGGGCGCTCATAATTGTAAAGGCGTCGTGGAGTTCAAAGAAGTCGATGTCGTCCGGGGTGATGCCGCCTTGCAGATAGGCTTTCTGGCTGCTCAGATAGGCAGCTTCCAGAAAGAGGGGGTCTTTGCGGTCGTGCACGGCCAGGGTATCCGTGGCGCTGGCGCTGGCCAGAATCTGCACCGCGCCCCGGTGATGGCCGACAGTGAATTCGGAGGCCCGGGCCGTGGGCACAAGCACCACCGCGGCCGCGCCGTCACAGACCGGGCTGCTGTCCATTATATTGATGGGTGTGGAGATCATCGGCGCGTTGAGGTATTCCTTCATCCCAATCGCCCGCTGGAACATCGCGTTGGGATTGTTGGCTCCGTTGCGGTGGGCGTTGATGCTGAAACCGGCGAAAGCGTCCAGGGGCACTTTGTATTCGTAGAGATAGCGCTGCATCAGCAGCGCGTTCAGCCCCACAAAAGTAATGCCGTGGGACGCTTCGTACTCGGCGTCGGCGGCGCTGGCCAGACCGGCTGTCGTGCCACCGCTGGGGGTGTCGGTCATCTTTTCCACGCCGGTCACAATCACCACATCGTGCATACCGCTGGCCACGGCCATACAGCCCACCCGCAGGGCCGCCGCGCCGCTGGCACAGGCCGCCTCAATTTTGGCCGCTTCGATGCCGCGCAGGCCGCTGAAATCGGCGATGAGTGTGGCCAGATGCTCCTGCTCCAGCAACGGGCCGCTGAGCATATTACCCACAAAAAGGGCGTCGGCCCGCTCGATGCCCGCGTCCTGCATAGCCGCGCTGATCGCGCCGTGGGCGATGTGGCGCACGGAGAGGTCCCAATGCTCGCCCACAGGTGTCTGACCAATACCCACAATAGAAACGCCACGCATAAAAAGCCTCCATAGAAGACGAATTGTCAGAAGTTCGACTTTTAGAAAAAGTCGAACTTCTCGATTATTCCAGAGAATGACTGTCAAAAGCTACCGGCTTGGAGAATTCAGGGAAGTGGAGAGTGGATGGAAGGAGGAGGAGAAGAAAAGGCAAAAGCGATGTCCTGAGCCTGTCGAAGGAGGAAGGCAAAAGTGTCGGCCCATCCATCGGCTTCTTTGTCTCATTTCAGGATGTAGTACGTCGCCCGTTTGGAGCCGATCCGAATCAACAGATTCTGCTCCACCAAATCCGAGAGGTCCCGACGGATAGTCTCGGCGCTGACATCCGGGGCAAGCTGCTGGTAGTCGCTGTTGGTGATGCGCCCGTTCTCCTGCACAAAGGCCAGGGCCAACTCCTGGCGTTCGTTGAGCAGAGAGTCGGGCGCGATCTGCGGCGCAGGCTGCGGCTGGGATTGGGAACTGGCCAAACTCTCACCCGCATTGCGCAATGTGACCTGAAAACCAGCCGCGGTTTCGACAAATTCCGGCGCGGGCAGACCCAGCCCGGCCATTGCGCCGATCATCCGGTCGATACCGTAGCCCAGCCGCTCGATATAGCCCAGATCGCTGAGGACGGCCACAATCGCTTCGTTGCGGCTGTAGCGTTCGTCCAGCAGATTTTCCAGGGTGACGTGGCCGGGCAGGCGACCCGGACTGTAGACTTCCAGCCGGTCGCTGAACATCAGCAGGCGGATGCCCTCGCCCCGGATGCTGTAGTCCCGGTGGGCCACCGCGTTGACAATCGCCTCGCGCACCACCGCCACGGGATATTCGTTCACCTCTTCCCGCACTATCCCGGCGATGCGCATATCCCGGCGCATATTGCCCACCACAAAAGCCTCGGCCTGGCGAATCTGATCCCCCAACGGACCGCCGATCTCCTGACGCACAAACTCGTCCCCCATATCCGGGCCGGGATAGCGCACGCAGACAATCTCGGCGCTGCGCAGGAATGCCTGGGGCGAGTGGCCAAAGAGCAGAATCCCCGCGACTGTGGGCAGATACTCTTCACCGTCCTGCTGGCGCACCACACAGCCTCGGCTGACCAGCAGTTGGCCCACATCCTCCTGTGGCCCGGCCTGGATCGTCTCCAGATAGCGTCGAATCTGGCCCCGGTCCAGATCGTCCAGGCTTGCATTCTCGACCAGCCCATTTTCAAAGCCAGCATCGGCCCGCTCGAAGAGCAGACGGCGCAGTTCCGGTGTGGTCAGCGGGCGGCTCTGGCCTGCGGTGCGGGTCAGGTAGCGCCCTTGCAGGCTGTAGATGTGGGGCAGACCAGGCGGGACCTGCACGACGACCAGCGGGGTTCCCTCCAACTCGACAATCTGAGGAGAGGGGAGGATCAGCGGCGGATCCGCGAGCAGTCCGGCCTGGACCGTGCGTTCCTGCATCTGCGCGGGATCGCCAGCGGCCTGGGGTTTGCCCGTTTTGGTCACACCCAGCACAGCCACGCCGCCGTGGCTGTTGGCCAGACTGACCAGCCCCTCGGCGATGGCGTTGGGCGATGACTTGGCCGAGAGAAAGAGCAGCCGGTCATTCTCGCTGCCGGAAAGGAGTTCGGCCAGGGCGTCGGGGGTGATGGAAGCAGAGGAGCGGCGTTTAAAGTTCATCGGTCAGCTCTTGCGTTCGACGCGCACCACCCGCCACTGGTCGGTGGTGCGGCGGCTGTTGTCTGTGGGCAGATGTTCTAGAGTGAACTCATAGAGCCGGGTCTCCTCATCACCCCCGGCGTCGTCCCCTGTCGCATAGACCAGCGATGCCCAGACTTTTGTCTGAAGCGGTGCGCTGCCGGCAATCTGAATCGGGCCGATGGCGTCCACCGTCTGGTGGTATTGGAGCGCGGAGACCCGCAGAAAGGTTTCCAGGGTGCGGGCGACGGCCTCCCGCTGCTCGGCCACCACCATTTCCCGATGGCCCGTGGGGTCAAGCAGCCAGGCCAGGACGACGGCTTCCGGGTAGAAGGGGATATCGGGAATGCCGTAACAGAAGATGAGTTTGCGGGGGCCTTCCACGTAGTAAACTGCAGGCCGAAACGCGCCGGGGCTGGTGTAGTCCGGGTCCAGAAAGCGGGTGAAGATCGATTCTTTGCAGAGTTGGCTGCGGTCCTCTTCGGCATAGCGGGCGCGCACTTCACGAATGGGCGAACGCTCCGTGCCGCCGTCCCACTTGACAACTTTCAACCCACCGGATGCAGAAATCTGTGTGCTGCCGTAGCCCTCCCGGGGACTGCTCCACCAGAAGACGCTGATGTGGGTGACGCCGCCGATGACGCTGTTGCCGCCGTAGATGATCAGTTCGTCGTTGGCGGGCTGTGTGGTGGGGGTGGCGGTGGCAGCCGCGCCGGGAATCTGCTGGGAGGCCAGCACCTGAAAGTAGTCGTTTGCCACCTCTTCCGGAAATACCCGTTTGACTTCCAGAGGGGTGGGCGGGTCGGCTTTGGGGGGGGCAACGGAGCCATAGCCAGCGCCCCGCCAATAGCTGGGCAGAAGGGCGTAGGGCTGTAGCCAGGGCGCGGGCGGGCGGCTGTCGGCTTCGTTGGCGGGCACCGAGGCCGGGGTCTGGCTGTCGTAGATCACCCCGCCGATGGGGCCAGCAACAGCCTCGCCGTCGGCGGTGGTGCTGGCGTCGTAGGTGTAGAAGAGCAGATACTCCTGCTCGCTGTCGGCGTCGATATTGACGCCGCGCCAGTTGCCAACCGCCTTCCATTCGGTGGGCAGAATCACACTCAGATCGATATTCAGTTCGGGCTGCCCCCCGCGGCTGCACCCGGCCAGGAGGAGGGGTAAGACGAGGCAGAGCAAAAAACCACGAAGGCACAAAGGCACAAAGAAAAGCAAGAAATTTTCCTCCTCTTTCTCTTCTTTGTGTCGTTGTGTCTTTGTGGTAAAAAACGCCTTGCCCATACTATACTCCTGGCTGGGCGGTGGATTGCACAGCGGGCTTGGGCGGGACAAGCACAGGTTCCCCCGCGGCAGCGTGGACCCAATCGTCGGCAGGAAACGCGCCGGGGTGGAGTCTATTCCAGGCTTCGCGCAGGTCCGCAGCCACAAAGACCGAACCGCTGCCCACCAACAGGCCGCCGGGTAGGGTCAGCTCGGAGGCGTGGGTGATGGCCTCGGCCATCGACGGCGCGGTCACCACCTGCACATCCCCGGTCTCTTGCCGCTGGGCCACAATCTGGGCAAACTGGGCGGAAAGATCGGCCAGGGGCGTGGCTTTGGGGTGCTGGCTCTGGACCAGCACCACCCGCTTTGTGTACCCCAGAATCAGTTCCACCTCCGGCCCCAATTCCTTGTCCCGGTTGGCCCCAAAAATAAAAGTGATGGGCCGCCCCGGATAGAATTGTTCCAGCGTGGCAAGAAGAAGGGCCACGCTGTCCACATTGTGGGCACAGTCGATCAGCAGGGGGACGGAAGCGCCGGCCGCGTTAGGCAGCATCTCAAAACGGCCCGGCCAGCGGGTTTCGGCCAGTCCCTGCTCTACAGCGGCCCAATCGGCCTGAATCAGCCCCCGCTCGGCCAAACTGTCGGTCATGGCCCAGGCCAGGGCTGCGTTGACCTGCTGGTGGGAACCGACCAGCGGCACTGCGTCATTCTGCAATGGCTCGACCACCTGATAGGGTGCGCCCAGCGTTTCGGCCCGGTCAGCCAGAACAGTCGCGGCTTCGTCCTGCTGGGGTGCGCTGAAGACGGGCACACCGGCTTTGATGATGCCCGCCTTCTCCCAGGCGATCTTCTCAATCGTATCGCCCAGGACGTGCATGTGGTCCATACTGATGCGGGTGATGGCGCAGACCGCGGGCAGGAGGACGTTTGTGCTGTCCAGCCGCCCGCCCAAGCCGACTTCGACGACTGCAAATTCCACGCCAGCGTCGGCGAAGTGCTGGAAGGCCAGGGCGGTGATGCGGTCAAAGACCCCCAAATCTTCCACCGCCTCCATCTTCTCCCGCACCCGACTGACCAGTGCGGCCAGTTCGTCCCGGCTGATCAGTTGTCCGTTGACCCGGATACGCTCGCGAAAGCTGTGCAGGTGGGGGCTGGTGAAGAGACCCGTGCGGTAGCCCAGATGGCGCAGGATCGATTCGGCATAGGCGCTGGTGCTGCCTTTGCCCTTTGTGCCGGTGATGTGGACGGCCTGAAAGCGCTGCTGGGGGTTGCCCAAATGGTCGAGAATCTCCCGCATCCGGGCCAAGCTGCGCTCCGGGTTGTCATATTTGCGCCCCCGTCCGGTGAAGCGCACGTCGCGGAAAATCCAGGCCAGGCTCTCTTCGTAGGAAAGGGAAGACGGTCCGATGGCATTGGCAAGAGTTGAGATTGGGGCGGAGACCACTGTCATCGCCTCCATTGGGCGCGGTAAAGGTGGAACGCAGGAGATAAATTGATTGTAACCCACGCCGCGGAGGGAGACAAAATCGGTTCGCTTTCGCCCAGGCATTGCCAAAGTGAGAAGAATGGACGTATACTTTCCGCATGTTTATCAAGCGAGTCCTACGCCAACTGCCTATATTCAAATCCCCGTCCTTACAGACCCGGCAAATCGACTCCCGCTGGGCACTCTTGGCCGCGCCGGGGCTGGCTGTCAAGCGCTGGATTCTTCTGCTGCTAATCAGTGTCGTTGTAGCCGGGCTGGGGCTGGCTTTTATCCTGCGCAACTTGCAGATTATTCCCCTTTTGCCCCCCCATCTGGCCGGGCTGGCCTTCTCTCAATTCTCCGACTGGCTGCGGGGTGGGCTGCTGTTGGCAGCCGGGAGTGGGCTGACACTCTATGCGGTCTGGCAGATCAACCGGCAGGTGGCGGCTGTGCTGCTCGGTCGCCACGAATCGCTGGATAGCTGGGAAATGATGGATGTGCTGGTGACTGGACAGGAACGCCGTCAGCGCATGACCGGGCCAAAGATCGTTGTCATCGGAGGGGGCACAGGAATGCCGACGCTGCTGCGGGGACTGCGCCACTACACTGAGAATATCACAGCGGTGGTGACGGTGGCCGACGACGGGGGCAGCAGCGGCATTCTGCGCCAGAAGATGGGCGTCCTGCCCCCGGGGGATTTTCGCAACAACATCGCCGCGCTCAGCGACGCCGAAGAACTGATGACCCAACTGCTCCAATATCGCTTTGGCGACCGGGACGGGCTGGACAATCACAACTTCGGCAATCTTTTTATCACTACAATGACCGCGCTCAGCGGCAGTTTTGAGGCAGGCATTGCCGACAGCAGCCGGGTGTTGGCCGTGCGCGGGCGTATCCTACCCAGCACACTAGACAATGTGACACTTTGCGCCGAGATCAAACGCCAGCGTAAAGAGACGTATGCCAATGGCAACGGTCAGTCCCACGAGGAAGAGTGGCTGGTTGTGCGGGGAGAGAGTCAGATTGCCGGGGCCAGGGGCGAAATTGTGCGTGTCCATTTGGAGCCGTCCGAATGCCGGGCCTACCCGGAGACCGTGCGGGCGATTCTGCAGGCGGATATAATTCTGGCCGCGCCGGGCAGCTTCTTCACCAGTCTGATGCCCAATCTGCTGGTTCCCTACGTGCAGAAAGCTATCCAGGCTTCCCAGGCAGTGCGGCTTTACGTCTGCAATGTGGCGACCGAGCCGGGCGAGACCGACGGCTTTGGCGTCAGCGATCACATGCGCCATCTGCGCCTGCACGCGGGCGACGCCTTCACAACTGTCCTGGCCAACGACAACTATTTACAGCAGCCAGCCGACGACTCCGCCACCGAATGGGTGACATTGCCAGAGAGCGACGAGGCGCTGGACTACCGGCTCTTCACAGGCGATATTGCGGACGACAAAATCCCCCGCCATCACGACCCGGCCAAAATGGCAGCCCAGGTGATGAATATCTACCGGCTGCTCCTGACCGAAAAAGAATCACATAATCAGCATCCCCCGAAAGCAACTGTTTTGCCTCTGCTGTGATAGAATAAATTTGTGGGCTGAAAGCCCTACCATTGGGCATCGTAGACCAGTCAAGGAAGTTCTGGTCAAGCTCCACAACTAAATACCAAGACAAATGCAGTCTGCCCCCGACTGCATCATTAATATTCATCTTCTTAAAGGAGCAACACAATGGCTACACGAATTGCAATCAACGGTTTTGGACGTATCGGTCGGCAAGTGACCAAAGCGTTCTTCGAGAATCACCCCGGCGAGTTCGACATCGTTGCTATCAACGACCTCTCGGATGTCAACACCAACGCCCACCTCTTCAAGTATGACAGCAACTACGGCATCTTCCCTGGCTCTGTCGAGGTGGAAGGCGGCGATATTATCATCAACGGCGACCGGCTGAAGGTGCTGAGTGAGCGTGACCCCAGCAAACTGCCCTGGGGCGATCTGGGCGTGGACCTGGTGGTGGAGAGCACAGGCATCTTCACATCCAAAGAGAAGGCCGAGTTGCACATTGCGGCTGGGGCCAAAAAGGTCATCATCAGCGCACCGGCCAAGGGCGAGGACATCACCGTCTGCATGGGCGTCAACAACGAGAAGTACGACGCGGCCAAGCACCACATCATCAGCAACGCAAGTTGCACCACCAACTGTCTGGCCCCCGCGGCCAAAGTTGTCAACGATACCTTTGGCATCGAACAGGGCGTGATGACGACTGTCCACGCCTACACCAACGACCAGCAGATTCTGGATTTGGTCCACAAAGACCTGCGCCGGGCACGGGCCGCGGGCCTGAGCATTATCCCGACGACGACCGGCGCGGCCAAAGCCGTCTCGCTGGTTGTGCCCGAACTGAAGGGCAAATTCGACGGTATGGCCATGCGCGTCCCCACATCCACCGTCTCTGTGGTGGACTTTGTGGCGAAGGTGAGCAACCCCGGCAGCACCGCTGATCTGCACGCAGCCTTTGATGCGGCCGCGGCTGGCCCGATGAAGGGTATTCTCAACGTCAGCCGGGAACCCCTGGTGAGCATCGACTACAAAGGTAACGCCTTCAGCAGCACCATCGACGCCGAGTTCACCGCTTTCTACGGCGATCTGGTGAAGGTTGTCACCTGGTACGACAACGAGTGGGCTTACAGCGTGCGGGTGACCGACCTGGCCGCATACATTGCCTCGAAGGGCATCTAACAGGCTGTGTCGGATGTCGGGTGTCAGGTGTCGATCAGACCGATTGACACTTCGACACCCGGCACTTCGACACCTCACCGGAGGTGTCTATGCGCAAACAGACCATTCGTGACATCAATTGGCCGGGCAAACGGGCGCTGGTGCGGGTTGATTTCAATGTGCCCCAGGACGACAGCGGGGCCATCACCGACGATGCCCGCATCCAGGCTGCCCTGCCCACCTTGAGCTATCTCCTGGAAAATGGCACATCGCTTGTGCTGATGAGCCATCTGGGCCGTCCCAAAGGCGGGCCGGACCCCAAGTATTCCTTGCACCCCATCGCCGAACATCTGGCCGTTCTGCTGGGACGCCCGGTGCAGTTTGTGGGTGAAACCGTCGGCCCGGAAGCGGAAGCAGCGGCAGCGTCGCTGCAACCCGGCGACGTGCTGGTGCTGGAGAATACCCGTTTTGATCCCCGTGAAACCAAGAACAACCCGGAGATGTCGGCTCAGTTGGCAAAACTGGGCGATGTCTTTGTCAACGACGCCTTTGGCAGCGCGCACCGCGCCCATGCCAGCACCGCCGGTGTGGCCGAGCATCTGCCCGCAGTGGCCGGTTTCCTGATGCAAAAGGAACTAGACTATCTGGGCGGCGCGCTGGAAGAACCAGAACGGCCCTTTGTGGCGATTCTGGGTGGAGCCAAAGTCAGCGACAAAATCGCGGTCATCGAAAAGCTGCTGGAGAAGGTAGACGCCATTCTCATCGGCGGCGGTATGGCAAACACCTTTCTGCGTGCCCAGGGCTACGCCACCGGCAAGAGTCTGGTGGAGGAAGATGCGCTGGAGACAGCTCGCTCTCTGCTCGACAAAAGCGCGGGGCTGCTCCATCTGCCCGTGGACTTGGTGGTGGCGGACGATTTCTCCGCCGACGCCCAGCACAAAACCGTCCCCGTCGACGCCATCCCCGAGGGCTGGATGGCCCTGGACATCGGCCCCGCGTCGATTGCCCACTTTGCCAACCGGCTGGCCGGCGCCAAGACAGTCGTCTGGAACGGGCCGATGGGTGTCTTTGAGATGCCCGCCTTTGCCAAAGGGACCGTTGCCATCGCTGAAATTCTGGCGGGCCTCGTCAATGCGACCACAATTATCGGTGGCGGCGACAGCGCGGCCGCGGTGCGTCAGGCCGGGCTGGACGACAAAATTTCCCACGTCAGCACCGGTGGCGGTGCCAGCCTGGAATTTCTGGAAGGCAAAGTGCTGCCCGGTGTGGCGGCGTTGAATGATAGAGATTAGATATTGGGTATTTCGTGGGACAGTAACCCGTTATCAGTGATCAGTGATCAGTAGGTGTACACGACTGACTGATCACCGGTGACTGTTCACTGATAACTCATCTCCTCCGTCAGCGCCACTACCCAATACCAAACATCCACCACCTGATACCCAAAATGTCCCTACTCAAACGACTCGCATCTCTCTTTACCGGCAGACCCTCCAGCGGTGGCCGCAATCTAGCGATTTATGTCCTCAGCACTCGCTGCAACGAGCCACTCAGCGCAGAAGTGGACACCCTCAACGCGCTGAGCGGCAGCGACGACGGCGACGCCTCCTATTACACCCGCAAGGTGATCCAGGGCTCGGGCCGCAACCGCTGCTTCACCCAAGTGGAGGTGGAACTCTGGTTCAACAGCCAGCGTGCGCTCCTGCGCCAGGAGGTCAGTGGCGGTCGCTGGTTGACCGCGGAGGAATACGAGGCCGAACTGGAACGATTCAATGCGCCGCCAGAAGAGGACGACGAGGAAGAAGCTGAGGCCGATGGGGAAGATACGGGCGGATCGGGTGGCTTTGGATAAAAGATGGGACGCAGATTTTCATGATTTGGATTGATAGGCGCGGATAAGAATGGAACGCGGATTGGCCTGATTGAGCAGATTCTGACGGATCAGAATTTTTATCGGCGTCAATCCTCTTTTTCAGCGTCATCTGCGTCCGCTTTTTCTACCACAACTTTGGAGCAAATCCTATGCGCAAACCAATGATGGCCGGAAACTGGAAGATGAACAAGACGGTTGCCGAGGCCACAGCCCTGGCAAAAGAGATCGTCGAGTTGACTTCTGGCTATGCGAATGTAGATCGGGTGATCTGCCCGACATTTATCTGTCTCCCGGCGGTGAAAGAGGCAGTAGGCAGCGCGCCGATTCAGGTAGGCGCGCAGAATTGCTATTGGGAAGAAAGCGGTGCATTCACCGGCGAGGTGGCCGCGGCTATGCTGTCAGGGCTGGTGGAGTACGTCATCATCGGCCACAGCGAGCGCCGCCAGTTCTTCGGCGAGACCGACGAGACGGTCAACAAAAAGGTCAAGGCCGCCCTGGCTGCGGGGCTGACACCGATTGTCTGCATCGGCGAAAGTCTGGACCAGAACAAAGCAGGGGAGACCCAGAGTTTTGTGAGCGGACAGGTACGCGGTGCACTGGCTGGTCTGAGCAGTGAGCAGGTGGCGTCTCTGGTCCTGGCCTACGAACCCATCTGGGCGATTGGCACGGGTCTGGCCGCCACTTCCCAGCAGGCAGGCGACATCTGCGGCGGTGTGGTGCGGGCGACGGTCAAAGAACTCTACGGAGAGGACGTGGCCGAGGCCACACGGGTTCTCTACGGCGGCAGCACGAAGCCAGGCAACATCGAGGAAATCATGCAGCAGCCGGACATTGACGGCGCACTGATCGGCGGCGCGGCCCTGGACGCCAAGAGCTACGGCGAGATGGTGCGGATTACGAGCGGGGTGTATGGAGGATAGGACGCAGATTGCGCTGAAAAGGCGGATTTACGCGGATAAGGGAGAAGCCCGCAGCCAGGTTGGCTGCGGGCTTCTCCCTTTTTGTTTTTCAGCGTTGAAGCGAAGGCAAATAAATGCGGTTTTCGCCTACTGTCGGTGTAGTTGATGGCGTATGGGTCGGGGTTAACGTGTTTGTCGGTATCCGAGTTGGCGTTGCTGTGCCGGTAGGTGATGGCGTGTTTGTCGGTGTCCCAGTGGGCGAAGGCGTATGAGTCGGTGTCAGTGTGATAGTCGGTGTCCGGGTTGAGGTTGCTGTACCCGTAGGCAATGACGTACTTGTCGGTGTGCGACTCGGTGTCCCAGTGGGTGATGGTGTAAAGGTAGGCGTCTGTGTGATAATCGGTGTACGGGTTGGGGTCGCTGTGCCCGTGGGTGACGGTGTAAGGGTCGGCGTCTGTGTGATAGTCGGTGTACGGGTTGAGGTTGCTGTACTCGTAGGCAATGACGTACTTGTCGGTGTGCGACTCGGTGTCCCAGTGGGTGATGGCGTAGGGGTCGATGTGGCGGTAGGCGACGCCGTACAATCGAGCAACAATTCCAAGTCCGTCACTGGCGGCGGGATGATCAGCACGGCACTCTCCACTTGGGTTTGGGAAGAATTGCCGGGCAGATAACAGCCCGTTGCCTCAACCCGCACGATATAGTAGCCAGCCACCACATCCCAGCCAAAGAAGCCCTCGGCATCGGTCACATCCGGATTGGTGCGGTTAGAGGGTGACATCAATTCACTGCCGTCTGGCACAACCTGGAACGGACCACCATAGAGGTCCGAACGCAGCAGTGTAACCGTTGCACCTGAGATAGGATCACCTTCTGTATCGAACACATGGCCGCTAGGATCGATATAAATGATGTCGAAAGGCGTCTCGTCCACACTCGTATCAGGACAGATGACGGTGATGACAACCCGCACCGTACCTCCCAACCCAAAAGAGCCTGAGATTACGCCGCTATAGTTACCCGTCGGGCCTTCCGCCATGCTGCCATTGCCCACCACCGCACTGTTCTGCAAAAGTTCATAACCCGCAGTGCCCCCAGGACAGGCCTGAATAGTCAGACTGACGTCTCCTCTTGGCACCCGAGGTACGCCGTTGTCGCCAGGTTGAGCAGCCGGGATCTCCACATCCGGCGGTGGGGCTACCGGGGCGGTAAGCACTAAATCTGGCACGGTCAGTACCTGGCCTGCATTCAGAGTAAAAGGACCAATCCGATCCGGCATAAGGTTACTACCCTGCGGCGGAAATGCGCGCACCGTATACTGCCCGGCGGGCACTTCACCGCTGGTATACTCACCCAGACTATTGGTGATTATTGTGTCACAGATGACATTGCCGCAGACTTCGACTGCTGCCCCAACCAATGGCGTGTTTGCACTATCCACCACCCGTCCAGAGATGGTGCCTGGGGTCTGGCTGTACTGAAGTACGATCACTTCGGTGCGGTCGCCGGTAACACTCAATTCAGTCACCGCAAATGATGCAAATGGTAAATTAACAGGTGGTGTAACTTTAAGGGTATAGGAGTATGGGTTGGTGGCAGGGAAGAGCCAGAGTGTGGTCTGACCAGCAACATCCGTGCGGGCTGGATTATGGTTCGGATAGCGAGAACTGCCCCTCGCTACCAATGTACCCAAATCCAGATTCGGAACTTCTGGACCCCAATCAGTGCTGACCTCAACATCCGCCACAGGGCTGCCATCCGGAGCCTGCACC
>JAUIHI010000018.1 GCA_030432295.1 Anaerolineae bacterium | reverse complement strand
GCGCTTTTGATCGCCTGCTCGATTTGCTTCAATTCGGTTTCGTTCAGTTGATACTTCAGTTGTTTTGGCATTCCTTCAGTATGCCATCAACTACCAGAAATCTAAAAACTTTCTCGACTCTACTCAGGAGTGAGTCGGTCTTAAAAACTCGGTTTTTGAGAGGGTGTGGGTGTCATAGGGTCGTCCCGCCTGTCATATAAAGCTCTCCCTGTTTGAAGCCCCGATTGGCGTAGTAGTCACGGGTTCCTGTGGCCGCGATGACGCTGATGCGCTCGAAGCCCGCGGCCCGACTGATGCGCCGGGCTTCTGCCAGCAGACGGCTGCCCAAGCCCACGTGCTGGGCCGCGCCCGGCTCGTCCTTGCCCAGCGCCAACGCCGGGCCATAGACGTGGACCTCCCGAATCATCGCATTCCCCCGAATCTCCTCCAGAAAGGCCCGGCTGCCCGCGTCGTCTGTTTTGGGCAGGCTCAAGCGCAAGAACCCTGCGATTGGGAGTTGAGGAGGCTGCCCAATCTCCAGTCCCGAATCTCCAGTCTCTTTTTCAACGACAAAATGCAGAAAGTGCTCGACGGTCAGGTCTGTCTCATAGACCGTATCGAGCAGCCGCAGTTCTTCTTCCCGCACGGTTTGGCGGCGCACTTCCCGGCAGCGGATGCAGCCGCAGCGCTGACCCCGACGGTCCAGTTCGGCGTGGACAATCTCGCGCAGGTTGCTGGCTGTGACCCCGGCCTGGATGTGATGGGCGGGGATGTCCCGGAAGAGACGGTTGACCCGGGTGTAGGCCGGAATCGTCGGTTTGATGTCGGCCAGAATATCGACCAATTCCTCTTCTGTATAGGGGTGATATTCGCCCTTTTCCCACAGATTGTAGAGTTCCGTGTCCGCGATGAGCGAACAGGGGTAGATTTTCAGTTCATCGGGACGGATGGCCGGGTCGCTGAAGAAGCGGGCAAAGTCGGCCCGGTCGCTCCCCAGCGTCGCGCCGTGCAGGTTGGGCATCCAGTGCAGATGGAGTTTGAAGCCCGCTGTGCGCAGCAGCCCCAACGCCTGGCGCACAGCCTCCACCCCGTGGCCCCGGTTGTTCAGGGCCAGAATGTCGTCGTCCAGACTCTGCACGCCGATCTGCACTTTCGTCACACCCAATCGGCGCAGATGGCGAATCTCCTCCGGCGTCACCCAATCGGGCCGGGTTTCGATGACCAGCCCCACATTGCGGTGGGCCGCGGTGATGTTGTGCTGCTGGGCCGCTTCCAACGACGGGGCATCGGTGTAGGACGGGTCGCCCACCGCGTTCATCGCGTCGTAGCAGCGGCGCACAAACCACTCCCGATAGTCCCGGCTATAGGCGCTCCACGTGCCGCCCAGAATCAGCAGTTCGACTTTGCTGGCGTCGTGGCCGATATTCTCGAAGGATTGGATGCGTCCGTATGTCTGCCGGAAAGGATCGAAGCCGTCCCGCTCGGCCCGCATCGCGCCCGGCTCGTCGTAGATGTAGCTTTTGGGCATCCGCCAGTCGTCCGGGCAGAAGATGCAACGGGCCGGGCAGCCCGCGGGCGCGGTGAGGACTGTCACCGGGGCCACGCCGCTGGCCGTGCGCATGGGTTTCATGCGGATACGCTCCATCACCAGCGGGTCCGGGTCCAGGTCGCCCTCCTCGATCAGATGACGATAGCCCGCCACCAGATTCGCTTTGGAGTAGAAGCCTTTGCCCTCTTTCGGATAGCGCGCTAAAATAGAACGCAGGGATCGCTCCGAATCCCATTCGTGCGCGGGCACACGGGGAATTTCCTGGAAGATGGCGTGGAGCGGGGCAGCGTGGCGGGCAGGCTCAAAACGGGCGCGTTTCTGCCAGGCTTCGGCGATTTCGTGGACTTCGGCGGGCACATCTTCCGGCGCAAGAATTCGTTTCATTCGAGTATGCCCAGTTCACGCGCCACAGACAGCACAGAGGGGCGGGGGCTGCCTTCGCCGGGGAATAGCCATTCGGGGCGCAAATAGAAGCCTTTGAGCAGGCGGGAATGATAGACGCCTTGCTCGGCGGGAATAGGCAAGAGTTCGCCCTCGGCCTGGCTGAAGAAGTGAAGCGTCTCGTAGATGGGATCGATAAGCCAGTATTCCCGCACCCCATAGCGCCCGTAGTTGATGCGCTTCTCCACTTCGTCGTACTGGCGGCTGCTGGGTGAGATGATCTCCACCGCCAGGTCCGGTGGACCGGGGAAATAGACATCTTCGGCCAGATCCACCCGATCCGCGCGGATGAATGAAATGTCCGGCTGAAAGGCATTTTCTTCCGAGAGTCTGAAGGCAGCATTTGCCCCCAATACCTGCCCTAATGCTTGCAAGTCAACGAAGAGTGTTAATAGTGCACTTATAAAGCTTTGTGCGACTTCGTGCCGATAGGACGCTGGGGATGCCATCATAAAGACTCCTTCGATGAGATCGGATTTATGCGCACTCAACGGAAAGTCGATATACTCATCAGCACTCATACGCGCCTTGCTGGGCGTTTCAAATAGGGTGCGCACGCCAATTGTCATCTACCACCTCCGAGTCTTTCTATGCGCGAACCGGTCCGCCAGCGGCTGCTCGAACTGAATCGAGACTTCTATGCCCAGGTGGCGGAGCCTTTCGACGCTACCCGGCAGCAGGCGACGCCGGGGCTGGCTGCTATTTTACCCTATTTCGGAGGCGAAACGAAAGACCTGCCAGGTTTTCCGAAACCTGGCAGGTCTACGGGTCTATCGGTTCTGGATGTGGGCTGCGGCAACGGGCGCTTTGCCCGTCTGCTGGACGAAGCGGGGATCGCCTGCGACTACACGGGCGTGGACGGCAACACAGCGCTGCTTGCCCTGGCAGAATCTGCCACAGTCGATTTGGCAAATGTCCACTGCCGTTTTGTGCAGGGAGACCTCTCGGACCCCAGCTGGTCGGCCCGGCTGGGCGGCGAGCGTTTCGACCGGCTGCTCTGCACCGCCACCCTGCAACACCTGCCCGGCTACGATCTGCGCCTGGCGGTGGTGCGGGAATTCGCCCGCCTGTGTAGAGGACCAATCGTTCTCTCCTTCTGGCAGTTTTTGACCAGCGAGCGTTTCCGCAAGCGACTGATCGACTGGTCTGCTGTGGGGCTGGACGAGGCGGATGTCGAACCCGGCGACGCGCTGCTGCCCTGGAAGCAGGGCGTGTCCGCTACCCGCTACGTTCATCAGGTGGACGAGGCGGAACTGCATCGGCTGGCCGCGGACGCGGGTCTGACGCTGGAGCGCACCTTCCGGGCCGACGGCAAAGAGGGCAACCTGAATCTCTACGCCATTCTTGTGCCAATCAATCATTCAACCAGTCAACTGTAGACAGAACAGGTCCACCCTATGCAACCCCTCGACAAACGCACAGAAGAAATTTGCGCCGAATTTGCCAAAGTCTTCGACGGCGAACCGACCCACGTGGCGATTGCGCCAGGCCGGGTCAATCTAATCGGCGAACACACGGACTACAACGACGGCTTTGTGCTGCCTGTGGCCCTGGACAAGGACGTGCGGGTTGTCTTCCGTCCTCGCACCGACCGGCGGGTGCGCCTCTACGCTGTCGAATTCGACTCCTGGGCCGACTTCGATCTGGACGACTTCGCCTTTGACAACGAAGTCTTCTGGGCCAACTATACAATGGGTGTGGCCTGGGCGCTGGAGGAGACTGGCGTCCAACTGCGGGGACTGGAAGGGGTGGTGAGCGGCAATATTCCCCGGGGCAGCGGGCTGAGCAGTTCGGCGGGGCTGGAGATTTCCAACGCCCTGGCCCTGCTCAGCGCGGCGGACAGCTTGGACGCCCTGACCGGTCCCCAGATTGCCAAAGCGGCCCAGCACGCGGAGAATGTTTTTGTGGGCGTCAACTGCGGCATTATGGACCAGTTCATCAGCACTTTGGGCGAGGATGGCAACGCGCTGCTCATCGACTGCCGCTCTCTGGAATACCAGCGGGTTCCCTTCCCGGCTGGCGCGTCGCTGGTTATCGGCAACACAAAGGCCAGCCGATCCCTGGCCAGCAGCGCCTACAACGAGCGCCGCGCCCAGTGCGAGGAAGGGGTGGCCGCTTTGCAGGCCGTCCTGCCCGGCATCACCGCCCTGCGCGATGTGACCAGCGCTCAATTGGAGGAACACAAGGGGCTGCTTTCGGAAGTGGTCTATCGGCGCTGTCGCCACGTTGTAGGCGAGAACGAGCGGGTGGCGGCGACTGTCCAGGCGTTGGCCGGGGGCGATCTGGACGAAGTGGGACGGCTGATGAACGCCAGTCACGAGAGTCTGCGCTACGACTACAAAGTGAGCAGCGACGCGCTGGACGCGATGGTGGACGCCATGCGCAGCGCCCCCGGCTGTCTGGGCGCACGGCTGACCGGCGCGGGCTTTGGCGGCTGTGCAGTGGCCCTGGTCAGCAAAGGCCAGGAGCGGGCCGTGCGCGACGCCATCTTCGAGCGCTATTCCAAAACGATGAACATCTGGCCCGAAGTCTACATTTCGCCCGCCAGTGCCGGGGCGCGGACCTTTCCGCTCGAAGCCGCGACAGAGGCTTAATCAGAAGAAGGAGTCAGTGATGGCAAAGGCCACGTGGAACGGCGCAGTATTGGCCGAGAGTGACGAGACGGTTGTGGTAGAAGGCAACCACTATTTTCCCAATGCATCTGTGAACTGGGACTATTTTCAGGAGAGCAGCCGCCACACCACCTGCGCCTGGAAGGGCGTCGCCAGCTATTACAGCGTTGTGGTAGACGGCAAGACCAACGAAAACGCTGCCTGGTATTATCCCACGCCCAGCCCAGCCGCAGCGCAGATCAAAGACCGGGTGGCTTTTTGGAGCGGCGTGAAGGTGGAAGAATAACAGACATAGCAGTCATCGATAACAACAGGAGAAATCATGCACGTTCTGGGGATTGACATCGGGGGAAGCGGAATCAAAGGCGCGATTGTGGACGCGGAGACGGGTGAGATGATCACCGAGCGCTTTCGGCTGGAAACGCCGGAAGGGGCAAAGCCCGCGGATGTGGCAGAGGTGGTGGGCGAGGTTGTGCGCCATTTTGAGTGGAAAGGACCGGTCGGCTGTACCTTCCCGGCCATTATTCGCAACGGCGTGGCCCACAGCGCGGCCAATGTGGACGATTCCTGGATCGGGACCGACGCCAAAGCACTCTTTGAAGAGACCACTGGCTGCCCGGTCACAGTCATCAACGACGCGGATGCCGCGGGCATTGCCGAAATGGTCTTTGGCGCGGGCCGGGACCAGAATGGGGTGATTATTATGCTCACCCTGGGCACGGGCATCGGTACTGCCGTCTTTGTGGACGGCCACCTGCTACCCAATACGGAGTTGGGCCACATTGAGATGAACGGCGGCGACGCGGAGCAACAGGCCGCGGAGAGCGCACGTCAGCGGGAAGACCTGGGCTGGAAGAAGTGGGGCAAACGGCTCAACCAGTATTTTCAGAAGCTGGAGTTTCTGCTTTCGCCAGATCTCTTTATTGTTGGCGGTGGTATCAGCAAGAAGAGCGAAAAATTCTTCAAACACATCCAAACCCGCGCACCCCTGGCTGTGGCCCAGATGCGCAACGAAGCGGGCATCATCGGTGGTGCAATGGCGGCCCACGCCATCTTCCAGAATGGGGACGACGGCGAATTTGATCATCGGGTGATTCTGGGCGAACAGGCAAATGGCTAGTTCGCGGACCAAATCCGCCCGATTTCCTCCCCCTGATTTGGATCAGGAAACCCGGCTCTGGCTGGCAGGCTATGGGGCGATTGCCGGGCTGGATGAGGCTGGCCGGGGTGCGCTGGCCGGGCCTGTGGTGGCGGGGGCGGTGGTGTTGCCCAAAGGTGCGGAATTGACAGCCATCTGGGCCGATGTGCGGGACAGCAAACTGCTCTCCCCGGCTCGGCGGGAGGAAATGGTGGATGCCATCCATCAGTCCGCGGCGGGCTGGGCTGTGGGCGAGGCCAGCGCCCAGGAGATCGACGCCATGGGCATTGCCCCGGCCACCCGGCTGGCTATGCAGCGCGCGATTGAGGGGCTGGCTGCCCGCCCGGACTATCTGCTGCTGGATTGGGTGCAGCTGGCCCGTGTCAATCTTCCCCAGGAGAGTTTTACGAAGGGAGATCGGCGCATTGTCTCCATCGCCGCGGCCTCCATTCTCGCGAAGGTCCACCGGGACAGGCTGCTGGTGGAACTGGAGCGCAGCTATCCCGGCTACGGTTTCGCCAGCCACAAAGGCTACGGCGCGGCCAGCCATCTGGCCGCCATCGCAGCCCACGGCCCCTGCCCGGAGCATCGCCGCTCTTTCTCCCCCCTACGGCAACAGAATGGGTTTGCGTTTGGGTAACCGGCACTTGCCTGCGAAGGTGCGTCTATTCTGTGGTTAGTCCCAATGTAACGAATTCGATCCGATCTTTGCCCGCCGATTTTGCGGTGTACATAGCGCGATCGGCCCACTTCACCAGATCAATCGCTTCGGGAATCTCATCCTCACAACTGACCACCCCAATACTACAGGAGACAAATGGATTGTCTCTGCGTATTTCATCGCGCAGATGGGTCGCCAATCTGGGCAGAATTGTGCGGGCTGCGGATGGGCCGGTTTCTGGCAACAGAATGACAAATTCATCGCCGCCTAAACGGGCAACGCAGTCCGTTGCTCGCAGATTTCTTGTGCAGACCTGCACCACCTGTTGCAACACCCGGTCTCCAGCCAGATGGCCAAACCGGTCATTCACCTGCTTGAAATTGTCCAGATCGATATAGACCAGTGTAAGCGGGTGACTGTACCTTCTCGAACGGACGATTTCCTGCTCGGCCAATTCATAGAAGTAGCGCGCGTTGATTGCCTGGGTTAAGAAATCCGTGCGGGCGAGGGTTTGCTCAAAGATCAGCGAGTTCTTCAAACGGGCAAGGATCATCGCCACCGCAATAAATATGCCCAGCCGAATGAATGTGTTCCACAGATAAATCCACAGCGCCGAATAGGTGTGACCGCTGGCGATGTCTGCGGCAAACCAGACCAGCGCACTCATTAGCGAAATGACAATACCGGAGCTTCCCCCGGCATGCCAGGCGACCAAAGAGATCGGAGCCAGATAGAAGAGGGAAAAGCTCAGCTCAAAACCAGTCAAAAAATCGGCGAAGCCGATAGCCAGAACAAGCACCAATGACAGTAAGCGGTGTTGCCGGGTCGAAAGATTTTCAACCCGGTCACGAACAGAGAACAAAAAGCTACCCAAAGCATCAAATCGATTCAGCAATTGGTCCCCTTTAGGCTATTTCACGAAAATAAGCATCCAAAAGTCCCCGGCACTTCACGTCCAACAACGGAGCGGCGGTGGTGTACCAGCTCGCTTGTATAGTAAGTGCCGGGGACTTTGTCCGGGTGGCTTGGTCTTCGGCGTAGCCTTCGCAATCCAGCCCTAATCCTGGGCAGCTGGCTGATCTGAACCGGGCTGACTCCAACGCTCGCGCAGGAAGTGGGCGGCCATCTTGGGCTGACGGTCACGGGTGAAGACACCCTTGTGGTTCATACTGGCGGCGCGCATCGTGCCCTGGGCGGTCTTGAAATCGGCAAAGTTCCAGATGTGCAGCCCGGCCATATACGGGCGCTCAGCGGCCGCGTCCAGATAGCCCCGCAGCATCTCCACCTGATATTCCTCGCTCCACATATCCGGTGGATTGCTGTGGTTGCCCGCCAGGGTGTCCGCACCAAATTCGGTGATAATAATCGGCTTGCCCAGTTGGGCATAAAGGCTGTCCAGTTCGTTCTCCAGCGCGCCCCGCCCAGCATCCAACTGGCCGCTCTGGCTGTACCAGCCGTAGTAGCGGTTGATGCAGACCACATCCGAGCTTGCCAGCCACTCGACCGGTCCGCCGCCCACCCCCACCAGCGTGACCAGCCGGGTGGGGTCCTGCGCCCGGCAGAGATCGTAGAGTTCCTGGAAGAAGGCTGTCGTGGACGGGTCGATGGGCGGCACATCCCCACCGGCCATGCGCTGCATCACATCCGGCGGCATAGGCTCGTTGGCAATGCTCCACATGACGACGCTGGGGTGGTTTTTATCCCGGGCGATCAGTTCGGACATCTGCTGCTTGCACATACGCAGCCGCTCGGCCACGGCCTCTTCCCCGCCGCCAAATTGCAGGCTGACATTGGGAATCTCATCGATAATCAGAATCCCCTCCCGGTCGGCCATACGCATCTGCTCCTCGGAGTAGGGGTAGTGGGCCGTGCGGTAGGAGTTGGCCCCGATCCATTTGAGCAGGGCGTAGTCCTTGACCGTTACTGGCCGGTTGTCCCCCCGCCCAGAGACGGAAAAATCCTCGTGCTTGCCAAAGCCCTTCAGGAAAATGGGCTGGCCGTTGAGCAGAATCGTGCCCCCTTCCACCGCAATCGTGCGGATACCCACATCCAGAGAATAGCGATCCGTCGGTGCTGTCCCATCGCCGAGGGTGACGGTCAACGGGTACAGGTACGGATCATCCGGTCCCCACAGCCGGGCATTCGTCACACGAATCCGGGCCTGGGCCGCCCCGTTCTGGAAAGAGAGGGGAGCGGTCTGTTCGCCCAGTTGGATGCTGCCACTTTTTGCGCCATCTGCCTCCACCGCCACCGTCACAATCCCATCCGCGCCGTCGATGTCTGTCGTGACCATCACGTCCGAGATGTGGCTCTGGGGCAGGGAGTAGAGTTGCACAGCCCGGTGCAGGCCAGAGTAGGGGAAGAAGTCGAAGGTGGCTGCGGGGAACATACGCATAAAGAGGCTCATCCCGCCCTCCACATTGCCCGCGGGAACCCGGTTGGGCGTCAGGTGGTTCTCCACCTGCACGGCGATGGTGTTGGCCGCGTCCCAGCGCACCAGCCCGCTGATATCGAACTCGAAGGGCAAGTGACCGCCCTCGTGCCCGCCCGCCAGTTGGCCGTTCACCCAGACTTTGGCCGCGTAGTTGGCCGAGCCGACCCGCAGCATCACCCGATCCCCCTGCCAGCCCGCGGGAATATACGATTCGGTCAGATACCAGGCCACGCCCAGATAGTCCCGAATGTCGTCGTAGAGGTCGTTCCAACTGGCAGGCACAGCCATCGCACGGGCGTCGGCCAGCCCATTGAACCAGCCTTCCGCTTCGCCGACTTCCTTCGGGTCGATCTGGAAATCCCAAACACCAGAGAGGTCGAGCAGATTGCGTCTGTCATTCTGTTGTGGGTATAGCATCGGTTGGCTCCTCTGATCAGAATCGGGCTGTGGGGTGCGCGATAAATCGGCTTTCTTTGCGAAAACTGTGGAGGACAGGCTGCCTGCATTTTTGCAAATACAGGCAGTTTACTTATTCGCAGTCTATAACGCTACGCGTCAAACGTCAAGAGCAGAAATCCGAACCCATTTCCACTGCATTGCCTTCTCTGCCACCCGGTGATACACTGCCAAATGCTTTTATTTGCCCGATATTGCTTCCACCCCACATAAGGAGACAAACCCAATGGCTCGTTTCGATCATCTCAAAGGCGTTTTCGGCCTGTTGCCCACCCCCTACCAGGAGGACCTGGAAATCCACATTCCCGACCTGCGCGCCGCGGCCGATTTCTGCTGTCGCAGCGGTCAGCACGGCATTGTCTGGCCGGTGATGGTGGGCGAATTCTACTTTCTGGGCGAGCAGGAGCGGGTGCGCGGCTTGCACGAAGTGATGGAGGCCATCGACGGTCGCCTGCCGCTGATCTTCGGCTGCTCCGGCGTCTCTGTGCCCCAAGTGTTGTATTTCGCGAAGGAAGCCCAAAAGGCCGGAGCCGACGCAATTATCGCAATGGCCCCGGCCCGCACCAACACGGCCACAGCCATTGAAATGTACAAGCGTATGGCCGATGTCTATGACGGCCCGCTGGTTGTGCAGAACGCGGACGCCTACGCGCCCCTCACCGGCGAGCAGATCGCCCAGCTAGTGCAGGATGTGCCATCGATTGAGTACATCAAAGAGGAGCGCCAGCCCGGCCCCAAACACATCGCCGAAGTCCACAAGCTGGTGGGGAGTCAGGTCAAAACGATCTTTGGTGGCGCGGCGGGCAAAGTGATGACAGATGAATATCTGCGGGGGGCCAACGGCTGTATGCCTGCCTGTGAGATCGCGGATCTGCTGGCCCAGGTGATGGAACTGCTCTGGGCCGGGGATGAGGAGGCTGCGCGGGAGCTGCACCGGCGTTGTCTGCCCCTGATTATTCTGGAAAATCACGCCTTTATGCGCTACATTCTCAAGCGGCGGGGAGTCTTCACCTCCACCGTCGAGCGTGCGCCCGCGGGCAAGCAGGCCCTGGACGCCGACGACCGCCGGGAGATCACCCGGCTGATTGCGGCGATTGAGAAGGATGTGAAGAGCTATCCGTTTGGGGAGGAATAACGGGAGATGCTACGTGCGGCGTGAGATCGTCGTTCGATCTCACGCCGCACGCAGCAATTGGTCTACACATCAAAGCGCACGCCTTGCGCCAAGGGCAGACTCTCTCCGTAGTTGATCGTCACCGTCTGGCGGCGGGCGTAGACCTTCCAGGAGTCAGACCCGCTCTCGCGTCCGCCGCCGGTCTCCTTCTCCCCGCCAAATGCGCCGCCGATCTCCGCGCCGGCCGTGCCAGTGTTCACATTCGCCAGCCCGCAATCGCTGCCCCGCACGCTGAGGAAACGTTCCACCTCCCGCACATCTGTGCTGAAGATGGCCGACGACAGGCCCTGATCCACACTGTTGTGGATGGCCAGCGCCTCGTCCAACTCCTTATATTTCAGGACGTAGAGAATCGGCGCAAAGGTCTCCTCGCAGACGATCTCAAAATTCGGCATCCCCTCCACCAGGCTGGGCGCGACGTAATGGCCGCCTTCCAGCCCCGGCAGCGTCAACACCCGGTTGCCCGCCAGTACCCGCCCGCCCTCGTCCACCGCCCGCTGGATAGCCTGTCGGTAGGCCATCACCGCGTACTGATTGATCAGCGGGCCGACCAGCACCCCGGGTTCGAGCGGATTGCCGACCTTCACTGTCTCATAGGCCCGCACCAGTTTGTCCACAAATTCGTCGTAGATGCTCTCCTGGAGTATCAGCCGCCGGGTGGTGGTGCAGCGCTGGCCTGCCGTCGCCAGCGCGCCAAAGGCCACCCCCCGCAGCGCGATCTCCGGGTCGGCTTTGGCTGTGACAATCGCGGCGTTGTTGCCGCCCAATTCGAGCAGAGAGCGCCCCAGCCGAGCCGACACCGCCTGGGCTACCCGACGTCCCGTGCGGATGGAGCCGGTGAAGGAGAGGAGGGGGATGCGCTTGTCCTGGCTCAGCTTCTCGCCGATAGCCCGCCCTTCGTCAACGGCCAGCAGGAAGAGGGGCGGCAGACCCATTTCGTCCAGCACACCGTTGACGATATTCGTCGTAGCGATGGCGGTCAGGGCCGCGTTGGGCGAGGGTTTCCAGATGACGACATTGCCGATGACAGAGGCAATCAGCGCGTTCCACGACCAGACCGCGCAGGGGAAGTTGAAGGCGGTGATGACGCCGACGACGCCGTAGGGATGCCACTGCTCGTAGAGGCGATGCTCCGGGCGCTCGCTGGCAATCGTCACGCCGTAGATCTGGCGGGAGAGACCCACGGCAAAGTCGCCGATGTCGATCATTTCCTGGACCTCACCTTTGCCTTCGGTCGGCGTCTTGCCCACCTCCAACGAGACGAGCAGGCCGAGGGTATCCACATATTCCCGCAATTTGTCCCCAATCGCCCGCACGACTTCGCCCCGTTTGGGCGCGGGCACCCGGGACCAGGCACTGTAGGCGTCCCAGGCGTTGCCGATGAGCCGCTCGTAGTCGGCTTCCCCGGCCACAGCCACATCCGCCAGCTTTTCGCCGTTGATGGGCGAATGGACGGCGATGGTTTTGCGCCCGGCGGTCTCGGCCCAGACGCCATCGTAGAGACCGGAGTTGACACTTTGCAACCCCAGGCTGGCAAAGACACCGGCCTTCACTTCGTCAAAGTTAGTTTCGTCGCGAATCGTTGCAAACGGCATTGTCTGCCTCCTGGAAGAATGGAACGCGGATGACGCGGATTTAACAGATGGACGCGGATCAATTTCCGAACCACCTGTCAGAGAGTATACTATACACAAATTGAAAACGGACAGATTGCAGCTTCTCTGCGTCTTTTATCCGCTCAATCCGCGTCATCCGCGTTCCATCTCTTAAATCCGTGTCCATTTCTTGAAGGAGCATTCTATGAAACTCGGTCTTGGCCTCTACCGTGCGTTGCTGACCGCTGAGAATCTGCGTTTTGCCCGGCAGGCTGGCTGCACCCACATTATCGCCCATCTGCCCGGCCACTTTGTGCGGGACGGCGCGAAAATTATCACATCGGATAACGCAGATGCGGGCTTTGGCATCTCCGAAGCCGACGATCCGATTTGGACGTACGAGGGCCTGCGCGACCTGAAGGCGCTGGTGGAGTCGGAAGGGCTGGTGCTGGAAGCGCTGGAGAACTTTGCGCCCGCCCACTGGTACGACGTGCTGCTGGACGGTCCCCGGCGCGACGAACAGATGGCCCATCTGAAGCGGATTGTGCGGGATTTGGGTCGGCTGGGGATTCCCACAATGGGCTACTGCTTTACAGTGGCGGGGACGTGGGGACGCAGTGAATCCCCGGCGGCACGGGCCGGTGCGCGCTCGGTGGGCTTTCACAATCCGGCCCAGCCGCCTATCCCCGGCGGGATGGTCTGGAATATGATTTACGATGTAGAGCGCTTCAACGCTGCGGACCCGGCGGATGTGCTGCCGCCAGTCTCAGCAGAGGAAGTATTGAGGCGGCTGGAGCGTTTCCTGGCCGAGATGCTGCCGGTGGCCGAGGAGGCAGGCGTGACCCTGGCCTTTCACCCGGACGATCCGCCCCTGCCCACCCTGCGCGGTGCGGGGCGGCTGGTCTATCACGGGGATCACTTCCAGCGGGTGCTGGACCTGCACCCCAGCCCAGCCAGCGCCATCGAATTTTGCGTGGGTACAATCAGCGAAATGCCGGGGACGGATGTCTATGAGACAGTGGAGCGCTACAGCGCCGCGGATAAAATCGCCTATGTGCACCTGCGCAATGTGCGGGGCAAAGCACCCGACTACCGGGAAATGTTCATCGACGACGGGGATACGGATATGCTGCGGGTGCTGCGCATCCTGCACCGCAACGGCTTCGATGGGGTACTGATCCCGGACCACACGCCTCTGCTGGAATGCGACGCGCCCTGGCACGCCAGTATGGCCCACGCCCTGGGCTGGATGCAGGCAGCGATGACGCTGATTGAGCAGGAATAGAAAGGGAAAAGACCTGCCAGATTTCGGAAAATCTGGCAGGTCTGCAAAGTCGGTCAGTCGAGGCGTACCTCCTGCCCAGTCTCTGCGCTCTTCAGCAACCCCTCCATCATTCGTTGCACCAGCCAGCCGTGACGCAGGGGCGCGATGCAGGGCGTGCCGTCCAGAATGCTGTCGATGAAGTGGCCTGCCACATTGTCCCAGGCCAACAGATTGGCGTTTTCAGGCATTTCGATTGTAGCGTTCTCTTCCATATTTCCGTTCATCCGGTAGATTGTCAACGGACGCAACTGCGCGCCGGCCTCTGTGCCGAAGAGTTCGATGTTCACCTCGCCGGGCTGATGGCTGGCCCAGAAGCTCTCTACCTGCAAACCCGCGCCGTTGGCAAAACGGATGAAGCCACTGCCGTAATCATCCGCGGCAAATTGGCTAAAATATTCCTGGGCAGGCGGTGCGCCTTTGCCCCAATAGCCCTTGCCCAGCGGCCCAAATTTGGCCCCGGCCACGCCGGTCACGCTGACCGGTTCGGGCATACCCAGCAGCCACCAGGCCGAGTCCAGCACGTGGACGCCCATATCCCGGAACGCGCCGCCGCCCTTCAAAATGAAGCCTGGACTCCAGGCAGGGATGCCCTGGCGGCGGATGCTGCGGGCGCGGGCGTAGTAGATTTCACCAAATTCGCCCCGCTGCCCCATCTGACCCAGATGTTGCACAGCCACACTAAAACGGGTGGAGAGGGACATCATATTGACCAGCCCGGTGGACTCGGCCAGTTCCACCAACTGTTTGGCCGGTTCCTCGCCGTCGGCCAGGGGTTTGGTGACGAGGACGTGCTTGCCGTTGCGCAGGGCTTCCATGGCTACAGGCACGTGGAACTGGTTGGGCGTGCCCACAAAAACCGCGTCGATCTCACTGCTGCGGCACATCTCGTTGTAATCGGTAAACATCTGCACCGGTTCGGGCAGGTCTGCGGCAAACTCGACCATTCGATCTTCCAGCAGATCGCAGAGCGCGACGACCCGACCCCGGGGATTGCGGGTGATGGCCAGGGCGTTGGCCTTGCCAATGCCCATTCCTACAATGGCAACGCGGACTTCTTGCATAGCATTCCTCCAAGAGATATTCGATTTATCGCCCCCCCATGCCAGAGAGGGTAATTCCTTCCACAAAGCGCTTCTGGGCGAGAACGTAGACGAGCAGAACCGGCAAGAGGGCAATCACCGATCCGGCCATCAGCAGGTTCCAGTCGGTTTTGAACTGGCCCTGGAATGCGGCCAGCCCCACGGGAATCGTGCGCATTTCTGTCGAAGCTGTGATGACCAGCGGCCAGAGAAAGTCGTTCCACGAGCCGAGAAAGACAAAAATTGTCAGCGCGGCCAGGACAGGCCCGCTGAGGGGCATAATTATCTGCCACCAGATACGAAACGAACCTGCCCCATCCATACGCGCGGCTTCGTCCAAGTCCATTGGCAGGCCCAGGAAGTATTGACGCAGCAGGAAGACAGCAAAGGCCGAGAAGGCGGTGGGCAGGATCAGCGCCAGAAATGTATCGTACCAGCCCAGATAACGGACAATGATGAAATTGGGAATCATTGTCACCTGAAAGGGGATCATCAGCGTGACGAGATAGGCAAGAAAGAGCGGCTCCCGACCCCAGAAGCGCAGGCGGGCAAAGGCAAACGCGCCGAGAGACGCGGTGACAATCTGGATGACTGTGACACTGACGGCCACGAAAAGGCTGTTGAGATAGAAGCGGCCAAAGGGAATGGCGCGCCAGGTATCGGCGTAGTTCTGCCAGACCACCGGGTCGGGAATCCACGTGGGCGGATAGGCGAATATCTCTTTTGGCAACTTCAGGGAGGTGGAGAGCATCCAGGCGAAGGGGAGGAGCATAGCCGCGCTGCCCAGAATGAGTGCCAGGTGCAGCAGCAGACTGCGCCGACTGTCGATGCCCCCGCGGGCAGTGCGGGCAGGCAGATGTTCGGGCGGGGTGGGTGTGGGGCGGGAGGCAGTCATCGCTTATTCACCGCCCGCTTCGTAGTGGACCCACCGACGCTGAAGCCGGGTCTGTATGAATGTGAAGAGGAAAATAAAGACGAAGAGTACCCAGGCGATGGCCGACGCTTTGCCCATCCGGCTGCTGAAATCGAAGGCGACCTGATAGATGTAATAGACGATTGTCAGGGTGGCCTGGGCCGGGCCGCCCCGAGTCATCACAAACGCCTCGCTGAAAAGCTGAAAAGCACCGATCATCTGAATGACGAGCAGGAAAAAGGTGGTGGGGCTGACCATCGGAAAGGTGACATAGCGGAAGCGTTGCCAGCGATTGGCCCCGTCCACCTCGGCCGCGTCGTAGAGTTCCCGGGGGATATTTTGTAGCCCGGCCAGATAGATAACCATTGTAAAGCCCGTATTCTTCCACAGGGTGAGGATCACCACCGCGGGTTTGGCCCAGGCGCTATCGTTGAGCCAGTCCGGCGGCTGGATGGGGAGACCGGTCAGCGTGCCCAGTTCCCAAATCCAGGCGGACAGAATGCCGAAATCCCGGTTGAAGAACCACTGGAAAACCAGCGCCGCGGCCACAATTGTCGTCACTACCGGCATAAAGTAGATAAGCCGGTAGAATTCGACGCCCCGAATGGGCTGGTTCAGAGCCAGGGCCAGGAGCAGGCCAAAGGCCAATTGCAGCGGCACAATCAGGGCCGTAAAGTAGAGGGTGTTGCCCATCACTTTGCGGAAGACCTGATCCCCGGCCAGGAGTTGGGTGTAGTTCTTCAGCCCAACAAATTCCGGCGGGGAGAGCAGATTCCAATCGTAGAAGCTGAGGAGCAGGGCCGCGCCCACAGGGATTGCCACAAAGACCAAAAACCCGGCAAAGCTGGGCAAGAGGAAGAGATAGGCTTCCCACTGCTGGTCTGGACGATAGCGCTGCCACCAGGGGGTTTGGGACGGGGGAGCGGTGGTTGTCATAGCAGAATTTGGGCCGATAGAAGTACCGGGTGAAAGGGGATGGATCACCCCCTTTCACCCGGTCTCACAGCCATCCTAATGGTTTACTTTGGGTATTCGTTGGTGGCCAGGAAGGCGTCTACCTGTTCGCAGATGCTGGCGACAGCATCGGTGACGCTGGACTCGCCGGCCCAGATGGACTGCAAACCCGGATCGATAATCGAGCCGCTCAACTCGCCCCATTCGGGGAAGTAGCCGAACGCCCCAACTTTGGCATTCTCGCCCTCAGTCAGGAAGGCTTGCCGGTTGGCCGGGGGCATATCCGCGGTCAGGAAAGCATCCGAACGGGCCGTAGATTGGAGAGCCGGGAAGATTTCGCCCGAGGCTGTGTAGAGATATTGACCGCCATCGGTGCTCTGGAGCCAGCTCAGGAAAGTCCAGGCTGCGTCTTTGTTGTCGCTGCCAGAACTCATCACCCAAGCCGCACCACCCGCGCTGGCCGAGCGCTGGCCACCAGCGGGAATGGGTAGGGTAGAGACGTCGTAGTTCATCTCCGCAGCGTTGAACGATCCAACCCGGCTGGCGTTCTGGATAATCATCGCCACCTGGCCGCTCTGGAAGACGGCCGCGTCGCCGCCCGCCTGGCTCAGATTGGCGTCGCGCATGGCATAGTTGTTCTCCATCAGATCAGCGAAGAATTGCAGGGCTTCCACCGCTGCTGGCTCGGTCAGCGTGCATTTGCTGGGGTTACGCATATCATCCAAAATCGAGCCGCCATTCTGGCCGACCCAGCGCTGGAATTTGCCGCCTTCCATGCCCAGGGCATAGCGGGAGACCCGGCCATTGGTTTCGACGACTGTCAATTGCTCCGCCGCGGTCAGCAGATCGTCCCACGTCCAGTCGTCGGTGGGATAGGCCACGCCCACTTCGTCAAAGATGTCTTTGTTGTAGTAGAGCACTTCCAGGCCGATGTCCCGGGGGAAACCGTAGACGCTGCCGTCCAGCATGGCAGATTCCAGCAGGGCAGGCCAATAGTCGCTCAGGTCATAGCCCGCAGCTTCGATATACGGGTCCAGATTTTCCAGCACACCGTCGGCCGCATAGCGGGGAGTGGGCCAGAGGAAAAGCACATCCGGGATGACGGACGAGTCACCGCTGGCCCAGAGGGTCTGGATTTTGGTGAAGTAGTCGCTCCACGGCGCGGACATAATCTCGACGGCAATGTCCGGGTGGCTTTCCATAAAGGCATCGGCCACGCGCTGGTGGGTCTCCACCTCGGCCGGGCTTCCCCACATAGCCCAGGTAATTGTCACCGGTCCTTCTGCCGCGGCTGGTTCGGTTGCCGCAGCCGCGGGGGCGCTGCTGGCTTCTGTCCCGGTGCTGGGCGGTGGTGGCGCTGCACAGGCAGAAATCACCAGTGCTGCGAGCAAAAACAGAAAAGTAAATCGTCGTACCCTGTGTGTGGACATCAAATGCCTCCAATGAATTGTGTGGCTGCAAAATTGTGTAGATGCAAAAAGGTATAGAAATGTGTCAAACAGTGTGGAAGAATACGCATCTGCTACGAAGTGTGTGGAAAGCTGCTTCATTGTACCGGAGAATGTTTGGGGACACAAAGTACCTAAGGCGGGCGGATGCAAATCAGAACGGCGCAGAATCTCAAGTCTCCGGCATTTTTCGACAATCCGCCCCCGTTCTGAATTACACCGACGGCTTTTTTTTGCAGTTTGACACATACCAAAAGAAGGTTTATACTCTGCCCAGAATTAGTTTGAACCCCCCCCTCTGATTTGCATTCGTTCCACATTTTGGAATTTCCATTGGCGTGTTGGGCACGTTTTCTCAATCGCCACCGAGCGACTGACAGCGAACGATTCGTCCGTAATTTCGTCGAATATATGACTGTGTAAGGAAAACTATACCCTTCACGGCAGCTTTTTTGTGTTCGTCTGAAATTTCTGTCGGACCACACCCGAAGTCGTCCTCACTGCCATCCAAACCAATCATTTCCCAGAAAAGGAGGTGAGACAAACATCGCACTGAACCGGAAACACTGGTTGGAATGCGTGAGTTTAAGCACGTCAGCTTGTTGAGTGGCGCGCAAATTGAATGAAGAACGACCCTACACAGAATCACCCCATTGGAGGAAAGCTATGAAACGGAAGTGGATATTTTTTCTGGTTGCCGTACTCGCCCTGGCTCTGACAGCCTGTGGCGCACCGGCAGCCGAAGCACCAGCAGAGGCCCCGGCTGCGGCAGAGGCCCCAGCGGCTGAAGCACCCGCGGCAGAGGCTCCGGCTGCTGCCGAAGCACCCGCCGCCGAAGCCGCTGGTGACGTGCACGAAGCACCTGCCCTGCATGAAATGGTGATGGCTGGTACGCTTCCGCCCCTGGAAGAACGCATCCCCGCTGAACCGCTGGTGCTGGAACCCTACAGCGAAATCGGTCAATATGGCGGCACCTGGCATCGCTTCGATACCTCGAAGGATGGCGGCCATTTGTCGATGGCCATGTACAGCTACTCACCCGTTCACTGGGTGCATGACGGTCTGGACAAGCGGCCCGGTCTGGCCAAAGGCTGGGACTTCAACGACGACAAGACCGAATACAATCTCTACCTGCGCGAAGGAACCCGCTGGTCGGACGGCGAACCCTTTACCTCCGCCGACTTTATGTTCTGGTGGGAAGATATGGTCCTCAATCCTGACCATTCGGATGTCCCCCCGGACTACCTGATCTCCGGCGGCGAAGTAGCTACCATAACGGCCCCGGATGACTACACAATCAACTTCAAATTTGCGGCCTCTTCGCCCCTCTTCCTGGATCGGCTGGCTATGTGGCCGAACGGTGTGACCCCGGCCGGCGAACGGCTCTTTGTGCCCAAGCACTATATGGAGCAGTTCCATCCCAAGTACAACAGCGACGTCACCACCTACGAAGAGTTCGACAAGTCGGTGGATTGGCGTTCCAACCCGGAAATTCCAGTGATGTTGCCCTGGATGCCCGTCTCCTACGAGCCGGGAACCCGGATGGTGCTAGAACGCAATCCCTACTACTACGCGGTCGATTCCGCGGGCAACCAACTGCCCTACATTGACCGGGTAGACGTGACCTTTGTTGAGAACAACGAAGCCGCCAAGCTGCGTGTGCTGGCCGGCGACCAGGAGATTTGCTTCCGCCCCTGTGTCTATCAGGCTCTGAGCGAACTCTCCGTCTTCCGCGATGCCGAAGCGACCATCGGCCTCAAGACCGATCTCTTCGACAGCGGTGGCGGAACCGGCGTGATGGTCTACCCCAACTGGACCCATCAGGACCCCCAGAAGCGGGAACTCTATCGCAACCAGGACTTCCGCAAGGCCCTCTCCCACGCCATCGACCGGGACAAAGTACAGAAGATTGTCTACTTTGGCACAGGCGAGCAGACCACCGGCACAATGAGTCCCAAGGGTATCGAATTCTCCGACGACGTGGGCAAGGACCTCTACGCCCAATGGCGTGATCTGGCCATCGAGTTTGATATGGACAAAGCCAATGCCCTGCTCGACGCGGCCGGTGCAGTGGACGCCAATGGCGACGGCATCCGTGATCTGCCCAGTGGCGACGAACTGACCCTGCGCATCGACTGCGCTGACATTGCCAATCGCACCAATTCGGCGGTCACAGAGATTATCCAGGAAGGTTGGGAAGCTGTCGGCCTGAAGGTACAGGTCAACGCAGTGGACAGCGCTCAGATGGGTATTATGCAGGACAACTCCGAGTATGACATTCGGGGCTGCTGGGGCGTGGGTGACGGTCCCAACTTCCTGGTCTTCCCCAACTGGGTGGTCTGGGTAGACAACGACCGCACGGCCCCCCTCTACGGCGCCTGGTACAAAGTCATCGGCACCGACAAGGAAGGCACCGAACTGGACAAGGATCCCCTGGAGCGCAACCCGCCCCGGGAAGAGCCAGATGCAGACGATCCCGCCTGGAAGCTGTGGGAACTCTACGACGCTGCCCGTGTGGAGCCGGATGATGCCAAACGGCTGGCACTCAGCCAGGACATCGCCCGGGTTCATATCGAACAGGGACCGTTCTTCATCGGCACAGTTGCCAACACCCCGACGATTATCAGCTATCTGGATACTGTGGGCAACGTCCCGACACGGGATCAGTTGGGTCAGGGCGGCTTCACCGGCCCGTGGATTATGTCCTACTTCGGCGCAATCTACCCTGAGCAGATGTACTACAAGCAATAGCCCCACCCTGTGGGTGTAGGCCATAGGGGCGGTCAATTGACCGCCCCTATCCGTTACAGGCAGATGACAGGCGCTGTGATGGCGTCTGTCACCTGAAGCACAGCGAGGAAAACATTCGATGCTCGCCTACTTTGTCCGTCGTCTCTTTTATATGCTGACAACGATGGTTTTTGTTTCTCTCATCGGTTTTTTTATCATCAACCTGCCGCCGGGCAGCTATATCGATGTGTACCAGGCCCAGCGCCAGAATATGGGAACATCGACAGCCAGCGCTGAGTTAGAGGCGTTGACCCGCCGCTACGGGCTGGATAAGCCCGTCTATGTCCAATATTGGAAGTGGATTACCGGCTTTGTCCAGGGAGACTTCGGCATCTCCTTCGAGTACAACCGGGAAGTGAAAGAGTTGATCTGGCAACGGTTGAGCTTTACGGTACTGATCGCGCTGGGCACACTGATCTTCACCTGGATTGTAGCGATCCCCATCGGTATCTACGCGGCCACCCACCAATACAAAATTGGTGACAACGCGGCCACATTTGTCGGTATGGCCGGGCTATCGATCCCGGACTTTATGCTGGCTCTGGTGCTGATGGTGATCGTTCAAAATGTCTTTGGCTTCTCAGTTTCGGGTCTCTTCTCCCGGGAATATATCGACGCGCCCTGGAGCCTCGCCAAAATCGGCGATCTGATCAAACACCTGTGGGTTCCTGTGCTGGTGGTGGGCACGTCCGGCACGGCAGGGCTGATGCGTATTATGCGGGGCAACCTGCTCGACATTCTGAATATGCAATACGTCCAGGCCGCCCGGGCACGGGGGCTGAGCGAGCCGCTAGTAATCATCAAACACGCGGTGCGCAATGCACTCCATCCCCTGATTATGCTTCTGGGCATGAGCCTGCCTTCCATCATTTCTGGCTCTTTGGTGGTATCGATTGTGCTGGGCCTGCCCACCACTGGACCGCTCTACTTTGCCGCTCTGCGCAATCAGGATATGTATCTGGCCGGCACATTTCTGATGTTTCTGGCCGGTATGCTGGTGGTGGGTAATTTTCTGGCCGACATTCTTTTGGCTCTGGTAGACCCGCGCATTCGTTACGAATAAGCACTTTTTTGAGGTATTCTAATGGCGAAACAAGCAGTTCTGATTCCTGTACTCGACGAAGAAGATCCAACCCTGGCGGCTGGCTTTGCCAAAGCAGCCAATGTATCCGGGGATATTGGGCAGCTATCCGTCGGCCAGTTGATGTGGCGGCGTTTTCTGCGCAACCGATTGGCTGTGGGCGGCGCTATTGTGCTGATTTTCATGTATTCAATGATCCTTTTTGCCGAGTTCGTCATACCCTACGACCACTTCGTATCCAACTCGGATTTTGTGACCCGCCCGCCCCAATTGCCCCGTTTCATCGATTCTGAAGGGAACTTTCATCTGCGCCCCTTTGTCTATGGCACAGAGACAGTTCTGGACACGGTAAATCTGATCTATCTTCACAAAGACGACCTCACACAGATTTACCCGATCCATTTTTTTGTCAAAGGCAAGCCCTATAAATTGTTCGGACTGATTCCGTGGGATGTCCACCTCTATGGCGTGGATGAGCCAGGGACTGTCTTTCTGTTAGGCACGGACCGCAACGGGCGGGATATGTTTTCCCGCATCGTCATTGGTGGTCGGGTCTCTATGACCGTCGGTCTGGTCGGTGTGATTCTCACCCTCATCTTCGGCTCTGTGCTGGGGACGGCTTCTGGCTATTTTGGTGGGATATTCGACACTGTGCTACAGCGGGGCATTGAAATACTGATGTCCTTCCCCACGATTGCGCTGTGGGCAGCTTTTGCCGCCGCACTGCCACCAGACATTACGGCCATCACCCGCTTTTTCTTTATCTCCATTATCCTTTCTCTGCTGGGCTGGACCAGTCTGGCCCGCCAGGTGCGGGCGAAGGTGCTGGCCTATCGGGAGATGGATTTTGCTTCGGCGGCCAAAGCCGCGGGCGCGTCCCATTGGCGCATCATTCTGGTGCATATGCTGCCCAACGCCCTCAGCCACATTATCGTCATCGCCACTTTGGCCATCCCCGGTATGATCCTGGCCGAGACCGCGCTGAGCTTTCTGGGACTGGGCATTGTGCCCCCTGCGGTCAGTTGGGGCGCTCTGTTGCAGGACGCCCAGACTGTGGCCGTCGTACTGAAATTCCCCTGGCTGATGCTGCCGGGAGCCTTCGTCATTTTGACGGTTCTCAGCTTCAACTTCATCGGCGACGGCATCCGGGACGCAGCCGATCCCTTTGCCATTTAATTGACCCAAACCCAGCCCCAGGAATATTCCGAATGGCCGATAATCAGAATACAATTTTGCAGGTGGAAAATCTGCACACCCATTTCTTCACCGAAAGTGGCGTTATCCGTGCTCTGCGCGGGGTGGACTTTTCTGTGGAGCGAGGCAAAGTGTTGGGCATTGTGGGCGAAAGCGGTTGCGGCAAGAGTGTGACCGCCCAGTGCATTATGAATATGCTGCCGGGCAATGGCCGGGCTGTCGAAGGCAAGATCAGCTACTATCCCCGCGAAAGTATTGGCAGCCAGACTGAAAAGGTTGATATTACCGGGTTGCCGCCCCGAGGCAAAGCCATGCGCGCCATCCGGGGCAACGAAATTGCGATGATTTTCCAGGAACCGATGACATCCCTGGACCCGGTCTACACAGTCGGCAGCCAACTGATGGAAGCCATCACCCTGCATCAGAATGTGACAAAGCAGCAGGGCAAAGAGATTGCCGTGGATGCCCTGGCCAAAGTCAACCTGCCCGAACCTGCCCGCATCTTTGACGCCTATCCCCATCAGCTAAGCGGCGGCCAACGCCAGCGGGTGATGATCGCCATCGCCCTGAGTTGCAACCCCACACTACTCATCGCCGACGAGCCGACCACCGCCCTGGATGTGACTACCCAGGCCCAGATTCTCGACCTGATGCGCGCCCTGCAAGAAGAGACCCACATGAGCATCATCTTCATCACCCACGATCTGGGCGTGGTGGCCGAGATGTGCGACGACGTGGCTGTGATGTATCTGGGCAAGGTAGTGGAGCAGACAACTGTGGACGCCGCTTTCCACAGTCCCCAGCACCCCTACACCCGTGCCCTGCTGCGCTCCATCCCCCGCCTGACTGACGAGAACCAGACACGGCTGGATGTGATCAAAGGCCGGGTTCCCGATCCGTCGGTAGTTCCGCCGGGTTGCGCCTTCCATCCCCGCTGCCCAGAGGTGATTCCCGGTCTCTGCGATGTTCACACGCCAGAAGTAATCAAGCTGGGCGGCGGTCAAGAGGTGCGCTGTCTGCTCTACGACGACAAACTGATGGCCCAATCCCCCACACGCACAGCCCTAGCGGAGAGTCGATAATGGCCCAGAAGGAAAACAAGACCAACCCAAATGGCAGTGTGGACAGCCGCACCACTCTGCTGGAAGTGACGGATCTGAAGATGCACTTTCCCATCCGCAAAGGTTTTCTGCGCCGGGTGGTGGGCCACGTCAAGGCGGTGGATGGGGTCTCTTTTTCCATCCAGAAAGGCGACACCTTCGGGCTGGTGGGGGAGAGCGGCTGCGGCAAAACCACCACCGGACGCTGTGTCATGCGCCTGCTCGACCCGACCGACGGCCAGATCGTCTACTACGATCGGGAAGAGGGGCCTATCCACATCGAAAGCCTGGAGCCGACAGAGATGCGCGTCTTTCGGCGGGATATGCAGATTATGTTCCAGGACCCCTACGCCTCACTGAACCCGCGTCTGACTCTGCGGCAGATTGTGGGCGAGCCGCTGATCATCAACAAAGTCGCTAGCGGCAAGGAACTGGATGACCGGGTGGCCGAACTGCTGCGTTCGGTCGGCCTCAGCCCGGAGTATATGAACCGCTACCCACACGCCTTCAGCGGCGGCCAGCGCCAGCGCATCGGTCTGGCCCGCGCTCTGGCCCTGAACCCGGAATTCATTGTGGCCGACGAACCGGTCTCTGCGCTGGATGTCTCGGTGCAGGCCCAGGTCCTCAATCTGATCAAAGATTTGCAGGAGGAGTTTGGCCTGACCTATCTTTTCATCGCCCACAATATGAGCGTCATCAAACACTCCTGCGATCACGTGGCGGTCATGTATGTGGGGCGAATTGTGGAGGTGGCCGAGACAAAGGAACTCTTCCGCAACCCATTGCACCCTTACACCGAAGCCCTGCTCTCAGCCATCCCCAACCCGGACCCCCGCCAGCGCAAGAGCCGCATTATTCTGGAAGGGGATGTGCCCAATCCGGCGCGCCCGCCCAGCGGCTGCTACTTCCATCCGCGCTGCGCCTATGCCAAAGAGATTTGCAGCCAGGAATCGCCCCCTTTGCAGGAATACGCGCCCGGCCACAGCGCGGCCTGCCACTTCGCCAAAGAACTGAGCCTAACTGGCGTGCTATGAAGAGAACGCCGGAAAAAGCGCCACCAGCCTTCTGGCAGCACTGGCCCGCAAACCTGCCCATCGCCTATCTGCTCTGGCTGATTTCTTTGGGGCTGTTTGTGGCGGACTTCTTCTTTGGCCGCATCCTCACTGTAGCCCTGGCCGAGTTGCTCGGTCTGGGCTATTGGCAGGTGGGCTTTCTCGACCGGCTGAGTATTGTTATCTTTGGTCTGGCTGGGGCGCTGCTGGTGATTATCGTCGAATACTACTACCGCACGGGGGTCAAGAAGAAACGGCTCTGGCCCCGCTTTCTCACAGTAACCGCCTGGCAGGTGGGGTTGATTCTGGCGGGGATGCTGGCCGCCGCTTTGACCGGAGAATGAGCGACTTGCACAAAATCACCCTCAGCGGCCACCTGACCCAGGCCGACAAAGCCGCCTCGGACTACGGCTACATCCCCTTCGATCTGCCCGGACCTGCCCAGCGACTGAGCATTCGCTACAGCTACTCTGCTGTGATGTCGTCGGATCGGGTGGAGGGGGGCAATGTCATCGACATCGGCCTCTTTGATCCGGCGGGCGCGGACTTCCCCGGCGGCGCGGGTTTCCGGGGCTGGAGCGGCTCGGCCCGCAGCGAATTTACCCTTACCCCGACCGACGCCACTCCCGGCTATCTGCCTGGCCCCCTCCCCGCCGGGCGCTATCAGGTCATTCTCGGTCTCTACCGCATCTGGCCCGCAGGCGCAGACTACGAAATCCACATCGAAGCCGAACTGAACGATCAGGAGTCCGACTTTTCGGAAAAGTCGGACTCCTCGATCCGTGAAAATCTCTCTAATCAGCGTCAATCGGTGTCCGTTGTGTCCGAATGGCTGCGGGGCGATCTCCAATCCCACACCTTCCACAGCGATGCCAAAGGCTCGCCCCAGCAGTTGCTGGACAAAGCCAAAGGATTGGGGCTGGACTTTCTGGCCGTCACCGATCACAACAATACCAGCCACCACCGGCCACTGGCAGCGCTGGACGACGGCTCGCTCCTCCTCATCCCCGGCCAGGAAGTGACCACCTACTACGGCCACATGAACGTCTGGGGCACGGGCCACTGGTGCGACTTCCGCTGCCGCACAGCCGAAGACATCCGGGCCATCATTGAACTGGCCCACAGCTACGGCGCGCTCTGCTCCATCAACCACCCCAAACAGGGCGGCCCGGCCTGGGAATACGGCTTCGATCTGCCTGTGGACGCGTTGGAAGTCTGGCAGGGGCCGTGGCCCTATCGCAATACGGAGAGTCTCGCCCTGTGGGATCGGCTGCTGGCCGATGGCTGGCGTGTGCCGGTGGTAGGCGGCAGCGACTACCACTGCCCCGCCGCGGAGGATACAAATATCCTGCGCCTGGGCCAGCCGACTACGTGGGTGCGGGTGTCCGAGCGTTCGGTGGCTGGCGTGTTGGCCGGAATCCAGCGGGGACGGGTCTGCATCAGCGCCAGCCCGGACGGCCTCCGGCTGGACATCCAGGGCCGGTCGATGAAAGGGGACGCAGAGATGGGCGGGGTGCTGCCAATTTCATCAGGCGAAACGGTGGAGATGACGACGACAGTGCAGGGCGGCAGCGGGTTGCTGTTGCGGCTGATTGTGGACGGCGCAGTCGCCTTCGAGCAGCTTATCGACAGTACCGAAGTCGTCAGCACTGCCAGCGTCCAGCCCCGGCACTACATCCGCGCCGAAGTGGTGGGCGACTGTCCGCCCGAACTGCTGCCACCCCAAGCACCAGCCGGTATCGATCTGCGGGACTGGCGCTGGGCGCTGACAAACCCGATCTACTGCGGATAAAAAAAGAACACAGATTTACACAGGCAAAATCTGTGCAATCTGCGTCCTCGGCGTAATCTGCGTTCCCTCTCTCACCCCATCAGCCGCCAGAGAAGAAAGAGACCCATCCCCGCCACAATCGTCAGCAGCAGATTCTTCCAGCGCCAGGCGATGGCAAAAGCGAACAGCCCCGCCCACAGATAGGCATTGCCCAGTGAAATATCCAGCCGGTTGTCCGCAGGCAGGAGCATCGCCGGGGCCACAATCGCCATCAGCACCACCGGCGGCACATAGGCCAGTCCACGCCGCAGTGGATCAGGCAGAGTGAAGCGGCGCAGCAGGGCCAGCGGCACATAGCGTGCGCCAAAAGTGACCCCGGCCATCCCCAAAATCAACAAAAACTCATTCATCCGCTTTCCCCAATCCGCGTGGCATCCGCCTCACTCCGGTTTTTCGCGCCGCGCCCTTTGCCTTCCAGCCAGTCCAACCCCACGCCCACAGCCACGCCCACCAGACTGGCCACCATCAGCCCCATTTTGTTGGGCAAGCCATTGACCAGCACCGCCACCACACCAGCCACCAGCACCGCCAGCAGCATCTTGCGGTTTGCCACAAAAGGCACCAGCATCCCGATAAAAGTGACCACCAGCGCAAAATCCAGCCCCCACGCGCCGGGGTTGGGGATGGATTGGCCGACCAGAATCCCCAGCCACGTCCACGCCTGCCAGTTGATGTACATAAAAATGGCCGAGCCGAAGAAGTACCAATGCTTGTGAGGAGAGCCGTCCTTTTTGGCGTAGTGGGAAGCCACCACCACAAACGTTTCATCGGTGAGCCAGAAGGCCAGGGGAATCAACCAGCGCTGGGGCAGGTGGGCCGTGTGGGGCGCAAGAGTAGCCGCGTAGAGCGCGTGACGCAAGTTGACAATCAGCGTCGTCAGGATGATAAAGCCCACACTGACCCCGGAAGCGACCAGCCCCGCCGCGATGAACTGGGCCGACCCGGCAAAGACAATCGCCGAAAAGCCCGCGGCCCCGGCCAGGGAAAGACCGCTGTTCAGGGCCAGCGCGCCGAAGATCAGCCCAAAGGGTGCGGCCCCGATCAGCAGGGGAATGGTGGCGCGCACGCCAGCCCAAAATTCGGCGCGAGGGGTGGAAATGGGTGATACTGTGTACACAGATAGTTCCTGCCGGATGGTGGGATGCAGAGATAATGAGAACGAATCTGTCCATTGTAGGCGGCGGGCAGGGGCAGAGCAAATTGAGACATCCACCATTCCCACGCTCCCGCGTGGGAATGGTTGCCGGACGCTCTTGTGAATTAAAAAAATAACCGGGCAACTGTAGGGGCGCTGCTTGCTGCGCCCGCAGGTGTCGGGCGCAGCAAGCAGCGCCCCTACGTCATTCTGACCGCACACACATCGGGACGCAGAGCGTCCGACCCATTGCACCCACGCGGGAGCGGTGAACACAAAAAAAGGAGTTCCTATGACAAACCCACAGCTATCCAACGTTTTTGACCACATCGACAGTCAGCGGGACGCCTTTATTGATCGGCTGCTGGCCTACGTCTCCCGGCCCAGCATCAGCGCCCACGGCATCGGCATCGCCGAGACCGCCGACTTTCTGCTCAATTTTCTTAGCGGCCTGGGAATGGAGGCCCAACTCCTGCCCAGCGAGGGCTGGCCTTTTGTCTATGGCAGACGGATGGACCAGCCCGGTGCACCGACTGTCCTGCTCTACGGCCACTACGACGTGCAGCCGCCGGACCCGTTGGAGGCGTGGGTTTCCCCGCCCTTCGAGCCGGAGATTCGCAACGGGCGCATCTATGGCCGGGGTGTGGGCGACAACAAAGGCCAGCATCTGGCCCAACTTCTCGCCATTGAAAGTTGGCTGACTGTGACCGACAAACTGCCCTGCAATGTGGTCGTTCTGCTGGAAGGTGAGGAAGAACTGGGCAGCCCCCACATCGCCGACTGCGTGCGTGCCCACCGGGAATTACTGGCGGATGTGGATTTGGTCATCACCGCGGACGGCCCGGTGCTGGAGAACGGCCAGCCCTGCATCGAGTACGGACCCCGGGGCATTGCTTCCTTTGAACTGCGGGTGCGCCATGCGGACCGGGACTTCCATTCGGGCAACTGGGGCAATGTGGCCCCCAACCCCATCTGGACGCTTGTCCATCTGCTGGCGTCGATGAAAGACAGCCAGGGGCTGGTGACGATTGACGGCTTCTATGACAATGTGCGCCCGCCGACCCCATTGGACAGGGAGGCGCTGGATCGCCTGCCCGTGGATGTGGCAGGCCTGATGATAAAGACGGGTATGACTCGCATGGACGAACCCCAGGACCGTCCCTTCTACGACCGGCTCTCTCTCTGGCCGACCTTTACGGTCAATGGCTTTCACAGCGGCTACGGCGGACCCGGCTCCAAGACTGTTCTGCCCTGCGAAGCCTTCGTCAAGTGTGATATACGGCTGGTTTCGGAGCAGAGTGTGGACGAAATTCTGGACAAAGTAGAGGCCCACGTGGCCCGCCACGCACCGGAAGTGACGGTCATTCGCCAGGGCGGGATGGAGCCGTCGTCTACGCCGTTGGATTCGCCCTTCACCGCGCCTTTGCGCCAGGCCATTCTCGCGGCCTGGGGTCAGGAACCCCTCCTCGTCCCGCCGATGGGGGGCAGCCTGCCCGATTACGTCTGGACGAAAATTCTGGGCGTGCCGTCGTTCATCACTCCCTACGCCAACCACGACGAAGCCAACCACGCGCCTAACGAAAATCTGGAAGTGGAGCGCTTTATCAACGGCATCCGCACCGGCGCGGCACTTTTGGCTTTTCTGGCGGGATAAATGCCCCTGCCGCAAAAAGCCATTTGAACCACAAAGATCGCAAAGATCACAAAGAAATACGGGAGAAAGATCAGCGTCCATCTATTCTTTCAGCCTTTTGATTTGTACAGATTTTATCAGCGTCAATCATTTTTTTTCAGCGTCATCAGCGTCCTATCTTCCGGTCAGGAATCGTATGCTCCCAACTACCGAACCCCGCACCAGCCGGGTCATCAACGCCACCCCCTTCTTCTACGGCTGGGTAGTGCTGGCCGCGGGCACACTGGGCCTGCTGCTGATGGGACCCAGCCAGGGCTTCACAGTCAGCCTCTTTCTCGACCTGTGGGTGACGGACCTGAACCTCTCCCGCTCGACAGTATCCCTGCTCTACGGCGGGGCCAGCCTGAGTGCGGCTTTCCTCCTGCCCGGCGCCGGGCGGCTGGTGGATCGTTTCGGTCCCCGCCGGGTGGTGGTGGTGATCAGCCTGGGACTGGGGCTGGCCTGTCTGTGGATGGTGAATGTGCGGGGGCCGGTGGCTCTTTTTGTCGGCCTGCTGGGGATACGCTTCTTCGGCTTTGGCTCGTTGCAGATCGCCAGCAATAACGTCATCGCCCAGTGGTTCATCCGTCGCCGGGGCTTCGCGATGGGCATTGCCGGGCAGAGTTTGTCGCTGGGCCTGCTCATCTACCCCTGGCTGGGCGAGTCGATGATCAGCAACTGGGGCTGGCGGGGCGCGTGGGTTGGCTTCGCCGCACTGTCAGTCGGTGTGATGATTCCCCTGGGCTGGCTCTTCTTTCGGGACGCGCCGGAACGCTACGGGCTGACACCCGACGGCAACGGTGTGGAAGAGGCGGCCCGTCAGCGTGCGGGTGCACGGGAGGAAAATTGGACTCTGGAAGAGGCCCGCCAGACTTCCGCCTTCTGGATATTTTTCATTGCAATTTCAGTGATTACGATGACAACCGCCGGGGTGATCTTCCATCAGGTGTCGCTCTTTGCCCAGCGGGGCTTTGAGCGGGCCACAGTCATCCACGTCTTTCAGTTGATTGCGCTCTTTACGGTCGGGGGCAATCTGCTGATGGGCAAGCTGCTGGACTGGTACACGCCCCGACGGCTGATGACAGTGGCCCTCTGCGCGCTGGTGCTGGCCCTGCTGATGATCCAGTGGATGTCCGCGCCCTGGCACACAGTCCTCTTTTCCGCGCTGATGGGCTTCTCCGGCGGCGCGTTTCGGGTGCTGGACGCATCGCTCTGGCCCCATTACTACGGGCGTCTGCATCTCGGCTCCATCCGCGGGCTGACGATGATGGGTACAATGGGTGGCACAGCTCTCGGCCCCTATCCCCTGGGACTGAGCTACGATCATTTGGGGTCCTACGTGCCCGCGCTCTGGCTCTTCATCGGGCTGCTGGGGGCAATGGCGGTGATTCTCGTCTTCCTGCGCCCGCCGATGAAGCGGGAGATGGGGATTGGGGAATAGAAATTGGAGATTCCCTATTGTATGGAATCGGGCGTGACTCCGCTTTGCAGTTCTGCCAGCGTGTGACGAGCGGCTTTATCCAGAAGCAGATTCGCTGCTTCCATCGGCAATTGGCCTTCCGACCCGCTCCGCTCCACTCCCAACCTTTCCAGCAGGCCCAGGGCGCGGGTGCGGGTTTCGGCAGTTGTCGCCGGGTGCTGACGGGCCAGGTCGAGAAGTTCGATGGCCGCTGCCTTCTTTTCCTCTGCTGCGTAGAGTTCCCCGACGCTAACCAGAATATCCAGCACATCCGGCGGGGCCTGCACTTCTTCCTCCACTGTCAGAGCCTGGGCGAAGTAGTCCCGTGCCTTTGCCAAATGTCCCCGCATCAACGCCACCTGTCCCAAGCCCATCAGCGCCAGGGGTACTGTGCGCAAGCGCCCTATCTCGCTGGCCATAGCCAGCGAGCGGCTGGAATAGTCCTCTGCGGCCTTTGCTTCGGCGGCCTGAATCGCAGTGCGGCCCAATTCCAACAGCAAGTCCGCCTGGGCCGGCAGATCGCCGGTTTCGTCGGCGTTGGCAAGTCCCCGTTGTAGAATTTCCTGCGCCACTAGCAAATCGCCCAGACAGCGCGCCACCGGGCCGAGGGTAAGCAGCACATGGGATTGGAAACGATATACCGTCTGCTGCAACACCTCCTCCAAAGTGGATCGGGCTTCTTCATAACGTCCCAGTTTGGTCAACACCTGACCCCACCCCCGACTCCACCCTTCATCCCAGTAAGTTTGACTCAACCCGCCATAGGCTTTTCGTATGCGTTCTTCGGCATCGCCGTAGCGCCCCTGACGGATGCAAACCAGTACCCGACACATCTGCGTGTGTGCGACTCCGGGTTGATACTCCATACTTTCGTAAGCATTCAATGCCTCATCAAAAAGCATCTCGGCCTTGGCATATTGCCCGGCTGAATAGGAAGCAAAGCCTAGGGTTGACGAGAGATGGGCGTAAATGATATTGGCTGGGTGTGCTTCGCTCTGATGACTTTCGAGCAATGCACGGCTTCTGGACAGGTGTGTTATCGCACGTTTGCTACTACCCGTATGAAGTTGGAACTCACCCGCGATGTGCAGGGTTTTGATGAGTACTGTTTCAATCGCCGACCGTTCTTCTGCTTCCGCAGGTGACAACGATTCCAGAATAGCGTCCATCTGGTCGATAGTGCGTTCAATGTGTGAGAGTATCCCCAGATTTCCCCAACCATCCATCATCACATAAATTGAGTCGTCGATCTGACCCAGCGCGTTCCAATTGCGCTCGGCCATCGCTGTTTCCCATGCCAACCGTATATTTTCTATCTCCGTCACAGGCAGAATCGCGTCTGCATTGGAGAATCGGCCTTCGTTCGGGGCTGTCGCGGCGTAGAAGAGATAATGGCGCTGCAAGACATCCGCTTCCAGTTCATCCTTCCCGCTTTGCAACTTCTCCAGCGCGTATTGCTGAGCCAGCCCGTGCATCCGATAGCGGCCATCCTCCCCCAGCCTCAGCCAGGACTTGTCCAGCAGGGCAGACAGATCCAGCAACGACGCGCCGGCCACCGCCTCGGCCCCTTCCCGGCTGAAGCTGTTGCGAAAAACCGACAACTGGCGCAGCAGCGAACGTTCCCGCGCCGTCAATAGCTGCCAGGAGTGGTCGAAGACCGCGTGGATGCTGCGATGGCGCTCGGCCACATCCCTGGCCGATGTAGCCAGAAAGGCGAGACTCTTCTCAATTTCAACCGAAATAGCCGTCACCGGTAAGACCCGCACCCAGGCTGCGGCCATCTCCAGCGCCAGGGGCATCCCATCCACCAGTTGGCAGATGCGGATGACCGCGGGCACGTTTGTAGCATCCAACGCAAAGCCGGGCTGTGTACGCTGGGCGCTGATTTCAAATAGCCGCAGCGCGCTGAATTCATTTCCCTCAACGCCTCCCATTTTGGCGTCGGCTGGATAGGTGAGGTTGCCCAGAGGCAGCAGCCGCTCCTCCCGTAGATTCAGCCGCTCCCGGCTGGTAACCAGCACTTTGACCTGTGAACAGGCAGCGAGCAATTCTGCCACAAACTCAGCAGCGGGCAGTACATCCTCAAAATTGTCCAGAATGAGCAGGCACTGCTTGTGGCGCAGATGGGAAAGTAGCTGCTGCCGGGGAGGCGCACCGCCGCCACCGGGCGCGCCCAGAGCGGCGAGAATGGCCGAAGGCAACTGCTCCGCCGATTCCATCCCGGCCAGGGGGATGAACCAGACGCCATCGGGAAAGTGGGTTGACTCGGCCCGGCCTGCCTGTACAGCCAGCGTAGACTTGCCCATCCCGCCCGGCCCCACAATCGTCAGCAGGCGTGTGGACGGATCGGCCAGCCGTTCGGCAATCTGGGCCAATTCAGACTGGCGGCCCACAAACGGGGCAGAGAGCGGCGGCAGATTGCCCGTCGCTTTCGATTCCGGGGGGATGGGCGGCACACTTTCGTCGCTCTCTCTGGCGGGCAGGGGGAAACGCCGGTTGCGAATCTCGGCGTAAAGTTGGAGCGTCTCAGCGTCCGGCTCCACGCCGATCTCCTCTTGCAGGGCCAGGGCGCAGCGGTGAAACTGGCGGATGGCCGCCTCGTACTGTTCAGCCCAGGCGTAAAGTTTCATCAGGGCACGGTTGGCAGGTTCGTGGAGCGGGTCTAACGCCAGCCAGTGCCGGGCGTGACCGATGGCGTCGTCATACATTTGCCCGACAATCTGCTGCGCCACCAGCGCTTCTAGCCCCGCGGCCAACTCCCGGCGCAGCATCTCGGCCTGGAAGAATTGCCAGTCGTCAAAGGCCGGGCTGTCGTCCAGGGTAAAGCCCTGCAAAAAGTCGCCCCGGTAGAGCTGGGCTGCTGTCTCCAACGCTTCCACGCAGGCTGCGCAATGCGCATCTGCCGGGTGGGAATGGGCGCGCCATTCGGCCAGATAGCGGTGAAATTCCTCTACATCCACTCGAAGCTGTGCCCCGTCCGCCAGGGCGATCTGATCCCCCTCCGAACGCAGCCATTCCTCCCCCACACTTTTGCGCAGGGACCAGAGCAGATAGCGCAGATTTGCCCGCGCCCGCTGCTGGTCGTGTTCCGGCCAGAAGAGCGTCGCTAATGTGTCCCGGCTTTGGGCTGTCCGCTCCACAGCCAGCCAGGCCAGCAGGGCGATGGCCTTGCGCTCACGCAGGATATTCTCTTCCCCATCCACAAAAAGCTGGGGCGATCCCAACAGAGACAGTCGCAGTTCCCCCACCGGCAGACTCCTTTCTTCTTTACCACTTCATTGCATCCATTATCCCACATTGCGTGTACAAATTCAACGCCTTCAGAAATCTGACTTAAGCCGCGTTTGCCAGCGCGTTTGTTGAACCAATTTTCAACCAACGCGTGCCCAGCCGCCTCCCCAGCCGAATCACCAACGCTCCCTGCCTATTCTGGAATCAGACCGACTGACTCAGATTCCCAGACGAAAGGCAGGACGACAATGAATGTTCTACGCAAGTGGTTTGTACTGACAGCGATAGTGCTGGCCTTGACCGCAATGCAGACAAATGCCAACCAGAACCTAAATCAGCAACTGACTTTGCTGGGACACACAGGCGGCCCCAGCCTGGCGGTTGCGGTGCAGGAGACATACGCCTATCTGGCCCTGGACCACGAGTTGGCGGTCATCGACATTGCCAGCCCCAACGAACCGCGTCGAATAGGCTCCACACTCCTGCCCGCCTATGACCTGGCAGTGCAGGAGAATTTCGCCTATCTGGTGGCACAGGACGGGCTACGGGTTGTGGATGTCGTTGACCCGCATAGCCCCCGGGTCGTCGGCCAGATGGCTGTGCGTCATACGGCTCTGGACATCGAAGTGGCTGGCGACCGGGCTTTCATCGCCAACGAACGGGGTGGTTTGCTGATTGTGGACATCTCGAATCCCCGTGCTCCCCGGCAGATCGGCGCGGCCGAAGCCATCGGCACGGCCTGGGATGTGGCGCTCAGTGGCCACTACGCGCTGGTGGCTGGCAGCTACGACGGGCTGACAGTTGTGGACGTGGCGGACCCCCGCCAGCCCCGGATTGTGGCAAAAGTCGCCTCGCCCAGTCGGGATGTCGCGGTGGAGGTAAGCGAAAATCTGGCCTTCGTCGCCAGCGATAGCGACGGTCTGCGCATTCTGGACATCTCCCAGCCGACACAGCCTGTCGAAATTGCAACACTCACCGGGCCGGGCTGTGCCTGTGGGCTGGCCGTGCAGAGGGATCGGGTCTACGTCAGTGCGGAGAGCGCGGGCGTCTGGGTGGCGGACATCTCCAACCCCGCCGCGCCGCAAGTCATCAGCAGCTATCAGACGCCCGGGATGGCGATGGGTCTGGCCGTGGCCGATTCAGCCCTCTACCTGACCGACGGTGAGGGTGGCCTGCACATTCTGGACATCACCGAACCCTCACCGATGGAGGAGATCGGCCTCTACAACTCCGCTGGTTCGGTCTGGGACGTGACAGTCAGCGGCGACTACGCCTATCTCTCTGCCAAATGGAGCGGCGATTTCCAGATTGTGGATGTCTCCAATCCGGCCCAGCCCGTGACCCTCGGCTCGCTCAATGTGCCGGGTCAGGTCTGGCAGATTGCAGTAGATGGCTCTCTGGCTTATCTGGCCGACTGGAATGGCCGTCTGCACATTGTGGATGTGAGCAACCTGACAGTTCCTCTACCCCTGGGCACACTGGGCTTCCCTGGCGAAGGCTACGGCGTCGCTGTGCGGGATGGCGTCGCTTTTATCGCGGCGGGCAAAGGCGGTTTCCTGCTGGCCGATGTGAGCGACTCCAACCAGCCCAAACCCCTGGCCCAGTACCCCATTGACGGGGAAGTTCACGGGGTGGCAGTGGTCGGGAATATCGCGTATGTGGCCGCAGGCAAAGCGGGGCTACATTTGGTGGACATCAGCAATCCCCGTTCGCCCCAACCCCTGGGCAACGTCGATACACCCGGCTCGGCCTGGCGGGTGGCTGTGGCCGATGGGCTGGCAGTCGTGGCCGATTGGGAGGGTGGGATGCGCATTGTGGATGTATCCCTCCCCAGCGCACCGCGGGAAGTCGGGGCCTTTGATACGACGGGGGTCAGCCGGGACGTGACATTGGCCAATGGCGTGGTGGTTCTGGCTGATGGAGCCAACGGCGTGCGGCTGATCGATATTTCTAATCCGGCTGCCCATCTGGAAGTGGGCAGCTACGACAGCCCGGATGATGCGTATGGCGTGGATGTGACACAGGAACGGATTTACGTGGCGGATCGGTTGGGCGGACTCTTCATTCTGGGAAGGTAATGGGGCTGGGTGCTTTCTCTAATTTTGTGATTTGTCCCGTCGCCTCCCTCGTGCTATCATACCTCCTCAACCGAAGGCGATCCCTTTGACCGGCGGACGTGTGCAGGCAGTCGCCTGTGCGTGTGGAGCAATACCACACAGGAGAAGGGGTCATCGCCACAGATTTGCATCCATAGCCGTACGCCTGGGCTGGGGCAGTGGGACAGAATTCTGTCCCACTGCCCTTTTTTGATCAGATATTGGGTATTGGATATTTCGTTTGGACGGCCTTCCGTTATCAAGACGAAATATCCAATACCCAATATCCACTATCTTTCAAGGAGATTTCGCTATGCCCCGCGCCCTATTTTCTGTGTATGACAAGAGTGGTCTTGTGGATTTTGCCCGACGGCTGGACGCCGCGGGTGTGCAGTTGATTGCCAGCGGCGGCACAGCCCGCGCCCTGGCCGAAGCCGGTCTGGCCGTCTCCCAAGTGGAGGAACTGACCGGTTTCCCCGAAATCCTGGGCGGTCGGGTCAAAACCCTGCACCCGGCCATCCACGGCGGTATTCTGGCCCGGCGCACCGACGAACACCTGGCCGAATTGAGCGCCCACGGCCTGGAACCCATCGACTTTGTGGTGGTCAACCTCTACCCCTTCCAGCAGACCGTGGCTGACCCGGAAGTGAGCGAAGCCGACGCCATCGAGCAGATCGACATCGGCGGGGTGGCCCTGCTGCGGGCCGCGGCCAAAAACTTCGAGAGCGTGGCTGTGGTCGCTGATCCGGCGGACTACGACGCGGTGGCCGAAGCCGTGGCCGAGGGGACGCTGGACGCGGAGCAGCGGCGCCGTCTGGCCCTGAAAGCCTTTCGCCACACAGCCGAATACGACACGGCCATCTCTGGCTGGCTGACCGGCCAAGTGGAAGAGAGCGATAGCCTGCCCACCCGCCTGGGCGTCCAATTGGAGCAGGTGCAGGTGATGCGCTACGGCGAGAACCCCCACCAGAAGGGGGGATATTACAGTTACGTTGGGGATGCCCCCGCCTTCGAGCAGTTGCACGGCAAAGAGATGAGCTACAACAACTGGCTGGACCTGGACGGGAGCTGGTTGGCTGCCCAGGATTTCGCCGAGCCGACTGTCGCCATCATCAAACACAGCAATCCCTGCGGGCTGGCTTCGGCTGAGACACTGGCCGATGCCTACGACAAAGCCCTGGCCTCGGACCCGGTGAGCGCCTTTGGCAGTATCATCTCCCTCAACCGCAGCCTGGACCTGGCCACGGCAGAGAAGATCGGCGATCTCTTTGTGGAGATTGTGGCCGCACCCGCCTACGACGAAGACGCCCTGGCCCTGCTCATGCGCAAGAAAAATCTGCGCATCCTGCGGGCCACAGGCGCGGCCCCGCGACCGCTCAGCCTGCGCAGTGTATACGGCGGCGTGCTGGTGCAGGAACTCGACCAGAGCCAGGACGATCTGGACCCGGCCAACTGGCAGATTGTCAGCAAAGCCCAGCCGACTGCCGAGCAACTGACGGACCTGGCCTTTGCCTGGCGCACCTGTCGCCACGTAAAGAGCAATGCGATTGTCTACGTGCAGAATCAGGCCACCGTCGGCGTGGGCGCGGGGCAGATGAGCCGGGTGGATTCGGTGATGCTGGCCGGCCACAAAGCGGGCGAACGGGCGCGGGGCGCGGTGATGGCTTCCGACGCTTTCTTCCCCTTCCCCGATGGCATCGAAGCCGCGGCCAGCTACGGCATCGTAGCCGTTGTGCAACCCGGCGGCTCCATTCGGGATGACCAGGTGGTCGAAGCCGTGGACCGACTGGGGCTGGTGATGGTTTTGACCGGCACACGCCACTTCCGCCACTAATAATTGACGGTCAAATAAGCAGAGAATTTCGGCCTTTCCTGAAAGCGCCTTGTATACACGAATAAAAGAGAACACGGATCGGTCAGAAATCCGTGTTCTCTTTTATTCGTGTATACAACACTCTTATCCGTCATAGCACAGACGAACCTTCCCAGAAGAAGCTCCCACGCTTTACCTGCCGGGGGCCTCTTTTGGAGAATCTGGGGTATACTATTCTGGGGTAAGATGGGTTACGGACTTCTGCCTTCCACAAAGTTAGTCTGTTGATACCGGTTTGGCATGGCAAATGCCCGCATTTGCCCGCATGCGCCCGGGGGTATCCGGCTGATTCTGCCCTGAAAATAGCTTGTAAACACGGATTAAAAGGAACTCAGATCAGCCTGAAAATCAGTGTTCTCTTCTATCCGTGTATACAGAAAATTTTCATCCCCTGTGGCGCGTTAGGCGCATGGGGAACTGTTCACAGGGAAGGATAGGCATCTATGACTCGCGAACATCCCACAACTGCGTCTCGGCCTGTGCGGTCCGCTGATGCCCAGTTGGCTCAGGGGCGAAAGTCCGAAGCACTGAACCGGGTGGAAATCTATGTGGTGGAACATTGCCAGCTCTGTGAATATGCCTATGAGATTGCGGATGGGATCCGGGAGGAATTTCCTGGCGTAGACCTGCGGATCGTCGACCTTTCCCAGACTACGGAGCCCATCCCGGACGCAGTCTTTGCGACACCGACCTATCTGCTCAATGGCCGTCTCTGGTCTTTGGGCAATCCATCGAGAGAAGAGATACAGGCCCGGCTTTCCCCGGAAAGCCAGTAAGATGGGGCACAATGTAAGCAAAAAATGGATTTAGAAGTTCGGCTTTTCAGAAAAGTCGAACTTCTCCCTATGGGGGAGATAAACAATGACGATTGCAAGTGTGGCCGGTTCACAGCCGGCAGAAAAGATGCGGTATCTGTCCGAACTGACCGTCTTCCAGGACTTGACCGCCCGGGAGATGGAAGATTTGAACCGTATCACCACAATGAGTACGGTACAGAAGGGGCGGGTTTTCTATCGGCCAGAAGAGCCGGGCGAAGTGCTCTTTATCCTGAAAGAGGGGCGGGTGCAGCTCTATCGCATCAGCCCGGAAGGCAAGAAGCTGGTCATCACCACTTTGGGCGACCACACCCTTTTCGGCGAGATGGCCCTGCTGGGCACAAAGATGCACAACACCTTTGCCGAAGCGGTGGAGGACTGCCTGATCTGTGTGATGAGCCGCACGGACCTGGAGCGCCTGATTTTGAGCCGACCCCAGGTGGCCCTGCGCATTCTGGAGATCACTGGCAAGCGGCTGCGCGAGGCCGAAGAGCGGCTGGAGAGTATGGCCTTCAAGGGCATTCCGGCCCGGCTGGCCAGTCTGCTTCTGCGCCTTTCCAGCGAACAAGAGAGCGACGAAGTGACCGGCATGACCCATCAGGACCTGGCTGAGAGTGTCGGAACCTATCGGGAGACGGCTACACAGGTTCTCAACGATCTGAAATCCCAGGGGCTGATCGAAATTGGGCGCAAGCGCATCCAATTGCTGGACAAAGAGGCGTTGTTTGAACTGGCCGAGAGCTAATCTGAAAAAGCGGGACGCTGATTTCGCTGAAACGAGTGATTGCCGTTGATTTTATCAGTGTACATCATTTCTTTCTGCGTCCACCAGCGTCCCGCTTTTTTCTGTCTACGGCTACCCAGCCTTGTGGGCGTAGATACCGATGTTCTGGCCCTTGAAATTCAAGCGAAAAGGCTCCACAGCGAAGCCCTTCCCGATCACATACTCCGCCAACCATTGAATCCAATGGACCCCCGGCGGGGGCAGAATCGGTTCGTGGATCACACAGCAGGGCAGGAGAATCACCTCCCGGCCCAACTCAGCTGCCGCATCGATTAGCTGGATGTTGCAGCCGTGCGCGTGCATCGCCACCAGCAGGTCGAAATCCTCCACCATTCCTGGATCGAATTCGCAGTTCAGACGCGGCACCCGTTCGTTCTTCTGAACGCGCACCTGCCTGCTGCTCTCCAAATCCTTATATTTGCTGGGAAGCCCCTGCTCGATGGGATCGATGACCGTAGCTGACCAGCCGCTCTCCTGGAGCAGATAGGCCAGCAGCCCTTTGCCCCCTGCCACATCTGCCACCCGGCAGGGCTGGATGCGGTTGACAATCCACTGATGGAGAAGCTGAAAACGAAACTTCTTCATCTTTGTCAGTTCCTGGCTGTCGGACGAAAAAGCGAGGGAGGCCAAAGCCGCTGAGGAGGAAAGTTCGTCGTCGGTGAGGGGCGCGTCGTGATGGTTGCCCCTGGACCCGTCATCGGCGTCTTTGACAGGGGATGTCGATTGGGCCACCGTTTGGGCGATACGGGCAAAGCGCTGTTCGGTTTCGCGTTTGTGTTTGCGTTTTGCCATCAATCCTTTGCCTATATGCGCTACAGCGCAATGTAAAAAGTTCGACTTTTCGGAAAAAGTCGAACTTTAGGGACGCCTGAACTGTAAAGAAAACGGAATGGACGCGTTGCTTATTGCTGGGTGCGGAACTCGACAAATGCGGTCTCGCCGCTGTAGATGGTGATGTTCTGGCCGAACTTCTCGCCGTTGACCACACCGCCGATCCAATAGCCCCCCGCGGCCAGTTGGCTCAACGCGCCATTTTCGCCCCAAGCTGGGTCCGCGCTGATGTTTTCTGCGTCCGGGTAAACCTCAATCGTGCGCACCCAGCGGGTTCCCCCACCTTCGTAGCGCAGCAGACTGAGCCGGGCATCGCTCCACGAGCGGCCATCCGCGGTCAACAGCCGCACCGCCACACTGCCAGTGCCTGGCGGGTTCTGCATCCACAGAGCCGGATTGACCGAATCGAGATAGCTGTTCTGACCGACACGCACTTCCACGTGCAGATGGGGGCCAATCGCAATCCCCGTCATCCCCACTGCACCGACAACCACATCCGGCGTCACCTGCTGGCCCCGCTCCACATAGACTGCACTCAGGTGGCCCAGCAGTACATAGACATCCTGATCCCCCTCTGGGGTGGGCAGGCGGCGGTTCAGGCGCACGACCACCGCATTGCCGTAGAAATTGTTGTACGGCCCCAGCAGTGTGGGGTTGTCCGGCCCAGCGTGGACCACTTCGCCTTCGCCCATTGCCAACACAGGCGTACCCGAATCGCTGGATATATCCACCCCGTGATGGATGCGGTAGCGCGCGTTGGCTGTGCTGCCAAATTGATAGTTGGGGCTGTAGAACTGATTATAGCCGGATGGATGGGGCTGGCCCAACCAGAAGTGATCGACCGCGGGCGCGGCTGCCGGTGTAAAGTCCGGCCATTGGGGGCCGGGAACCAGCACGGCTGCCGGTCCCGGTGTGGGGGTCGGAGGCAGAGGGGTACTGGTGGGCTGGGCCTGGACCAGAACTCGTTTGCTCTCCTCAGTACCTTCCCCCATACCCATCGCCAGATCACCCACACCAGACACAATCTGGCCAACCTTTTGCCGGGGGCCAGATGTGACATCGGCCAAGGAAGTCAGCAAATCGGCCAATCCACCGGGACGGCTTGGCCCGGGAGGGATCTCTACGCCGCCCGTATCCGTATTCTCCTGGGCTATGGAATCGGTGATCTCCGCGCCAAATGGTTGGGGAATCGGCGGCAATTGGATGTGGGTGTTTTCGTCCGGTGCCGATTCCTTCTCGGCACGGAGCGCGTCAAACCGTTCTTTGGTCTCGGCAATCTGTTGGGGCGAAGCGTCCGCTGTGGAGTTGGTGGCTGGCGCTGCTGAGGGAAGGGACGAATCTGTCGTCTGTGGACTGCTGTTTTCGGTCTCCACCCCAGCCGAACGGGGCTGTTCCAATGTGGCAGAGATGGCCGGGGCGGCTGCCTCACCCGGCCAATAGACCCAGGCCGCCAGCACAATCACCGACGCCATCCCAATCTGACTGACTGCGGTCAAACCGCGGCGGGGCAGTGTCGGGCTATCCCAAGCACTTGCGCCTGTCAGCTTTTCGACTCCGAGCTTCTCGACCCCCAGCCCCTGTGCTACAATGTGGCCATAGATTCGCCGCAAAACAGAACTGCCAGCGGATGCGCTGCGTGCTTGCGCTTCTCGCCGGGAACGGCTATAGGAGCCAATCGATGTGGCAATCAGCCGTAAAAACCAGGACAGACTGAAAGTATTGACAAAATGGATGAGAATCAAGCGGTAGATGATACCGCGTTTTCCAAAGATCACGACACTGCATCCCGTAATATATGCTTCGACATCTTCACACTCTTCCCGCCTATGTTTGCGGGACCCTTCTCCGAGAGCATTCTAAAGCGCGCTCTGGACAAGTCGTTGATTCAGGTGCTTCTGCACGACATCCGCTCCTACACCACCGACCGCCATCACGTCTGCGACGGCACACCCTATGGGGGCGGCGGCGGAATGGTGATGAAGCCGGAACCCATTGTGCGGGCAGTGGAGACGGTTCTGGCCCATCCCACCGGCTGGACTCTGCCCCCGGAAGCGGCTTTTGTGGATTTACCCCCCTGGGACGAAACCACCCCTGCCCCGCTCCCGGCGGATGTGCCGGTGATTCTGCTCACCCCCCAGGGCCGCACTTTTGACCAGTCTGTGGCCCTGGAATTGAGCCAACACCCCCGGCTCGCGCTCATTTGCGGGCGCTACGAAGGGGTGGACGAACGGGTGCGCAGCCAGCTTGTCACCGACGAAATCAGCATCGGCGATTTCGTCATCAGCGGGGGCGAACTGGCCGCGATGGTGATTGTCGATGCCGTGACCCGCCTGCTCCCCGGTGCGCTGGGCGATGCCTTGGGCGCACATCAGGACAGCCATTCCGCTGGAACCGACGGCCTGTTGGAAGGCCCCCACTACACCCGACCCCACAGCTTTCGGGGCGAAAGTGTGCCCGATGTCCTGCTCAGCGGCCATCACGCCCAGGTGGAGCGCTGGCGACGGGAACAATCCCTGCTGCGCACATTGGAACGTCGCCCGGAGTTGCTCGACACGGCTGGGGAGAAGCTCTCCAAAGCAGATCGGGCCTTTCTGGCTGACCGCAACTGGAATCCCGCCTACGCATAGTCCACACCAGAGCTATTCTATCACCCTTTCTGGGGGGTCACAAAAACGGCTGATTCTGTAGGGCGGATCGCCAAATAGGCAAAAGCCTTCTTAACCACAAAGACACGAAGAAGATTTCTTGGTTTTCCTTCGTGTCTTTGTGCCTTTGTGGTTTATTGAATGTGGAGGGTTCCAAAGCGGCCCGGTCGATGGAAATCCGCGGGATCGGTGAGGGTGGAAGACCAGCAGCTAAACTCTGGGGCTTCCTGCCGGGGGCGTTCAATGCGGTAGAAGTTGGCCTGCCAGACAGTCGGTAACGGATCGGCTGGCCCAATCCCAGCCCAGGGCAGCACCAGCGCGGCCCACCATCGCTTCTCCGGGTCGACGCGCTGGGCGTGCCAGCGGATGCCCGGCCAATCCCAGGCCGTATCCACTACCATTTGCGCCCGGTCGCCTGTCGGGTTCTGCACCCAGGCGTCGAAGAGCACGCCATTGGGGCTGAGTTCGATCTCCGCATATTCGCTGGGCGTCTTGTCACCGGCGGCCAGAAAGACCTCCACCACTTCCTCGTCGTAGATGGGGTCGTCCCGCTGGGTGAAAGTTCCCCAGATGTCCCGATCGTTGCAGTCAAAACGCACATACAACGCGGTTGCGTCGTAGCAGATGCGCACGGCGGTCTGCTGTCGGGCCAGTCCGCTGCCGTCGGCCAAACGCAGAGGCGGGAGCATCGCTACATCGGCCCAGGGCCAGCTTTCCCAGGGCGCGCTGGGGTCCCAGTCGGGGGGTACAGCCGGAATCGTTGCATGGGGAATTGTCTTCAAAGATCGCCTCCTTTTGCGCACAGAATGTGCCCAACGAAATAGCCAATACCGGATACATTTTCTCACCGTTCCAGGCGGCGGAAGGGTTCTTTCTTCCGATCGCAGAGCAACAACGGGGCCAGATTTTTGTTTTCCCATCCCTGGCGGATGACGTGAAACGCGCCCAGCGCTGCTTCAGACCTGCCAGTAGCGTTGATAGGAACGAGAGCCATCGGGTGTATGTGGCACGCGTTCTATTGTACTGCCCGTTTGCCGGGAAAACAAGATTGCTTTTGGGCGCGGGGGGAGGGTATGATAAGAAGGGTAAGCAGTAAACAGTCATCAGTAGCAGGCACGCTGGCGGCACGTCACTGATTACTGCTCACTGTTCACTGTTCACTGATGATTCTTCAATCCGAAAGGACTTTCGTACTCATGCCCATTCTCGATAAATTCAACCTGACCGGCCGCGTGGCCCTCGTCACTGGCGGCAACCGGGGGCTGGGGCAGCAGATGGCCCTGGCCCTGGCTGAGGCGGGCGCAGATGTGGCCCTGACCAGCCGGGATCAACAGCGGGCCGACGAGGCCGCCGCTGAGATCGCCCAAGCCACTGGCCGCAATGTGCGGGGCTATGCCTGTGATGTGAGCAGCAGCGCCGAGACAACGAGTGTCGTCCAGCAGGTGATCGCTGATTTGGGCGGACTGCACATTCTGGTCAACAACGCGGGCATTAACATCCGCGGGGCAATTGACGAACTGACGCCAGAGGATTTCCGCAAAGTGCTGGAGACAAATGTTGTGGGCGTCTGGAATGTCTGCCGGGCCGCCGCAGGCCATTTGAAAGCCCAGGAGTACGGACGGGTCATCAACATCGGCTCCACCCTTTCCGTCATCGCCCTGGCCGACCGCACCCCCTACACCAGCAGCAAAGGCGCGGTGTTGCAGATGTCCCGTGCCCTGGCCCTGGAATGGGCACCCTATGGGATTACTGTCAACACAATGCTGCCTGGCCCCTTTGCCACAGAAATGAACACACCGCTGAAAGAGGACCCAGTGAAATACAGTGAGTTCATCGCCAAGATTCCTCTGGGGCGCTGGGGAAATCTGGACGAAATCGGCGGGCTGGCGGTCTTTCTGGCCAGCGACGCGGCCAGCTTTGTCACCGGTGCGGGGGTGACGATCGACGGAGGCTGGACGGTGCATTGAAACACAAAACGAAACCAGCCTATCGCATTGAAACCGAACGAACTGTTCTGCGCTGCTGGCGGCCAGCGGATGCCCCTCTGCTCTCGGCTGCCATCGAAGCCAGCCTGGCACATTTGCAGGAATGGATGCCCTGGGCCGCCAGTGAGCCGAAGGGTCTGGACGAGCGGGCTGCCTTTCTGCGTGCCATGCGCGCCAGCTTCGACAGAGACGAGGAATTCGTCTACGGCATTTTCAACCGGGACGAGAGCGCGGTCATCGGCGGCACGGGGCTGCACCGGCGGGATGGGGGCAACTGTCTGGAGATCGGCTACTGGATTCACGTGGACTACATCAACCGGGGGCTGGCCACGGAGATCAGCGCGGCCTTGACGAAAGTGGCCTTTGCCATTCATCGGGTCGATTGGGTGGAGATTCACTGCGATCCCAACAATGTGCGCAGCGCGTCTGTGCCCCGCAAACTGGGCTATACCCACGAGGCCACCCTGCGCAAACGTCGCACAACACCCCTGGGCAAAGTCGAAGGTACGATGCTTTGGTCGCTCTTTGCCGACGAATTCCCTGGCAGCCCCGGGGCCGCGGCAAAAATCCGGGCGTTTGATGTGCTGGGCCGAGGTATGGACGTGGGCAGTGAAGAGTAAGGACTGATGCTCAAATCAGTCTACGATTTCGACCTTCCGGGAAGCGGCCAAACCGCTTTGCATCCTCCCTGATTTTGTGGTCGCTTCCCGGAAGGCTGTGCGGTATTGATGCCGCATAGCCTTCTTCTGTGCATATCCACGTCCTCCGCGCGATCTGTATGCCCCAATTCTCCCCAGTTTTTCCCCCCCTGTAAGAAATCCCGCGGCTTCTGTCACTAATGATTGCAGGGGGAACGAAAACTCACCGGACAGATAACGAATGACCGAACGCGAACAGAGACGCATCTTTGAGCAGTGGCTGGGTGAGCACAGGGGAATATTCTTCAAAATCGTGCGCGCCTATGCCTTCACCCCAGCTGATCAGGACGATCTGTTCCAGGAGATTTCGTTGCAGGTGTGGAAGTCGATCCCCGACTTTCGCGGTGAATCCAAAGCATCCACGTGGATATATCGAGTGGCGCTCTACGCGGCCCTGGCCTGGACACGCAGAGAGAAGCGGCAGCCAGCGACTCAGCCACTGGCCGCAGTGGAATATACACTCACCATTCGAGCCGAACCTATCGACGAACGGCTGGATTGGCTCTACGATCAGATCGCCGGGCTGGAACCGGTAGATCGCTCGCTCTGTCTGCTCTTGCTGGATGGTTTCAGCTACAGAGAGATGGCGGAGATGGTGGGCATTTCGGAGAGTAATGTGGGCGTCAAAATTCACCGCATCAAACAGAAGCTCCGCAGTGAAGTCTGACGCAGTTCACAGGAGAGTGACCAAAATGGAGTTTGACGAAATGAAAGTGATCTGGGATAGCCAAAGCAATCAGAAGCTCTACGCCATCAACGAAGACGCGCTTTTTGGGCAGATTCGGCGCAAGAGCCGCTCGGTCGACCATCTGGTTGGGATGGTGGAATGGGTGATGATCGCCATCAATCTGCTGGTGGGGATTGTGCTTGTGGTGGACACGTGGAGAGGTGCCGGCCCTGCCTACGAATATGCCTTTCCGGCACTCTACTTTGTCTACTTTGCCATTGCTGTCTATGCCCAGCAGACGCGCAAACGGGCCGAAGTGGGTTTCGCGTCTACACTGTTGGGGGAATTGGAGAAAGCGCTCTGGCAGATCAACCAGCTAATCCGCCAGGCCCGGCGGATGATCCTCTGGTATCTGCTGCCCATTGTGGCTGTTGGCTCTGTCGTTGTATGGCTTAATGGCAAGCCCCTGTGGAGCCTGGCAATGCTGCTGCTGCTCCCCGCCACCTATTTTGCCAGCGGTTGGGAGATCAATAAATTCTACCTGCCCAAGAAAGAGTCGCTGGAAAGCCTGCGCGAGACACTGCTGGCCGAACCAAATCAGTAATCAACCAATCAACTCGCATTCTGTATCGCCCCCACAGCGCCTACATCTTCCAGACTGCTCACATCCCCCAGGGCCTCGCCCAGATAGGCGGCGCGGATGATGCGGTTCATCACTTTGGCGTTGCGGGTCTTGGGGAGAGCGGTGCAGAATTTCACTTCTCGCGGCTTGAGGGGGCGACCCAACTCGGCAGTCACCAACTCTTCCAACTCGGCCCGCAGACGTTCGCTGGCTTCTCCCCCCGGCGCGAGGACGGCAAAGATCACCACTTCGTTGTCTTTGATGGGGTCGGGCACGCCGATAGCCGCGGACTCGGCCACCGCGGGATGGCTGTTGACAATCGCCTCCACCTCCGCCGGTCCCAACCGCTTGCCCGCCACTTTGATAGTATCGTCGCTGCGCCCCAGAATGTACCAGAGACCGTCCTCGTCAATGGCGCAAAAATCCCCGTGCAGCCAGACATTCTCAAAACGGCTCCAGTAGGTCTCCCGATAGCGCTGCTCGTCCCGCCAGAAGCCTCGCGTCATCCCAATCCAGGGCTGGCGGATAACCAGTTCGCCCACTGCGCCCCGCACAGGCTGGCCTGCCTCGTCCACCACATCCGCGGCCATCCCCAGAATCGGCCCGCCAAAGGCCGCAGGTTTGAGCGGTTTGAAGAAGTTCCCAGCCAGAATGCCGCCGCTGATCTCCGTGCCGCCGGTGTAGTTGAGGATCGGCTTCGTCCCGCCCAGCACATTTTCAAAGACCCAGCGCCAGGAGTCCGGGTCCCAGGGGCTGCCGGTGGAGCCAACGGCGCGCAGGGCCGAGAGGTCGTGGCGCTGCACCGGTTCTGGGCCGTGGGGGGCCAGAGCGCGCACAAGCACCGGCGACAGCCCCAAATGGGTGACGCGGTGCTGGGCGCAGAGTTCCCACACCCGGTCCACATCCGGGAAGTCGGGCGCGCCGTCGTAGAAGAGCATCGCCGCGCCGTTGAGCAGCGCCCCAAAGACCAGCCAGGGACCCATCATCCAGCCCATATCCGTCATCCAATAGATAACCTCCCCGGCCTTCAAATCCATCGCCTGGCGCATATCCTGGGCCGCCTTCACCGGGAAGCCACAGTGGGTGTGGACCGCGCCTTTGGGCCGCCCGGTGGTGCCGCTGGTGTAGATAATCATCAGCACATCTTCGGCGCTGGTCGATTCGGTCGGCGCGGTCTCTGGCTGCTGGGGAACGATCTCATCCCACCAGATGTCTCGCCCGGCCTGCATCGGCGTATTCTCTCCCCCTGTGCGGTTGACCACAATCACCCGTTCCACTGTGGGCACATCGGCCAACGCCTCGTCCAGCGTCGGCTTCATCGCCACCCGCTTGTCCCGGCGCATCAGACCGTCCGCGGTGAAGACAGCTACGGCGTCCGCGTCCCGCAGGCGGCTGCTAATGGCGGTGGGGCCATAGCCACTGAAAAGGGGCAGAATCACCCCACCGATCTTCACAATTGCCAGAAAAGCCGCGGCCAGTTCCGGCGTCATCGGCATATACAACCCCACCGCATCCCCTTTGCCAATGCCCAGCGAGCGCAACGCATTGGCGCAGCGGCAGACTTCCCGATTGAGTTCGGCGTAGGAGAGGGTGACGCTCTGGCCTTCCTCCCCCGCGTAGATGAAGGCGGGCTGGTCTGCGGCGGGCGTGCCCTGCCATTTGTCCAGGCAGTTGTGGATGATATTCATCCGCCCGTCCACACACCAGCGGGGGCGCTGTATGCCGTCGCTCAGGTCCACCACCTGGCTGTAGGGCTGCTCGAAGCGGATGTCCAGATCGGCCAACACTGCATCCCAGAACCAAGCGATGTCGTCGATGGAACGGGCCAACAGTTCGTCGTAGGAGGCGATGGAGTGGCGGTCTATAAATGCCTGCAAGTTGCTGGCAGCCATCCATTCGGGGTTGGGCTGCCAGGCGATCTCCTGGCCGAAGGGAAAGGTGGGGTGAGATGTGTCGGTCATTGAAAAGCGCCTGGCCTCCAGAAAAATAAGGACACGGATTTACACGGATGGGAAGGATTTGCACAGATAGAGGAGAGAGAACGGCTGGTGGGATTGTATCACAGCGAGTGGCGCGAATCCACTTTGACAGGAGAAGGTGTAGCGCGTAGAATGTTATTCCTGCGTGACAAAACAAATCAACCACAAAGGCACCACGACACAAAGAAAAGCACATCTTCGGCCTTGCTTTTTTTCTTTGTGCCTTTGGGTCTTGGTGGTTCAAACTTCTGAGGAGAGATAGATGATCGCCGACGCTACCCATTTGTCGATTGCCGAGATTGAAGCTGGATTGGACGCAGTGCGCCGTTCGCCGAAAGATACGGGCACTTTGGAACTGATTGTACGCCGTCCCCGCAGCGAAGTGCGGGATGTGTTGGAAGAGGGCGAACTGGACTTGAAAGTCGGGCTGGTGGGAGACAATTGGATCGAACGTCCCAGCGACCGGATGCCGGATCGCACGGCCCACCCGGACATGCAACTGAATGTCATCAACACCCGCTTCATCGATCTGGTGGCCCAGGACCGGGAGCGCTGGCAGTTGGCCGGGGATCAGCTGTTTGTGGACTTGGACCTGAACGAGGAGAATCTGCCTGCGGGAACCCGGCTGGCGATTGGTTCGGCGGTCATCGAAGTGACCGATCAGCCCCACACCGGCTGCAAGAAATTTGCGGCCCGCTTCGGCAACGACGCCCAGAAATTTGTGATGACGCCGGTAGGTCGGCAGATGCGTCTGCGCGGTCTCTGCGCCAAAGTCGTGCAGCCGGGGACAATTCGGCGGGGGGATACAGTCAAAAAGATGATGGAATAATGAGATGATGAACAGTGCCTCATCACCCCGTCATCTCATCATCCCACAGTCTGCAACGCCGCCCAAATCGACAGCACAATCAGCGCCTGCCCCGGCCCGTAGGTGAGCCAGACCCAATCCCCCAGCCAGGGGAAGCGGGTGCGGTTAAAGAGTTCCAGGGCGAGGATCAGATCGCTGGCGAAGAAGAGCAGACCGCCCGCGGCCAGCACCGCAAAGAGGGGGAGTTGCAGGGCCAGACTCACGCCCAGCGCAGCGGTGGAAGCCAGCAGCAGAGAATAGACGAGCGCAGCCCAGAGTAACGGGCTGCGCTTTTTGTTGTGTAGGAAAACGGCGTAGAAGAGTCCCGCCGCGGCCAGCAAGCCCAACCCCACCACCCACCAGAGTACAGGCCGGTAGCCCACAATTGCACTGATGTACGCCACGTGGCCGACACCAAAAGCAGTGATCCCGCCCAGCACCCGATTGGGCGCAGGCAGCAGGCCAGCCATAAAGAGATCGCCGACGAGGCCGAAGGTCATTCCCACGGCAATCAGCCGGGCGAAGGTTGCCACTTCCCCCGCTGGTGCGAGCAGAAAGCCGTACCAGCCCAACAGCACCAGCATTGCGGATGAAGCCATACGCGTCCACACGGGCATCCGCCGATAGCGTTGGGGGTCTTTGCCGCGCAGCCAGCCGCCGAAGAGAAAGGCAGCCCAGAGCAGTATAAGAAGCAGAGCGATCAGGTCGAGTGCGGGCATAAGAGGAAGGAAATCAAAAGGCAGAAAGGAGCGCCGGAAGACCAGCGGAAGGCAAAAGTGGCAGGCCAAAGGTTGAATGTGGCCGGTGAGACGCCGATCATTGACAATTCATCATTCGCTATTCACCGTTCACTATTTCTTTTTCTTCACTCCGCTGCATAGCCGAGCAGTTGCGGCTCGGCCCAGGCAGCCCAGTTCCAGCGGTTGTTGCCCAGGCTGTCGGTCATCAGTTGCACAACGGCCGTCTGTCCGCCCAGATTAGGCAGGTCGATCTGGTGGCGTTCCCAGACGCAGCTCTGTTTGGTCGTGCTCCACAGACGCATTCCGTTGACGTAGACCCGGAAGGCGCAGAGGTTGTCGCCTTCCATCAGCGCGCCGTCCCGGATGCCCACGGCGAAGTGCATCCGCAGCCGGTCGATCTCCACCGGCACGTGGATTTCGTACTCCACCACCGCGCTGCCCACGACGGGCGGGTGCTGCCAGAGAGCCAACTGCTGGATCATTCCGGAGGAAGCCACGCCGACTTTTACTTCCATCAATTCCGGGTCGCGGGTGGCCTCCTTGCGGGCTTCGGGGAAGGCGTCGAGCAGATCGTACTTCCAGACGAGACGGAGGCCACTGTCATCGGTCTCCGTCTCGTCCAGCAGACTGTGCCACAACTCCTCCTGCCACTTCAGATAGCTGATGTGCTGGGAGAGTTGGAGCAGGGATTGCTCGTTCAGATCGTCAATGCGCCGCACCACAGAGTCGAGCAACTCCTGGCGGGCGTCATATTCAGGCATACTCATCGGCGTGAAGTGCCCCATTCATCATAGTTTCCCAATAGTTGGCTGCGATGGGGTTGCTGAGCAGCACCAGTGCCACGTAGCTCGGCTCGAAGGGCTTGCGCAACAGCGTCATCTGGGCATCTTCCAACAGCAGGCTGCCCTTCTTGTGGTTGCAGCGCTTGCAGGCCGTAGTCAGATTCGTCCAGTTGTGGCCACCGCCTTTGCTGCGGGGAACCACGTGGTCCACCGTCAATTCGTAGCGACCCGGCGTGTCACCGCAGTATTGGCAGGTGTAGGCATCGCGCAGCATCACACCAGCGCGGGTGGCCGGGACCGCGCGATGGGGCAACCGCACATAGCGGGTGAGCCGAATCACCAGCGGCTCCGGGAAGGCGCGGGTGGCGCTGGACAGCATCCGTTCCGTCGCTTCGACCAGTTCTGCCTTTTCGTGCAGCAGCAGAACAACAGCCCGGCGCACGGAGACCAGACTGAGCGGTTCAAATGTAGCGTTGAGCACAAGCACTGACTTAGCCATTGGGACACCCTTTGCATCCCAAGCCTCTCCAGCGGCTGGAACGCCTACACTAGTGCCACATCGCGGGCACGAATCACGACCTCCATCAAAAAGAAACAGACAATAGCGAATAGTATCGTCTTCGTGTTCTCATCTTCCATTTTACTCAAATAGGCGTAGGCGGCTGGAAGAGTAATTACAGCTACTGCGCCGTAGAGAATATGCACAAAAGCCCTGGGCAGATTATCGCCCAGGCCCTGGCTGTAGAGAATCCAGCCGAGGGCGAACTGGGCCACCATCAAAATCTCACCCACAGCCAATCCGCCATACCAACTGCCGTCCAACGGGCGGGAACGGAATCGCAAAAAGATGGCCCAAACGCCCAGGGCGATCATAAAAAGAAGGGCGCTTTGGGCCAGTCGAGCGTGAATAATTGTAAGTGACACAGACAAAACTCCTGGAAAGGAGGGAATTTAATTCTTGAAACTTCAGGCGTGAAACGCGAGATCATTCGGCCTTTTTCACGTTTACCATTTCTGCTGACGAAAGCAGTAGCGGGATAACCTGCGATGCTCCCCTACGCCCCCGCATGAACACTCAAATATTGCTTCAACACCTGCGTCACCGCGCCGCTGATCTCGTAGCTGTGCCAGCCTTGACTGGCGGCCAACGCATAGATCGTGCCGCCGATAACGTAAGCGTCCTGCTGCATGGCCTGGTCGTACCAGACCAGTTGCTCCACATAGGCCCCCGGACCCCACAGGCCGTAGCCGTTCTGCGCCCAATAGTCCTGAAAGTCGGTCCAGCCTCTGGCATTGGCTGGGCCGGGTCGGTTGGCCACCAGCCCATCCACGCCCATCTCCGTCATCACCAGCGGCAGTTCCAGCCCGGCGGGCCGCAAAATCTGGTTGTAGACCTGGCGATAGCGCAAAGTCAGCCAGCCCGTATCCGCTGGCGTCACCCCCGGATAGCGCCCCGCGCCGTCCCGTGTACTCAGGTGATAGATCGTCGGCGCGGAATACTCGTGCAGTCCCAGCCAGCCGTCGTACTGTTTGGCGGCTTGCAGTGCGGGCAGAAAACGCTCCCACATTTCCAGCGGGGGCTGACCTGTGCCGAAATTGCCGATAACACTGCGGATGCCCCTCTCAGCCAGCAGGCGGGTACGTTCCGCCTCGAAATCGGCCAGTTTCGCCATCTCGTCGCCGTTGCCGGGGACAGGCTCGTTGTAGGCTTCCCAGCCGTCAAAAGTCTCCCGGCGGCCTCCTTCGTCTGCATAGATCATCAGCGCATTGACGAAATCCCGGGCTGCACCCACCGGGTCTATCGATTCCAGATGCAACTGGGGCAGATCGATACGGCCGATCAGCTTCGTGCGGGGAGATGTCTCTTTGATCTGCCGGCCAAAGTTGACATCCAATTCCAGGGTCTTGACCACCGCCACCCCACCCGTCGCCAGCAGTTCAAAAAGCTGGGGGTCGTTGCGGGAGACAAACAGCCCCAGTTTGCTTGGCGGCCCCGGCGGAAAAGGGGTGGCAACCGGCGTAGCTGTGGGCGGGATCGGCGTTGCCTGGGCAACCTTCGGGGGCGTCGGCGTCAGTGTCGGTTCTGTCAGGGGCGACGCCGGATGGGACTGCACAATCGGCAGATGCTGTTCGTAGACTGCGCCGGTGGGTGTTCCCAAGGGAGATGCGGCCTGGGCATCTGCCGGGAACGCCGTCTTTGTGGGCGTGGCAGTCGGCGTGGGATCGTCATCTCCACAGCCCGCGGCCAGCAGCCCCACACCGGCGGCCATGCCCGTCAAGAAACGGCGACGGCTCCATATACGGGCAGTGCGTTCTTCGGATGTCGCGTTTTGATTGTCGCTATTCTCCGTCTTCGGTTCTTCCATACCACCTGTAGGTTCCATTTCTCCCTGGACCAAAAGGAAGTCTTGCGTCTGTTTTTGCATAGCCATACTATATCACCGCTTAGAATTGGACTCAAATAAAACCACCTCTCTCCGAACGAGTAGAGCCGGGGAAGAGTTCCCAAACGCGCTATAAAATTCATAGTTGCATACCCAGCAGGCGCTAGGTTATAATCGGGCGGCGCTATACATTTTATACCGAACTTCGGTTTGCCAATCCAGGCGAAGACGGCAAACCACTGCCAACGAGGAGAAACCTTATGCAGAAGTACACTGTGAGCATCGAATACTGCGTACAATGAAACTACACACCCCGTGCTGTCCGTGCGACAGCCGAGATGCTTGAGAATTTCACGCCCGTCATCGAAAACTTCACACTCATCCCGTCCAGCGGAGGGCGCTTTGAAGTCTTGGCCGGCGACAAATTGATCTACAGCAAAAAAGCGGAGGGCCGTCACGCCGAAGAGGGCGAAGTGGTGCGGCGGTTTGCGGAGGTTTTGGGCGTCGAGCCGATGCCGAAGAAGTAAAAAGTGGGTATTGGGTATTGGATATTTTGTAGTGATGTTCATCGCACATCACTACAAAATATCCAATACCCAATATCATAGGTTTATCCCCATCTCGGCCAGTTTGGCCGCCATCGCCATCCCCAGTGCCTGCAAGCCATTGGCCGGGCGCACCAGCACCTCAAACTCCACAATCTGCCCGGCGTTGTTCCAGCGGATCAGGTCGATCCCCTTCACCGACAGGTCGCCCACCTGTGCGCTGAATTCCAGCGCCCAGTCCTTGCCATCCAGCCACTCCCGGTGATAGGCGAAATCGCTGAAGACCGCCGTGGCCGCAGTCAGAATCGCACCGGCGATGGCTGGCCCCTCTTTGGCCTTCCAGAAAAAGGGTGAGCGGAAGCGCACATCCGGGGCCAAAAGCCCGTTCAGTGCCGGGTAGTCCCGCTCAAAGACGACCCGATGCCATTCTGCCAGCCGTTCGTTCTGTTCCATTGTGTTTTCTCCTGTCAATGTCAGGGTACCCAAAAAGTCCCCGGCACTTTCTTTGCGAGCGAGCGGATACGCCACCACAACACCGCTGTTGGACGTGAAGTGCCGGGGACTTTGGCTATCTGTTGGATAGTTCCTGCCAACGGTAGCGGGGCTGCCAGCCCAACACCGCTTTAGCCCGACTGTTGTCCACCAGGGCACGGAAAGGCTCACGCGCGTATTCGTCCCCGTCCCGCCATTCGACTTCCGGATGAATTTTGGCGGCCAACTCCCGGCTGGTCGGGCCGGAGGTCATCACATCATCCGCGCAGAGCAGCAGGCGGACGTGGCCGGGATCAGGGCAGGTCAACCCCAACACAGCCGCCGCGGCCACATCACGCACATCGCAGAATGCGCCGTATTCCCAAATGGGCGACCACTCCTGTTCCGGCTTTTCGGCCCAGCCTTGGCGGATGGCCGCGTAGGTGTCCGGGAAAAAGACGCCAGGCGGGCGCAGGCAGACGGTTGTGATGCCCGTGCGCCGGGTGAAGAGACGACACATCTCCTCGCCCAAATATTTCGAGAGCGCATAGGTCCGACCGGGCCGGCAGGGGTGGCTTTCGTCGATGGGGAAGAAGTCGGGCACGGACTCGCCGATGAAAATGCCCATTGCGTTCACACTGCTGAAACTGACGATCCGGCGGATGTTCAGTGCCTCTGCCGCCGTCAATACGTGCCACAGTCCCTGCAGATTGACGTGCATCACATCGTTGGGGTCGTCCTTCGGGTCGGCCAGCATCGCGGCCATATGGATGACCGCGTCGCAGCCCTGGGCCGCGGCCCGCACCGCGGTCGGGTCACGGATGTCGTCGCCTTTGGACTGATCAAAACCGACGACTGTATGACCCGCTTCTTCCAACTGAGCCTGGACATAGCGACCGATCCGGCCCTGACTGCCCGTAACCAATACCTGCATAGGGTTCTCCTTTTGTCACTTGTGCGAAGTTTTCATCCCAAGTATACTGCGTATACGGCGTATACTGCCAAGAGCGTTGCATAGAAGAATAGCCAGCGGATTCACATCTGAGTCCAGTGCACGAAGCTCAAAAACCGAGTTTTTAAGGCCGACTCACACTTGGGATTCCAAGCCACTTTCGCCAAAAACTCGGTTTTTCACTGGATTCACATCTGTATTCCTCAGACCCTCGATAGGATTTCCAATGTCCACTTTTGATCCGATTCTCCACATCTTTGAAACATCCTTTGCCAGCAGCAAAACGTATGCCGACCCCATCCGGGATGTGGAGTTGACCGTCCACTTCTCTGGCCCAACCGGCGCAGAAGCGACCATCCCCGCCTTCTGGGATGGGGGCGACACCTGGCGGGTACGCTTCTCGCCGCCGGTTGCGGGCGAATGGCGCTACGTCACCCGTGCCAGCGACACTTCCGATGCCGGACTACACGAACAGTCGGACAGCTTCAGCGCACCGGTATACAGCGGCGACCTGCCCCTCTTGGCCCACGGCCCCATCCGCGCCGCCGAAGACGGAACCCACTTAACCCACGCCGACGGCACGCCCTTCTTCTGGCTGGCCGACACAGCCTGGAACGGCGTCCTCAAGGCCCAACCCGCTGACTGGGACGAATATCTGGCCGAACGGCGACGGCAGGGCTTCACCGCCATCCAGTGTGTGATCACCCAATGGCGGGCCTTCCCCCAAGACGCAGCGGGGGAGATGGCCTTCACCGGCACGGAAAATATTCGTATCAATCCGGCCTTCTACCGCCGCTTCGACGACAAACTGGCTGCCATCGCCCGGGCCGGTCTGGTCCCGTCGCCGGTGCTGGTCTGGGCCTGCACGCCGAACGATCCCGGCTACTATCTGCCCGCAGCCGACTGCACCGCCCTGGCCGCCTACGAAGTGGCCCGCTACGCCGCCTATCGCCCTATCTGGATTCTGGGCGGCGACGGCGAATACCGGGGCGAGCACGCCGAAAAGTGGAAAGAGACGGGGCGGGCTGTCTTTGGCGACAGCGGCACAGAGCCGGTGACGATGCACCCCCGGGGTACGAGCTGGCCGGGCGAAGATCTGCGGGACGAAAAGTGGCTCACCTTCCACAGCTACCAGAGCGGCCACGGCGACAGCGACGACACTCTGCGCTGGCTCCAATCCGGCCCGCCCGCGGCCAACTGGAATATCGACCCGATCAAACCGGTCATCAACCAGGAACCCAACTACGAGCACCACCTGGCCTACCAATCCCGCCAGCCGATCAGCGCCGTTCAAGTGCGTCGCTCCCTCTATTGGAGTCTGCTCGTCTCCCCCACCGCGGGCGTCACCTATGGCAATCACGGCATCTGGCCCTGGATGGAAGAGGCGGGCGTGCCTGCGGATCACCCCAACAGCGGCGTAGCCCCCACCTGGCGGGAGGCTTTGCAGAGCGAAGGCGCGGACGGCGTGCGCCATCTGGCACGCTTTTTCGACAGCATCGACTGGACGACCCTGCGCCCGGCCCAACACCTGCTGGCCGCACAGCCCGGCGACGCCGATCCCAACCGCTTCATCGCCGCGGCCCAGGGCGCAGAGGGCGCAGTCGTCGTCTACACACCCGGCGACCCCATCCACCTGACCCGCCCCCTGGCCGACGCCCGCTGGTATAATCCCCGCACGGGCGAGTGGAGTCACGCAGGCAACGGCGCTGAATTCGCACCGACAGATGGTGAGGATTGGGTGCTGGTTGGGTAGCAGATATTGGGTATTGGATATTTCGTAGTCACGAATTTTCGGCTTCCCAATCTCTGCTCACCCGTATCAAACTTACGTCCCTCAATCGACACTGACAAATATCCAATACCCAATATCTCAACCGGGACACCGCCCAATGAACCCTTCACTCTCCCCCAACCTCCTCCGCTACGGCAGCGAGGACGATCTGCCGGAACAGATTCCCCTGCACGCCGGGCCGCTCTCGCTGATCTACACCGGCGGCGATCTTCGCTACATTCGCGCCGGCGATGGACCGATTCTGCACCGGCTCTACGTGGCCGTGCGCGACCACAACTGGGACACAATTCCGGCTGAATTGACCGAACTCGTCATCGACGACCGGGGCGACAGCTTCCGCATCAGCTTCCGTGCCCGGCACAAAAGGGGAAACATCGACTTCGCCTGGGACGGCAGCATCAGCGGTGATACCGACGGCACTCTGCGCTTCGAGTTGGACGGGGAAGTCCTTTCCAATTTCCGGCGCAACCGCATTGGCTTCTGTGTCCTGCATCCCGCCGCGCTGGCGGGGCTGGCCTGCACCGTCGAGCAGACCGACGGCACGCTGACCCCAGGCACTTTCCCCGAGGCCATTGTGCCCCACCAGCCCTTCTTCGATATGCGCGCTATCAGCCACGAAGTCGCTCCCGGCGTCTCTGCCACTGTCCGCATGGAGGGCGACACCTTCGAGATGGAGGACCAGCGCAACTGGACCGACGACTCCTACAAAACCTACTCTACGCCCCTGGCTATCCCATTCCCGGTGGAAGTGAAGGCGGGGGAGCGCATCCGCCAGGTGGTGACAATTTCGCTTGACGGCATTCACAGCGGAGACGCAGAAGGCGCGGAGGAGAGCGGAGGGGTTCGGGTGGAGGTGGGGGGAAGTGACGGGGGACGGCTACCGGCGATTGGTTTGGGGGTCTCCAGTGTCGGGCCAATCCCGGAGGGTCAGATTGGCCGTCTGCAAAACTTGCATCTGGCCCATCTGCGCGCCGATCTGCGTTTGGACGATCCCGACTACGCCGCACAGTTGGAACGGGCGCAGGCCGAAGCCGAACTGCTGGGCGTGGGGCTGGAGATGGCGATCCATTTGGGAGAAGACCCGGCGGGAGAGTTGGCTGTCCTGCGCGGTCTGCTAGAAAAAAGGCGTCCTATCGTCGCCCGCTGGCTCATCTTCCGCCAGGGCGAAGCCAGCACGCGGGCAGATTGGGCAGCACTGGCCCGCACGCATCTTTCCGATCTCGCGCCGACTGCCCCCTTCGGCGGCGGCACGAACGCCTATTTCACCGAACTCAACCGCAACCGCCCGTCCACCGACGGCCTCAATCTGGTCTGCTATTCCGTCAACCCGCAAGTCCACGCCTTCGACAATCTCTCGCTGATGGAGACACTGGAAACCCAGGCAGCGACGGTTCACAGCGCCCGGGGCTTTGTGGGCGCACTGCCCATCGCGGTCACGCCGATTACCCTGCGCGCCCGCTTCAATCCCAACGCCACCGGCCCGGAAGCCAACTCCGCGCCCGGCACACTTCCGCCCTCCGTAGACCCCCGCCAGATGTCCCTCTTCGCCGCGGCCTGGACACTGGGCAGTCTGAAATATCTGGCCGAGAGCGGCGTTGCCAGCGCCACCTATTTTGAAACTGTGGGCTGGCGGGGTGTCGTCGAGAGCGCAGAGGGTTCACCCGCCAACGTCCCATTCCCGTCTCTGCCCGGTGGGGTCTTCCCCGTCTATCATCTGCTGGCGGATGTGGGCGAATGGGCTGACGCGGCTCTGCTGCCTGTGGCTACGACTGATCGGTTGACTGTGGATGGATTGGCACTGGAGCGGGAGGGAGCACAGCGCATTCTGCTGGCAAATCTGACAAATGAGGAACAGCGGGTGACTCTGCGCCACGGCGGGGCGAGCGGCTGGCTGCGTATGTTGGACGAGACAAACGCACTGGCCGCAATAGAGCAGCCGGAACTCTTCCGCAAGCACCGGGGGCGGCGTATTCCCTGCACAGGCGGCGTCTCGGAGTTTGTGCTGCTGCCCTACGCCGTCGCCAGGTTGGATGTGTGGTAGACGATAGGTAGTATCGATTTGAATCGGTGCAAGAGGAGATCAGTGAGCGCTGATTGAGTAGCCGTCAGAATCCTTTTGTGAATTAAGAAAATAACCGGGCAACTGTAGGGGCGCTGCTTGCTGCGCCCGCAGGTGTCGGGCACAGCAAGCAGCGCCCCTACGTCATTACCCGATCAATTTTTTAATGTCCAATCGGATTCTGCGTCTTCGAGGCGTATCGAAATCAAGCGAACGGGTGAAGGGTCTAAGCGAGTCTACCCGCTTGGGTTTCGATACGGCGAGAAACAGCCCTCGCCTACTCAACCGGCGCTGGACTTGCACCAACTTTCCCGATCCCCACAACCGTCACCGTTCCCGGCTCGCCCTCTGCGCCGTCGATGACGATTTCCGCGTCGATAAAGGCCCGGATTACATCGGCGTTTGTGAGCAGATGCTGGGTGATCTGCGATGTGCGAAAGACAGACTTCCCAGCGGCCAGGGCCAGAGGCACAAGCAACTGATCGGCCAGATGGGTATCGACCGGTGCGCCGTCGATGTGGTGGGTGAGTAGTGCCTCGCAGGCTTCGTCCGCCACCGCATCGGAGGGCTTGCCCTGCTTGCCCAACGCGGAAAACCCGGCCCGGCTCTGCGCGTACTCAGCCGTGAGGAAAATCCCCGCGCCCGGCCCGCTGCTGCGCACCCGTTCCGGCGTAATCGTCGCCGACAAACGAGCCTGACGCAGCACATTTGTCGCCCGGTTGCTGATGCGCTGGGCGATGTGGGCGGGCAACTCTGCGGCCACGCCTACGCCAGTCACTTTCACCAACTCGCCCCGTTCTGTCAATTCCAGCGGACGCAACGGTTCGGTCACAGGCCGAATCGTTACCTGCAACTCGCCCCCGCCCACCGGATAGAAACCCCAGGCCGTCAACTCGCAGGTCACATCCACGCCCATCGGCGCTAGGGTGGGCAGCAGCACATCCCGCACATAATCCACGGGCGGACTCCAGGCCACATGGGTTCCCCCGCGCAAAGTCAGGCGACTTTCCCCTTCGGCGTAGAGAAGGGGCCAGAGGAGCGTTTGCAGGAGCAGCGTCACCGCGCCCGCGCTGCCCTGGCCTGCCAGTGTGGAAATGTCGAAGAAATAGGTGCCGGCCTGGGCAGGCACGCCCGGCGTAAAGTCCACCCGGCTGGAATTGATCGACGCACCCTTTACTTCTGCCGCGCAGACCCTTGCCAGGGCCTTAACCCCGGCCAGATGCTGGGGGGCCAGCCCCGGATTGCGCCGCCGGGCGCGGATATTGCTGATCTGTACGGGCTGGCCGGTCAGGGCGGAGAGAGCAAGCGAAGTGCGTAGCACCTGCCCGCCGCCTTCGCCCAGAGAGCCGTCGATGTGGATGGTCATAAGCGGGTGTCTGCGCTGGTTATGATGGCCTGAGAAATGAAATTGGAACAGTGAGAAGAGTCGGATGCCACAGGCGTATCGTTATGAAATACCGGTCAACGCATTCCAGCGCTCTTTCAACCCCGCCAGCTTCGCCTGGAAACCGGGCCGCGCCAGCACGTCCCGGTTGACCGGCCAGCGGGGTGTGTTGCCCTGCAGCACGGCCAGCACATTTTCGCAGGCCAGTTCGCCGTTAAGTTCGTAGAGTTCGTCGGTCCAGGCCAGGGCATGGGGGGAGAGAATCACATTCTCCATTTGGACCAGCGGGTGGTTGATGTCCAGCGGCTCCTCTTCAAAGACATCCAACCCCGCGCCCGCGATCTGCCCGGCCTGCAACGCCGCAGTCAGATCGGCCTGATTGACAATCGGGCCACGGGCTGTGTTGATCAGATAGGCTGTGGGCTTCATCAGGGCCAGCCGCGCCGCGTTGACAATGCCCTGGGTTTCCGGTGTCAGCGGACAGTTGACCGTCACAAAATCCGATTCCCGAAAGACCGTCTCCAAATCCACCAGTTCCACATTCAGAGATGCCGCCCGTTCGGGAGTGGTGTAGGGGTCGTAGGCGATGCGCCGCCCGAAGTCGAAGGGGGCAAAGAGGCGGAACATCTCGCCGCCGATATTGCCCACGCCGATTGAGCCGAGGGTCTTGCCCGTCAGCCCCAGGCCGAATGTCTCCGCCCTCAAGTCCCAGCGGCCTGTGCGCACAATGCGATCTTTGGCGGGCAGCTTCTTGGCCAGGGCCAGGAGAAGGGTGACAATCGCTTCGGCCACCGGACGGCGCACCGCGTCCACAGTAATCGCCAGCAGCACGTCGTTGGCCGTACACGCGGCGGTGTCGATGCGGTCGTAGCCCACCCCCCAGCGGGCGACGATTGCCAACCTGTCGCTGCCGGTGAAGGATTCGGCGCGATAGGTGGAAGAGAGCACAATCACCCCGTCGCAGTCGGCAATGGCCCCGGGGGAGACCGCCCCATCCGACGGCGAGTCGTAGTAGGCCCAAGTGACGTGGGGCAGGGGGTCGAGGATGCGGGCCAGCACAGGCTCCAGCGCGCCGGGCACGTCTGTGCGGAAATCGGACGAAACGCCGATGTGGAAGGGTTGAGTCATTGATTCTTCTCCTTTATTGTTTGCGCCAGAACAGCGGGTTAAGGAAGTTTTTGCTTTTCTTCGTGTCTTTGTGTCTTCGTGGTTCAGTTTTTTCGCAATAGTTCAGGCACGCCGTGGCGTCGCCAGCTTGCCAGCCCGCCCCGGATCAATTCCAACCCGCTGGCTACGTCGATCTCCCGGTGCGGCCCGCCCGCGTAGACGGAGACGACCGCAAAGGCGATGACTTTGCCCGTCGCCATCACCTGCTCCACCGCAGCCAGCACCTGCGCCATATCCGGGCCGTTGGGTTCTTTCGTCGAGTGATCCGGCGTGTAGCGCTCGTCCAGAATGTCGGCGTCGATGTGCAGGTAGAGGGCGTCACAGCGCTCGGCCAGGGCGTTGATGGCCAGTCCCAAGGGATCGCCGGGAAAGCCGTCCGCGGGAGAGGTGACCGGTATGCCCACGGCCCGCACCAGTTGCTCCTCAGCCGGGTCCAGATTGCGCACATCTACCATCACAATCCGGTCTGTGGGCAGGGGCGCGACGATATGGGAACCTTCTCGCCAGCGGGGAAAGGCCAGCCCCGCGCAGACAGCCACGGGCATCCCGCCCAGGCTGCCGGTGATGGTCGTATTGGGCGTATTGAAATCCCCGTGGGCGTCGAACCAGACCAGCCCGACCCGCAGGTCAGGGCCGTGGGCATCCTGCAATCCGCCGAGAATGCCGGTGATGTGGGTGCAGTTGCCGCCGGTCATCAGCAACGCCCGATCCTCCCACCGGGCCGCGGCCACTGCGTCGGCGATCTGCCCGTTGATCAGGCCCAGATTCATTTCTTTGTCGTCCGTGCGCTCTGCTTCGGGGAAGCGGGGTTCGGCGACGGTTAGGGATGCACCGGCTGCGTCGTAGACACCGGCGGCGACATAAGCGTCCAGCGCCCGTTCGTCGCCAGCCGCGGGCCGGTCGCCCACATAGCGCACACCGATGACTTGCAGAGAGGCGAGAGGGATATTCATAAAAAGTGCCTTTCAGAGGAGTGATTCCAGCAGATTTTCTGTCACGCGCTGGCCGACGAGAAAGCGCCGTGGCCCTTCTGTGGCCGCGTCGGTGATGATATACTGGCCATGCCCAATACCCAAATAGCTTGCAAAGAGCCGGTCTGTCGTCTCTCGCCAACGCCGGGCCAGGCAGATGTCCTGCTGTTGCAATGCCGTCCAGTCTGGGGGGATTTCAAAAGCAATCGTTGCTGACTGGACATTGAAATTGGTGGCTGTTGGCCCGGAGTTTACCCGCACAATCCCCGGCTGTTCTGCCAGATCGAGCCGGGCCGCGGTATATCGACCCGACAGTCGTTCCTGCACCCGACTGCTTCCCGGCAGCCAGGTCAGGCTGAAACGGGAGGCCGCCACCTGATTGAGTTCGTTGTGAAAGGCGTAGAGTGCCGGGTGAAATTGATAGACAAATGCGCCCAGCCGGGTATAGTTGAGCGCGGCGTTGGGGAATTGGAGGGGGTCGGCGGTCCAATTGATGATGTCGATGCCCTTTTCCCCCGCCTCTTCTGCCTGAATTTTCTTGAGCAGAAAGGCGATGTGACGTCCTCGGAAGGCGGGCAGGACACCCATTGTCTGGGATTCCAGCCGCACCCGGTGACGTAGCTGTTCCTGCCAGAGCAGGGGCAGATCGACCCCACCAAATTTGGTCATTCCAAAAAGGAAAGCCGCGGTCTGGCCTGCGCATCGGGCTACCAGACCAGTACCCAATCGGAATTCGGCACTGTACATATCCGCCGGGTAGAGTGCCTCCGGCGGATTGTTCCAGACCACCTGCTGGATCGAGCGCGCATCTGCGGCTTCGGACGCGCTGGGCCGGCCAAAGTCCAGATCGCAGATCAGCCGATGGCTGGTCGGGTAGCTGTGGGCCGCGTCGGGATCGTAGAAAACGACGCTCGCTTCCCCAGGCAGAAGGATAGCAGTCTGGCGGGTCAAAGTGTCTGGGTCAACCCGCGTCGCGCCGGGCAGCGGATGATAGCGCAGGGTATAGACCGGCACATCCCCATCCATCTGGCGGGGGAAGAGATAGCCATAGCCAGAGGCCTGTCCGTCCCTCTGCACTGTCAAGCCATAGCCGCCAATTTTGGGCAAAGTGACGTTCAAATAGTGACTGGGCATCAGGGCTGGGTTATCTGCTCCGCCCAGCCGGGTGCGGCTCTCCTCCACAAAGGCAGCCCAGTCACCGATCTCAATTTGGTGGAGTGTCAGGTTGAGCAAAGCAGTTGCGCCGTAAGGTGGAATGATGTAAAATACGGTCAGATTGTGTTGGATAAAAGGAGGAAGTGATGGAAGATGTACAGGCTTCGACTATGCAGGAATCGGCTGCCACCTATACAACCACACCGGTTGGACAGCCGAGCATCGAATATGTGTTGACTTTAGCTTCTCGATTGGCACTCACAGAACAGTTACAGGTGATTCAACGGCTTGCCGCACAATTGTCGGAAGCGACACTGCCCTTGACGACACCCCAGAGTCCTCCGAAAGAGAGTCGCTCCTTGCATGGCTTGTTGGCGAATTTGGGGCCAGGGCCGACAGAAGAGGAGATTGATGAATCACGCCGGGAAATGCTTGCAAACTTTCCGCGAGAGGATTTCTGATGATCCTTGCCGTTGCTGATACCCACGCGGTTATTTGGTATCTCTTCAACAACCCACATTTATCGGCGCTTGCTTTATCTCAGTTCAACCGTGCCGCCGAGACCGGTGAGCAGATCGCAGTGTCATCGGTTACGTTTGTTGAAATCGTATATCTGCTGGAAAAAGGGCGTATCCCTGCGACTACCCTCGAAGTGCTTGCGACAGAGTTGCAGAAAGCAGACGCTCTAATAGTCGAAATCCCTCTCGATATGTCAATATCCAGGGCAATGGCGTCGGTGGAAAGAGCCTCTGTCCCCGATATGCCCGACCGCATTATCGCTGCCACAGCCCTCCATCTGGGCGTTCCCCTCATCAGCCGGGATCGTCGCATTCAGCTTTCAGAAGTCGAGACGGTCTGGTAGCCGCTTTGTTCTTCCCACTCTTCCCGCGTCATCCCATACCAATGCACATCCACATAACAGCCGCCGGTGTAGAGCATCCGGCGAAAGGTTCCTTCGCGCACAAAGCCCAATTTCTCGTGGAGTGCCACCGAGCGGGGGTTATCGCTGTGGACGCTGACCGTCACTTTCTGGTAGCGCATCTCATGGAAGTAGTAGCGCAGTACGAGTTGAATGGCTGCGGTTGCATAGCCTTGGCCCCAATGGATCCGGTCGATGTGAACCCCATACATAAAAGTGCCGTTGCGGGGTTCGCAGTGGTGGGTATTGATGGAGCCGACTGTCTCCCCAGCGGAATTTTCGATGACCCAATGGAAACGGTCCTCTTCCAGCCGGTGTTGGGCCTGCTTCTCCGTCCAGGCCCGGGCCGAGTCCAGCGAGACAGGCGGCCAGATAAAGTCGAGATTGCGGGCCACTTCGCTGTCCTGGTTCCAGGTCCAGAAAAGTGATGCATCGTCGGCTTCGATCCCGCGTAGACGAACCTGATCATTCTGCCAATAGTTCATTGCAACACCCACTGCTCACTGGTCACTGGTCACTGGCCCGTCTGTCTTGTTCCCAGGCGAAGGCGCGCCCGCCCGTTTCGGCGCGGATGGGTTGATCTGGCTGGCTGTCGCCCGCATTTCGTCGCGCAGGACACTGGCCGAGCGCCGCCAACCTGCCAGTTTGCTGCTCGTCTTCACCACCGGGTCCACTACATTGGTAGTGACAAAATCCGCTGTACCCCGCACAGTGCCCACTGTTTCCTGGGTGTCCTTGATGATCGGTTTAACTTCGGTCTGGATCATCTTGACCAGCCGCCAGACCTGCCAGACAAGCACAATCAGCAGGGCATTGAGAATGAGGATTTCCAGGGCCACAAAAATAATGGCCACATCGCGGATAGTTCCGCTGATCATAGCAGACTCCTTCTACAGTTCGAAGGTACGGACGATAAACAGGGCCAGAAATGCGCCGACGGTTACTTCGATTGTGTGCAGTTGGCCGATGCGCAGCAGATTCAGCCCCAGCGTGCCGCCAATCCATTGTCCTATGGCCACACCCACGCCTGCCGCAATCAGATAGACAAGCAGATCGCGCAGACTGCGCCCTGTCCACAGATGGAAAAGACTGGCATAGCCGATTGCCAGCAGAATCGCCAATAGGAGTGTGGGGTTGAGCAGGGCAGCCATTGGGTGACTCAGATAGCTGGAATGAGTGGGATGTCGGGAATTCGTTGCGGCTCCCGGGCGATAATGCCCCCGCCCAGGCAGTGATCCCCGTTGTAGAAGACTGCGCCCTGGCCGGGGGTGATGTCCCGCAGGGGCGCGTCGAAGAGCACCCGCACGTCCCCGTTCGGCTGGGGATAGAGTGTGCAGTCTGCGGCTACACTGCGATAGCGAATTTTACACTGGCCCCGATAGCCGTCAGCCACGGGCGTGTCCAGCGTCCAGTTGACGCCGGTTGCCAGCAGTTCACGCTGGCCCAGTTCGTCCAGCGTGCCCACCACCAGCGCGTTGCGCGTGGAATCCAGTTCCAGCACATAGAGCGGCTCGGCCACGCCACCGATCCCCAGCCCTTTGCGCTGGCCGATTGTATAGTTGGGCAGGCCGTTGTGAGCGCCCAGAACTTTGCCCGCGCGATCCACAATCTGCCCCGGCTGCATAGCCGCGGGTGCCCAGTCCTGCAAGAAGCGGCGATAGTCGTCGTCGGCCAGGAAGCAGAGGTCCATCGAGTCGTGCTTGCTGGCAATGGGCAGCCCCTGCGCGGCGGCCATCTGCCGCACTTCGGACTTGGGGTAGTCGCCGATGGGAAAGAGGACATCCTGCAATTCGTCCTGGCCCATCACAGAGAGGACGTAGCTCTGATCCTTGCCCGCGTCCACCCCGGCCAGCAGGTGAACTGTCCCGTCGGGCTGGCGGCGCAGGCGCGCATAGTGGCCAGTGGCCAGATAGTCCGCGCCCAGACGCCGGGCGTAGTTGAGCAGATAGTCGAAACGGATGTGGCGATTGCAGGCCAGGCAGGGGTTGGGGGTCAGCCCCGCGCTGTAGCCGTCGATGAAAAGATCGACAACATTCTGCTTAAAGGGCTGCTCCACATTGATCAGATAGAATGGGATGCCCAACTGGTCCGCTACCCGGCGGGCGTCGTTGACGCTTTCCAGGCTGCAACATTTGTTGGTGGAGCCTTCGCCCGCGCCCGTCTCGGCCCACAAACGCATCATCACCCCAATGCAGTTGTAGCCCTGTTCCACGAGCAAGGTCGCGGCCACAGAGCTGTCTACGCCGCCGCTCATAGCGACGACGACGGTTGTTTCGTTGGGGACAAGATTTGAATTACTCACTGTTTAATTTGCTTTTCGATTTGGCTAAGCACAAAAATAGTGTCGGGCACGTTTGACATTCCATCAATTGTTCCATCGGGTAAATGGACATGATGGGGTTTGCCAGGCAAGTTCGGATGATGAGGTGCATTGTCCCAGCGACGGAGCAAAACCCCATCCGGGTTCTGCCAATGAAAGCTGTACTTTTTGACCACTATTTGCCCGCCTGACTCCATAACATAAACGAAGAACTCTGCCGCCGAACCATCAACGAGTGTAAGTTTCACCCGATACTTACCATCGGTCAGGGAGACCTGCCGGCTCGTGACACGAAACGAATTTACAGTCCCATTGCTGATCAATAGAGACTCTATATCGTCAAAATAGGCAGCGATAGACGGATTCATTGCTCAGAATTTTGTAGGAGCCTTAGTTGTTGTTCGATGTTATTCACCATCTCAACAGTCGAGGACCACTCAACAAAATCGGTAGCGTCCCCTAATTTGCCTTCCTCATATTGACGGTAGAACGCTTGTGATTCCAGTCCATACGTATGCTCAAACTCCACCAATTCACCTTGCAATTCATCCTGCATCTGTTCGAGACGCACTACTTCCCGATTTAGCAATTTGTCCAGCGCCAAATCAAAAACCGTATCTGTACCTTCTTGGATTGCTATATATTTTTCTAATCGTCTGATTTTGTCTAGCGTGCTGACTGCGGTCATCGTATTCGCCCTCTTCAATCGTTGGTCTTGCTGTCATCATCCAACACCAGACAACTCGTACACCTCTTCATTTTCCAGCCGCAAACTGGCGAATTCTAAGCACTCTCGGATATTAGTAAAAGAAAGATGTGGGTACGCCTGCACGATTCTGTCAAACGAATACTCGTTTGCCAACAAATTCAATATCAGTGAAACGGGAATTCACGTTCCTGCAATCACCGGTTTGCCCCGCAAAACAGTTGGATCCTGAACAATTGACATACTCAACTCCTCGCAAACAACGCAAACAAATCACCGCCAACGCATTTTACCACAGCCAACCCATTCTCTGAATCTCCAATCAAAAGACGCCGGAGGACAAAAGCCCCCGGCGTCTTTGTAAACTGCTGGTTACAGCGATGTACTCCCAAATGGGATTACATCATGCCGCCCATGCCGCCCATACCCATGTCGCCGCCGCCTGGCATTGGCTTCTCGGGTTCGGGGATGTCGGTGATCAGGGCTTCGGTGGTCAGGATCATCGCGGCAATGGAGCTTGCATTCTCCACGGCGCTGCGGGTAACCTTCACCGGGTCGATGATACCGGCCTGGAGCATATCCACGTAGTCGTTGGCGATAACATCGTAGCCAGTGGTGGACTTGCCTTCGCCGTGCAGGGAACGAACCTTCTCAACCACCACCGCGCCGTCAAGACCGGCGTTGGTGGCAATCATGCGCATGGGTTCTTCCAGGGCGCGGCGCAGAATCTTCAGACCAGTGGCTGCGTCGCCTTCCAGGGAAACGCTGTCCAGCGCGGGGATGGCATTGATCAGCGCCACACCACCGCCGGGGACGATACCCTCTTCCACAGCCGCGCGGGTGGCACTCAGAGCGTCTTCCACACGGTGCTTCTTCTCTTTCAGTTCGGTCTCGGTGGCAGCACCCACACGGATGATGGCCACACCGCCGGCCAGTTTGGCCAGGCGTTCTTGCAGCTTCTCACGGTCGTAGTCGCTGGTGCTGGCTTCGATCTCGGCCCGAATCTCGTCGATGCGGCCCTTGATGGCTGCGGATTCGCCCGCGCCGCCGACAAAGGTGGTGGTGTCTTTGGTGCTGACGATCTTGTCGGCCTGGCCCAGATCGGCCAACTGGGTGGTTTCCAGCTTGCGGCCCAACTCTTCGGTGATCACCTGTCCGCCGGTCAGGACGGCGATGTCACGCAGCATAGCCTTGCGGCGGTCGCCAAAGCCAGGGGCTTTGATGGCGAGGACGTTGAACATACCGCGCAGTTTGTTCAGAACGAGGGTCGCCAGGGCTTCGCCGTCTACATCCTCGGCGATGATGACCATCTCGCGCTTGCCCAACTGGACCAGCTTCTCCAACACAGGCACGATGTCCTGGGCGCTGCTGATCTTCTTGTCGGTGATCAAAACGTAGGGGTTTTCAATCTCGGCTTCCATGCGCTCGGAATTGGTGACGAAGTAGGGGCTGAGGTAGCCGCGATCCAGCTGCATACCTTCCACATACTCGGTCTCGAACTGGAGGCCCTTGCTCTCTTCGACGGTGATAACGCCGTCCTTGCCCACTTTGTCCATGACTTCGGCGATCAGATCACCGATGGTCTTGTCCGCAGCGGAGATGCTGGCGACCTGGGCGATCTCGGCCTTGCCCGCAACCGGGGTAGCCATCTCGCGCAGGGCAGCAACCAGTGCATCACGACCGGCTTCGATGCCGCGCTTGAGCAGCATGGGGTTGGCACCGGCGGTCACATTCTTCAGACCTTCGGTGACAATGGCCTGGGCCAGCACAGTGGCGGTGGTGGTGCCGTCGCCGGCCACGTCGTTGGTCTTGGTGGCAGCTTCTTTTAGAAGCTGGGCACCCATATTCTGAAAGGGATCTTCCAGTTCAATTTCCTTGGCAACGGTTACGCCGTCGTGGGTGACGGTGGGGCTGCCCCATTTTTTGTCCAGAGCCACATTGCGGCCCTTGGGTCCCAGAGTGGTCTTGACCGCATTGGCCAGGACATCAACGCCCTTCTTCAGGGCACGTCGTGCATCTTCTTGGAAGACGAGTTGCTTTGCCATATTGACAATTTCTCCTTGTCAGGTACTCTCTAAACAGTTACGAATCGCTTTTTGGTCTGGCGGTTACGCCACTATCATCCGGTCTCGCTTTGTCTTAGTTTTCGACAATGGCGAGAACATCGCTCTCTTTCAAGATCAGATACTCTGTCCCGCTGATCTTGATTGTCGTGCCGGAATACTTGGCATACATCACCAGGTCGCCAACCTTGACGTCCATGGCGATCCGGTCGCCGTCTTCGTCCCGGGCGCCAGGGCCGACAGAGATGACACTGCCCTGCTGGGGCTTCTCTTTGGCGGTTTCGGGCAGATAGATACCCGACGACGTTACTTCTTCCTGCTCGGTGGGCTTGACGACCATGCGGTCACCCAAAGGTCGCAGATTCATACACATCCTCCTCGACTCGTACCAACTTGTGGGATTGATAAATAGACAAATAGAAAGACGAACTTTCTTCACAAAATGAGTTAGCACTCAAAGGGTGAGAGTGCTAACCCGCAAAACAGTGTACCCCACTTTTTCGGTGTTGGCAAGACCGTCAGGGCCAAAAATGATAAGCGTTGTGTTAGAGATTGGGGATTGAGGGAGCGGAGACCGGGGGATTGGGCGCTGGACGACCCGTTTACAATTCACACCTGGCTTTCACCATTCGCTATTCATCGCTTTCCTCTGCCAGGGAAGCCACATATTCCAACATATCGCTCTCTTCGGTCACGTAGTCGGCAAGCTGGAACGCGGCGTAAAGGTCCCGGCTGCGCTCGAAGTAGCTGCGGGCCTGGGCGTGGTTCTTCTGCTCCAGGGCCACGTGGCCCAGATTGTGCAGGGTGGCGGCTTCGTCCATCCACGCGCCCCGCTGCTCGGAAAGCGCCAGGTCCTTCTCATACCATTGCAGGGCTTCTTCAAAGTCCTGGCGGGCATAGGCCACCGAGCCAAGATTGTTGTAACAGGTGCTGATGCCTGCCTGGTCTGCCATCTGCTGGAAGACGGCCAGGGCATTCCGATAGGCCTGGTGGGCGTCGTTGAAGCGCTCCATTCCTTCCAGGGCCAGCCCCATATTGTTGTGGGCGCTGGCTGTTAGCTGAGGATTGTTCAGGCGCAGGGCAATCCGCAGGGCTTTGCGCTGCTGCTCGATGGCCTTCTCGTAGTTGTTCATACTGAAATAGGCGCTGCCCAGATTGATATAGGCGGTGGCCAGGGATCGCTGATCGCCCAGTTGGGCCACCGCTTCAAAGGCCAGCCAGAACTGGTCCAGCGCGGGACGGGGTTCGTCCATCACCCGCAGGGATGTGCCCAAATCTGTGTGGACATAGGCCATCTCCATCAGCATATCCTTCTCGTCGAAGATACGCAGCGCCCGCTCCAGCCATTCCACACCCGCTTCCACTTCGCCGGTGAAGAAGAGTTGGCGGCCAATGTTTGTCAACAGCCAGCCGAAGTCCCGGATGTCGCCCAGGGCAAACGCAGCAACCGCGCCAGCCGAGAGCCAGCGCAGAATTCCCGGTGGGTGACGCCAGAATGCGTAGTGGGCCAGGGCAAGCGCATAGTTCCGCATCAAGCGCAGATCGGCCTGCGCCTCTGGCGAATCCATCACAACTTCGGGCAGACCTGTCTTTTCCAGGGGTTCCCGTACCAGGGCAATTGCAGGCTGTCGCCAGATGCGCTCGATGCGGGTACTCAGCCAATCCGCGCCCAGATGGGTGTTGCCCCATTCCGGGTCGAGTTCATTCCAGCGTTGCAGAGGAATTTCCTGATAGCGACGGACATAGCGCAGATAGTAGGCCGCGTGGCTGCGGTTCCATTCCTCGCCCAACATCACCGCGCCCTGGGCCAGATAGCGACGCACCACCGGTTGCACGACAATACGCTGGGTGAAGTTGTTCTCCTCCACCAGAGCACGGGCAACCAGCGCTTGCAGGGTCTCCTGAAATTCCTCCTCTGCGCCCAGATCGCCCCAGAAAAGTTCGCGCAGCGCCCTGAACGAGGCGCCACCAGCCGCGCTCACCAGCCGATCCAACAGGGGGCCAGCCTGGGGCCAGAAGGCCGCAAAGTTTTCCACGGCAAAGGCGGCCAGTTCGGGCATACTCAGGGCGTCGTTGAAGGTGGGCAACTCGGCCAGCGCGCCGCTGAGTTCCCCCCACGCGCCGTAGTCCAGCAGCAGCCCCATTACCAGACGCATGGCCAGGGCGCGGCCACCGGTGGCCGCGTGCAACTCCTCCACATAGCGCAGGGCCGTGCTGCGTGCATCTTCCGGCGCACGACGACCCACAAATTCCACACTCTCGGCCAGAGTCAGACCGCCCAGGTGCAGGTGATGCGCCCCCACCAATCCGACGATTTCCGGGTTGATGTCCCGGTCGATGAGCAGAATGCGGGAGCGTCCACCAGATTCGTGCAGGTGGCTGATGATGTCCACCAGTGTACGGATTTCGTCGTCGGTGGCGCCCGAAAGCTCGTCCAGAATCAGCAGGCGACGGCGGCGATAAAGCTGCTCCAGAATGCCGATGCCCCAGCGCTCTTTGCTGACACGGGTCAGAGTTGTGCCCAGCACTGTGTCCAGGGTGCGCACAATATCATAGAGCCGAAAACTGGAACCGCCGGCCGCGCCCACCCAGATCACCCCGTCGGGGAAGTGGTGGATGGTGTTCCAGGCTACGGCGGTGGCGATGGTGCTTTTGCCGTTGCCCTGGCCACCGCTGATGGCAAGCGCGGCCTGACCGCTGTCGTCGGTCAGCCAATCGCGCAGGGTGAGCAGTTCTGCGTTGCGTCCGGTGAAGCCGGTGAGACGGTAGACGCCTAAATTGTGAGCAATTGCTGGCCCGGCGGCCTGGTGTCTGGTGGGCATAGTTGGAAGATTAACGGGTGTTGGACACAGAGAGAACGATGACCGGATAGTCGCTGCGTGTGCTGATTTCGTAGTTGAGCGCCTGGGCCAGGGCCTGCCCGCCTTCCAGCGCGCCCAGCCCCACGCCTCCTTCTGGTGGTGAGATCAGAATCAGGTCTGGGCGGATGCGTCGGGCCAATTGGTTGACATTGACCGGGTTTACCGCTTCCAGATAGTCGACTTTGTCGATCAGCCCCTCGCGCACGGCCAGCGGGTTGGGGGAGAGATCGCTCACCACCACTGTCAAGTCCGGGTGTTTCTGAAGCTGGCGCAGGGTTGCCGCGCCAGTCGCGCCCGCTCCAATCAACCAAATACGCATGACTGCCTCCTTGCAACGTGTACGGCGGAGTGACAACCCGACGAACAGATCAGATCCAACCAATCGTACTCAACAGCGTAAAAAAGATCAGCAGCACAGCCGCACAGGCCAAGCCGACGATCAGCCCGGAACGAATCATATCCTTGCCCTCCACCGCACCGGTGACAGCAATCAGTGTCATCCGGGCCGAGCCGCTGGGCAGGGTGAAGGAGAGGGCCACGGCAAAGATCGTCGGGATGACCAGCCTGGCCGGGTCGGTGTCTGTGGCCTGGGCCAGCGTAATCAGCACCGGCGTCAGAATCGCGCCCAGGGGCACGTTGTTGATAAATTGGGTGATGCTAAAGGCCAGCAGAATCAGCACAGCCAGCGCCAGAATATAGGGCATCTGTTGCAGAGTGGGGGCCAGCAGATCGGCAAACCAGACGCTGGCGCCGGTTTTGGTCAACGCATCCCCCAAAGTCAGACCAGCCCCAATCACGAAAAAGATGCCCCAGTTCACACCGCGCAGATCGTTCCAGTTGATAATCTCTTCCAGGGAGAGCAGGGCCACCGCGCCAATCGCCACCACCGCACTGCTCAGGAGGGTGGGAGGCAGGCCGAAAAGGGTTTCGAGGGAGGAACCAGCCACCCAGAGGGTCACAGAAAGGATAAGCACGCCAATAATTTCCCGCTCTGGGTTGGTCAGCCGGCCCAGCCGCTCGATCTCCTGGGCCGCGGGTTGCAGGTCGATGGTGAGCCGAGGCAGTTTGAAGATGCGGGGCAGAATCAGCCAGATCATCGGCAGCAGCAGAAGGACGATGGGCAACCCATATTTCATCCAATCGATAAAGCCGAATGAGCCATCCAAAGCCAACAGGCCACTGGCAATCGCGTTCTCCCCGCTGCCCATAATTGTGGCAATCGCGCCGATACTGGAACTGTAGCCAATCGCCAACATCAGAACAATCAGCGCCTTGCGTCCATCCTCCGGGCGGGGGATCTGCTGGGCAATGGTGATCGCAACCGGGATCAGCACGGCCGCAGTGGCTGTATTGAGCACAAACATACTCAGCCCGCCGGTAATCGCCATCAATCCCAGCAGCAGATAGTCAAAGCGTCCCCGGCTGAGGAGGATGGCGTAGAGGGCCAGGCGACGGGTGAGGCCGTGTTTGCGCAGGGCTTCGGCCAAAAAGAGGCTGCCCAAAATCAGAAAGACCACCGGTGTGCCAAATGGCGCGAAGGCTTTGTTTGCCGTATCGATGCCCAGGGCGATCTGCATGACCGGGACCAGCAGCGCGGCGATGGGCAGGGGAGCGGGTTCCAGGGCCAGAATTGTGCCGGTGAAGACGAAGAGGGCCAGTGCTCTGTGGCCCGTCTCGCTGAGTCCTTCCGGCGTGGGCAGGATCAACACCAGACCGGTCAGCCCCAGCACAATCAGCAGTTTGCGCAGATCGAAGACTTTGCGCACGCTGGCCTGAAGTGGCTGCTGCAACACTTCCAGGGGAGTCACCCGGCGCTGGATACGCCGTTTGCTGGCGACTGTGCGGGTGGCGGCCCGGTCGCGGATGGCCTGTTCGTCCCGGGGCGGGGCCACCAGCGGCTGCAAATGGCTGGGCGTCTCGTCGTCGCCGTTGGGCGTGCGCGGTCGCCTGGATTCGCCCAGGGTCACCTGGCGGGGGAGGGATGATTTGAGTCGGGAGCGTTGATAGGCCATAGGGTAGTTGATTGGGTGAATAGTTGATTGGTTGAGTAGTTGATTGGTTCATCGGTAGATCGGATGCCCACGAGCTATCCAATCAACTAATGAACCAGTCAACCAATCAACTATTCCTGACAGAGGCGCAGACCTTCCAGCGCGGGTGGTGTGTCGGGATCGATTTCCAGAGACTTGAGCAGCCAGACCTGTGCTTTGTCGCACTCTTCGGGTTTCTTATAGATGTAGGCCAGCCCCAACGAATAATAGTACTCGATACGGGAGTCGTCGCCCAGAATCGTTACGGCCTTTTCCAGGGTGGGTGCGGCTTCCTCGTAGTTGCGCCGTGCGTAATAGGCCATGCCCAGGTGGGCCAGGGCCGGACCGTACTCCGGGTCCAGTTCTACCGCTTTGCGCAGTTCCCGCTGAGCCTGAAGTGTATCACTGCTTAGATAGAGTCCCCAGCCCAGCGCGTCCAGAGTGACGGCGGTGGCGGCCACATCGACCGCGGCGTTGTAGCTGGCAAGGGCCTCGTCCCACTCGTTGAGCGCCTGGTATTGGCGGCCCAATTCGATGTAGAGGTCCGGTGCGTCGGGCGCAATGGCGATGGCCTGTTTGAAAATGTCGATGGCCCGCTCGTAGTCCCCCTGCAATTCGTAGAGAACGGCCTGGTTGCGCAGGGCCAGTACGTGGCGGGGATCGATAGCCAGCGCCTGGTCGATATAGTCCTGGGCGCGGGACCAGTTGCCCACATCGCTGTAGATTTCGCCCAGAATCGCCAGGGTTGTGGGATTCTCCGGTTGCAGGTCCAGCGCGTCAAAGGCGGCGTTGATGGCGGTTTCGTAGTCGCCCTGCCAGTCCAGGGCGCGGGCGTAGATATTGAGGGCGGGTACATTTTCGGGGCTGACAGCCACGGCCTGGGCCGCCAGTTCATAGGCTTCGGTGATGCGCCGATCGGTCATATACATTTCCGCCTGGGCCACCAGTGGGTCCGGATTCTCCGGTTCCAGTTGCGCGGCCACCTGATAGGCAGCGATGGCCGCGGCGTAGTCACCGGTTTTGTGATAGATTTCGGCCTCGGCCTGCCAGGAAAGCGCGCTGCGGGTGGGTGTCGGCGTCGGTTGCAGGGGCTGATTGACCAGCCACTCGGGCTGGCGAGCGTAAAAATAGGAGCCGATGAAGCCCAAAATGGCAATCCACCAGAACCAATTGCGATTTTTGCGGCGGCGGGGCGTGTAGTCGCGGTCGAGATACATAAGGGGATTATAGCACAGTCGGGGAGGAAGAGAGGAGACGATTATTGCACCGTCCTGAAACTACAATTTACTCCCCATTCCTATTTCTGATAATATCTACAATGGACTCAGCCCAATATCCAATACCCAATAACGCCCACGTCTATGACCGCACCTCAACGCATCTCCTACCTCAACCTGGCTCTCTGCATCCTCCTTTGGGCCTCGATTCCCGTAGCCTCCAAAAAGATACTCGTCGAAATGACGAATGTGCAGATGCTCTTCTGGTCCACTATCTTTTCCTTTGTTGTATTGGCCGGAGTGCTGGTGATACAGGGGAAGCTGCGCCTGCTGGCCCACTACACTGTCGCAGACTACGGGTGGATGGGGCTGCTGGGATTTCTGGGGGCCTATCTCTACTACATTCTGCTCTACGGCGCATTTGCCCTGACCACCGCGGCCGAGGGTTTCATTCTGGCCTACACCTGGCCGATTCTGGTCTCCCTGCTGGCGGTGGTGCTTCTGGGCGAGAAGTTGACCGGGCGCAGAATCCTGGCCGTGGCCATCAGCTTTTTCGGCGTGCTGGTGATTGTGACCCAGGGGCGCATTGTCAGCGTCGCCTTCACCAGCCTGGCCGGGGACCTGCTGGCCCTGGCCGGGGCCTTCGTCTTCGCCCTCTTTTCTGTGCTGGGCAAGCGCGCCCGCTATGACCAGACAGTCAGCGCGACGGTCTATTTCGGTGTGGCGTTGCTGACGGTAACAGCCACTGTCCTTCTCCCCTCTCTGGCAGGAGAGGGGCCGGGGGTGAGGTGGCCTTCTGCCGGGGTCTGGCCCTGGCTGCTCTACAACGGGGTGCTGGTCAACGGCATCAGCTACGTTTTCTGGTTCAAGGCCCTGGAAAACGGCGACACTTTCGTCATCTCGAACGCTTTGTACCTGACCCCTTTTTTGTCCCTCCTGTACGTCTACTTCTGGCTCGACGAGGCGATCCTTCCGAGCGCGGTGGTCGGGCTGGTCGTGATTGTGGCCGGGATTGGGGTTCAGGCGGGACGTAGCCGGGAGTGGCGTCGGCCAGCCGGTCGAAGCGGGCGATAAGCGTCACACTCTCCTGCTGGGGCTGGAGATCGACGGGCTGAATCGCGCTCAGCGCATAGCCTCTGGCCTGGATGGCATCCACAGAACCGGCCAGCCCCGCGCTGTCGTCGCTGATGATGACCAGACGGGTGACGCCCAATTTGAGCAGGTGGGTGAAAAGGGGCAGGGTGTCCGCCACTTCCGGCGGGGAGAGCAGCGCGGCGTGGACCCGATAGTTGTCCCGCATCATCTCTTTCAGCACCCGATCCGGCGCGCCACCCAGAAAGTCCACACTGTCCACCCCGGCCAGATTGGACTGCAAAGCAGCCCCAGCCAGGGGGTCTTCCTCCACGGCCACAATTGTGGCGACCTCCTCGGCCAGAACCAGCGCGTTGACGCCGTAGCCCGCCCACACATCCAGCAGATATTCGAAGGGCTGGACTTCCAGCAGCGCCGCGGCGATGGTGGGAATGGCTTCGTTGCCCAGGACGTGGGGCCAGACGAAGCGGCGGTCGCCCAGCGTCGGGTAGACAGCGAGGGTGGCCGCGCCAGCCGCGGCCCGGTGGGTCCACTCCCCCACCAGCAGATCAGCCTGAGCCTCGTCTCCCGCGGGTCGGCGCAGAAAGACATTGACTGGCAGGTCCAGGTCCAGTTGGGGTGCGTCGCCCCGCCTGCTTTCCAGCACCAGCGCGCCGCCGTGCTCCGCAGAGAGTTCATCCCCAGTTCCGCCCACGGCCAGGGAGACGCCGCTCAACTCCGCGGCCAGGGCCGTGCCGGTCTCCGTGCCCGTCTCCTCGTCTGTCTCCTCGTCCGGGGCAAAGGCGGCGAAGAGTTGGGCCAGTTGGGGCTGATGGAGCAGACATTCGTCCACAGCCAGCAGACCCCCGTTGCGATCGGGCAGGCAGAGCCGCCCGCGCTTGTCCAGGCCAAAATCCATCTCCGTGCAATAGCCGAAAGCCAGCACTGCGTCCTCGTCCGGCCGGGCGGGATCGCCCAGTGCGACCACATCCTCCACCAGTCTGCTGTGGGCCACCAACTGCCGGGCCACAATCTCCCGTTTCAGTGCCAACTGGCGTTCGTAGCTGATGTGCTGCCAGACGCAGCCCCCACAGCGGGGCGCGGCGTCGGGATTGAGAATCGTGCCGTCGGGCAGTTTCACCGGCGCGGGTGGGCCAAAATAGGGGCAGGGGGGCGTCACCCGATCCGGGCTGGCTTCCACCACTTCCAGCAGGCGGGCGTACTGCTGCTCGTCGTCGCTGTCCACGATTTCTACCCGCACCCGCTCGCCGGGGATGGCATCTGCCACCAGAACCGGGCGCGCATCACCCGGCCGCATCCCTACGGCTTCTCCGCCGGGGGCAATTTTCGTAAGGGTCAATTCGATGGGCTGGGGCATTGGTCGGCTCGGCTGGCGAAAAGGAAGGTGATATACTGTTACTCTACACACGCTCAGTATACCACGAACCCGGATGGGCTGCCGGGATTCTACTTCGGCCTTTCCATCTGGTTGTAAGAATAATCAACTGGCAGTATACTACGCCAGAGTATCCATCCGTTGGTTGCCACCCCGGGAGTACCCTATGAACCTGTCCTTGGCTCGAATCCAATCACGCGGTTTTCTGGCGCGCTGGTCGCTTTGGCTGACCGTCGCTCTGCTTGCCCTGTTGCTGGCCCTGCCCGCGGCAGCCCAGGAGGGCAGCTACACCTACACCGTTCAGGTGGGCGACAATTGGACTGTCGTCGCCAAGCGGGTGGGTCTGACGGTCGAGGAACTGCGGGCGGCCAATCCCCAGGCGGTGCGGCCCAGCGGCTGGCTGATTGTGGGCGAAAAGCTGACCATTCCCACCGCGCCGGTGGCCGAGGAAGAGTTCTACGATGTGCGTGCCGGGGATGGCTGGACGATTATCGCCGACCGCTTTGACATTCCAACTTCTCTGCTGCAAGCGGCCAACGCCCGCTATGTGCGCCCGGATTTGGTGCTGTATGTGGGCGACCGGCTGCTGATCCCCGCGCCGGCCCAGAGCCGCCCCACAGCGACTGCGACCCCCAGCCCGACCAGCACACCTGTGCCTACGGATACGCCGACCCCGGAACCGACGGCTACACCGACAGAGACGCCGACGGATCTGCCGACGTCCACCACAGAGCCGACCGCAACCGGCACACCCAATCCAACCCAGACAGCGACGGCCACGCCGACACCGCTGCCAACGGATACGCCAACTTCTACCCCGTCTCCTACCCCTTCGCCCACAGCGACGGCCACGGACACGCCAACCCCGGAACCGACGGCTACACCGACGGATGAGCCAACCCCGACACCAGTGGAAGAGCCGACCGCCACAGACGTGCCAACGTCCACCCCGACCCACGACCCGAATTCCGCGCTGCCGGCCTGCCCGGTCGATCTGGCGATTGCATCCACGCCTCTGATGGATGTGATCAACCAGGACAACGGCTCCGGCGAACTTCTGGACGCGTTTCTGGCTGCCTGCGGATTGGCCAGCGACGGCCCGGTGCTGGGTGATCTCACCGGCGATGGGCTGGACGATCTGGTGATTGTCTATAGCCTGGCCGAAGAGGACGGCAGCCCAGCCGGCCAGGGCGATCTACTGATCGCCAATGGCACAGCGGATGGCGGCTATACCCAGGAATATGTGGCTGGCGCGGCGGGCCGTGTGGGCCTTTTGAAGACAGAAGATGTGAACGACGACGGATTGGCCGATGTGGTCTGGCAGGACAGTACCTGTGGGGCCAGCACCTGCTTCGACACCCTTTACGTGCGCAGTTGGGACGGCAGCGGCTGGCAGGATTGGACCGACGGAACCATCACAATGGCCGCGGCCACAATTGAGATTGCCGATGTGGACGAGGCCACTGGCAGCGGGGCAGAGTTGACATTGAGCGGCGGAACCTACGGCAGTGTGGGAGCCGGTCCCCAGCGGGATCGCACAGAAGTGTGGGCCAGCATCGACGGCGCACCCTATACGCTGCTGCGCGAGAGCTACGGCGAAAGCGCCTGTCTCTATCACCTGATTCTGGACGCCAACCGGTCCTTTGCCGTGGACCTGGATTTTGAACTGGCCCAGAGCCTCTTTTCAAAGGCAATATTTGAGAACAAATACAACGCCTGCTGGACCCACGACAACGAACTGGACGAGTTGCGCTCTTTCGCTTTCTTCCGTCTGGCCCAGATTGCGGCCTACACAGGCGAATCTGCCACCGCCCAGACCCTCGTCGAGCAGTTGGCCGACAGCTACCCATCCCAGCCCTACGCCCAGGTGGGACGCATCTGGCTGGACGCTTATCAGGCATCGGGTGATCCGGTGCAGGCCTGCGTGCTGGTGACGAATTTTGTCACGGCCAACCCGGACGCGGTCGAAGTGCTGGCCGATTACGGCTACGCCAACCCGACCTTCACCGCCGATGACGTCTGCCCGATTCTGGAAGTGGCAGCCCCGGTGGCAGAGGCTGCGCCCGAAGAGAGTGTGCCCACAGAGGCTGCACCTGAAGAGGCTGCGGCTCAAGAGTCGGCGGCTGAAGCTGTTGATACCAGCCCAACCCCATCATCCACTGTGCCAGCCGCCAGCGCGCCCGCAGCAGAATCAGTCTCTCTGGACGATCTGCCCGAATGTCCGGTTGCCATCAACGACTACGCAGAGACGCTGCCAGAGATTTTGAATCAGTCGGGTTTGCCACAGTCAGCGCTGGGGAGTTGGCTGCGGGCCTGCGATGCCCTGACCGATGACCGGGGAGCGCTGGAGCGGCGGGATATGAACGGCGACGGCATCGACGATCTGCTCATCTTCCCCACAATCATCAGCGATGTGGGCTATGGGCCTGGCGGCGCGGATGGGGCCTTCTTCCTCTTCCACGGCAATGCTGACGGCGGCTACGATCTGGTGCTCGCGCCGGACATCTTCGGCCAGCCCGCGCCGGTCTTTGTGGGCGATGCCAACGGCGACACCCGACCGGACCTGCTCTGGCAGGTGGAAAGCTGCTCCACCTTCTGTGTGACCAGTCTGTTGGGGCTGACGTGGATTGGGGAAAGCGGCACCTATACCCAGGCTGTGCAGCCCGGCGCTGCCCTAGCCTCGGGGAAAGTGACAGTGGAAAGTGTGACCAGAGGTACACCGGGCAAGGGTCGCCAACTGCGGCTGGTAGGTGGGGTAAGCGGAACAGTGGGCGGCGGGTTGACCGTACCCCACACGGAAATCTGGCAGAGCATTGACGCCGCGCCCTTCCGTCGCATCGCCTGGACCTATGACCTCAATTCGGATGGTAACGACTGTCTGGGGCTGCGTCTGGTGGAGGCGGATGTGGCCTTGCAGGCGTCGGATGTGTTGAGCTATACCCCGGCTATTGCCCTCTACAAAGCCGCGCTGGAAGAGAGCAGTCTACAGCCGTGCAGCCTTTTCGGTCTGGACGCGGCCAAAGAGTTGACTCTCCTGCAAGGCTTGGGCAGCTTCCGGCTGATCCAGGCCCAGGCGCTGAGCGGGGATGTGGCCAGCGCACAGACTAGTCTGGCCGGGCTGACCGCAGGCCAGCCGGAGAGCGATTACAGCACAGCCGCCAGCCAGTGGCTGGAATCCTACCTGGCCGATGGCGACGCCAATGCCGCCTGTGAAGCCGTGACGAAGGCAGTCGTCAACAACGCAGAGATGTGGCAGGTGACAGACCAATTCGGCTACGATCACCCGGCGTTGGCTGCCCAGCAGGTCTGCTTTGTGCCTGCGGATGCGCCGACAGCCGAGGAGTAACCAGCCCCGGTTTATGGAATCCAGACCGGCTGATCGCCCGGCTCCACCAGGAGCCGGGCTTCTTTTTGGTCAATATCGAGCAGCCAGGTGGTGGGACCGCTGTGCGCGCCTTGCAGAGAAAAGCGCCGGGCCAGCAGATAGCGGCCATCCGGCGACCAGACCGGAGGACCAAAATCTGCGTCTGGATCAGCCGTCAACTGATACGCGCCACTGCCATCTTTCGCCATTACCCAAATCTGTTTGCCCCGCGTGGCCTGGGGGCCGGTCAACAATTTGCGCCGAAAGGCAATCCATTCGCCGTCGGGGGAGAAGTTGCCGCTGCTGTCCTGGACCAGTGCATCTTCCCCGCTGAGGTCGATAAGTTCGCTGCTTTCCGCATCCCCCCGCATCAGATGGATGACGTATTCTTCGTTTTGCTGCCACGCGGAGGTGGTCAAGAAATAGGGCGCGGTGGGACTCCACTCGCCCGCTTCGTTGGTTGCGTTGGTGAAGAGGGCTTCCCGGCCATCGTTGACATTGTAGATGCCCAATCCGGCAGGCTCCGGCGAGACAAAGCTGAGCCACTGACCGTCGAAGGACCAGCGGGCCTCCAGCCCCAGGCGCTGACCGTCGGCGAACAGCGCCGCGTTTTCCCCCGATGCCGTATCCAACACCCACAGGCGGGGCGGGCTGAAGAAGGCGGCAGTAAAAGCGGTCAGGTTGCGTCGGGTGTAGACAAGCAGACGTCCATCCGGCCCCAGGCGGCCATTGCTGCACGCGGCTTCGGGGCAAGGGAGGAGCGGGGTGGTATGGCCAGAGGCCAAGGAGACCTGCCAAAGATCGCTGATGCCCAGTTCGCCCACCACAGAATAGATCACCGACGAGCCATCCGGCGTGGGGAAGAAGTCCCAGACTGCGTTGTCAGCAGGTGTCAGGCTGCGCGAGTCCGGTGTTGCTTTTTCATCGGCCAGTATCGCCAGATGGATTTGGCTCTGGCCGATTTCGTTGACGGTGAGGTAGAGAAAGCGCAGTTGGCCTGCAGCGCTGCCGCTGCGTTGGGCCACCAGCGCGATCACCAGACCACAGGCCAGCACAACCGACCAGACGGCCAGATCAAAACGGGAGATGGAACGGTTCACATTGGGACTCTGTGTTGCCGGGTTCACGGGTAAAGGTAGGGCTGGTTGGGTGGCGGGACAACGACAATCGATTGGGCTTCCAGCCAGGGCGCGGCCGCGCTGATGTTTTCCACCAATTGTCCTTCCACGCGGACCCAACTGTCCGCTTCCAGGGCGGGGGCATCGGGCCAGACGACCCGCAGGCCCACGGGCATAGCATCGACCACACAACAGCCCACCACATAGCGCGTCAGCCAGAAGGCATCCGCCGGGTCATCCGCTTCCCGGTGGACAAAGCCCATCACATCGGCAGAGCGCCCGGCAAAATCCTCCCCATCCGTGCCGCTGGCCTGGAAATCCAGCACCCAATCCAATACAGAGCGCTCGGTATCGGCCTTGGCCGTTGCCCCCTGCACAGCCGCAGGCAGCGCGGATGGCACGCCACTCACATTCATTTCCCGGGCAGCGAGCGCCGTACTCCCCAGCGGGCGGGGGGGAATGAGCAGGCCAAAGAGGATGGGCAAGGCCACAATCAGCAGACCACCCCAACCGATGGAGTGGTCGTGGCCCGTGTGGTCGTGGCATGCGCAGTCGTGGCCCGCGTGCCCGTCCGCGTGGTCGTGTTCACACCCCGCGCCGGCCTCTGTCTCTTCGTTGCGTCGGCCTGTTCGATAGCTGATCCCCAACAGAAAGAGCCCCAGCGCGGCGACCAGTGTCAGCCAGCCAAAACGTTCGCTGATGTAAAAGTAGAGGGTTCCGCCGGTCAAGCGGGTGAAAAGGAAGAATCCCAGCCCCAGCAGCAGCAGCGCTTTGAGACTGGTCTGTACACGAAGATTCGCCAGCATTGTTAGACCCCCACCAGAAAATTCCAGCCCACAGCAAAGAGCGCGGACAGGGCAAAGGGCAGCAGGATCAGATAGACAACTGTGCGCCGCCGAAAGATGCCCAGAAACATCAACGAACTTTTGATGTCCACCATCGGGCCGAAGGTGAGAAAGCCGACAATCGCGCCCCCGGTAAAAGTACTGGTGAAGGCCAGGGCCAGAAACGCATCCACAGTAGAGCAGACCGACAGGACAAAGGCCAGAGCCATCAATACAAAGACCGACAGCACAGGTCCCTGGCCCACAGCCAGCAGGGCGTTCTGGGGGACGAGGGTCTGCATGGCCGCGGCCAGCATCGATCCCACCACCAGATAGCGGGCCATATCCAGAAAGTCATCACCGGCCTGGCGCAACGCCAGCGCGATCTTTGCGCCCAATCCGGTCAGGTGAGACGCGCCGTGGCTGTGTTGATGGGTTCGCTGCTCCAGCAGGCCGGACAGCAACAGTTCATCGGGTTTTGCCAGTTGGAAGATTATCCCGACGCCAAAGGCAATCAGCAGGCTCAAGCCAATCCGTCCCCACAGGATTGGCCCCCAGCCAAAAGCCGCCCAGGTGCTGGCAATCACCACCGGGTTGATGACAGGCGCGGCCAGCAAAAATGCAATGCCCGTGGAGATGGGAAAGCCCTTTTCGTAGAGCCGGCGGGTGACGGGAACCACGCCACATTCACAGACGGGGAAGATCAACCCCAGACCAGTGCCAGCCAGCGCAGCCAGCAGGGGTTGGCGGGGCGTCAATTTCTCCAGGCGCTCCCGATCCACAAAGACATCGATAAAGCCGGAGACAATCGAACCGATGAGAAGAAAGGGGGCGGCTTCGATGAAGATGCCAAGAAAGATTGTGACAAAAGTCTGAAAGCGCTCTGTTACAAAAAACCGGGCCTGGGGGGAAGAAATGTTGCCAGCCAACAGGGCCAGCACAGCCAGCACGGGCAGCCCCCAACGCAACAACAGGCGCAACCACCCCTGCTTTCTGGTGGGCGGTGCAGAAATAATCTCCGGGTCGGGAAGAGCTTCGGGGAGAGCGCTCTTGGCCGGTGTATACACGTATGGTCTTCTCCTGAAAAAGGGCAGAAAATCCGGGCGATTTGGCCAAATGGGCACAAAAAACCAGTGTTCCAGATTATAGCGAAGTCGTCAATTGTTGGTACAATTGGCCGCGCTGCGGGCTTTCATATACCCGCCAACGACAATCCCAGTATACGCCATAGGGGGATTGAACCTAAATCAGAACCAAATAAACGCGAGGAATTTTTTTAATGAGACGGCAAATCTGGACAATTGTACTTCTCTCTTTTCTACTGTTGAGTGCCTGTGCTGCGCCCGCCGCGCCTGCCGCACCCGCCGCTCCGGTGAGCCAGACCAGCGATGCACCGGCGGTATCCGAAGAGACGCACACAGACGAAGGCGATCACCTGCCGGAACTGGCAGCACTGAATTTGGCGGACGGCGAAAAGCTACAGGTGGTGGCGACGACAAATCTTGTCGCTGATGTGGTGGGGCAGATCGGTGGGGATGCGGTCGATCTGCGTTCGCTGCTGCCGCCTGGCGCCGACCCCCACGGCTATCAGGCCACGCCCGACGATCTGCGCGCCATCAGCGACGCCCATCTGGTCTTTATCAATGGGCTGGGGCTGGAAGAAGGAATGGCATCGATTCTGGAGGAAGCCGAGGCCAAGACGGTTCCGGTCAATGTGGGTGTTGAGGTGATTACAGAGGAAGAGGCAGAGGAAGAACACGCCGAAGGGGAGGAAGAAGAGGAACACCACCACGAAGGCGGCAACCCCCACACCTGGTGGAGCATCGCCGTTGTGGAGCAGTGGACCCACACTATCGAGGATAGCCTCTCAGCCGTAGACCCGGCCAATGCGGAGAGCTATGCCGCCAACGCTTCCGCCTACCGGGTAGAGTTGGCCAGCCTGCAAGCTGAATTGGAGACACTTGTCAGCCAAATTCCCGCAGAGGAGCGCAAGCTGACTACAGATCACGACACATTGGCCTATTTTGCCCAGGATTTTGATTTTCAGATTGTTGGTCTGGTCATCCCTTCCTCCAGCACACTGGCCGAGCCTTCTGCCCAACATCTGGCCCAATTGCAGGACCAGATTCGGGCAGAGAATGTGCAAGCTATCTTCGTGGGTTCGACGGTCAACCCCCGCCAGGCCGAGCAACTGGCCCAGGATTTGGGGATTCAGGTCGTGCCCATCTTCACCGACTCTTTGAGTGCAGCCGATGGCCCCGCGGCCACGTATGTGGATTTTATGCGCTATAATGTGGTGGCGATTGTAGCGGCACTTGTGGCTGCTCCCTAGCGGAACGGAATGATACTTTCGTTGTAACTATCAACCCCCACCCAACCTCCCCCAGATTGAGGGAGGAGCCGATCCAATTCCCTCCCCAATGTGGGGAGGGCTAGGGTGGGGTAGCTTGGAAGTCACCTTTCTTTGCCGTAGCCCAAAAAGGAGAACCCCATGTCCAGAGAAGTGAAGGTTTTGGTTGACATCCGCGCCCTGGTGGGCGAAGGCGCGCTGTGGGACGAACAGGCCCAAGTGCTCTATTGGGTGGACATTCTGTCCAGCGCACTTTACATCTACGACCCGGCCACCGGCCAGAACCGCAGCTATGACGTGGGCCAGCACGTGGGCACAGTCGTCCTGCGCCGTTCCGGCGGGGTGATGCTGGCCCTGGCCAACGGCTTTGCCGAATACGATCTGGCCAGCGGGAAGGTGACGATCCTGAGCGACCCGGAGAGCCATCTGCCTGGCAACCGCTTCAACGACGGCAAGTGCGATCCCGCCGGGCGCTTTTGGGCGGGCACAATGGCCTACGAGAAGCCCTCCACCCAGGGCACTCTCTACCGGATGGACGCGGATCACTCCGTCCACAAAATGCTGGGCAATATCGCCATCTCCAACGGCATTGTCTGGGCTGCGGACAAGCAGACGATGTACTACATCGACTCTTTGGCCTACAGCGTGCGCGCCTTCGACTACGACAACAGCAACGGCAACATCAGCAATGAACGGGTGGCGGTCTCTGTGCCGCGTGAAATGAACATACCCGACGGCATGGCAATCGACGCCGACGGCAATCTTTGGGTTGCCCACTACGGCGCTGGCTGCGTGCGCTGCTGGAATCCCCACAACGGGCAACTGCTCGACCAGATCGACCTGCCCGCCAGACAGATCACCTCCTGTGCCTTTGGGGGCGAAAAGCTGGACACTCTCTTCATCACCAGCGCGGCCCAGCAGTTGGACGCCGCTGCACTGGCCAAACAGCCCCTGGCCGGTTCGCTCTTCTCCGTCAAGCCAGGCGTGACCGGTACGCTGACCTATCGGTTTGCCGGATAGATTGTAGGCTGGGTTCTCCCGGCAGGGGATGATAGTCTACACTGCAACGAGCGCCGGGAGAACCCAACACGGCCCCACCTTTCGTTACGTTTCTACTGGGACTGTTGGGTTGTTTCGGCGCGATCTTTGAGGCTGGATAGCGTCGCCTTCTGCCGAAACAACCCAACCTACAGAGCAAACGCTTATGACCACCCGCCTCTACTACACCGATTCCTATCTCAGAACTTTCAGCGCCCACATAACCGAGCGGGCCGAAGTGGACGGTCATCCCACCCTGCGTCTGGACCGTTCCGCCTTCTATCCCACCTCCGGCGGGCAGGCCCACGACACGGGAACTCTGGACGGGGTGGCTGTGATCGATGTGCGAGTGGCGGCAGACGGGGGCGTGCTGCATCTGCTGGCCGGACCACTGCCAGCGGACGCGGAAGAAGTCGTCGGCGTCATCGACTGGCCCCGGCGCTTCGACCACATGCAGCAGCATTCGGGCCAGCACCTGCTCTCCCAGGCCTTCGACCGGCTGTTGGGGCTGGAGACCGTCTCCGTCCACTTTGGCGATGAACTCTGCACTGTGGACCTGGCCGGGGAAACGCTGGCAGCGGAGGGGCTGGCCGCGGTGGAGCGTCACGCCAACGAAATCGTCTGGGAGAACCGGGCGATCCGGGCCTATGAAGTCAGCGATAGCGAACTGGCAAGCGTCCCCCTGCGCCGCGCCCCCAAAGTGACGGGGAAGATTCGCATCGTCGAAATTGATGGCTACGACTGGTCTGCCTGCGGGGGAACCCACGTGGCGAGTACAGGCAGTATCGGCCCGATTTCTCTGCTGCGGGTCGAGCGGAATAAGGACAATAGCCGGGTCTATTTTGTGTGTGGGGCGCGGGCTGTGGAAGATAGCCGTCGCCGCCGTCAACTGCTGGCCGACGCGGCCGCGCTACTCGACACGGCAGTGGAAGATGTGCCGACGCTGCTGGCCACACGCCAAGAACGGATGAGGGAGCAGGAGCGCCTGCTGCGGGTGATGCAGGAGGAATTGCTGGGCTATCGGGCGCAGGGCTTGCTGGCCGAAGCCGAGCCTGTGGGCGATGTGCGATTGGTGGCCCAGGTGATGGCCGATCTGGACCCCGCGGGATTGAAGACACTGGCCGCGGGGCTGGTGGAAAATCCCCGGGTTGTGGTGCTATTGGCCTGTGGCGCGGAGGGCAAAGGCACGGCCATCTTCGCCCGCTCGGCAGATGTGGACCTCCACGCGGGCCAACTGCTGCGCACAATTCTGCCCCGTTTTGGCGGCGGCGGTGGCGGTCGCCCCGACTTTGCCCAGGGCGGCGGGGTGGATGGGGGCCGGTTGGAGGAATTGGTGGCGATGGCGCGGCACGAAGTGAGTCAACAGTTGACTGGTTGAGTAGTTGATTGGGAAGATCGACACCGGACAATCAGCCAACCAATCAACTGTTCAACCAATCAACTTCCTCGCCGCCTCAATCGCCCGTTCTCGCACCGCGGCCGCATCCACGCCCAACACAACCCCATTCAGCACCAGTAGCTGTCCCGCCACCATCACCGCCTGCACATTCTGGCTGCTGCCATAGCGCAAGAGTTGGGCGTAGAGATTCTCGGCTGTCACTGGTGAGGGGAAAGTCAGATCAATCATTTGCAGATCGGCCTGCCAGCCGGGGCGTAGCTGGCCCACCTTTTCCAGGCCCAATACATCAGCCCCGCCGCTGGTGGCCAGTCGCCAGATGTGGGACGCAGGCAAGGGCTTCTGGCTCTGTTGGTAACGGCTCAGACGGCGGGCGCTGCGCATAACCCGGAAGAAATCGAAGATGGCTCCGTCGCTGCCCAGCCCCACCAGTTCCTCCTCCCCGCTGAGCAGCAGCCAATCCACCGGTTCGGCCAGATAACGCAGGTCGAGCAGGGGGGTATAGACCCGTCCCCGTCCACCGATCCAAAAGACGACCTGCTCGGCTTTGTCTGTATGCAAGAGGCAACGGGCCTCAGCGTCCCAGGCCAGGGCCTCGGCCTCTTGCCGCAACTGGTCGCTGGCGTTGCTGCTCTCTGCCGCCACATAGGCGTGGATGTTGCGGTAGCGCCGCTGCTGATTGCAAAGTTCCAGCAGGTCGGCGTTTTCGGCCAGACCGGCCTGCCCTGCTTCATAGCTTTTGTCTTCGCTGGCAAGATAGGCCAGAGCCGCCCGCATACCCCAGCTTTCCACCACCCCGGCCACCTGGCGAAGAATGCCGGGCAGCAGTCTGGGGGCCTGTATGCATTCCCCCACTGTGGTAGTCCCGGCTCGCAGGCTGTGATAGAGGGCGCTTTCGACGGTCCGCTCCACCATCTCTCTGTCCAGTTGCAGCACAATCTCCGGCCAGACAAGAGTGGTTTCCCCGTGGCCAATGAGCGCGGTGAGATGGGTGTGGGCGTCCACAAAGCCGGGGGAAAGCGCCTGCTTGGGCGCGCGCCACTGCTCGTCTTCGGGATAGGCGGCGATAAGAGTATCCCAGGAAGCTACCGCGTCGATGCGTTCCTCCAACACCCGCACGCCCCAATTGGCTTTGGGCGGCGCGCCAGGAATGTCGATGAGATAGTCGGGCAGAATCAGTGTGCCGCTGGGGGGATCGGGTTGCAAAACGGTTTCTCGGCTGTGTGGGCGACTGTGCTGGAAAGAATTGTAACCCGCCGTCGGGCAGAGTGCAACTGAATCGTTCCTCAATCCGGTGGGTTTAGGGGATTTCTCCCAACCACCCCAAATGAGTGGCTGACTACGGACGGCGAACGTGCTATAATGAGACTATCAGCACAAACTTTGTTCAGAAACGGAGGGGTGTATGACGCCAGTGCGTATCTATTTGGATACAAGCGTTTACAATCGACCTTTCGATGATCAACAACAGCCGCGCATTTGGCTGGAAACAATGGCTTTTTCGGTCATTCTCCAAATGATAGAAGCGGGCGAAGGCGTGCTCGTGACCTCATCGGTTGTCGCTTACGAGACAAGCAAAAATCCCCACACAGAACGCAGGGCTTGGGTAGGACGAATCTCAGCTTTGGCAGGCGAATTCGTGACTGTAAATCCGACCATTCGTCAACGGGCGACAGTGCTTGAAGGGCTTGGAATCAAGGCATTGGATGCGTTGCATGTCGCTTGTGCAGAATCGGTATCGGTTGATTTCCTCTTGACCTGTGATGACCGGCTGATTCGACGCTATGGGCAGCTAAGAGACACGAAACTGAATGTCACTGATCCTATGACATTCGTCCGGGATAGTGATGATCGAAAAATGGAGGCAGTGCAATGAGTATTTCCGTAGTACCAGATATGCAGATAATGCAGGAAGCCAATCGCCTGCTGATGGAGCGTTTTAGTCCCGCAAAACTTGTGCGCTTATGGGCAGTTTGGCAATCGGGAGGTGGAGACTATCTGGCCTGGCGGGACGAAACATTCGCTCATGCCACTGTGGATCAATTGTATGAAGAAATAACTGCCTATCAGGTCAGTGAATCCACCTCTACCAGCGCATAGAATTCGAGCCGCAAGGAGCCGTGACGCATGACGAAGCTACGCACGTTCAAGTCGATTGACGACACAAAGAGCGCCCTGTCCGAGCAGCAGTACATCTCCAACGACGAGATTGCTACGACGACTTTTCTGGCACAGCAATTGCAGAAGCCTCTGCTCACCGAAGGTCCCGCGGGTGTGGGCAAGACGGAACTGGCCAAAGCCATCGCCAGCGCCACCGGGCGCAGGCTGATCCGCCTGCAATGCTACGAAGGGCTGGACGAAACAAAGGCGCTCTACGAATGGGAGTACGCCAAGCAGCTACTCTATACCCAACTATTGCGGGACCAGTTGGCCCAGACCCTTTCCGGATCAGCCAATCTGACCGAAGCCGCTGATCGTCTGGCTGGGGAAGAGGACGTCTTCTTTTCCATGCGTTTTCTGCTTCAGCGCCCCCTACTTCAGGCCATTCTGAGTGAGGAGCCGGTGGTCCTGCTCATCGACGAAATCGACCGGGCCGACGCCGAGTTCGAGGCTTTTCTGTTGGAAATTTTGAGCGATTTCCAGGTGAGCGTGCCCGAATTGGGAACCCTATCCGCCATCCACATGCCGATTGTGCTGCTGACCAGCAACAACACCCGGGAACTGAGCGAAGCCCTGAAACGGCGCTGTCTCTATCTCTTCATCGGCTACCCGGATTTGGAACAGGAGTTGGGCGTTGTCCGATTGAAAGTGCCGGAACTGGCCCCCAAACTGGCCCAACAGGCCGTCGATCTGGTCCAGCGTCTGCGGGGGATGGACCTGCGCAAGTCGCCCAGCATCAGCGAAACCCTGGACTGGGCGCGTTCTCTGGTGGCCCTCAATGTGACCAGCCTGGACCAGAAAACCCTGGAAACCACAATGAGCGTCCTTCTGAAGCACGAAACCGACCTGCGCAAAGTACAACGGCAACTTTCCCGACCCCGCGCCGATGAGTTTGGGGATGACGAGCCGCGACGACGGGGCGGACGACGCAACAATTGACGGCGCAACAATTGATGTGACGAGTGACTGTGACGGGTGAAGTGTGAAACGCGGGATCCGTGTCCGATCCCACATTTCACGCTTCACGTTTCTGGAGGTTTGTATGGAAGAACGCATCGTCAAATTCATAGCTGCGCTCCGCTCTGGTGGCGTGCGGGTCAGCCTGGCCGAGAGCGCGGATGCCTTCCGAGCGGTGGACAATCTGGGCATTCAGGAGCGGGACGCCTTCCGACTCAGCCTGCGCGCCACACTGGTCAAAGAGGCCGCTGATTTGGGCACTTTCGAGGAGCTATTCCCCCTCTTCTTCGACGGCACAGAAGCGCCACCGCTGATGAACCTGACCGAAGATTTGACCGAAGAAGAGGCCGCGATGCTGGCCGAGGCTCTGCGCCAGTTCGGCGAACACCTGCGCGAGATGCTAGAACGTCTGCTGCGGGGCGAGCAACTGAGCAAAGAGGAGTTGGAGCAGCTCGGCCAGATGGTGGGGCTGAACCAGGCCGACGATCTGCGCTATCGGGAGTGGATGGCCCGTCGGATGCAGCGTGCGCTTCAGTTCGACGAAGTGCGCAAGGCGATGGATGAGATCGCCAAATTGATGTCCCAGATGGGGATGAACAAACAGCGGATGGATCAGATGCGCCAGTTGATCCAGGCCAATATGCAGGGGCTGGAAGAACAGTTGCGCCAGTTCGCCGGGCAGCAGATTGCCCAGAATATGAGCGAGCAGCGCCCGGAAGATGCGCTAGACGGGCTGATGGACCGCCCCTTCAACGCCCTCTCCGACGACGATATGCACAAACTGCGCAAGGAAGTGCGCAAGCTGGCTTCGCTCCTGCGCAGCCGGGTGGCCCTGCGCCAGAAGCGGGCTAAGACCGGCCAACTGGACGCCAAAGCCACCATCCGCGCCAACCTGCGCCACGGCAGCGTCCCCTTCGATATCAAACACCGGGACCGCAAAGTCAAGCCCAAACTGGTGGTCATCTGTGACATCAGCACATCCATGCGCTACTGCTCGGAGCTGATGCTCAGTCTGGTCTACGAATTGCAGGATTTGGTCACAAAAACCCACGCCTTCGCTTTCATCGACCATCTGGAATACATCACCCCCGACTTTCAGGGCAACGATGCCAATGGGGCCATCGGCCAGGTGCTCGTGCGGATGCCGCCGGGCTACTACAGCACGGATATGGGCAACGGCTTGCAGGATTTTGCCGACGACTATCTGGACACCATCGACAGCCGCACGACGCTGATTGTGGTGGGTGACGGGCGCAACAACTACAACGATCCCCGGCTGGACATCTTTGGAATGATGGCCCGTCGCGCCCGCCGCACCCTGTGGCTGAACCCGGAGATGCCGATGATGTGGGGCACGGGCGACAGCGATATGCTGGAATATGCGCCCATCTGCGATACAATTTTGCAGGTGAGTACATTGGCCGAGTTGACCGCGGCGGTGGACCGGATGCTGGTGGAAAAGTAGGGGAGGTGGCAAGTGGCAGGTGGCAAGTGGCAGGTCTCGCGCGTGGCGCTGTGTGTGTTGCTGTGTGGTCTGGCGTTACTGTTGTGGAACGGTTCTGCGCGTCTCCACGCCGCACCCCCAGCCCAGGACGCCATCCCCTGTCGGGCCGATCTGACCAGCCCGACCGATCTGCCCCCATCGCCACAATCCGCGCCTTTCACCGATCCCTGCCGTTCGCCCAATCCCCAGCCCCCAGTCTCAGATACCCAATCCCCTGTCGTTATTCGCATCCCCTTTGCCGATGACGAGGCCCTGCGCCCCCTGACCGGCAACCTGGACGTGTGGGAGGTCAACCGGCAGACGGGCGAAGCGGTGGCGCTGATCTATCCGGGGCAGGAGCGCTGGCTGCAACTGCTCGGCTATTCCTGGACAATCGACGAGGAAAAGACGGCGGAACTTTCCCGGCCCACAGCCCGCGATGCCGCACAGACCACTGGCATCCCCGGCTATGCCTGCTACCGCACCGTCGGCGAAACCTTCGCTGATCTGGCCCAACTGGCCGCGGACAAACCGGCCATTGCCCAGTGGATCGACATCGGCAACAGCTACGACAAAGTGACGCCGGGTGGACCCGTGGGTTCGGACATCCACGCACTGGTGCTGACCAATCAAAATTCCAGTGCGACGGAAAAGGGCAAATTTGTGCTGATCGCGGCCATCCACGCCCGGGAATACGCCCCCGCGGAACTGGCCGCCCGCTTCGCCGAAAAGCTGGTCGCGGGCTACGGCGTGGACCCGGACATCACGTGGATGCTGGACTACAACGAAATTCACATCGTCCCCCAGGCCAACCCGGACGGTCGCGGCTGGGCCGAGCAGGGCTATTCCTGGCGCAAGAATACGGATCGGCCCGCAACCTGTGGCTCTTCACCCAACAATGCGCCCTATTCCTATGGCGTAGACCTGAATCGCAACAGCACATTTCTGTGGGGCACGTGTGGGTCTGGCTGCTCTTCCAGCGACCCGTGCAGTGTCATCTATCGGGGTGGGTCGCCCGGCTCCGAGCCGGAGGTCCAGGCTATCGAGAGTTATATGCGCAGCGTCTTTGCCGACCAGCGGGGACCGAATATCAGCGACGCCGCGCCGATTGATACAAACGGCGTCTTCATTTCGCTCCATTCCTACGGCAATCTGGTCATCTACTCCTGGGATTATACGGGCAGCGATGCGCCCAATATGCAGGAGTTGCGTCGATTGGGGCGCAAATTCGGCTACCACAACCGCTACAGCGTCTGCAACACTTCCAACTGTCTCTACGCGGTGGATGGCAGCACCACCGATTTTGCCTACGGCGAATTTGGCGTCGCCACCTACACTTTTGAAGTGGGGACTACCTTTTTCCAAAGCTGCTCCTACTTCGAGAACTCAATTCTCCAACAAAATTTGGATAGCCTGCTCTATGCCGCCAAAGCAGCCCGTCGCCCCTATCAGTTGGCCGCGGGACCAGACACGCTTTCTGTGGCACTTTCTGCCTCTCAGGTGGATGTAGGCCAGCCGGTGACAGTGACGGCCACCGCCGACGACACCCGCTACTACGCCAATGGCTATGGCGTGGAGCCGACCCAATCCATCGCGGCTGCCCGCTATTCGGTGGACAACCCCTCCTGGGAGAGCACCACTACCCATCCCCTTTCGCCGGCAGATGGCAGCTTCAACAGCACCAGCGAAGGAGTGACGGCGCTGATCGACACGACAGGCTGGGCACCGGGACAGCACACTCTTTTTGTCGAGAGCCAGGACAGCGCGGGCAATTGGGGCGTGCCTGCCGCTGCCTTTGTGACGGTCTACGGCCAGCGGGGGTTGGAATTGGAGCAGTCGCCTGCCTCTGCCGATGCAACCGCTGGTCAGATAGTTACCCACACATTGACCCTGACAAATACGGGCCAGCAGACGGAAAATCTGACGGCGATGGTTCGCAGCGAAACCTGGGCCGTGAGCGCAGGGCCATCGATTCTGACATTGCAGCCGAATATCAGCGCCACCCTGCACATTACCGTCAGCGTCCCCCTGACCACCAGCATCGGCATGACGAATGTGACAGTTGTGGATATTTCATCCGTCTATCCGGGCCTTCTGCGCACGGCCACTCTGCAAACGGTTGTGACCGACGAGCCGACGGGTGAACCAGGCGGCACACCACCCCCGCTCTATTTCCCTTGGATTTATAACGAATGAAGACCGACGGCGAAGTAGACAAAAATCGAACCCCGCAAAATAGCATTTCTCCCCTTTACTGGCTATAATGGCTGGACTTGTCCGAAGTTCGACTTTCGATAAAAATTGAACTTCGGATCGATTCCGACACAGACGCGCCCTTCCCCCCACAGGATGCGACAGCGCCCGTGTCCCACAGCGAAGGAGAACACCCATGGCGAAAATGCGGGCCGACTTTATCTGGATGAACGGCGAAATCATTCCGTGGGACCAGGCCCAGGTCCACGTATTCACCCACGCGCTGCACTACGGCAGCAGCACATTCGAGGGCATTCGGGCCTACGAGACCCCCGACGGCCCTGCTATCTTCCGCGGGCGGGAGCACTACGAGCGGCTGCTCTTTAGCTGCAAAGTGGCCCGCATCCCCTCCCCACTGACGGTGGACGAGTGGATGGATGTGACGATTCGGGTCTTGCAGGCCAACAAACTGCGCAGCGCCTACGTGCGTCCGCTGGTCTTCCGGGGCTACAACACTTTGGGCGTGGATGGCCGAGGCTGCCCGGTGGATGCGATTGTGGCGACGGTTCCCTGGGGACGCTATCTGGGCACAGATGCCATCGAAAACGGCATCGACGTGCAGGTGAGCAGTTGGCGGCGGATGGCCCCCAATATGCTCAGCCCGATGGCGAAGATCGGCGGCCAGTACGTTTCCAGCCAGAATATCGTCATCGAAGCCAAAGATAATGGCTTCAGCGAAGGCATTGCCCTGGACGGCAACGGTCAGATCAGCGAAGGCAGCGGCGAGAATATCTTTATCATCCACAAGGGCGTCATCTACACCCCGCCCCTCTCCAGCAGCATTCTGGGCGGCATCACCCGGGACAGTGCGATGACCATCGCCAAAGATTTGGGCTACGAAGTGAAGGAAGCGTCCATGAGCCGGGAGATGCTCTACCTGGCCGATGAAATCTTCTTCACCGGCACCGCAGCCGAAATCACCCCCGTGCGCTCGGTGGACCGGATGCCTGTGGGCGATGGCAAGCGCGGCCCAATCACCAAAGCCGTGCAGGAAGTCTTCTTTGGCATTGTGGAAGACGGCGCGCCGGACAAGTGGAACTGGCTGACGCACGTGAAGTTGGGCTGAACTGCCCCAGCCTTTGATACAGGAGTACCGAAGCTATGACACAATTAACGCTGACAGTTCCCAGCGATCTGCCGCTGCTATTCAAGATGTCGGACGACGATTTCGCGCGTGAAATGCAGATGGTGCTTGCCGTCAAACTCTTCGATATGGGCAAACTGACATCGGGCAAAGCCGCTGAATTGGCAGGAATATCCCGTGTTCTCTTCCTGCATCTGCTGGAGCGATATGGGGTGGCAGCCATCAATCTTGACGCAAAGGAAGCGAAGCACGAGGTGGAGGCAGCCAGACGACTGACAGCGCAATGAACCGGATCGTCAATACCGCGCCGCTGATATTTTTATCAAAACTGGGCCGGTTGGAACTTCTGCGACAAAGCGTTGAAACAGTCTTCATTCCTCCAACCGTACTGGGTGAATTGCGCAGCGCACCAGATTCAGCCACAGCAGAAGTGGAGTTACTTTTAGGTGGCTGGTTGGTTGAGCGTGCCTGCACACAACTGGCCCTCTTGGAAGTTGTGGGTCGTTCTATCGATCCCGGCGAAGCAGAAGTGATTACTCTGGCTTTGGAGTTGGGCATTGACGACGTAGTGTTGGACGATTTAGACGCAAGACGCTTTGCTCGGCGGAACGGTTTGCAGCCAATCGGAACGCTTGGGCTACTCCTCGCAGCCAAAGAAAATGGACTGATTGTCTCTGTGGGCAGCGAAATCAATCGCTTGCGATCCTTCGGTTTTCGGGCAAGCGAAGTGCTGATCTCAACAGTCCTCGCATCTGCTGGTGAGCAGTGAAAGAGTAGGGCCAGACTTTCGTCTGGCCCTACTCTTTTCTATATCAGAATCAGTCTCAGCGCATTTCATTGCGGACTCATCTCCAACACCGCCGCACCCCACGTCAACCCTGCGCCAAAGGCGACGAGCATCAGCCGATCTGTGGGCAGGATGCGCCCGCTGTCGAGATTTTCGGTCAGGGCCAGTGGAATCGACGCCGCAGAGGTGTTGGCGTAGCGGTCAATGTTGACGACAAAGCGTTCCAGCGGGAAGTCCATCAGTTTGGCCGCGGTCTGGATGATGCGCAGATTGGCTTGATGGGGCACGATCCAGTCGATGTCGGCCAGAGAGAGACCGGCCTGGGCCGCGGCCTGTTCGCAGGCCGGACCGACGACCCGCGTGGCAAATTTGAAGACCTCCCGCCCATTCATCTGCACGTACTGTTGGCGATTGTCCAGCACCTCCTGGCTGAAGGGTCGGGCCGAACCGCCCCCGTGCATAATAATCTGCTCGCTCTGGCTGCCGTCGGAGCCAAGGACGAAGCTGCGTAACCCACACGAACGATCCGTGGCCTGGACGACGACCGCGCCCGCAGCATCCCCGAAGAGCACGCACATGGACCGGTCGGACCAGTCCACAAAGCGGCTGAGCAACTCCACCCCCACCACCAGAATATTGCGATACGCGCCAGTCTGGATGAACTGATAGGCGGCGCTCAGCGCGTAGACAAAGCCTGTGCAGCCGGTGACGAGGACGAATGCGGGCACATCCGTCGCGCCCAGTGCGTGCTGCAACTGGCTGGACACCGGCGGCGTGTGGTGGTCCGGCGTGGAGGTGGCGACGATAATCAGGTCCAGATCCTTCGGCCCGATGCCTGCCTTTGTCAGCGCGGCCCGGCTGGCGTTTAGGGAAAGGGTACAGGTCGTCTCGTCGGGCGCGGCAATGTGCCGCTCGCGAATGCCTGTGCGCTGGACGATCCATTCGTCGCTGGTCTCTAATTCCGGCGGCAGGTCGTGATTGGTCAGCACCTTCTCCGGGGCATACGCACCCCAGCCAGTGATCTGCCCGTAGATGGGTTTGTAGCCGTTGTTCAAAGTCTCCTCCTGGGAGTTAGGGCCGCGCATGCGGAAGGTCTTCAGTGTACTTCCTCGGCATAGGAGCGCCAAACGCGAGTGACAGCCCACAATCATTGCAGGGCCGCGGCAAGAATGCTAAAATCGGAGAAGCGACTCCACTCATTTTCTGGGAAACTCTGCTGATGAGCCACTTTTCCGACGATGCCGTAATCCTCAGCGCAGCCCGCACGCCTGTGGGCCGACTACAGGGAAGTCTGGGCACACTCTCCGCCGCCCAGCTGGGCGCGGCTGCTGTACGGGCTGCGGTGGAGCGGGCCAACCTGCCCGATCCGGTAGAGATCGACGAAGTGCTGATGGGCAATGTGGTGGCCGCGGGGTTGGGCCAAAACATCGCCCGCCAGTGTGCCATCCACGGCGGGCTACCTGTCAGCGTCGGTGCAACGACCGTAAATAAAGTCTGCGGAGCCAGCCTGAAAGTGGCGATGCTGGCGACCCAGGCCATCCGGCTGGGCGACGGTGATATCTTCGTCGTGGGCGGGGTGGAGAGTATGAGCAATGCGCCCCATCTGGTGGACGGGCGGATGAATCAGCTTCGCTACGGCAGCGCCCAACTGCGGGATGCGCTGGTGGTGGACGGCCTCTGGTGTGCCTTTGAAGATTGGGCAATGGGCCACGCAGCCGAATTCATCGCCGATAAGTACGAAGTGACACGGGAGGCGATGGACTGCCACGCCCTGGAGAGCCACCGCAAGGCCATTGCCGCCATCGACGCCGGGAAGTTCAAAAAGGAGATTGCACCCGTCGCCGTCACCGGGCGCAAAGGGCAGGTGACAGTTGTCGATACGGACGAGTCACCGCGCCGGGACACTTCGTTGGAAGCACTGGCGAGATTGCCCGCCGCCTTCCGGGACGACGGCCGGGTGACTGCGGGCAACGCGCCGGGTCTCAACGACGCCGCGGCTGCGCTGGTGTTCGCCGGGGCGAAAAAGGCCGCGGCCATCGGCGCCACGCCTCTGGCCCGTATAGTCGGCTACGCGCAGGTGGCGGTGGAACCCAAATACATCTTCGATGTACCGGCCAAGGCCATCACCAAATTGTTGGACAAAATCGGCTGGATACTGGCCGATGTGGATTTGATCGAACTCAACGAAGCCTTTGCTGCTCAAATTCTGGCCAACGGCTACGCTCTGTCCGATGCGGGCTGGGACTGGGCGAAGGTGAATGTCAACGGCGGGGCGATTGCCCTGGGCCATCCGTTGGGCGCGACCGGTGCGCGGCTGCTGACGACGCTTGTCCACGCTCTGCACGACCGGGGCCTGCAGAGGGGCATCGCCTCTCTCTGCCTGGGCGGGGGCGAGGCGGTGGCCGTGGCGATTGAGCGAATGTAAGTCAAAAGTTCGACTTTTTCTAAAAAGTCGAACTTTTTCATCGGAGACTGAAATGCGCTCGGTTGAACTGTTGATTGTCGGTGCGGGGCCGTTTGGGTTGTCCATGGCGGCCCAGGCCCAGGCCGATGGCGTTGACTATCTGGTGGTCGGCAAACCGATGGCATTCTGGCGCAGCCATATGCCCGCGGGAATGCTCCTGCGCTCGGCCTGCGACTGGCATCTGGACCCGACTGGCATCCACACAATTGAGGCCTTTACGGCAACCCGCAACCAGACTCCGGCGGATGTGGAGCCGCTTTCCTTGGACTTCTACCTGGACTACGCCCGCTGGTTTCAGGAGCAGAAGAATCTAAAAATCGAACCAGCGCTGGTGGAACGACTGGACCGGTCCGGCGACGGTTTTCTGGCGCAGATGGAGAACGGCGAGACGATTGGAGCGGCGAATGTGGTGCTGGCCCTGGGCTTTGGCAACTTTGCCCACATCCCTGAAAATTTGGCCGCTCTCCTACCCCCAGGCCGCTATGCCCACAGCAAAGATTTGGTGGACTTTGCGCCCCTGGCAGGCAAGCGGGTGCTGATTATCGGCGGACGCCAGAGCGCCTTCGAGAGCGCTGCTTTACTGCGAGAGGCGGGCGCGGCCCACGTCCACATCTGCTACCGTCACCCCACGCCCCGCTTCGAGCCATCGGACTGGGGACGGGCCAACCGCATTGTGGCCGGGCTGGCCGACAACCCCACCTGGTTTCGGGATTTAAGCGATGAGGAAAAGGCGGACATCAACCACTGGTTCTGGACCGAAGGGCGGCTGAAGCTGGAACCTTGGCTCTGCCCCCGGCTGGATCACCCGGAAATCAGCCTCTGGCCGGAGAGCCAACTGGCCGGATGCGTGGAGAGCGCGGACGGTGCGCTGGAGATTCGCCTGGACAGCGGCGCAGAATTGGCGGTGGATCAGGTGCTTTTCGCCACCGGCTACAAAGTGGAGATGGGCCGGGTTCCTCTGCTGGCCGCGGGAAATCTGCTGACCGAGTTGGCGACAGCCAACGGCTATCCCTGCCTGAATGAGCAAATGCAGACGAACATTCCGGGGCTGTTCGTGACGAGCATACCGGCTGTGCAGGACTTCGGACTATTTTTCGGTTTCACGATTTCGGCCCGGCTCTCCGCCCAACTGATGGGCCGGGGTATTCAACAACGGCTATCGGGCAATATCTAAACCACAAAGACCCAAAGACACGAAGAAATTTCTTGCTTTTCCTTTGTGCTTTCGTGCCTTTGTGGTAAATCACACACTCTACGAGGTCATTCGATGAAATTAGCAAAGCAACTGGACAAACTGGGCACAGAGACCGCCTTTGCCGTCTCTGCCGCGGCTGCGGCCTGGGCCGCCAAAGGCCACAAAGTCTACCCCCTGCATCTGGGCGACATCAATCTGCCCACGCCCACCAATATTGTAGAAGCCACGAAAAAGGCCATCGCCGACGGTCACACGGGCTACTGTGCGGGCGCGGGTATTGCCCCCCTGCGCGCGGTCCTGGCCGAGGATGTGGGCAGCAAACGGGGCATCCACTACAGCGCGGAGAATGTCTCCGTCCAGCCCGGCGGCAAACCGGTCATCGGCAAATTCATCGCCGCGGTGATGAACCCCGGCGACGAAGTGCTCTACCCCAACCCCGGCTACCCCATCTACGAATCCCAGATCGAGTATCAGGGCGGGGTGGCTGTGCCCTACGGCTATGACGAGACGCCCACCGGCTTTGCCCTGGACCTGGACGGCCTGAAGGCCAGCATCACGCCCCGCACCACCGCTATCATCTACAACAACTACCAGAACCCGCTGGGCGCACAGTCCAGCCGGGCCGAGATGGAAGCCGTGGCGGAACTGGCGATTGCCAACGATCTGTGGGTACTCAGCGACGACGCCTACTACGAAATGCGCTATAGCGGCGATCCCCTCTGCATTGTCAACCTGCCGGGGATGCAGGAGCGCTCGGTGATTCTCTACACCTGCTCCAAACGCTTCGCGATGACTGGCTGGCGGCTGGGCGCGGCGATTGGGCCGAAGCCCGTTATCGACGTCTTCAACAAACTGAACACAAACGCCGAGTCCTGCACCACCCACTTTATCCAGCACGCGCTGGTAGACGCGATCCCCGGCGACACCAGCGGACCCGACGCGATTGTGGAAACCCTGCGCGCCCGGCGCGACGCGGCAGTGGCCGGTCTCAACGCAATCGACGGCATTTCGATTGCCGCGCCGGAAAGCACCTTCTATCTCTTCCCGAATGTCTCCAAAGTGATGGAGCGCAAGGGGCTGACCGATGTCAACGACCTGATGCGGGGTGCGCTGGAACAGACGGATGTCTCCTTCTGCACCCGCAAGCACTTTGGCCGTCCCCTGCCGGGCAAGGAAAACAACTTCATCCGGCTGGCCTATTCGGGCATTTCGGTGGAGGATATTCAGGCCGGGCTGGCGCGGTTGAAGGGATATTTCGAGGCGGCGTAGGAAACCGAAGAGATGTGAAACGAGAAGCGTGGGATCGTTGAACGATCCCACGCTTCTCGTTTTTTGTGGCTATTTTTCCAGCCTTTGAATCGCGCTGGCAAGATTCAGCCTGGCCTGGGCTTCGTATTTGTTGTGAAAATAGTCCGTAGCGTAGAGGACGGGTCGCGCCAAAAAACCGCGCAGAATGGCCGCCCGCTTCTGTCGGAAGACAACTTCAGGAACCCATGCGTATTCCCGGCGAATGGCCCGATCGTCGGCGGCCCACTGCTCCGGCTCTGCCCCCAGACTGGAGAGGTCGATGTCCACCATCCACTGCTGGTGGACAGTCAGTACGCTTGGCTGGTGGCGGGTGGCGAGAATGAGGGCAGCGACTTTATCCTTCAATTCCGTTTCGGCCTGGCAATCGGTGAGAAAGCCCACCGCCCAGCGCGCACTGTCGGCCTCGTTGCTGACCGAATGGGAGTCGTAGACCGCGTCGTGAAACCAGAGAGCCAGCTCAATCGGGTCGGGATCGTGGATATGGGGTGTGGCTGCGTCCAGTTCAGCCAGGCAGTGGGCGATGTGGCGGTCGTTGTGGTAGTGACGTTCGCTAGCCGTATATGCCTTCTGCAATTCGTCAAAGGTGGCCTGGCTGGGCGGCAGACGCAGCCGCTCCATCAGTGCCAGCCAGCGTTGTAACGTTATTTTTTCCGTTACCAAAAGTGCCTCCCCATTCTGCGCAGAGGGCCGACTTGATACTTATCTACCGTCAGTATAGCACGGCCGCCCCGCTGGAAGAGGCGCGCTCAGGCCAATACCGCAACCTCTTCCGCTTTGGGCGTGAGCAGGGAGACCACAACCAGCGTGATAAAACTCAGGGGAATGGAGATAATGCCCGGATTGCTGAGCGGGACTGGCGCGTGCAGCGGGTTCAGCCCGTAAATGGCGTAGAGTTCCGGCGAGAAGGCAATCAAGCCCAGGGAGGCGACAATGCCCACTGTAATCGAGGCGGCGATGCCTTTGGCGGTGGTCTTCTTCCAGAAGAGCAGCATTGTGATGGCGGGCAGATTGGCCGAGGCTGCCACGGCAAAGGCCAGCCCCACCAGAAAAGTAACGTTTACCCCTTTGAACAGAATGCCGAGCAGAATGGCGATCCCGCCGATGACAAAGGCCGACACTTTTCCGGCTCTCACCTTCTGTTTGTCGTCCATCTCAATTTTCAGATAACGGTCGAAAAGGTCGTGGGCGATGGCCCCAGATGCAGCTACGATCAGGCCGCTGACCGTTCCCAAAATGGTGGCAAAGGCGATGGCGGAGATGATGGCGAAAAGCAGCTCGCCAAAGGAGCGGGCCAGCAGGGGCGCGGCCATATTGCTGTCTGCCGGGTTGAGAACCCCGTTCACCATCGCGCCCAATCCCATAAAGAGGGTTAGCACGTAGAAGAAACCAATCGCGGCAATCGCCACAATTGTGGATTTGCGCGCGCTGGCCGGGTTGGGCACAGTGTAATAGCGGATGAGGATGTGGGGCAGGGCTGCGGTTCCCAAAAAGAGCGCCAGCATCAGCGAGAGGAAGTCCAGCCGTTCCAGCCAAGTGCCCTCCACTTTGAATTTGAGGCCGGGACGCATGAGCTTGTCGCCCGTCACGCGTTTGGCATAGTAGACGGTGACCTTCTCGCCGTCGCCGTTGACAAAGTTGGCTGTCTTCCAGCTTTGGACGACTGTATCCTTATCGGTCAGGGTTGCTAAAAATTCAAAGAGGGATAGAGAGCCGGTTTCCACATCGCTCTCGCCGCGGATTTTCTCCAGATTGCCCACCTGGCGTAGTTGATTGGTGGCGGAAGCCAGCGCGCCGTTGATCCACGCGCCATCTGCTTTATCGACCACAGATTGGGTCTCGTGCAGGGTAAGGATACCCGCATCTTCAGCCACCGACCACCAACTCTCGGTGCCATCCCGGCTAAGTTTGACAAAGCGCAGCCCGCCGTTGACTTCCTGCTGCTCCAGAACCGCCCAGCCTGCTTCGTCTACCGTAATTTCTGCTCCGGCCTGCGTTGCCGTGAGTTGGGTATATTCGTAGAAGGGGACCTGACCGTCCTGATCTGGCTGGGTAGAGAGGCCCCGGATGACCACCGCGCCGACCAGCACAGTGGAAAAGATCACCAGTAGCCCCCCCTTCATAAACTGCACATAAGTGGTAGAAGCCATACCTGCGGTGGCGACAATTGTAATCACAATCGCGCCGACCATCACCACACCCCAGGCGTGGGGAATACCCAGCAGCGGCTCCACCAGTGTGCCAGCGCCCACCATCTGGGGGATGAGATAGCAGACGGAGACCACCAGTGTGCTGATGGCTGCCATCAGTTTGATGCCGTTGGAATTGTAGTTGGCATCTATCGCATCGGTAAAAGTGTATTTGCCCATCCGTTTGAGCGGCTCTGCCACCACAAAAAGTGCCACAATCCAACCGGCCAGATAGCCGATGGAATAGAGAAAGCCGTCGTAGCCAACTGTGGCAATCAGGCCGCAGATGCCGAGAAAGGAGGCCGCGGACAGATAATCCCCGGCAAAGGCGATGCCGTTCACCCCCCAATGAATCTGACCACCAGCCGCGTAGTAGCCGCTGGCGGTTTTGGTTTTGTTGCCCAAATAGAGGGAAAGACCGACCACAAAAACAACGAAAATGAGAAAGACGACGATTGCCATAGTGCTACCCTTTCCACTGCCGCTTGTGTTGTGTTGTCACTGGATATCTTCGGATTCTTCCATCCGTGCAAAGTGGGCTTCTTTTTGACGGCAAAGCCAATCGTAGACAAGCGCCTCGGCCAGAGCCACGACAATCAGCCCAAAGCCATAGACCGTTGCCAGGTTCAGCCCGGCAAAGACGATCTTTGCCATCGACAGGGGACTCAGCAGATTGATGAACACAAAGCTGGCGTAGAAGAGGGAATAGAAGACAAACATCCAGATGCCGAGGCGCATTTTGTATGGCCCAGCCGGGTCTTTCTGGGATGGAGCCGCTGGTTCGTGAAACATTGGCATCTCTCCTTCTGTAGTGTGAGGATGTGTGGGTTTGGGGGAGGGCAACAGCTTATTGAGGGTAGGGAGAATGACAAAAGGTCATTTTGTAAATTTTTTCACAAACGTGTTGTATTCGTGTTGCGGGCAAGTGAACTGCGGCAGTTCATCCCTGTGGAAGTGTGGCGAGAGGAGAGGGGTTTCCGTGAAGGGGGTAATCGCTGGCGTCGGCGTCGAAGAGAGAGGCTCCACTGCAAAAAGGCTAAAAACCGAGTTTTTGAGACCGAATCAGTCCTGGAAATCCGGGCAATCTGCACAAAAAACTCGTTTTTTGCAGTAGACCCTCTCTCTTCCAGTCTGATCAGCGGGGCTTGCGCTGCACCGTCTCGAAGCGGCGGATATATTGCCAGCCGTCCTGGAAGGCGTGGCAGAGTCCCCAGCGGATGCCTTCCAACGGGCTGGCGTCGGGCTGGGCAGAACGAAAGGGACCCAGCGCTTCGGGCGTCCGCTTCAACACTGCCACAATCTCAAAGTTGATCCCATCCGCCGCGTATTGGATCGTATTCTTCTCCGGGCCGTCGGTGGTGAGCAGCGCGGCCACCCCACCCCGATAGAGCCAGACGCAGACTTCGTGGCCGCTATTTGTGACCGGATTGTAGGGAGATTTGACATACGGCCCGGTGGGTTCATCGGCGATGGCGACTCCCCAGCGGATCTCCCGTCCGCCGAAGTTGCGCCCCTCGCCCATCTGCTCGCCTTTGTAGTAGAGGTAGAATTTGTCGTTGAAGTGTACCAGGCAGGGGTCGTGGACTTTGTGGCTGTCGAAGTCGCCTTTGGCGATCACCTGAAAGCGGTCATCCTCCTCGCCCAGCCAGATGCCGTTGTCCGCGGGTTGCAGAATCGGCGTAGACAGCTTCTCCCAGGGGCCGTCGGGGGAATCGGCCACGGCCATCGCGATGGATTCCTTCACCCGCAGGAGGTAGGGCGCTTTGACCACCTGGTAGATCAGATAGTATTTGCCGTCGTGGGCAAAAATTTCCGGGGTGAAGACGGCCCGGTCGTCGAAGGAACCGGGCGCGCCTCGGCCCACAGCCAGCCCCTGCTCCTTCCATTCCCAGCCGTCTGCGGATGTAGCGTACCAGACTTCGGTCAAATCCCAGGGAAAGACTTTTTTGGACGGGTCGCCTGTGCCGAAACCGGCACTCTCGCCCTCGCCCCGGGTGTACCAGACGTAGTAGGTGTCGCCGATGAGCAGCACCGCGCTGGGGTCCCGGCGGATGACGCCCGCTTCGTAGGCGAAGTCGCCGCCCAAATCCGACTCGCGAAATTCGCATAACCACTCCGGCCCGCGTGTGTAGGCCAGTGCCCGGCGGGAAGCCGCGCTGAGATGTGCGTTTGCGGATGAACGATTCGTTTCCATCGGTGGGTTTCCTTCTGTGGCAAATGGGTGGCTGACTGTTCGATGGCCTATGCGCGTTCCAGCCATCTGTACATCCCTGTGCCGTAGACTTCAGGCCGCGCGTGTATAAACGCCAAAGTCGGTGGGGCGAGTTATACGCCTGCGGAAGGTGGCAATCCGAACGAAGCCAGCACGCCGAAAAGTGTGGGCCGAGCGCTCGTTGAAAGTGGCGATTGTGGCGCGCAAAAGTCTGGGGCGGTGGGCGGCCAGCCCGTGGGACAAAATGGCCGACAGAAACGCGTTGCCCAGCCCGCCGCCTACCCGATCCGGGCACATCCCAAAGCCGATGTCTAAGGCGTCCTGTTCGCTGTAGTCGTAACCAGAAACTTGCGCCTCCACACCGAAGCAGCCAAAGCCAAGAAAGCTGCCGGTCTCGTCGTCTACGGCAAAGTATGCGTGGAGCGGATCTGCGTAATAGGCCGCGGTGGCCGCCAACAATTCTCGCGACGCATCTGCTGGCGCGCTGTCATAGAAATCGTAGGGGGCGGGATAGCGCCAGCGGGCGATCTGCTCTGCATCGCCCTGTGTCAGCGCCCGCACCTGATACCCGTTCTCCAATCTCAAACCTCCAACAACTCTTCCACCACCAGCGCCACGCCGTCCTGGTCGTTGGAAGCGGTTATGCGGTCGGCCACGGCTTTCACCTCGGCTACCGCGTTGTCCATCGCCACCCCCAGCCCGGCCTCTGCCACCATTTCCACGTCGTTGACGTCGTCGCCAAAAGCGGCCACGTGGCTCAGTGTAATGCCCCAGCTATCCATCAGATAGTGCAGAGCGGTGGCCTTGGAGGAGCCGTTGGGCATAATTTGGGCCAGATCGTATTTTTCCGAAAGCAGGACTCTGGAGGAGTCGGGCAGGCCGTCCATCGAGGGTTCGGCCAGCAAATAGTCTCGCATGGAAAGGAGAATCTTGGCCGCGGGCTGATCGGCCATTGTCAGCAGGTCGGGTGTGTAGACGTGACCCCAGCGATCCGTGGGCCGGTTGACGTAGAGTACGTCGTCGATCTCCATGCCGACAAAACCGGGCAGATCAGCCGCCAGCAGCCGCTCGACAATCCAGCGGCCATCCGCAGCGGCAATCGTGCGGGCGTACTGCTGCACGCCGTCCTCGTAGATGGCTGCGCCGTTGTAGCAGACACAGGGCAGGTGCAACAGGGCATCGGGGATTTTGCGGGCGCTGCGGGGCGGGCGACCGGTGGCGATGACCGCACGCCGTCCGCTGGCTTCCCAGGCGGCCAGGGCTTTGAGCGTCCGTTCGGAAACGCTGCCGTCGTTGCGCAGAAGGGTTTCGTCCAGATCGATGGCAAGAACTGAAATCATGCGGGAATTTTCTCTCTGTGCGGGGCACGGGAAGTCGCCCCTGTGGGTTCGCCGGTGTAGGCCCGGTCGAGCAGTTGAATTGTGTGGAGGACGGGCAAGGGTTTGCCCTGTCTGTTCAGATGGCTGCTGATTTGGGTCATACAGCCGATATTGCCGGTGACCAGCAGGTCAGCGCCGGTAGCGGCCACAGCATTGGCTTTGCGTTGACCCAATTGCTGGGCCAATTCCGGCTGTTCGATGTTGTAGGTGCCTGCCGAGCCGCAGCAGACTTCGCCCTCGCCAATCGGCGCGAGGGTGACGCCGGGGATGGCTGTTAGCAGACGGCGGGGGGCTTCACGCACGCCCTGGGCGTGGGCCAGGTGGCAGGCGTCGTGATAGGCGACTGTGAGCGGTGCTTCCAGGGCCGGGGGCGCTTCGATGCCCAGATTGTCCAAAAAGACGCTGATGTCCTGGACTTTGGCCGCGAATTGTTCGGCCCGCTTTTCGTCGGCACTGCCCGCAAAGAGCAGGGGATACTCGTGCATCCCGGAGCCACAGCCCGCGGCGTTGGTAACGATGGCGTCCACGTCGTCCAGATCGAAGATGCCCAGATTGTGCCGGGCCAATCGTTCGGCCTGGCCTCCTTCGCCGTTGTGCATAGAGAGCGCGCCACAGCAGCCCTGGCCCTCGGGAATCACCACTTCCACACCGTTGCGGGCCAGCACCCGCACAGTCGCCCAGTTGATCTCCGGGGCCAGCACCTGCTGCACACATCCTGCCAGCAGCGCGACCCGCGCCCGTCGTGTCCCCTCGGCGGGAATCAGCGACGGCAGGGGTTGGCTGGCGGGCATTTCATCTGGCAACAGGCCGAGCATTGTACGCATGGGTGCGGGCAGCATTCCTTGCAGCGGACGGGCCAGCTTGCCCATTGCCGCCGCGGCCCGGAAGCGTCCCGGATAGGGCAGCGTCTGGTTGACCATCAGCCGGGTGATCTTTTCCAGCAGGGGGCGTTCCCGCTGCTTCTCGGCCTGGGCGCGAAAAGGGGCCAACAGTTCGCCGTACTCCACACCCGACGGGCAGACGGTCACACAGCCCAGGCAGCCCAGACAGCGGTCCACATAGGGCAAAGCGTCGGCCAGTTCCAGTTCACCTTCCAGCACCCCTTTCATCAGCAGAATGCGGCCGCGGGGCGAGTCCATCTCCTCGCCCAGTGTCAAATAGGTGGGGCAGGCGGGCAGGCAGAAACCGCAGTGGACACAGGCTTCCACCGCGTGGGCCATGGCGTGGGCCTGGGGGCCGAGTTCTTCAACGGGGATGGCGTGGCGCAAGGGGGAGACTCCTTTGGAAATTTCATAGGGACGCAGATTGCGCAGAAACCGCAGATTTACGCAGATAGCGGAGATCGGATGTGAACGATCACAAGACCAGTGAGCGCTGGTTGAGTAGCCGAGTCTTCGAAGCGTATCGAAACCTAGCGAACGAGTGAGTAGCAAGAACGCGTCTACCCGCTAGGTTTCGATACGGTGGGAAACAGCCCCCACCTACTCAACCGGCGCTGGTCTTGAGCGGTTATCATCAGCCGGGGAAGGGCACACCGAAACGCTGGCCCAGTTCGGAAAGCTCGGCGAACAGCCCCGGATCGACGGGACAACCCTCGGCCCGGCGGCGCTCCCGATTCAGCCCTTCGATCTGGCCCGGATAGTAGACCCGATTGAAGCCTTCGGCGGGGGGCAGTGCAGAAAACTCTTCCAGCATCGCGCCCAGATGGCTTTTGAAGAATTCCAGGGGCAGCAGCCGCTTGACATCAATCGCCATCACAAAATGGCCGAGCTTGCGGGGCTGGTCCATCTCGCCGTACATCAGATTGATGTGGGGTCCCCAGGGCAGGCCAGCCAGCACACTGCAAAAGATGTCGATAATCATCGCCAGCCCGCTGCCTTTGGAGCCGCCAAAGGGGTGCAGCCCGGCGATGGCGTTGGGGTCGGTGGTGGGGTTGCCTGCCGCGTCGATCCCCCAGTCAGCGGGGATGGGTTTGCCTTCCACACGGGCCAGGGCCACTTTGCCCCAGGCGGTGAGGGTCGTCGCCATATCCAACATCACCGGAATGCCGTTGGTGGGGAAGCCGATGGCCAGGGGATTAGTCCCAAAAAAGGCCTTCCTCGCACCGAAGGGAACGAGCATTTTGTCCGTGGCGGTCATGGCGATGCCGATATAGCCCTCTTCGATCATCCGCAGAATGTAGAATCCGGCCATGCCGAAGTGGCTGGAATCCCGGATGGAGACAACGCCGGTTCCGGATTCGGAAGCCAGTTCCATAGCCTTTGTGGTGGCGTGATTGGTGACGACGTGGCCCAGGCCGTCGCCGCCGTCCATAATGCCCATCGAAGGCGCTGTCTGTTCAAAGTTCAGGGTGGGATGGGTCTTGATGGAGCCATTCTCCAGGCGGCGGATGTAGTGGGCCAGGCGCACAATGCCGTGGGAATCCACGCCGGAGAGGTTGGCCAGGAGCAGACAATCGGCCACAACTGCCGCGTCTGCTTCGGGGACACCCGCCTTCGCCAATACATCGACGACGAATTTATTGAGTTTGCTTTCGGAAATCAGAGTGGGTCCTGTGCTCACTTTTCACCTCGTATGATGTGGCTGCCTTGAAAAAAGGACACGGATTTGTACGGATAGTATGGATTTGCACGGATTTTTTTGCCGACCAGAAAGGTGAAACGAGAGATCACCCGGCCTTTTTCACGCATCACTCCTCACGCATCAACTTTTATCCCATATACATCCCACCGTTGATGTCGAGAACCACTCCTGTTATATAACTGGAGAGGGGTGATGCCAAAAAGAGGACGACGTTGGCCACATCCTGAGCCTGGCCCAGTCGCTGGAGGGGGATCGACTTTGTGTAGTCGTCCTCGTGATCGCCCACCTGCCGTTTGACCGGATCCGTGAGAATGACGCCGGGGGCCACTGCGTTGACGGTAATGCCGTAGGGTCCGCCCTCTTTGGCGAGGGTGCGGGTGAGGCCGATGAGGGCAGCTTTGGAAGCCGAATAGTGGATGCCGACTTCGATGCCGCCCACCCGGGCCGCCAGGGACGAGAAGGTGATAATAGCCCCGTTGCGCCGCTCTTTCATACTGTCGATGAAGGCCTGGCAGATGAGGAACGTGCCGCGCAGGTTCACGTCCAGCAGCAGGTCCCATTCGTCCACCGAGACGGCGTTGATGCCCTTGCGGTAAGAGATCAGCCCGGCGCAGTTGACCAGAATGTCCACGCCGCCAGCTTCGGTCAACACCCGGTCACGCAGGGCGGTTACAGCTTCGGGACTGCGCAGATCGCATCCCACAGCCAGCCCCCGGCTGCGTCCACCGCCGATGAGGTCAATCGTTTCCTGCACGCCCGCTTCGTTGAGGTCCACAGCGACGACGAACGCGCCGGCCTCGGCCAATGTCTGGGCGCAGGCCCGGCCAATGCCGCCCGCCGCGCCAGTGATGAGTGCGATTTTTCCAGAAAGGTCGATTTGCATAGGATTGTGAACTCCGATGGGGTGGAAATCCGGTGGTGGTGTTTGCTGCGTGCTGCGTACTCCGTAATGCCCGAAGGTGACGGAGCACCCAGCAAAAGCTCATCCCTCAGGAAAGAAGAACTCGTGGGTTGTCGGGTCGCTATACCCCTCCACCCAGACCGACGGAATGCCCGGATTCTCGATGGCGGCGCGCACGATACGACGGTTGAAGAGACCCACCAGTTCGCTTTCCAGATATTCGGCCACGGGCATCCATTTGCACTCTTCGATCTCGTAATCGTCCATCACGATTTTTTCGCTGAGAGGCGAGAGGCGGCAGACAAAATAGATGTCGGATTTGCCGTAGCGGTAGCCGTGCCAGTGGCGGAAGCAGGCCAGGGACTCGAATTTGGCCTCCACACCCGTCTCCTCCCGCACCTCCCGGATCACCCCATCCACCAGATGCTCGCCGGGATGGAGCGCGCCGCCGGGCAGTTTGTAGTAGGGCCGGTTGCCCCGGCGGAAGCGCTCGCAGACCACCAGAATCTCCTGGCGGCTGTTGATGACCACACCGCCTGCGCCGATGTAATGGGTGGCGTAGTAGGGGATGAACGCGCCCTCCTGCAATTGGAGAGTCATCATCAAATAGCCGTCCTGGCTGTGGTGGAAGCTGAAGCCCGCGTCCACGGCCAGAGGGATCAGCGCGGCCTGGCGGGAGGGCGCTTCCATCCAGACCACCTGCCGTCCGTCGGCCCGCCACTGGGCGATGGATAGCTCCAGCAGCTCCCGAAACTCGGCCAGGTCATCGGGCAGTTGGGTGGGGTCGATAATCACACCGTTAAAATTGTTGACAGAATGGGCGAGCAGTTCCACAGAGCCTCCCGGTTTTGGGGTGGTGACAAGCACACGCTTTACAAAATCGACGAATAATACCCAGCCAGTAAGTGTCGGTTGAGTAGCCGAGTCTTCGAGGCGTATCGAAACCAAGCGAACGGGTCTACGAGTCTGAGCAAGTCTACCCGCTTGGTTTCGATACGGCTGGAAACAGCCCCAGCCTACTCAACCGGCGCTGATCCTCAATCTCTATCCTTCAATCGGCTGGGGATAGCGTCGCTGCCAGCCCCGCTTGCCGAAGTCGTCGTCGTTCCACATACTGTTGCCGGTGTAGACCCGGCGATCCGAGTTGGCGGCAGTGATGGAGCGCATCAACTCCTGAGCAAGTGCGGCGTCCATTGCCAGATAGCGCTCCAGATGGGCCGGGTCGCCCGCCAGATTGTGTTCTTCCGTCGGATCGCTTTCCAAGTCAAAGAATAGAATATCCCCGGTGGCGTACTTACACAACTTCCAACGCCCGTCGTAGAGCATCCAGCCGCTGCTGGTGGCCCCGAAAAGCGTTTCGTGGGGCGTGCGCTCCGCGCCCAGGCCGGGCAGAGGGCGGGAATCCAGATAGCCGGGCAGCTCCGCGCCCCCCGCGTGGAGCAGAGAGGCAGTCACGTCGAGCAGGGCCACAATTTCCTGGCTGACTGCGGGGCCACTGATACCCGGCCCGGCCAGAATCATCGGCACGTGGGTGCTGGCTTCGTAGAAGCTGCTCTTACCGATCATCCCGTGATCGCCCAGATAGTCGCCGTGATCGCTGGCGAAGATGATAATCGTATTCTCCAACTGGCCCGTGCGTTCCAGCGCGGCCAGAATGCCCCCGATTTCGTCGTCGATCTGTTTGACCAGCGCCGCGTAGTGAGTGCGGATTCTGCGCTTGTGCTCGTCGTTGAATTCTGTGTAATCCACCCCATTCCATTCCCCCAGATTGCCCTGCACATTGCCCTCAATCATCCCTGCCGGGGTGTTCGTCGCCGGGATCGGAGCGGGCATTTGGGCCGGGTCGATCTTTTCCAGATACTCCGGCGTGGGGTCGTAGGGGCAGTGGGGGCCAGGGAAGCCCACCATCGCCGCAAAGGGTCCTTCGGTCGCGTATTCGTCGATGAAGCGCACGGCCTCGCTGCCCACGAAGTGATCCCAGGAGGCGTCCCAGGGGATGGGGCTGACGGTCGCGCCTTTGCCCGCGTGGTAGTCGGGATGTTCGTTGCCGTGGAGCTTGCGCAGTCCCCGGCTGTGCAGAAATTCCTGGTAGTCGTCCCGCACCCGAATCCAGCGCTTGTCCTCGCAGGCCACCCGGTAGCCGAAGCCGTGGACGATATCCCAGGGGTAGAAGTGCATTTTGCCGATGGCCGCGGTGTAGTAGCCCTGGCGGTTGAGCAGTTCGGGCCAAGTGTGGATGCCACATTCGGCCAGGTCCGGGCGCAGCCACTGGCCGTTGTCGGTCACACCCGTGCGGATGGCGTTGATGCCGGTGAGCAGACTGGCCCGGGCCGGCACGCAGATGGGATGGGTAGAATAGGCTTTCTCGAAACGGATGCCCCGTTCGGCCAGGTTGTCGATGTGGGGCGTCTCGATGAAGTCTGCCCCATAGCAGCTCAGAAAATCCGGACGGAGCTGGTCGGGCATCAAAAAGAGCAGGTTGGGTCGGTTGGGCATGGGATTGAGTTCCTTCAGGGGAGGTGGCTGATGGAGAGAACCGAATACGGATAACTATAGCAAATTTCAGCCGATAGGGAAAGCTACTGATTTCTATTTGTATCCATTTTTTCGCCGTTGCGCATGCGTAGGGCTGCGTGTATACTACCTGACAAATGAACCCCAACAACCCGTTCTACCACCGCGGACCCATCCACGACGCCCGCTTCTTCTGGAATCGCTCAGGCGAAGTGGAGCAGGCGCGGCTGCTGTTAGGACTGGGACAGAGTGTGTCGCTGGTGGGTCCCCGGCGCATCGGCAAGTCTTCGCTGCTGCTGTACCTGATGTCCGCCAACAGCGTGGGAAATGGCGCGGATCGGTATGTCTACTTCAACTGCGAGGGCTGGTCCGCGGCCAGCCCGGCCAGCCTGCACGCGCTGCTGCTGGAAGCCATTGGCGGAGATGGCGCGCCGGCCAATGAGAATCCTCTGGACTACCGCCACTTTCGCGCCGGTGTGTTGAATGCTGTCCCGCCCGGCGCACGCCTGGTTGTGCTGCTGGATGAGTTCGAGAGTCTGGCCGCCAACCCGCGGCTGGATGCGGGCTTCTTCTCTGGGCTGCGCAGTCTGGCCTCCACAGGTCGGGTCGTCTTTGTCACCGCCTCGGCCCGCTCTCTGGGCTGGCTGACCTTTGCCGAGCCGACAGCCCTCTCCTCCCCCTTCTTCAATATCTTCACCCAAATCGTCCTGCGCCCCTTTCCTCTGGCCGAAGCAGCGGCGATGTTGCGCTATTTTTCCACACGGGCGGGCATTCCCTTTGCCGACGCCACTGTCGATTTTCTCCTCAGCCTCTCCGGCCCCCATCCCTTTTTTATGCAAATCGGAGCCTTCTACGCCTACGAGCAGATGGACGCACAAAGCGGTGCGCTGATCGCCGACGGCCAGAAACGGGTGCGTGGGGAATTTCTGACCCAGGCCGAGGAGCACTGGCGCTATGCCTGGGGCGAACTGCAACCGGCAGACCGCAAACAGCTTGCCCTCTCCACCGATCTGACAAGCGCGCCCGCCGGTCTGCACCGCCGGTTGGGGGAGTTGGCTCTGCTCGACAAAAGTGCCCACTTTTTGTCCCCGTTGCTGGCTGCGTTCCTCGCCCGTCAGCCGGTGGAGGGATTGCTGCAAACGCCGCCGATGGTCATCGACGTATCCCAGCGACGGGTGGTGCTGGCCGGGCGCGATCTGGAGCTGACCGGTCTGGAATATCAGATGCTCTGCCTGCTGGCCGTCCAGGCCGGTGAGACTGTGACCCAAAGCGCGATTCAGTCGGCCCTGTGGCCAGGGGACGACGGCAAAGCCGACAATCTGGAGCGGCTGAAAAGTGTGGTCAAGTCCTTGCGCCGCAAGCTGGGCGAGCAGAGCCATCTGATTCAGAATGCCCGGGGCATCGGCTACACCCTCACCGCCGAGCGCATCTCGCCACACCGATAGGAACAGCGGGACACAGAGCGTCTGCAAAGCGTTCCCACGCGGAGCGATGGCAACGAGCAATTCGGGTCAGCCGTCGCTGATTGCGTAGGTTGGGTTCTCGCCGCCGGAGATCGGTGCATACCCTTTCATATCAGCGGCGAGAACCCAACAGATGCGCGTGAATGTTGGGTGAATGCCTGTGTTGTTGGGCGGGCTTCCCACATTTCCGTAGCGGCATTCACCCAACCTACACTGAGCCGTGATTCATTGTAACCGCGTCATCCGCGTTCTATTTTTCGAGGCAAACCGCTAATGTCACAATCCAAACCCCAGCGCTGGCTGGCGCGTTTTCTCCTGGCCGTCTGGCTAGCCGTAGCACTGGTGACTGTGTATGTCACTGTGGCCGGGCTGCCCCTGCGCTTTGCCGAGCTGCGGGTGACCAGCCCGGAAGTCTGGTCGTCTGACGCTGTGACATACGTAGACCAGCAGCTTCACCCGCTGGAAGGGGCGGTGTTGACCAGCGCTGGTCTGGGCGTGGCCGACTACGCCGCCTATATCGTACTCCTGGAACTGCTGCTGACTCTCCTCTTTTTTGTCTGGTCGGTGCTGATTGTGCGCCAGCGGGCCGACGAGTGGCTGGCAGTGATGATCGCCATCGCCCTGCTCTGCATCGGACTGACCGAGCCGGCCATCGACGGCGCGCTGATCGCCGTGCAGCCGTTCTGGTACGAACCCCTGGAAGTGATGCAGGCTTTCGGGCTGCTGGTCGCCTTTGCCCTGGCCTTCCTCGTCTTCCCCGATGGCCGCTTCACCCCCGGCTGGACCCGGGCCGGGCTGGTCTTTGCGGCCACGCTAATGACGGCTTGGGTGATCTTCCCGGATCTGCCCTTCAACCCAACCGGCCCCTCCTTTGAGCGCACGCCCATCGCGTCGACACTCTTCACCGGTGCGCTGATCGCCGCAGGGGTGCTGGCCCAGGTCCAGCGCTACCGAGTCTACGCCACGCCCCTGCAGAAACGGCAGATTTTGGCGGGCACATTTGGCTTTGTGATGCTCTTTGTGGCCGAAGTCGTGCGTTCTCTTTCCTATGCGTTGACGATTCCGCCGGAGGGTCCCGGCGCGCTGACCCTGGCCGTCAATATCGGCCGCTATCCCGTTTTCATTCTGCTCGTCCTCTTTCTGCCCCTGGGCTTTGGGGTGGCGATTTTGCGTCACCAGTTGTGGAACTTCGATGTTATTCTGCGCCGCACCGCGCTCTATTCTCTGCTCACCGCGGGCGGTTTTGGGGTCTATGTGCTGATTGTCGTCGTTTCCAGCGTTCTCTTTGACAGTCTGAGCGGTTTTGGCACGTACTGGTTTACCGCGGCCAGTGCGCTGGCCGCGGCCCTGCTTCTGCTGCCCATCTACCGCTTTGCCCAGCGGCGCATCGACCGTCTCTTCAACCGGCGCTGGCTCGACTTTCAGGCCGAGCTGGCCCGTTTCTCCCGGTCCGTGCGCACCCGGCTGACCAGTGAAGCCATCGCCGATGAACTGACCAGCCGGGTGGCGGAATTGATGGGCTGCGAAGGGGTGGCGCTGGCTGTAGGAGAGACCTGTCAGGTGGGCGGGGAGAATTCATTGGGCAGACAGGATAGAGTTGTCCGCCCACTTGACAGGTCTGGCGAGATCGACGCATTGCTCGCCTGCCACAGGCCGCGCCTGCAACGGGGCGAAGCGGTGGCGTTGGGCAGTGCAGGCGCAGTGGAACTGCTCGTGCCCCTGCTGGCCCAGCGCGCCGACCAGTCCGAATTGGTGGGCGTGCTGCTCTGCGGCCCCCGGCGCACAGGCCAGCCCTACGAACGGGCGGATGTGGCCCTGCTGGCCGGGATGGCGGATCAGGCCGCGTTGGCCCTGCTGGTGGCCGAGTTGGTGGAGTCGGAGCAGCGGATGGCGCAGCACCGGGCTTCGCCCCTGGGCCAGGCCGAAGCGTTGGCAGACAGCAGCCAGGACCCGGCCATTTTACAGACGGCGGTGCTGGCTCTTTTCGAGCGGGCGGTTGGCGATCCCCTGGCCGCCCAGGAGTTGGGCCATCTGCCTGGGGTGTTGCGCAGCCGCGGCTTGACGGAGTTGGGTCTGCTGGCCGAAGGCTGCCATCTGCTCGTCAATGGCCGGGACGACGCGGCTTCGGCAGTGGCCGGTCTGCAACGCATCGACCGCTATCTGGCCGAAACCGCCGACGACGCATCCGAGACCGCGGACAACCGGGCGGTGCTGGCCTTCTGTCTGGCCGGGCTGGCCGCGCAAAATCTGGAAGATATTCAGGCGGCGCTGGAAACTGATGACAGCGGGCAGGCGTCGCTTTATTTTGCCGAGACAGCCCAATGGGTCCGACGGCTGACTCCCCTGGGCCTGGCCCTGGACAAACACCGGCGCAGTCCCACAGTGGACGACGGGCTGGTCTATCTGGTGGATGGGCTGAGCCTGTGCAGCGCGCTCCACACCCAGGCCACCCAGGCGGAGACCCCGGCCACAACTGTCATCACCCCGCTTTTGGCCCGTTGGAATCAGATTTTGGTGGACGCCCTGGGCCGGGAACGGGAGCGCATCGCGGTCACACTCCTGCCCCTGACCAGCCGGGTGTTGCCCCACCGTTCCACCGTTCTGGTGCTACAGGTCCACAACGAAGGCTGGCGGGCGGTGGAAGAGGTCGTCGTCGCGATTGAAACGAATGGAACTGTCCGCAGCGGGCTGGCGGAGGTGGCGGTGGGTGGGCTGGCCCCCGGCGGGCGGGCGCGCCTGCACTTCCCGGTGACGGTGACGGCCTCTGGCCCTTTCAGCGTCTCCTTCCGGCTGACGGTTGTGGAGAGCGGTCAGCCGCGAGCGGTCTATTCTGTGGCCCTGCCCTTTGAGGCTCTGGGCAGCGGTCAGCCCTTCCGCCCGATCCCCAACCCGTATGTCACCGGCGCGCCGCTGCGGGCCGAAAGTCCGCTCTTTGTGGGCCGGTCCGACGACCTGGCCTTTCTGCACGCCTCTCTGGGCAAAGGGCCGGAGACGCCAGCAGTGGTGCTGACCGGCCCCAAACGGATGGGCAAGACCTCTCTGCTCAACCGGCTGACTGGGACGCTGGACGACTCGACTGTGCCGGTCTATGTGCCAGTTTATGTGGACGTGCAGGGGATTGGCTACACGCCCGGTCTGGGCAGTCTGCTTTTCGATATAGCGGCGGAAGCGGCCCGCCCGCTGGGGATCACCTGGCCGCCGGAGAGCAGCGGCGTAGCGGAGAGTCCGGAATTCTTCACCCAGACTTTTCTGCCCCAGGCCCGGCAAGCTTTGGGCGAACGGCGTCTGCTCTTTCTGTTGGACGAATTTGAGGAGTTGGAGCAGCGGGTGGCGAGCGGGCTGCTCGGCGGGGAGGTCTTCGGCTTTCTGCGCCATACAGTGCAGCACGAGCCTCAACTGGCCTGGGTCTTTGTGGGCACCAATGGCCTGGCCGATCTGCCCCCGGCCCACTGGTCGGGTCTCTTTTCCGGGGCGGCCCATCGTCGGGTGGGGCTGCTGGATCCGTCCAACGCCCGGCGGCTGATTGTGGAGCCGGTGCAGGGTTTTTTGGACTACGACGATCTGGCCCTGGACAAAATCCTGCAACTGACGGGCGGTCACCCCTACTTTTTGCAGGTGCTCTGCCACGGGCTGGTGCTGGACGCCAACCGCGGCCAGCAGGTGATTGTGGCGACGGAGGATGTGGAGGCCGCCGCGCCCAAAGCGCTGGAGATGGCCGAAGCCCATCTGCTGGCCCTTTGGCGGGCGCTTTCCCCGGCGCAAATGGCGGTGGCTCGCTCTGCGGCCCGCCTGCTCGACGCCCGCCAGCCGGTCACGGCGCAGACGCTCGTCCCGCTCCTGCCCGCCGAGCAGCAAGAAACGACAGCCGAAGTGCTGACCGCTCTCGTGGGCCAGGGCGTGCTGGCCGTGGACGAGCAGCGCAGCCACCGCTTCCTCCTCGACCTGCAACGGCGTTGGATAAGGAAGGGGATTGGAGATCGGGGATTGGGGACTTGAGACTGGGGACTGGTTTCCGAATCCCCGATCCCCAGTCCCCAGTCCCCAATTTCCCCCTGTTTCCCCCCGATATTGCCCCTTTTCCCCGGCCAAAGTCGTTGTACAATCTTTCAGAAGTCTTACCCCTTTTTCCCAACCAACCCAACCCAGGAGGAAGCAAATGATTGTTGTCAATCGTCGAACGTCCATTGCCAAGTCGGGATACCTTAACGAGGCCATCGCTTTATTGAAGTCAGTCAGTAGCAACATTTACACCCAACGGATCTATCGTCCCCGCTACGCTCCCTTCGATACGATTGCGTTTGAGATTGAGTTCGCCAGCGTGGCAGAGATGGACCGCGCCTGGGATGAGTGGGCTGCCTCGCCCGAAGCTGCGACGTTTATGAGTCGCTGGATCGAGATCACAGAACCCGGTGGCACAAACGAAATCTGGACACTGGAGTAGACGCGGCGGCAGCGCCGATCAGAAGTTCGACTTTTTCGGAAAAAGTCGAACTTCTCACTTGCTGGAAACTTTCACAAGCAGTATTCACACAAAGGAGCAAATGATGGCTATTGTACTGGGAAGTTACGACCTGCCCACCAGCAATCTGGAAGCCTATGGCCAATGGGCTATGGGCACTGTCGATGTAGTTCTGAAAGCGCCGGGTCTCCGTTCGTTTCAGGGTTTTCGCAATCTACTGCCCAATACGCCAGGCGTGCTGCTGACCTATGACTTTGACACGATAGACAATGCCCTGCAATTTGTGCGATCCGATGTCTATACCAGCCTGGTCGCTGAGGCCAAAGCCTTGGGCATCTCCAACACAAACATTTCCGTGTGGGATGTCTCGCCCTTAAGCCCGGAGCCGCTGCGGCCCTGACAGTCGTTTCACCGCTTTGGGCAACCACTGGGGGTGCTGATTCCGGGAATCGACCACACATTCTGCGCATGTCCTGGCAGGTCTAGTCGATTCCCGGAATCGTGTCTGCAACCCGCTATTTTCTGTAGCATCAACCGACTGTACCCAGCCAATCAAAAGGAGAAAGCAATGCTGATCAATCGACGCACATCTCTGGTCAAACCGGGCCGCGTAGCTGAGGCCATCGCGCTTCTGAAAAGTGGCGCAAGCCATCTCGATTGGGTTCCGCCCTTCCGGGTATTGCAGTCGTCCATCGGAACAGTCAACCAAGTGGTGCTAGAACTCGAATTTGAGACGCTGGCTGACTACGATAAGTTCTGGACCTCCTACCGCGCTGCGCCGGAAAGCGCAGATGTAATGGCTATGTGGAACGAACTGAACTTGTCCGGCGGAACAAACGAAATCTGGGAAGTGGTGTAGCGCGATGGCACTTTTTGTGATTGTACACGGCGGTTGGTCGGGCGGTTGGTACTTCCAACCCGCGGCGCGATTGATGCGGGCCGCGGGGCATAAGGTCTATACACCGACGCTGACCGGCATAGGCGAACGCGTCCATCTGGCCCATCCAGACGTTGACCTGGACCTGCACATTCAGGATGTGGTCAATGTGCTGGAATTTGAAGACCTGCACGAAATTGTGCTGGTCGGTTACAGCTACGGCGGAATGGTCGTGACCGGCGTGGCGGATCGCGTTCCTCAGCGCATCTCTCAGCTCATCTATCTGGACGCCTTTGTGCCGAAGGACGGCCAATCCACAGCTGATCTGGATCGGGAGCGGCAGGGAGGCATAGAGGTTTCCTTGCCGATTATCGATGGTTGGCGTGTACCCCATCAGCCACCCCAGCCGCGCAAGACTGACCATCCCCTCAAAACCTTTACCCAGGCGATTCACCTGACAAACCCGGCCCAGACACTCCAACTGCCGCGCACGTATGTACGCTTCGCTCAGACTTCCCCGCCGATAACCCCACACATCGCGGAGCGCGCCCGCACAGCCGGTTGGCGTTATCGGGAATTGGATGTGGGCCATTTGGCTCCTGAAACCCACCCGCAGGAGGTGGCCGATCTGCTGATGGAACTAGCTTAGGAATATATCTTACCCGCTCGAAAGGAGCTCCCTATGACCCGCTATCTGCAAGAACTCGAACTGACACCTCAAGCCTTTGCTGCGTTTGTGGCAAACCCGGGTGATCGGGGCCAGGCCAATCGGGCCGTCGTCGAATCGGTCGGCGGCAAATTGGTGGAATACTATTTCGGTGTCGGCTCCCACAGCGTATATCTCATCTCGGAATACCCCAATGAGATGAGTGTGGAGGCGCTGACTATAGCCGTCATGGCCGGCGGCGCAGTCACATCGGTCAAGACCGTAGCCATCCTGACCTCCGCCGAAGCCGTGGAAGCGATGAAGATGGCCGTTGGTGCCGGGTATCGTCCGCCTGCGGGGTGATGCCGTAGCGGCTGAATGGATGTACTACAAAGTGCCGGGCGCGGATCACGCCCGGCATTTTGCAGTTTGCCGAGAATTGTTGACTGGTGGAAGAAAGTATAGAGACCAATACAACTTGCAGCGCAAAGGAGAGCCATCAATGCTGACGAATCCGACATTTGAGCGTAAAAAATCCCCGTGGGAATCTTACGTCGTCACCCCACCGGGCGACAGAACCACAGCGCAACCCCCCACCCACGAAGTCATTATCGAGCGCGGGCTTCGCATCCCCATGAGCGACGGAATCGAACTGGCGGCGATGCTCTGGCGACCAGAGGGCGAGGGGCCGTTCCCTGTGCTGGTGGAACGCAGCCCCATGCGTCTGGAAGATCGCAGCGGCCCGGCTGGTCTCTATCACGCGGCGCGGGGGATCGCCGTACTCAGCGCCGGGCTGCGCGGCTGCGTCGGCTCCGACGGGGAATTCGGCCTCGATCTCGGCTCGCCCAGCGGTGATGGCTATGACACTGTGGAATGGACCGCTGTCCAAAGCTGGTGTGATGGGCGCGTCGGCACTATCTGCGGTTCCATCAGCGGCTATACGGCCTACCAGACAGCCGTCGAAGCTCCGCCCCATCTGATCTCCCTGCTCGTGCGTGAAGGGCCGATCGACGTTACCACCACTGGCAGTGTCAACCGTTCGCTGCTGGGGTTTCAGATGGTGGCAGCCACTTGGACCGAACATCGGCTCGACGCTCTTGCGCCGGAAGAGCGCGCCCCGGCCCAGAAATTGGTCGATACCTGGCGGCGGGCATGGCAGACAGCCCAGGCAGCGGCGTCGGGTAGCCCGTTTCTGCCCGTGTCGGAGACGTTCCGCCAGTTGCCGCTTTCCCCCCATCCTCTCTTTGTCGGCACAGCGGACTATTACAACGCCTGGTTTGGGCCACTCGATGCACGAGCGGCAAGCGCCGATGTGACCCAGCGGGCGGAGCAGGTAGGCGTGCCCATCTGTCATCTGGGCGGCTGGTTCGACGGCCTGGTGACAAGCACTCTGTCTGCCTTCAGCGCAATGGCGTCCCGCGCCGCCAGTGCCGACGTCCGTGTCGGACAGCGGCTGATTATCGGCCCCTGGGTCCACGGGCCACAGGCTACCCACGGCAAGCCCGTCGGCCTGCTGGAATTTGGCCCCAACGCAGAACTGGACTTTTTCGCCTTTCGCCAGCGCTGGTACGACGCCCATCTGCACGGCCAGGGCGACCTGAGCGACGATCCGGTCGTCTGGATCTATCTGATCGGGCCGGACCGCTGGTTGGGCTTCGAGAGTTGGCCGCCGCCGATCACATCGACGAAGTGGTATCTGGATTCTGGCGCTTTGACCGATGCGCCGCCCAACCACGGCCAGGAGTTGGACATTTACGCCTATGACCCGACCGATCCGGTTCCCTCCCTGGCCGGAGGTGGCGCGATGGGTATCGGACTCGACCAGCGACCGGTCGAGGATCGCCTGCTCACCTATACATCGCCGCCGTTGGATGCTCCGCTCACACTGGTTGGCCCCGTCAAAACTGTCCTCCACGCCGCGTCCAGCGCGCCGGACACGGACTGGATTGTGCGGCTGACAATGGTCCGCCCGGATGGAGCGTCGGTCATCCTGTCGGGTGGCACAATGCGGGCACGCTATCGCCACTCGCCCAGCGCACCGGTACTGCTGGAGCCTGACAAGCCGGAACGCTTCGAGATCGAAATGCTCCCCCTTTCTATCGTCGTCCCTGCCGGTCATCGCCTGCGCCTGACAGTGACCAGCAGCGACTTCCCGGCCTTTGACCGCAATCTCAACACAGGCGGGCCTATCGGCCAGGAAAGCGAGGGACAGGTCGCTGTCAACCGCATCTATCACGACGTGCAGCGCCCGTCTCACGTCATTCTGCCAGTGTTGGGATAAGACGCAAGCGGCCATCAACAACTTATCTTTATAGCCTGAAAGGAATGAATGATGAACAAAGTAAACGAACAAGATGACACTGGTACGAGGGAAAACTATACCCACCAAACCAGTGCGATCATGCCCCAGCACTTGGCGAAGCGGACAGCAGAGAGGCAAGCTGCCTTTCTGCTACCTCATTTGCAGCCGGGTATGCGACTTCTCGACTGCGGCTGTGGACCGGGATCGATCACAATCGGTCTGGCCGAAGCCGTTGCGCCGGGTGAAGTCATTGGCATTGATATCAATGTAATCCAGCTTGCTCAAGCAAAGGAAGATGCCGCAAATCGTGGAATCAAAAACGTGCGCTTCGAAACGGCTTCGATCTACGAACTGCCCTTCCCAGATGCGAGCTTTGACGCAGCCTTTAGCAACGCTGTATTGTCTCACCTGCGAGACCCCACAGCTGCGCTCACGGAGATCAGACGGGTCCTTAAGCCGGGCGGAGTGGCAGGTATCCGTAACCCGGATAGCGATGGGCAAGTGATCGCTCCGGCCATTCCTCTTGTGCTGCGCTCTCGTGACATATATTCAAAAGTAATTGCAGCCAATGGTGGGAATACTAGAATCGGCAAGGACCACAAGTCTCTTTTGCGACAGGTTGGCTTTGCTGACATCGAAGTTTCGGCGCACTATGAAGTATATGGCTCGGATGAAGCAGTTCGTTACTGGGGAAACATCAACGCCAACGGGCTTTTGAATGAATCCGCAGTAGAATTGCTCACGCGACTCGGATTGGCAACAGCCGACGAAATCCCGGAGATCAGTAGAGCCTGGCGAGAATGGGCCGACAATCCAGACGCATTTTACGCGGACGCGTGGTGTACAGCCGTGGGCTGGAACCAATAGACCAAAGAATAGCTTCAAGGAGATGTGAGATGGACACAAAGACGATAGAATCCTTGCAGGAACATATTCACAAGACACATCGGATGTTTCAGAAAGCCGTGGAAGAACTGAACGAGGAACAACTGTGCTGGCTGCCCAGTGCCTTGGCACCCCCTGTTCGCTGGCATCTGTGGCACGTAGCCCGTTGCGTCGATTTCGCAGCCACAACATTCACGTTGTCGGTTGGGGCTTCCAATGCGGAAGCCAAATCGCACCAGATTTGGTATCGAGAGAATCTGAAGGCGGCTTGGGGGCTGACGAGCGAGCAAATGGGCCATCGAGAGCTGGGCACGCGTCTCGAAAACGCCGTAGCTGTTGGAATTCCTTAAGTAAAACCAACTAAGTTTTTAGAAATAGAAATCGGTCATCAGAAAGCAAATTGTTTTGGTTGCGAAGGCAGTTGGTGGCCGAAGCAAGTAGGTCCAAGACGGAAGCGAAAAGTTTGTTGGCACAG
>JAUIHI010000017.1 GCA_030432295.1 Anaerolineae bacterium | reverse complement strand
TTGTACCGGAACTGCTCCAGTTGTTTCGTGCTTTGGTTGATTTCCATGCACTATTTCTGGATCAGTTCCTCTTTTTCGTCAACCTTTCTGTTTCGTCTATTTCTCTTCTCTCTTGTCCAAAGTCCAAAATCAACCAATTACCGACAAATCAGCACAGGCAGGCTCGTTTTCCGCAACACCTCATCCACCGCGCTACCGAGCACGACTTCCAGAACCGGCGCGTGGCCGTAGCCGCCCAGAATGAGGTGATCGGCCTTCTGTTCGGCCGCGGTGCGCAGAAGCGCGGCGGCGACTGGCCCTGTGGTCCGGATACATTCAGCGGCTACGCCGTGACGACGGGTGTATTCATAGGCTGTCCCCAATGCTTCGTCCGTGGCCCGGCCCGCTTCGCTCACGGCTACAATTGTCAGGCCGATCTTCCAACGCATGGCCAGATGGGTGGCGACAAAGAGCGCTTCCTGGGCTTTGGGGCTGCCGTCGTAGGCTATCAGCCCGTGGCGCATGGCTGTGGCCGGGCCGGGAACCAGCAGCAGGGGCCGGGGCGAACGGCGCACCAGCACACCAATGCCGGAGTTGATACGGGCAAAGGCACGCTGGCGGGGTGGGTGGCTGAGGGGCAGCACGACCACATCGGCCCAGTGTGCCCGCTGCACCAGCGCGTGGCCGACCGGGAAGGTGCGCTTGGCCGCCACCTGCACCCGCAGATCGCCCCGAATCTCCAGCGCCCGGCAGCGCCGCTCAAATTCCGTGCGGATCGCCCGCACCGGCTCCCCTGCCCGCTCGGCCTCGCTGGAAACGATGTGCAGGCCGTGGAGATCGCCCCCGTCCCGTTGCACCAGCAGCCCGGCCTGTTGCACGGCTTGCCAGCTTTGGGGGCTGCCGTCCACCGCCACCAGCACATCCTGAAAGAGGCGGCGCAGATGGTGGGTGGGCAGCCACTCTTTGCGCCAGAGACCGGGCCGGGGACCGGGGTCCAGCGCGTCGGGCCGGACAAGATCGACCAGCCGTTCGCTCAGCCGGGCCGCCACTCTGGCCCCGCGCCCGCTGAAGCGCTCCACCAAATTCTGGGCCGCGGCTTCTGTGTCCACCGGCCAGCCCAATTCCCGGGAAATATCGGATCGGTGTTCGGTGATCCAGGCGTAGAGATCGGTCTCTGTGCGGCCAGGGAAACCAGCCAAAATGGCCCGCTTCTGCACCAGTTCCACGACGGGCAGATAGACGTTGTCGTACCAATCGGTCACCGCTTCGTCGTAGGGGAGTTTGCCGTTCTTCTCCCGGGAGAGGTAGTAGTGATGGACGTCGATCATCTCCATCAGGGTTTCGTATTGGCCGGGCACGGTGACGGTCAAGCTGTGGTCCGGGCGCAGACGGGCCAGCTCGGTGTATTCCAAAAAGTCGGCGTACTCGGCTTTGATGATCACGGCGTCCAGATTGTCGCCCGGTTGCAGGGGGACGTTCGTCTCAATTTCCGTGACGTAGGCGTCGATCTCCTCGGCCTGCATCTGCCGGGCCACAGAGACCCGGTGGTTGCCGTCCTGGACAAAGTAGACATCGCCCAGTTTGTAGACATCGATGGGGGGCAGCCGTTTCTGTTCCAGCGCTGCCCGGCGCACGCTGGCCCAGCGGTTGCGGTCGCTGTCCCGCTTGGGCAGGAAACTGCGGGTGAAGTCCTGGTAGCGGCCCACGCTGCCCACAATCGAGGCCAGGGGGATGGTGCGCTGTACCCGTTGGCGAGGCGTGTTGGCTTTGACGTAGGCCCGCACTTCTTCAAAGGGGAGCAGATTGGCCGATTTCCCGGTCAGCCGCCCCCACAGCCGTTCCCAATCCGCGGCCAGCCGGGCCGAGCGGAACTGGCCGAGAATGGCGTTGGTTTTCGGGTCGTCAGTGGGGTTTGTCATCGGAAATTGTGGGTTGTGATTTGCGGCAGAATTGCCTAATGTGAGGACTGAAGACGGACGATAGACGAACGATTTTCCATCAGCGTTCGTCTATCGTCCTCCGTCTTTCGTCAACTCCCGCCCATCCACGCCCGCAACACCTTCGCGTGCTGGGGCAGGGCGATTTCCGGCTCTTCGATGCTGGGATGCCACTTCTTCTCCCACTCCGCGCTGAGGTAGCCGCTGTAGCCTTTGGCCAGCAGCAGATCGATTACCTCCCGGTTGGGCACTTCGCCCTCGCCCAGCAGCACCAAATCCCACTCGCCGTCGGGCCGTCGCCGGGCATCTTTGATGTGGACGTGGGCCAGTCGGTGGCCGATGTACTTCCAGGTGTCGGCCACACTTTCGCCCATGCGGTAGGGGTGATGGGTGTCCCAGACCGCTTTCAGGTTGGGATGCTCCACTTTCGCCAGCGTCGCCGCCACGTCCTGCCCTCGGCAGAAGGCGTCGTGGGTCTCCAGGACGACCGTCACCCCCTGCGTCGCCGCGGTCTCCATCACACCGGCCAACCCCTCGGCCAGCCAGTCGATTGTCTGCTCAATTGTCTGGCCCTCGGCCACGCCGCCGCCAAAAGTGCGCACCATCGGGGATTCCAGATCGTTGGCCAGTTCCAGATAGCGGCGCAGTTCCTCCTGATTTTTGCGCCGTTCCGCCGGGTTCGGCGAGGAGAAGCGGGTGGATGCGCCCAGACCGGCGATGACCAGCCCGTTCTGGCGCATCAGTTCCCGAATCTCTTTGCGGCGTTGGGCGGGCATATCCGCGGGGATAATCTGACCGTCCAGCACGCGGATTTCCAGCCCCGCGTAGCCGTCGGCCACGGCTTCTTCAATCATCCGTTCCAGGCTCCAATCCGGGCAGCCCAGGGTGCTGTAGACGAGCGGGAGTTGATTGGGCATTGGGAGTTCTCCGTTTCTTGTGTGGGGAAAGTATCGCGGACTGCGTATTCTGTTGGTCAGTGAGCGCCAGTTGAGTAGCCGTCAGAATCCGAAGGATTCTGCGTCTTCGAGGCGTATCGAAATCAAGCGAACGGGTAGACGAACAAAAATTAGCTTACCCGCTTGGTTTCGATACGGCGGGAAACAGCACCCGCCTACTCAACCGGCGCTAGTCTTGTGCCGTCTGCCGTCTCGCTACCGAACGAACGCGGCCAGATGCTTGTCAAAGTGTGCTTCGATGGCCGCGTCGTATTCACTTTCGTGGGCGGCGAGCATCGCCTGCAAGCGGTCGCCGTAGTGGTCGAGGACCGAGCCGAAGGTGACGTGCAATACCTGGCGGGCGTCGAACTGATTGAGCAGATCGGGCAGTTGGGCATCGCTCAGTTCTGCCGCGGCGGGTACTTTACCCAACTCTGCAGAGACGTGATAGCTCTTGCGATCCTCTTCGTAGCGGCTGCGGGCAAAGTCGAGAATTTCCCGGAAGAAGGGGACGTCGATGTTCGACATCACCCGCAGGGCTTCCAGATAGCTGGTCCCGGCGGTCTTCAGGTGGACCAGCCCGTCGCAGTACTTCATGGCAATCGGGTAGACGCCGAATTTGTCCGAGCCGGTGTGCAGGCTGAGTTTGTAGCTGTTGCCGTAGTAGCGCATGACCGCGGCGTGACCGGCGATGTTGTCGTCCAGTTCGGCCAGGTCGCCGATGTAATCCACGCCCTTTTCAAAGCGGCCCACAAAGCGGGGGGCCATACTGACGACGGAGACGCCCATCCGCTGCAACTCCCCGGCCACGTAGAGGTGCTCGTGGAGGGTCGTCGTCGTGTGGGTCTCATCCACGGACATTTCCAAGTCGAAAGCTTTGCCGTTCATGCGGGAGGTGAGGTGGCGGGCCATTGCCACTGTGTGGGCCACGGCTCGCGCGTATTTGGCCGCGGCTTTGTAGAGCAGATGCTCGTCGAAGGTGAGCACCCGATCATCCAGATCGAAGCTGCGCAGATAGCGGGCGCGCATCTCTTCCACAGAACTATCCAGGCTGGCCCAGGGCAGGGCCGCGACTTTTTCAGTCAGGGATGCGTCGTCTGCGTGCTCGGCTGCGTCGTCCACGTGCTCGCCGGGGTCAATTGTGAAGAATGTGTAGCCCGCATCCACAAAGGGATCGATGTCGGCGATGGTTTTCATGTGGTCGGCGTCCGCGCCCCAGGCTTCGTGCCAGCCCATTTGCAGTACACCCCACATCGCGTCGTCCACCACATTTTGGGGGGTGCGGCCTGTGCGGGTGTTCTCGCGCACGGACTGCTGGGCGTAGATGGGCGCGACGCCTGTGCCCTGGGTCGCCAGGATGTGGCCTGGTGTGGCCACGCCCAACCGGTCGCCAAAGCCCGCGGAGGTGCGCAACCCCAACGCCACCGGGGAGGCCCAGGCCAGGCGGCTGCGCAGTTGACGGGCGTTGCCCGCGGTCAGCCCGCAGATGGCAAGCCCGTCGGCAGTGACTGCGTTGGGCACAAAGCCGTCGGTATTGCCGGAAACGCCGAGCAGCCGCTTGCCGTCCGAGTCCCGCAGCATACAATAGGTGGTCCCGTCCTGCTCCACGACAGAGGAGGGATAAAGGGTGAGTTCAGAGGGGATTGTGAGCATCGGTGGTTCCTTTGGTGTGTGTGGAGACGATAGACGGCAGACGGCAGACGAACGTGCGGAGCGCTATTTTCAAAGCCCGAATCAATTTCGCGCGTGGTTCGTCTATCGTCAATTGTCCTCCGTCAGTTTAGAAATCCAGCATCGCCTTGACAACGCCGGTTTCTGGTTTGGTCCAGCTTTCAAAGCGGCCCAGCATCTCCTCTGGGCTGGCGTGATGGGTAATCCACGGGTCCACGTGGATTGTCTTTTCGTTCAGGGCCGCCAACACCCGGTCGAAGTCCTGGGCGGTGGCGTTGCGGGTGCTTTTGAGCGTCGTCTCCCGCCGGTGGAATTCCGGATCGTTGAAGGAGATTTCCCCCTGCACCAGCCCCACAAAGACCAGTTGCCCGCCCTGGGCCACATAGCCGAAGCTGTTCATCATTGAGGCCGGATTGCCCGTGGCGTCAAAAACCGTCGTGGGCAGGTCGTCTTCGCCGGTGATGGCGCGCAACTGGGCCAGCACATCGCCCCGGCCATCGACGACGAACTCAATGCCTGGCTGCTCCGCGGCCTGTTCCAGACGGCTATCGGCCACATCCATCGCGATCACCCGTGCCCCGTCCAACGCCGCGAATTGGGTCGTGCCCAGGCCGATGGGGCCTGCGCCGATGACCAGCGCGAATTCGCCGGGGACAATCTGGGCACGGCGGGACGCGTGAGCGCCGATGCAGAGCATCTCCACAATCGCCAGTTGATCGAAGCTCAGGTCGTTGGCCCGGTGCAGGAGATCGACGGGCACATTGATGCGCTCCCGCATTCCGCCGTCGGTGTGGACGCCCAGCACTTGCAGCTTCGAGCAGCAGTTGGTGGTCCCCCGCCGGCACGCGCCACACTTCCCGCAGTTGAGATAGGGACGGATGCAGACCCGATCCCCCACGGCCAGCCCGTGCGGGTTTTCGTCCGGGCCGAGGGCGACGATCTCTGCGCCCAGTTCGTGGCCGAGGATGCGGGGATAGGCGAAGAAGGGCTGGCGACCCCGATAGGCGTGGAGGTCTGTGCCACAGATGCCCACACGCCGGATGGCGACTTGCGCTTCGCCGGGGCCGGGCGCTGGTGGCGGCGCGGTGTCAGTGAGAGAGAAACTGCCCGGTTCGTTGAGTATGAGTGTCTTCATCGGTTCTCCAATAGTAGGTTGGGTTTATCGCCCGTCGAAATCAACGAACGCCCTGTCAGGTCACGGGCGATAACCCAACACGCGTTGCGAAATGGTGTGGGCTGTTGGGTTCGGGCGGTCAGCGTGAATGGCCGTGCGAAAATCTGTGTCGCCCGAACCCAACCTACGCAAGCCCGTCCGCGTTCCACCGCTTGTAAAACGCAATCTCTCGCGCAAATGTCTCCAGCCATTCCTCGGCGGGGACTTCAAACTCGCAGTGGATGGAGACCGGGCCGTCAAAGCCCGTGCGCTTCACCTCGCCAAAGACTTCCCTCCAATTCACCACACCCTCGCCCGCAGGAACCCAGCACACTTTGCCTGTGCCGTGGCGCTGTCCTGAGCCTGTCGAAGGGCCATCCAATTGCACGCGCGCTACCAGCACATCCTTGAAGGAAAAGAGGCTCACATATTCCGCGGCCATCGACAGACCCAGGGCAAAGGGTTCGCCGTTGACCGCAAAGTGGGCGGGGTCGAGATAGGCCCCGATGTGGGCCGGGTCCCGGTCTTGGAGCAGATGCATCAGCGCCGCCGCGTTCAGCCCCAGATAGTTGCCCGAATGGGTGTGATAGCAGACCTGTACGCCGTAGATACGCCCCAGAATCTCCCAGTTTTCCAGGGTGCGCCGGGCGCGGTCCACCTGCTCCCAGTAGGGTTGGGCCGGGTCGAAGCGGAAGTAGCCCAGCTTCATCCGGGGCACACCCGCGTCGGCCAGGGCGGCCAGCAGATTCTCGGCTTCCGGCTGGCGGGGATCGGTCAGGCTGGTTGGCCCGGTGACCAGCGGCACGGACAGCCCCGCTGCGGAGAATTGGCGTACAGCCGTGGGCAGGGTCAACGCCGCATCTTCCGGGCTGACCGGATAGCCGGACCGCACGCAGAGATCGTAGCCGTCGTAGCCGTGGCTGTGGGCCAGTTCGATCAGTTCGGGAATCGAGTGGTCTTTTAATAGTTTGGAGAAGACGATTAGTTGCACGGACGAAAATCCTTCTTGAGAGTATTGCGTAAGTATCTGGTGCAGTAGTCGCTGCCGGGAAATCTGGTGTAGTGACCTGGGGGAACTGCCCTCTGTGTCTCAATCGTCCCAGCCTACTCCGTACCAACGCAAGATCGACGTTCATATGTGTTAGTTGTTGGGTGGACGACGCAAGACCAGCGCTGGTTGAGTAGGCGGGTGCTGTTTCCCGCCGTATCGAAACCAAGCAGGTAGACACAAAATCGTTCGTAGACCCGTTCGCTTGATTTCGATACGCCTCGAAGACGCAGAATCTGAAGGATTCTGTCTGCTACTCAATCAGCGCTCACTAGCCCGGCCTGTAAGCGCAATACGAAATTACAACCCGCCCAATCGGTGACACTCCTCCTGCAACCAAATCACCCGGCGCACACTCTCCGGTGTGATGAAGAGGGGCGCACCGTTGCGGATGGTGGCGTAGAGGTCCCGGTAGAAGCCCCGGTAGGCGTCGTCCGCGTCTTCCGTGCGATCCCAGCTTGCCTCCTGCCAGGGCAGCGTGTCCCGGTTGTAGGAGCGGTCCGGCGTGGGCGCGGTGTCCAGTTCCCGGGGGATCAGATCCGCGGGATCGAAGAATTTCCAGTCCAGATGACTGGTGCTGCCGTGGAGTCCGCCCTGGGTGCCCAGAATGTGCCAGGTTTCGTCCGGGTAGGCATCACAGGAGGAGATTTCCAGGTCAATCGTCGGCGCGCTCTCGGCCTTCAGTACCAGCTTCACGTGATCGTCGGCATCGCCGAGAGTCAGCGTCCGATCCAGATGGACGAGAATCTCCGGCTCGGCTGGCCCAAAGAGTTGGAGGAGAATATCCAGAAAATGGGGGCCGGTGTTGTTGAGTGAGCCGCCGCCAAACTCTTTGAGCGTCTGCCAGTCCCAGCGCCGACTCATCCGGGATTCGGTCATGCGGATCTGCACAATGCGTCCCAGCACACCGGAAGCGATAATCTCCTGCACTTTGCGGAAGTCCGGGTTGTAGCGCCGGTTCTGGAAGATAGAGAGGACCGGCGCATCCGGCTTGGCCGCGGCAGCTACCATCCGGTCTGCGTCGGCCAGGGATGCAGCCATCGGCTTCTCGCAGACGACGTGCCTGCCCGCTTCCAGTGCGGCAATCGTCGCGTCGGCGTGGGCGTAGCTGGGCAGAGCCACCACCACCAGTTCCACAGCTTTGTCGTTGACCAGATCGTTGAAATTGTCATAGGCCAGACAGTCGAAACGCTCGACTGCTTCCAGGCGGCGGTTGGCATCGGCGTCGGTGACCGCCGTAATCTGGTACAGATCGGTCATCGGTTCCAGCAGTTTGGCGTGGATGCCCCAGCCGCTGCGTCCCAGGCCAGCGATGCCGACGCGAATAGGGGAAGTTGTCATGTGAATTGCCTTTCAGATGATGAACTTTCGTGTAGAAAAGATGATGGGATGATGAGATAATGGGTCACAACCCGTCATCTCATCATCCCATCATCACTTCCGGTTGTCCAGTTGCTTCAACAGTAACTTTTCCGTCCTTCCAAACCAGCAGCCCCGCGCCCATCTGCGAGACGGTGACGCTTCCCTCTGGTGTAGTCAGTTTCAGTGTGGCGGCTTCTTCGCCAAAATGGCCCGCCACCCAGCGGCCTGCCTGGGCGCTGCCCCACAGCCACAGTCCAGCCGCGGCGCATTCCGCGATTGCGCCTGCTGCCTCCACTCGTCCTTCGTTGCTCTGTTGTGCAAAGACGGCTGATGACTCAGCGCCTTTGCGTCTTGGCGTCTCTGCGTTAAATTCCTCTCTTGCCTCCAGCATCGGCCAGCCCACTTCGCCCCGGCTGTCCCAGCGCTTGAGCAGCCGCCAGCCCATCAGGTCGATCTCAATGCCCAACGACTGACCGTCTCTGTTGTAAGACGCGGAATAGCGCCGCTCCCCCTCGGCAGGGAAGGTGTAGGGGGCCTCCAGATTCTCGGAAAATTCACCCGACGCCAACGCCTGGGCCATCTCTACGCCATTCGTGTAGTCAGAACGATCCGCCACCTCCAAATAGTAGGCGCAGATGGGCACGCCCTGGAAGAAGGCACCGGGCCAGCGCTGCTCCCAGAAGCGTTTGTCCGGTCCCTGGTAGTTGTAGAGTTCCAGCACCAGATCGCCTTCTCGCGCCACCAGCCGGGCGGGCATCTGCTTGCCCATCGGTGTGCGGGTCAGCGGGCGGATGGCCGTATAGACATCGCCGCTGCCCACCACAACCGTCGCGCCGGGGGGCACATCTGCGGGCAGAGTCGTCACCTGCTGCCCGTCGATCCAGACCTCCTCTGGCTGGTCTCCGCAGCCGGTCCAGATGAAAGTGGCTTTGGCGCTGGTCCCCTGGGCGAAGCTCTGGGGGGCATAGACGCCGATGGCCCGGTTGCCCTCCATCACCCCATAGAATGCGCCCTCGTCCAGCAGATTGCGCTGCTGGCTGCGATCCGTGGCGTGGTAGAAATCGCCGAACCACTTGTCGTTGAAGACATAGCGGGTGTAGAGGACGCCGGGCTTCTGCATACCGGGCCGGGTATAGTGGAGCATACAGATGTCAGACTGGGCGTTTGTGGTCGTCGAGGCCACGCCCAGCGCCCAGGCCGGGGTGATGTGGGTGGTGAAGCCGATGCCCCTGCTGCGCTCCGCTGTCTCGCTGATTGTATAGCGGGCGGGACGCTGCTCCAGCACCTCCGCAATCCAGCCGGGAATCGTCCCGTCGGCCAGCCAGCCCTGCACCCGTTCCATCTCTGGTGGGGTTGCGCCCACCACCGACGGGTGATAGGCCCGGCTGTGGGGCGCGGCCCAGCGGCCTGTGCCGGGGTGGATGTGCAGGGCCGCGCTGACAGCCAGCCGCGTGGCGAAGGCTCGCGCCCAGATGCGGGTGTCCGGGTGTTGTACATTCTCCACCAGTCGGCCCAACGCGTGGAGGGTGACGGCGGTGTAGGTGGGGCTGTTGTACTCCATCGGGTGGCCGGAGCGGCACGTGAAGCCGATCCACACGCGCAACTTCGTGTAGCCACGGATAGCAATCGCCGGATCACCCAACAGTTCGCCGCCCAGACAGGTGTTCAGCACATCCAGCGCTGTGATGTTGGAATAGGCCACCAGCACGTCCAGACGGCGAATCTCGTCCAGCCCCAGGCGGATGGCGGCCATCACCCGCTGCTGCAAGGGTTCCGGCAGGCGGTCGCCGTGGCGCAGCATCATCGGAATCAGATATTCCAGGCAGAACTCCACCGCGTTCAGGTCTTCCACGTGGCTGTCTTCGGCCATCCAATAGAAGTTGCCGAAATGGGGGTCTGTTGGGTCGATCTCCTGGCAGGCCAGCACCGCGTTCAGCACTTTTTCGGCCAGGGCGATGTCTTCCGCCGCGCCGTTGGCGACCAGTTGACTGGCAAAGCGGGCGGCCTTGCGGCTCTCGTGATAGCTTCCGGTCTCAACCGTATGCACGAGCATATGGGTGGCCGGGTTGTAGTCAGCGGGTAAAGGAAAGGGGGTGGGCATGGGGTGGGGTGGCTCCGTGTGAAAAGTGGGTGAGGTACTGCGTGCTGCGTAAGTAGTGGCGATGAGAGGTGTGACGGCAATATCGGGTGGTGATGAAAAAATTGTTCACCCCGCATTGCCTTAAATGTTGACTGCTGCCTCCGACAGTACCACCTACGCAGCACGTAGTACGTTACAGCCTGCGCATATGAAAGCCGCCGTCCACATTAAAAATCTCCCCAGTCGAGAAGGGAAAAGCCCCCTCGGCCAGGGCAACGACTGCGGCGGCAATGTCCTCCGGTTGCCCCCAGCGGCGGATGGGGGTGAGGCCGCCGTCGATGAGCGCGTCGTATTTGCCTTTGACGCCGCTGGTCATATCGGTTTCGATAATGCCGGGGCGCACTTCGTAGACGTTTATGCCGTGGGGGGCAAGCCGGTCCGCAAAGAGCGCGGTCATCATTCCCATCCCGGCTTTGGAGATGCAATACTCGCCCCGGTTGATGCTGGCGGTGTAAGCGCTGATAGAGCCGATATTGACAATGGCCGGCCCACCCCCACCCCGGCCCTCCCCCGCACCAGGGGAGGGAGCAGAACCGTCACCCTCGGCGTTTGCGCTCTGGACAATCATTGCTCTTGCCACCCGCTGGGTGAGGAAGAACGGCCCTTTCAGGTTGACCGCCATCACTTCGTCGTAGGATTCCTCGGAGGTCTCCAGCAGGTCGGCGCGGACGCGAGGACCCATCCCCGCGTTGTTGACCAGCAGATCGATGCGGCCAAAACGGGCCAGAGTCTCGGCCACTAGCCGCTCCCGGTCTTCCGCCGCGCCGATGTCGGCCTGGACGATCAGCGCCTGACCGCCTGCCTGCTCGACCAGAGTGGCGGCTTCCTGCGCGGCCTCGGCATTGCCCCGATAGTTGACGACGACGGCCCAACCAGCCGCGGCCAGTCCCAGGCAGATGCCCCGTCCGATGCCCCGGCTGCCGCCGGTGACGATAGCTGTTTTTTGCATTGGATCAATCTCCCAAGGGTGGGATGGTGAGGAAACTTGTGTAGCTATTGTATCCGTTTGGCGGAGAAGGGGCAAAGTATAGACATTCTGGTTCTGTACGACCGTGCAAGAAGCCGCATATGTGTGAATTAGGGTGCGCCACCAAGGACAAGGGCAAATGTCAGGCTCCAGCCGATCAGGTTGATCGCACAGTGGGCAATGATGCCCACATAGATATTTTTCGTCCACCACACAGTGTAGCCCAATGGCAGCATCAGCAATATTCGAGAGAGGTTTTGCCAGGGCGTCCAAAAGTGATAGAGAGAAAAGAGAACCACATTGAGAAGGGGTGCCCATCGCCCAAACTTAGATAGCCGGGGCAACAGATACCCGCGAAAGTACAATTCCTCCACAATCGGTCCGGCAAAGCCGTTGACCACAATACCAAACAAAAATGTGGTCATCAGCGCGCCACGGGAATAGACGGCAAATTGGTCCAGGCTCGAAATGAAGAACCAATCGGGTAGCCAGGCAAAGGCTGCGTCACCAATCAGATTGTCTAACGGCGAAATCGCCCCGGAGATCAGGAACCCCCAAAGCAAAAGGATGAAGGAAAAGACCAGGTATTGCCAAAAGGGAATCGGTTCTCGATAGAGAACGATTCCTTGCAGAGAGAGTGTGCCGTTGTGCCTTTTCGCCTGATAGAGAAGATAGCCAAACTCACTGGGAATGATAACGAAAAAAGCGGCTAGCAATAGACCAAATACGGCTGGATAGCCCCGGTCCATCACAATGGGAGCAAGCACGATATATGCTCCGGTGGTCAAAAGACCCGGCAACAGGTGGAGAGCAATGGCCTGGGTGAGGGTGTGGCGTGGCGCAGATGTGTCGGCAGGCAGATTTGGCATAGTGTTTTCTCTGTCAGCTGAGTGGTTTAGAGAATCAGGTTCCTTCTGCGGGTAGTGCTAATTTGTCTGTCATCGTACCGGCAACTGGGAGAAATTAAGAACTTGGCTGTCAGACGGCTGGGGAAGCCATACCGATCGCAGCCTTACGATTGAATGCGCTCCCAAGGATAGAATGGTAAAGATACCGACAGTTTCTATTGTATCCGGTCAGAGGGCATGGAGCAAGGCGGGGGGCGCTTATTTCGGCTTTTCAAACCCCGGCAGGAGTGCCAGGGCTACCTGCTTCAGCGGTTCGTCGGCACTTGTAGATAACAGGCGAACAGCGCCGATGACTTCTGGGTCGCGGAAGGATATCCTCTGCTGAACCCAGAGCGCGTGCAACTTCTCTGGCTCGTCTGCTTCGCTCAATTCGGCCAACAGAAAGTCTCGATAGATGCCCAGGAAGTGATTTTCAAAGGCCAACGCTTGCTGGCAGATTTGTGTCAGTTCTGCGCGTGCATCCGGCGCAGCAGGGATGCGGTAGTGCCACTCCTCCCGACATTTGGCGTAAAGCGATTCAAAGAAAGCTGACCAACCATCGCCTACTGCCTGCCGATAGAGCAGATGACACTCCTGTTTGCGGGCTACGATCTGGCCGCCAAGCCGGGCGACCAGCGCCGTTCCCGCCCATCCCATCACCCGAAGCAGGTCACGGGTGGAAGCTGCTTCATTTCCTTCGGGCAGGCGGACGGTGCGCTCGGTATAGCCGTAGAAATCGGCTTCTGGCTTCGGATAGTCCCGGGGCAGGCTGACGAAATCGGGTCGCCCAAAGACTTTTGTCATCAGCCAATAGGATGCGTGCATCCGTTCCCGGCCCCACTCGGCCACTGACACCAGCGGCCACCCGTCGGGGATCGGCTCGCCGTAGAGAAGGGTGCTGCCCAGTTTGAGCGATGGGGGTACAGCCCGGATAATCTGATTCTCCTCCACAAAGCCGATGTCGATTTCAGGTAGAACTGTGGCGTTGAACTGTTCGCCAATCGTCTTGGCCCGTTCCCGTTCGGCGTCGTCTGCGAAGCCATCTTTGAAGACGAAGATCAGGTCCACATCGCTGGTGGCGAGGGCGGTCTGATCGGCGTGGCTTCCTTCCAGAAAATAGCCCCAAACCCGGCCTGGAAAGACTCTTTCGTAGAGAGCGATCAATTCCTGCAAGGTATGATCGACGATTTCATCGCCAGTTGAGCCAAAGAGCCGCCTTGGGTCCATAGAATTGCGCCTCGCGTAAAAAGAGTTGTTTCAAATAATTCAAGAGATTGTGAATAAGTTCACATAACTATATGGGCAAAATGTGTACAATAGTTCCACAATCAGTGTTTGGTTGCACAGAAAGAACGATAATTGGTGTGCAAATTAACCGATTCTACCAAAGATAGAGGAGAAGACAATGTTTATTGACACATATTCCCTGCAAACCCACACCGAGCAGCGGGCCGAGGAATTGGCTCACGACTATCGCAACGCGAAGGTTGCGCAGGCCCAAGTGGTGAGTGCGCTGGGTTCTGGTTTGGAACGGCTGGGTCTGCGGCTGGCAAACTGGAGCAGAGATTTGCAAGCCCAGTCCCAAACCGCAGGCCTCCAGCCCGTGCGGATTTCAAATACAAACATTCGGCGCTAGGGCCGAGAAAGGAACCACAAAATGTTCAACGGCAACAATTCATTCGAACTGAGCAGTTTGGTATTCTTGCAGGCCTTTCGGGCCTATACAGCCGAGCAGCAATCCCATTCCGGGGTGCGGGAAGAAGCGGTGGCAGAGGCTGAGGTTCATTCGCCCGCTCGGGAGCGCACCAGCCTCTTTGGACGCCGCACATCGGGCAATCTGGCGACTTCCTATCGGACTTTCCCCGCCGGGGCCAAATAGCAGGTATCAGGCCGAGAATTCAGCAGCGTAGAAGGGAGAGCCGGTGGTCAGAAAGCCCTGACCACCGGCTCTCTTTTTGTGTTGCTATCCGCGCGCCTATTGGGATGGGCGGCGGGTGTATATCAGCCCGGTAGCCAGGGCCAGGGTCAGGGCGACCAACAAAAACAGCATCCAGCGCACTGCCCCGCCCTGGGCCGGATTGGTGAACCCGGCCTGGGCGAGAAATATCCCGTTCAGGAGCAGATATACACTCGTAGACGCGACGCCTGTCTGGCCTTTATACGCGCTGATTTTGCCGGAGGCCAGCAGGGCCAGCCACAGGAGGATGACGACATTCGACGCCACCCGCAGCGGCTCCAACTGGTCTGTGGCCGCGTGGATGGCGATGTCGAAGAGTTGGACGAGGGCGATAGTCATAGCAAGAATCGTAGGGGTAGGCTTCATGAAAATTTCGCCATAGTGACGTGCAATATACTGATGAGGGTCGGTTTCGTTCTCTCCAAGGCCGAGTATATCATAGAATCGAGCGATTCCCTGTAGATTTCAAGACCAAAAATCTATCTGGCAAAGCCTTTGCTCCCGTGATAAAATGAGCGTCTTACTTTTCGATCCCCACCAAAGCAGTTGCAGGAGAAAATGGTATGGACAGACCGATTGCCCTGATCGGCGAGGATATCGGCACAGCGAACCTGGCGCGCCTGCGGGGTGATTTCCCGGCGGTAGAATTTCGCTTCTGCCTGGACCCGGAGGCATTTGTGGCTGTGGCTGCCAACGCCGAAATCCTCTTCAGCAAAAGTTTCCCCGCAGGTAGCCTGACAGCCGCGACCCATCTACGCTGGGTGCAGGCGGGCACGGCTGGTGTGGACCGGGTGCTTGCGGGCCTGGCCGGGCGGGATGTGCTGCTCACCAACGCATCCGGCGCGCACGGCGTGCCGATGGCCGAACTGGTGCTGGGGATGATGCTGAGTTTCGCGGCGGGTCTACACACGGCCATCCGTGGCCCCGCGGACTACCACGCGCCCCGGGCGCAGATCCTGCGCGAGAAATTCGAGTTGGAGGGGCAGACCCTTTGCGTGTTGGGGCTGGGCGACATCGGCGGCACACTGGCCCGCAAAGCCCAGGCGTTGGGGATGCGAGTCATCGGCGTGCGCCGGGGCAGAGACCCCTTTCCGCACGTAGACGCACAGGTCACGCCGGATCGCCTGTTGGAGGTGTTGCCCCAGGCGGATCATCTGGCCCTCTGTCTGCCCCTGACCAGCGAGACGGTCGGGATTGTAGGCGCGGCAGAGTTGGGTGCGATGAAATCCACGGCCTATATATACAATGTGGGCCGGGGCAGTTCCATCGACCCGGACGCGCTGATCGAGGCGTTGCAGTCGGGCCGGATTGCCGGGGCCGGGCTGGATGTGACCGACCCGGAACCCCTGCCCTCCGATTCGCTCCTGTGGGCTATGCCGAATGTGATCCTCAGCCGTCACACCAGCGGCAGCAGCCCCTTCAACGCCGACCGCATCACTGCCATCTTTGCCGAAAATCTGCGCCGCTACCTGGCTGGCGAGCCGCTTCTGCATCGGGTGGACAGGCAGTTGGGGTATTAATTCCTTACCCGTGGAATCCCTGTTGCTTGTGCAAGAAAACGAGAATTTCTTTGTATACACGGATGAAAACGAAGACGGATAGGATGCAAAGAAATCGCTATCCAGCCTATGCCTGTCTGATGACGATGGGGTTGGCGCTGGTAGTGGCGCTGGTGCTGCTTTTCTCTTTGGGCACTGTTGCTTCTGCCCAGGACGAAAGCTGGCCCCCTTTTGTCTGGCCCATCTCTGGCACGGCCACACCAGACCTGCCCCAATCCTCGGCCTATGGCCCCCGGCTGCGGGCAAGCTGCGACCGCTGCTACGATTTTCATCAGGGCATCGACATTCCCACACCCATCAGCACGACACTGCTGGCTGTGCTGACGGGGACGGCGCGTATCGCCGGTTCCCATCCGCTCTACAGCGACGGGGTTGTCCAGTTGGATCACGGCAACAAACTCTACACGAATTACATCCACGTGGCCGCATCCCTGGTCGTGACCGGGCAAGTCGTGGCCCAGGGCGAGCCGGTGGCCCTGAGCGGCGTGGGCGACAACGGCTTTCCCCACCTCCATTTCGAGACTCGCCAGGGCAGTGTGCTGCGCCAGGATGCGGTCAATCCCTACCGCTATCTGCCCTATACGGATACGATACGCCACACAATCGCAGTCACAGAAGTGCTGACAGAGGGCGATATTTGGCTGCGGGTGACAACACCAGCCGACGAACTGGACCTGGACACAGTTACCCTGACCGTGCGCAGCGCCATCACGGGTGGTCTGCTGGCCGAGTCTGGGCTGGGCTACGAAACCCGCAACAAAAAGTATCTGGGCGATCCGGCCCAGATCGACATCCCCGATCTGGACGGAGTGCTGATCCAACCGCTGGTCTACGCCACAAATACCCCCGTCTACGTCGTGGACTTTCTCTTTCACCGACTGCCCGGCCTCGGCCCAGTGCGTATTGACGCCTGCGCGCTGGATGTGAAGGGGAATGCGGTCTGTGACAACACCACAGGCGTCTTTGGCCGACAGCTTTTTCTACCCCAGATTACGCGAAGTGAGCAGTAACCAGCGCGCCTGTCACTGCTCACTGATTATTTCCCAACCGATCATCACAGGAGAAACCCAATGCCACATCCCCGCCCCAACCTGCTCTACATTCATACCGACCAGCATAGCCCCCACGTCACCGGCTGCTACGGCGACCCACTGGTGGAGACGCCGAATCTCGATCAGTTGGCCGCGGACGGCGCGCTCTTCGAGAACGTCTATTGCAGTTCGCCCATCTGCGTCCCTTCCCGCATGGCGATGCTCTCTGGCCGCCACCCCTACCAGAACGACTGCTGGACAAACGAGCACATTCTGGACAGCGGCATCCCCACCCTGGCCCATGCGATGGGCGCGGCCGGCTATCAGCCAGCCCTGGCCGGGCGCATGCACAGCCTGGGACCAGACCAGTTGCGGGGCTACGCCGAGCGCTTCGTCGGCGATCACAGCGCCAACCATCTGGGCAGCAAAGGGCCAGACCGGGGCGTGCTGGAAGGCACAGCCGGTCCTCAGCGGGTCAGCCTGGAAAAATCCGGGTCGGGCCAGATGGGCTATCAGGTCCACGACGAGGATGTGACCGCGGCCGCGGTGGACTTTCTCAACCGCCAGGGGGTGCAGAAGCGGGCGGGCCTGATGGAGCAGCCCTTTTCCCTGACTGTGGGGCTGATGATGCCCCACCCGCCCTACGTGGCTCGGGCCGAGGATTTCAACCGCTATGCCGCTTCGATGACAATGCCTCGCAAACCCCGGCCCTTTGCCGACGAGACTCATCCCCACTTGCGCTGGTGGCGCACGGATACGGGTATCGAAGAAGTGACTGATGCCGAAATTTTGCGTTCCCGCGCCGCCTATTGGGGGCTGGTCCATCGGGTGGACTGTCTGGTGGGGGAGATTCTGGCTGCCCTGCACGCCAACGGCTTTGGCGAGGATACACTGATTGTCTACACATCGGATCACGGGGATATGCAGGGAGAGCACGGACTCTGGTGGAAGCACGTATTCTACGAGGAATCCGTGCGTGTGCCGCTGATTGTGAATTGGCCGGGTGTGGTCGCGCCGGGTCAGCGTCGGGCCGAGGTGGTCAGCGCGCTGGATGTGACCGCCTCCCTGCTGGACGGTCTGGGCGCACCGGCGTTGCCCAATTCGCCGGGACGCAGCCTGCTGCCCCTGATCGACGGGCGCACGGACCCACCCGCTTGGGAGAATGTGGCCTTCTCCGAATATTGCACGGACCAGTTTGGCCCGCCCGAAGGCGCCTACCAGCGGATGATCCGCCGGGACGACTGGAAGCTGGTCTACTATCACTGGCAGCCGCCCCAGTTGTTCAATCTGGCCGAAGACCCCGGTGAGCTGGTGAACCGGGCCGACGATCCGGGCTGTGCGGGCGTGCTGGCCGATCTCACTGCGGAAGTGCTGGACGGCTGGGACCCGGAGAAGATTGTGGCGCGCATAGCCCAGAAGAAAAAGGACGTGCCGATTCTGCGTGACTGGTCGCGCAATACCCAGCCAGAGGAACGCTACCGCTGGGACTTGCGCACGGAGATGAACTGGCTGGATTGAGAGTCTACGACTGCCGGGGTGTCGCTTGCCGTCGGGCATAAACGGCATTCCGGCGGTTCAAAGAGAATGTCAAAGTCGGAAGCGGTATTCTGTAAAGTAGAGGAAGAGTAGCAGCCCGCCACCGATGAGGGCGATTGTCCAAAGGGTGGACCGGGAGGAATCGGAGAGAGTGCGATTGAAGATGGCGGACATCAGAAGCGTGAGTAAGGAGAGCAGCCCTGCACCCATTACGATTACAACGCCCCAGCGCATGAGCAGAAGCAATAGATTCTCAGGCATTAGGATTTTCCTGTTTGGGCTCCGTTGCGAAGCTGATGCTATACCGGCAATCGGCGCACACGGATAGAATCGTTCTGGATACTTATCAATGCGCCAAGTTCCAGTTCCTCTGAAAACCGGGTAAGAGCATCTGCCAAATAGTGATTGACATTCTGGGCGCGCATATCGGACAAACGGAATGTGATGACGCTGGGCAGGTGTTCTCCGCTCAAAGCGACAATACGGCCAAAGTCCAGATCGTGGGTAAGAACGATCCGAGCTTCGGCCACCGCTTTGACGACAATCTCTTCGTCGGGCAGGCGTTGCAGGCCCTGTTCACGCAGATGGACGGCATCGTGTCCATTGGTTCGCAGGAATTGGGCTGTGCTCTCTGCCAGACCCATGTCGAGCAGGAATCTCATCAGTGGGTAGCCAGCGTGGGAAGATGAATGGAATCTTCGGCAGTCCAAGCTGCGTAGCGAAGCGCCTGGCGGATATCGTCTTCTTCCAAGTCTGGGTATTCGCTAATAATCTCGGCAACACTCATCCCATTGGCGACCAGATTTACCAGCAGGGCAGCCGAAATACGCATCCCGCGGATACAGGCTTTACCGCCCAGAATTTGGGGATCGGCTGTAATGCGGTCAAATCCAAACATCCTTCTCTCCGTTTCTTTTGTAGAACGTCATTGTTCTGAGTCAGTTTTCTGGGTTCAGTATAGCACATTCAACCCCGACCAACGGCTGTTGCCTGCTACTGGTCCACCACAGACCCGTCTCCATCGAGACGGGTCTGTACTTGCCGGGGGGCCGGTAGGGATGGCGTTCGGCCGCATCCTCGGCCAGTTCGATGCCGATGCCCGGCGCGTCGGGAATGACGAGAAAGCCGTCTTCCAGGCGCAGGCTGCTTTTGACGATAGCGGTCTACAAAAATGGGCTGGACATCGATGATTTCCATTGGGGGGCTCCTGTGGGGGTAGGGTTCGATACTGTGCATATTATTCGCGAACGAGGATTTCGAGCAACTCGCTTGTCAGGGATTCCAGCGTCCGCTGACTGCCCAATTCCTCCGCCGCGGACCGCACATCCAGCGGCAAGGGCGCGAGGAGTTCGGTCAGCTTATCCAGCGCGACGGTTGCGTACCAGTGGGAGCGCGTCAAGTGGGGATAGCGCTGGATGGCCCCGTTGACGAAAGCCGCATCTTCCAGCCTCTCTTGCCTGGCCAGCAGCAGGGCCGTAGCGGGGAGGGCCTTGCAGGTCTCGTTGAATGCTTCGCTGCGTTGGATAAAACCCAAACCTTCCACCAGCATTTCACGGGCTTCGGAGAGATCGTCCAAAATCAGGGCAGGATAGGCACAATCGACGAGCGCACCACTGAGTGGAAATAAATTTTCGTTGCCCATCCCCCGCTGACTTTCTACTGTTTGTTGGAGCAGACGGCGTGCCTCAATCGGCGCGCCCTCGGCCAGGAGCGCCCGAGCCAATGTGCGCAGAATAAAAGGCTGTTCCCAGCCATAGGCGTCCCGCCAGCTATGCACGGTGGCCTGTGCAATGGCACGGCCTTCGGCAAAGCGGCCCAGATGCAGATAGGCACGGGCCAGGACGTTGTAGTGGAATGCGATTCCCCGGATATGAATATGGATGCTTTCTCCCCATTCAATCGCTTCTTTGACAAGCGTCACCGCTTCTTCAAATTTTGCCACTGCGAGCAGAACGAATGTCAGGCGGCTGAGGGCGATCATGCGCTGGGATGGGTTCTTCGCCTTTGCCAGGACTTCCCGGGCCAATCGTTCCCCCTCTTCGATCTCTCCCATAAGTTCAGCCACAAAGCTCATGCGCTCCAGGGCGGCGGTCTCTCCACTGGGATAGCCCCACTGCCGGGCAAGCCCCAGTGCCTCTTCACACAGATCCCACGCCCGGTGTAGCTGTCCATTGAAAAATTCCCAACTACCAAAAGTAGTCAGGCTGTGAATCGTCCACCAGTGGTCGCCTGTTGTCTGATAGAGTGCCAGCGCTCGGCGCAGATCCTCGCCCGTCTTGTCCCGCTGCCGGTCTGTCATCAGATCCCCGCCCCGGTGAAGATAGGCGAAGGCTTGCACCCGGCGGCGTTCTTCCACGGGCAGGGGGTCCTCTCCGGCGGGAGGGTCCTCTGCCAGACTTTTCAGCGCAGATGTCAGCCGCAGTCGGGCTGATTCTACCTGGCCTGTGCGGTGCAGGAAGACCCCGTGCCAGGCCAGCAGCCATGCGTTCAGGAGGCGGGCCTGGGGTTTGACTGAAAATTCCAGGCCGTGCAGGGCTGTCGCCATCAATCGCTCGCCCTCTGTCCAACCACCTGGCCGATTGTAAAAGATGCCCAATACTTCCACCGCGGCCAATAGGCCGTGGATTTCCCCGTTGGCCGCGGCCCATTGCCAGGCGGAGCGGATGTTCTCTCGCTCGTTCTGCAACCGCTGGATGGCCTGTGCTTCTTCACGCCCTTTCAGTGCCTCTTTCTGCCGGGCAACCAGTGCCAGGTACCAGCCGCTGTGCAGGGAAAGGGCCTCTCGCTCTCTGCCTGCAGCCACCAGCTTCTGTCGGGCCAGTTGCCGGATGAGTTCGTGGAGATCGTAGCGTTTTCCCTCCACCCGCCAGAGCAGGGCTTTGTCCACCAGGCGAGCGAGGACGGGCAGACCCGCGCCCACCACAGCTTGGGCCGCTTCCCGGTCAAAGCCCCCCACAAAGGCCGACAATCCCATCAGCACAAGCCGCTCCTCGTCCGACAAGCGCTGCCAGCTCTGGGCAAAGACGGCTTCCATCGTGCGGTGGCGGGGATCCAAATCCCGCAAATCCTGTCCCAGAAAGGCCACATTGGCTGCGATTTCGTCGGCGATTTCTGCCGGGGGCAGATGTTCAACCCAACTGGCAGCCAGAATGATGCCCAGGGGTATTCCGTCCACCTGGCGGCAGATGCGCAGGATGGCAGGCCACGCCCCCTCTTCCGGCGCAAACTCCCGGCGCACGCGTTGGGCGCACTGCAAAAAGAGCTGTGCCCCGGCAAAGGGGAAATCCTTGCCAACACTCTCTCCCTCGGCGGGATAGTCCAGCCCGTTCAATCGAAAGAGTGTCTCCGCGTGCAGATGCAGCCGCTCCCGAGATGTGACCAGAATCTGTAGGCCCGGCGCGGCTTCCAACTGGGCGATGAGCAGTTCGGCTCCAGCGAGCAGATGCTCGAAGTTGTCCAACACAAGCAGCAGTTTGCGGCTGCTCAGATAGTCGAGCAGTTGCTGGTGGGGCGAGCGGGAATCGGTCTGAAAGGGATAGCCCAGCGCGTCGCCGATGGACCGGGGGATTTCATCCGGGCTGTCGAGAGCGACCAACTCCACCAGAAAGACGCCGTCGGAGAAGCGTTCGCGCAGGGCGTGGCCCGCAGCCAGGGCCAGGCGGCTTTTGCCCATCCCACCGGGGCCGAGGATTGTCACCAGCCGGTGGGCCGGGTCCGCGAGGAGGCTGGACAGGTGGGCCAGTTCGCGCTCGCGTCCGATGAGCGGGGTGATGGGCGCGGGGAGATTGGATCGGGTTACTGGGGGATTGGGCGGCTGGGCCGGTCTGAATTGTGCATTGCGAATGGACTCGGCGAGGGCAACCGTTTCCTCAGACGGAGGAACGCCCAACTCCTGTTCGAGTGCCTCGACGCAGCGAGCGTAGGCCGCCAGGGCCGCGGCGGTGTTACTCAGGCTGGCGTGGGCTGTCATCAGTCCGCGATAGGCAGGTTCAGGCGCGTGGTCGTGGGCAATCCACTTTTCCGCGGCGTCGATTGTCTCGCGCCAGCGCTGCTCGGCCAGAAGCAGTTCCAGCAGGTAGGACATACGCTCGTTGTAGATCGCGGCCAGTCGTTCCCGCTCCCGGATCACCCAGTCGTCGTAGAAGCCAGGGAGCAGTTCGCCCCGGTAGGTTTGCAGGCTGGGCAGAAGCGCGTTGGCGTCGATTGCCTGCGCGCTGCCCTCTCCAAAGGAATTCACATCCAGCCGCCACTCAGCTTCGGCCAGCCAGCGGATGGCAATTTTGTCGCTCTGGATATGCCCGTCTGGGATGGCCCGGCGCAGACGCCAGAGCGCGTGGCGCAGATTGCTGCGCGCGTTCTCTTCTGTGGCGTCTGGCCAGAGCATGCCGGCGATCTGCTCCCGGCGGTGGGCGACGCCGGGGTGCAGAATCAGCCAGGCCAGCAGGGATTGGGCCGGGCGCGAGGGCAGTTCCACGGGTTCGTCGTCCAGCGTCAGGCTAAATTGTCCCAGCAGGTGGACAGTGAGCATTGGGCGCGACTCCATACATCCGGGGCGATGAAGGGTCGTTGAAGTGGCATCCCGGGGCAAAACACGCTCGATTAACGCATGCAAACACGCTGGGGGACGGGCGCAATCTATAGTGCAGTATAGCACCAATGGCAAATTCACATAAGCGCGCAAAAAGTGACCAGCCCGGAGGCACTGATGTCTCAGCCGAAGCTTCCAGAAGATTTTGACCCGGTCCGGGCCGAAGCCTTTGGCAACCGGATGGAAGACCTCTTCAATCAGATGGGGCTGGTGTTGATGTTGGGCATTGGCAGGGAGACCGGGCTGCTGGATGTGCTGGCCGGGCGGCAGCCATCCACCAGTAGGCAGATTGCCCAGGCCGCGGGGCTGGACGAGCGCTATGTGCGGGAATGGCTGGGCTGTCTGGCCTGTGGAGAGGTGGTGGCATACGCGGCGGAGGGCGAAACGTTTGCCCTGCCTGGGGAACACGCGGCCTGGTTGACGGGCGGCAGCCCCGGCTTTGCGCCAGGCAGTGGATTCCCGGGCGCGGAGTGGCTGGCCGAAACTTTTGTCATTTTGTCCCAGGTGCAGCCGCTGGTGACGGACTGTTTTCGCAGTGGCGGGGGTGTTCCCTACAGCGCCTATGGCCGTTTCCACGAGTTGATGGCCCGGGACCGCAAGGCCTTTTTCGACCAAATACTGCTGCCTGCCGTTTTGCCCCTCTTCCCCGGATGGGGCAAGGCAATGGAGCAGGGCGCGGCGGTAGCGGACTTTGGCTGTGGCAGCGGTCACGTGCTGCATCTGCTGGCGCAAGTTTACCCGAAGAGCAACTTCACCGGCTATGACATCTCCCCGGCGGACATTGACCGGGCGCAGGCTGCCGCCTCCCGGCTGGGTCTGGTCAATGTCCGCTTCCATCTGGCCGATGTGGCCGGGCTGGATGTGGAGCGCACGTATGATTACGCGCTGGCCTTTGACTCAATCCACGATCTGGCCCACCCGGCGCAGGCTCTGGGAGTGATCGCCCGTTCCCTCAAACCCGGCGGCAGTCTGCTGATGCAGGAGTTCGCTGCCTCCAGCCGCCTGGGGGAGAATCTGGACCACCCGCTGGGTCCCTGGCTCTACGCCCAGTCGGTGCTCTACTGTATGACGGTTTCGCTCTCTCAGGGGGGCGCGGGGCTGGGCTGTATGTGGGGACAGGAGCGGGTGCTGGCACTGTTGGCCGCGGCGGGTTTTGATCAGGTGCAGGTGCGGCGCACAGAGGCTGATCCCTACAGCGATTATTTTGTGGCGCGTGTTTCGGCTGGCTGAGTCAAATGGATCGCTTTGGGATCGCCTTGGCTGGTATCGTGTGCCCAGCCTTGCGTCCACGCATTATCCTCAGCCTATTTGTATTACTGTAGTTCATCCGTTTTTCTGTGATCGACAAGGAGGAAGTGATGAAAGGCGAGAAAATGTTTGGCCGAATGGTCGTGTTGCTGCTGGTCCTGGCGCTGGCTCTGTCTGCCTGTCAATTTACGCCGCCGCCACCACCGGTGGCTCGTTCGTCAACGCCCGCAGTCAGCGTAATCGAAGCGCGGATCGCCAATGCAATGAGCGCGGGGCCATCTGTGGTTTCCCAAGAGGCGACAATTCTGGACTATCCAGAGGGGTGGCCCCATAACTGGCCGGATGAGCCAGCCCACGAATTGGTTCAACTGCGCGCCGGCAGCAACGGCTGGACCTGTATCCCGGACGATCCGACGTCAGAAGGCAATGATCCGTTATGCGTGAACGAGGTCTACATGCAAGTTCTCAATGCGCGCTTAAGTCTGATCGATTCACCCTCTGAGGGCATTGGCATCGGCTATATGCTCCAGGAAGGCCGACCAGCCGGCAGCTCCCCGCATATGATGATCTTCGTGCCTGGCAGCAAAGAGAGCTTGAGCGCTTTCAGCACATCCGGGGGGCCGACCCCGTGGGTGATGTTCCCGGACACCTCCCACGCCCACCTGATGGTGACTGTACATCCACAGCCCGATGCAGCGCCGCGCGAGGACAGAATTGCCAATGCAATGAGCGCGGGACCGCCTGCGGTGAGCCAGGAGGCGAGGATTCTGGACTATCCGGAAGGGTGGCCCCACAACTGGCCGAATGAGCCGGCGCAAGAATTGGTGGAGCTACGCGCCGGCAGCAACGGCTGGACGTGCATCCCGGACGATCCGACTTCGGAGGGCAATGATCCGCTGTGCGTGAATGAGGTATATATGCAGGTGCTCGACGCACGCCGCGCTCTGGTGGATTCGCCTTCGGAGGGCATCGGCATCGGCTATATGCTTCAGGAGGGCCGTCCGGTTGGCAGCCCGCCCCATATGATGATTTTTGTGCCCGGCAGCAAAGAGAGTTTGGGGGCTTTCAGCACGACCGGGGGGCCGACCCCGTGGGTGATGTTCCCGGATACTTCGCACGCACACCTGATGGCTACGATGCACTATATGGGCAGGTAATGAGGGAAGGAGAGAATCGATCATCGGGTAGGGGTTGTCTCCTTGGCAGTGAACAAGAAGATTGGATGGGTGAAAGAACACGGTTACAACGCTGGTTGTACTCAAGCAGCCATGTTTGTGTTCTTTATGGGTTCTGGCTGAGACCTACCACTACGTCCCAGCCAGAACTTGACTCATAAAAGCCACTATTGTATCAGACCTTTATTCCTTGCACGCCAAAACAATTGTCGTGCTATTGCGAGAGGAGCGATGTATGTTAAGAAGATTCAAATTCGTATTTGTAAGAAACTCGATTTGGTATACCCTCGTCGTTTTGCTACTACCGCTCTTTGGCTTTGCAGCATGCCAACAAGGGATAGGGGATTTGCCTAGTAGTTCGCCAACCAATGCCGAATTTGTTGTTCCAGATAAGGCGGAAGCGCATCAAGGAAACTTAGAGACCGCCGATCCGCAGTCCACACCTACTCCCACGGTTGCTTTAACTTCCTTGCCACAAACCACAGTTACAGTTGAGGCGGCAGCAACGGCAGCGGCAGATGCTTTTCAAGCGTTTGCGCTCAAAAGCTCAATATGGAATCAGGCGTCTATCCCAGTCTGCTGGGATACACAGGGTTATACCAAGGAAAAGGATTGGGTGCGCAAAGCTATTGCAAGGACTTGGATGCGTGAGTCCCAGCTTGTTTTCCGTGGTTGGCAAGGATGTGTTCTGGCGAGTAAGGGGATCCGCATAACCATAGATGATGTTGGTCCTCATGTAAAAGTACTTGGACATTACCTGGATGGAAAAATGGGAGGAATGGTATTAAATTTTACATTCAATACCTGGAGTTCTGAGTATTGCAAATCACCGAAACAGATAAGACAGTACTGTATTGAGGCCATTGCAGTCCACGAATTCGGGCACGCTATAGGCTTTGCTCATGAGCAGAATCGGCCCGACGCTCCTGCTTGGTGTAAGGAACAGGCACAAGGTGGTAATGGTGACTTCCTAGTTACAGAGTTTGATATGGACTCAATTATGAATTACTGTAACACTGATTGGAATAATGCCGGACTACTTAGCCAACTTGATATTACCGCTGTGCGTAGTCTTTACGGCCACCCTCTTCGCATCGATATCGATGTTTCAGCCCTAGAGTTAAGTGCGAGAATTCTTGTCGCTGGTAACATTGATGGTGATGGGCGAGATGAGATTGCCATCGGCATAGATGCTGAGAAGTCAGGAGGAAACGACTTCTGGGTGATGGAATTTGAGCCAGGGCGCAACGAGTGGCGGCACGTTAGTCCTGGCAATCACCCGCTTGATGCTGACTTTGATGCGTCAGGGAAAGATGTCGGTGCGAAGTTTGCTGTGACCGGTGATTTTGATGGTGATGGGCGAGATGAGATTGCCATCGGCATAGATGCTGAGAAGTCAGGAGGAAACGACTTCTGGGTGATGGAATTTGAACCAGGGCGCAGCGAGTGGCGGCACGTTAGTCCTGGCAATCACATGCTTGATGCTGATTTTGATGCGTCAGGGAAAGATGTCGGTGCGAAGTTTGCTGTGACCGGTGATTTTGATGGCGATGGGCGAGATGAGATTGCCATCGGCATAGATGCTGAGAAGTCAGGAGGAAACGACTTCTGGGTGATGGAATTTGAACCAGAGAGCAACGAGTGGCGGCACGTTAGTCCTGGCAATCACCCGCTTGATGCTGACTTTGATGCGTCTGCGCAAGACGTCGGTGCGAAGTTTGCTGTGACCGGTGATTTTGATGGCGATGGGCGAGATGAGATTGCCATCGGCATAGATGCTGAGAAGTCAGGAGGAAACGACTTCTGGGTGATGGAATTTGAACCAGAAGGCAGAACTTGGCTTCATCTGGTAATATCAGGATTCTTATCGAGGACGCTTGACTGACGCGTTAGACTGGCATAACGAGTTGACTAGTCGGCACAGCAAGAGTCAAAAGTGAGCGCTCATTCGAACACTTTTGACTCTTGCCTTTTCCTTATCGCCACCCCTCGCCCCAACTTTGCGTCTTCAGCCCACTACTGATCCGCCACTCCAGCAGCACCCGCAGCAGTTTATTCTTTTTCTCCGCATGGGCCGGGTCGTCCCACAAATTGTGGATTTCGCCGGGGTCTTCCGTCAGATGGAAAAGCTGCCCCTCTGGGCTATCCACAAAATGGACCAGCTTCCACTCCCGGCTGCGCACCATCGACATATAGGCCGTGCCCTGCAAAATTCCGTCCCGGGAGTGTTCGGCAAAGACGTATTCCCTGCCTGCCCATTCACCTGCTTCCAGCGCGGGCAGCAGGGATTCCGCCTCGAAATTGTTCGGCACATCCACCCCGGCCATTGCCAGAATCGTCGGCCCCAGGTCCATCCACGAGACCAGTTCGTCCCGCTGGCTGCCCCCGGCAATGCGCCCCGGCGACCAGACCACACAGGGCACTCGCGTCACAATGTCGTACATCGTCCACTTCTGGCTGTGGCCGTGATCCCCCAGCGCGTCCCCGTGATCCGATGTGAAAATGACCACCGAATCGTCCAGAATGCCCTTCGCCTCCAGGCTGGCGAGGATCGCCCCCACCTGTTCATCAATCATTGTCACGTTGGCCAGATAGTAGGCCCGCTGTCGGTGGCGCGCCTCGGCTGACGGGTCCAATTGGTGGATTACCGAGTCGTGGTCGAATTCACTGTTGTGCTGGCGCATCTGGTGGTAGACCGACGGTTGCCCGGCCAAATCTTCGGGCAGCAGCGGGTCGATGGGCAATTCCTTCTCTAAATACGATTTCGCATAGCGAGGCGCAGGGTCGTAGGGCGGGTGAGGACCGGGGAAGCCGATCTCCAGAAAGAGAGGCTTGTCGCCGGGAATCGGTTTTGTGTCCAGCCACCAGGTCGCCATATCGCCCACGAAATTGTCCGGGTGGGCGTCTTCGGGCAGGTCCCACTCGAACGCGCCCAGCCGCTCCCGGTAGTCCGAGCGGTTGCGGTAGAAGGCCCGCTGCTGTTTCGCCAATCCTCGGAAACGCAGGGCCTTGTCCCACTCGTCAAAATAGAATCGCTCCTCCAGAAAGCGGTCCTTGTTCTCCACCACATAGCGCTCGTGAAATCCCAAGGGCGTGTGGTAGGGATAGGTGTGCATCTTGCCGATATTGACGCAGTAGTAGCCTGCGTCGTTGAGATTTTCCACCCAGGAACGGGTCCAGCGATCCGCGTTCTTCAGAATGCCGGTGGTGTGGGGATAGTAGCCGGTGAAGAGGCTGGCCCGGCTGGGCGCGCAGGAGGGCGCGGTGATGAAGCAGTTGCCGAAGTTCACCCCTTCCCGCACCAGACGGTCCAGATTGGGGGTGTCCATATGGGGGAATCCGAGCGCGGCGATTGTGTCGTAGCGCTGCTGGTCGGTGATGATCAGGATAATGTGGGGGTTAGGCATTGTAAATTCTCCAAGAGCGGAAAAATGAGAGACTGAAATGGGGTGATGGAATGATGAACTGCCAGCATCTCATCATCCCATCATCTTGACGAAACTTAGCTTACTGGCCTGCGGGCACATACTTCTGCACCCACTCCAACAGCGCGGCATTCTGAGCACGACGCAGGACAGGCGCGCCGGTGATAGCGCCGCCGTGGGGACTGCCGGGCAGCCGCAGCATCTCGACCGGACAGCCGCTGGCTTTCAGCACAGCGTAGAACTGCTCCGACTGTTCTGGGGGGCAGCGGTGATCGCTCTCGCCCTGTACCAGCAGCGTCGGCGTCGTGCAGCGGTGGGCGTAGGTGATGGGCGAGCAGCGCCGGTAGACTTCCGGGATTTCGTGGGGCTGGCCGCCCAACTCCTCCACGGAAAACCAGGGGCCGATGTCGCTGACCCCGTAAAAGCTCACCCAATTCGTCACGGGATTTTCCGGGATGGCGGCTTTGAAGCGATCCGTCTGGCCGACGATCCAGCAGGTCAGGTTGCCTCCGCCGGAGAGACCGCCCAGGGCCAGTCGGTCGGGATCGAGCAATCCCCGCTCTATCGCATAGTCAACGCCCGCCATCAGGTCCGTATAGTCCAGATGACCCCAGTCGCCTTTGATGGCTGTAGCGAAAGCGTCGCCGTAGCCGGTGGAGGCCCGGTGGTTGATGGCGAGAACCGCATAGCCCGCGCCAGCCAGCATCTGAAAATCGGCGGAAAAGCCGTGGCCGAAGGCGCTGTGGGGGCCGCCGTGGATGTAGAGAAAGCCGGGCCAGGGGGCGCTGCCCGTGGCCGGAGTCAACAGCCATCCCTCCACCCGTTCGCCGTCTTCACCGGGAAATTCGAGATGCTCCACACCGGGTAGAGCAACCCCGCCCAATACTTTCTCGTTCAAATGGGTGAGCTGTGCTTCCTCACCGGTCGTTAGATTTTTCGTGTAGAGGTTCAGCGGGTCATTGAAACTGTTGGCCCAAAAGAGCAGCCGGTCGCCTGTCACGCCGATCGCCTCGCAAAAGCGTTCGCCGCCGACAATCGTTTCCGGCGGCGTGCTGCCATCCAACGCTACCCGATAGATACGCACTTCCCCGCCACACTGGACGCGCACAAAAGCAGCGCTGTCTATGCAGACGATGCGGGGCTGGCGCACAGTGGCCGAGGGCATATCCACCTGCAAGCGGCCCGCCACGTGGAAGGGGAGGTCCGGGGTCAGATTGACCGGCGAACCGCCCGCTGCATCCATCCGCCACAGGCTGTTCTGCGTGCCGATGTCCGTGTCCACCGGTGCGCCGGCAAAGAGGATTGCACCGCCGTCGGGCGTCCATTCGGCTGTGTCGGCGCTGCCCCATTCGCCGGTCAGGGATGTCACCGAACCGTCCAGCCCAATCAGCCGCACCTGCCCTTTCATCGAATGGGTATCTGGCCCCAGAGAGCCAATCGCCAGCAGGCGGCTGCCATCGGGCGACCAGCGGGGTGGCGCGTAGTGGAAGCCGTCGTCGGTCAATGGCCGGACCCCGTCGCCTTCTGCGCCGACCACCCACACATTCTGGTTGTTGCGATCCGTTCGTCCCAGCCCGTCGAAACGGTAGATGGGTCGGGTGAAGCGATAGGGCACTGTCGGATCAGCGGCTTCGTCCTGGGCCGCGGCGGTGAAGGCAATCGTCTTCCCATCCGGCGACCAGACCGGGCCAGCGCCGACACCGTTGGCAAGTGCTGTGAGTTGGCGTGCTTCGCCGCCATCTACCGGCAGCAGGAAAATCTGGGGCTTCTCGGCCCGGTCCGAGACGAAAGCGATCTGTCTGCCGTCGGGTGACCAAGCCGGGCTGTGGTCCAGGCGTGTGCCGCTGGTCAACTGCTTTGTGGAGCCGCTGGAGATATCTTGCAAGAAAATTGTCTTGCGGTCAACCGCTGGCTCAGCTGTCGTCTCCGTGTGAAGAACCGTATAGGCGACGGATTGCCCATCGGGCGAAAGAGCCGCGTCCTGTAGAAAACGCAGTTGGAAGTAATCGTCTGGCTGGAATGGTATGAGATTGTCTGGCATTGAAGGCTCCGGGAGAGGGGGGTGGATGGGAACGCTTTGCTATCCAGAATCCTAGCGCGGATGGCGGGAATGGTCAACCTTTCATTGTCCGCTCAAGTCAAAGCGTCCTTTCGTTGTGACCGGAACCCGCAAGTGGTATACTGAAGGGGTTATATCACCTTCCGCTCACTGCCTGGAGGACCCCAATGAACCCAGAACTCCAAACCCGTTTCGAGCAGGCGGCGGCGGCTGCCCAGAAGCTCGCCTCCCGCCCGGACAACGACACCCTTCTCCAAATCTACGCCCTCTATAAGCAGGCCACCAGCAGCGACGCCAGCGGCAAGCGTCCCGGACTGTTTGATGTGGTGGGCCGGGCCAAATTCGACGCCTGGGCTGGTCACAAAGGGCTGGATAAAGAGACGGCCATGCAGCAGTACATCGATCTGGTGGAGAAATTACAGAAATAAGATTGTGAGATGATGAGATGATGGGGAAATCCATCATCTCATCATCTCATTTCGTTTACCCACAAGCTCCAAATTTTCCCCTCAATTACCCCCAAAGGAGTGCATCTCTTATGTCCAAAAAATCACTATTTGTCTGGGGTGGCTGGTCTGGCCACGAACCCGAACAGTGTGTCGCGATTTTTGCTCCGCTTCTGCGTGAGGCGGGCTATGAGGTAGACGTGGAAACGTCCCTGGATGTCTACACCGACGCCGCACGGATGGCGACCTACGACGTCATCACCCAAGTCTACACAATGTCCACCATCAGCAAAGAGCAGGAAAAGGGGCTGCTGGACGCCATTCGCGCCGGGGCTGGCTTTGCAGGTTGGCACGGCGGAATGGCCGACGCCTTCCGCAACAATACCGAATACCAGTTTATGGTGGGCGGCCAGTGGGTGGCCCACCCCGGCAATATCATCGACTACACCGTGCAGATCACCAACCACGACGACCCCATTACCGCCGGGCTGAACGACTTTGCCATGCACAGCGAGCAGTATTATATGCACATCGATCCCGGCAACGAAGTGCTGGCGACGACGACCTTCGACACCCGCTACTGTGACTGGATCGGCGGCACAGTCATGCCGGTGGTCTGGAAGCGGCGCTGGGGCAAAGGCAAAGTCTTCTACACGGGTTTGGGCCACGTGGCGAAGGATTTTGATGTGCCCGAAGCCAAAGAGATTGTGCGCCGGGGCATTCTGTGGGCCACCCGGTAGGGAAGGCAAAAGGCAAAAGGGGAAGGCAAAAGTGAGCCTTCGCACCGGCACTCGAAACTCGACACCTGAAGGAGACAATTCGTGAACCTACCCGCCCAAGTGGGCATTATCGGCTGTGGCAATGTCAACCGGGCCTACCAGAGCGCCGCGCCCCGGCTGGCCGCGATCCGCTATGCGGCTTGCGCGGACATCCGCCGGGAAGCCGCCGAAAATCTGGCCGCCCAGCACAACATTCCCCGGGTCCTTTCGGTGGAGGAGATGCTGGCTGATCCCGACATCGACATTATTCTAAACCTGACGATTCCCGGCGCGCACTACGAAATCGCAATGGCTGCCCTGGCCGCGGGCAAGCACGTCTACAGCGAAAAGCCCCTCTCCCTGACTTTTGCGGAGGGCGAAGCGCTGGTGGCGGAGGCCAAAAAGCGCGGCTTGCGGGTGGGCAATGCGCCGGACACTTTTCTGGGCGCGGGCATCCAGACCTGCCGCAAGCTGATCGACGACGGCGCGATCGGTCGCCCGGTGGCGGCCACGGCTTTTATGATGAGCCGGGGCCATGAAAGCTGGCATCCCAGTCCGGAGTTCTATTACAAAGCGGGCGGCGGGCCGATGTTTGATATGGGTCCCTATTACCTGACCGCGCTGGTTTCCCTGCTCGGATCGGTCAAACGGGTCACTGGCTCCACCCAGATCAGCCGTGCCCAGCGCACCATCACCAGCCAGCCCCTGGCCGGTCAGGTGATTACTGTGGATGTGCCCACCCACGTCGTCGGCGTCCTCGATTTCGCCATCGGCGCGGTGGGCACAATCATCACCAGCTTCGATGTGCAGGCATCTGTCCTGCCCCGCATCGAAATCTATGGAACCGAAGGCACCCTCAGCGTGCCAGATCCCAACACCTTTGGCGGGCCTGTGCGTCTGCGCCGGGCCGGGGAGGACGAGTGGCAGGAGATGCCCCTGACCCACGGCAACCCGGAGCAGAGCCGGGGGCTGGGGGTGGCCGATCTGGCCCAGGCCGCGGTCAGCGGACGGCCCCACCGGGCCAGCGGCGAGTTGGCTTTGCACGTGCTGGAGATTATGGAGACGATCCACACGGCGTCGGATGAAGGCCGCCACATCGCGCTGCGTAGCAATTGCGAACGGCCCGCGCCCTTCCCGCCTGGTCTGGCGGACGGGGTAGTGGACGCATAACGGTACATCCCAGATATGGAGCGACCGGGCAGGTTTTCCGAAACCTGCCCGGTCTGATCTCCCGGAACTGGGGTACACCCACGAATCCGGGCGTAGTTTACGACGGACGCAAAGTCTGTTATACTCGGATATATGACCTCAAGGACACAAAGGCATAGGGAAGAATTCAATTCTTTCTGTGCGTCTATAATTGATTTTTTTTGCACTCCGCATTCATATGTCTCTTGCCGAGGAGAGGGGATATGGCCGTTTTTGTTAGTCAGCAGAAGCAGCTTTCCATAACTTCGGGCAACCGCACAGCCCAGCGCAAAAACAACAAATCCCAGGACACACGCCTGATTTTGCAGCGTGCACAGGCCGCGCCTGGCTCTCTGCACGCCGCGGATATCCTGCAATTGCAGCGTACCATCGGCAACCGAGCTACGGGTCGGCTGCTTTCGTCCGCACCTGCCATCCAGGCCAAAATGGAAGTCGGCCCGGTCAACGACGTCTACGAGCAGGAGGCAGATCGGGTGGCACGGGAGGTGGTGCATCGCACAGCCCAACCGGAGGCAGTCCAGGGAAACCCCGCCGACAATTTGCAGCGCCAGCCTCTGGCCCCACAGATCACCGGTCTGCAACGGGCAAGCGACCCTTCCTATCAAAAGGGCGGCGCGCTGGACGGTGGCCTGGAACAATCCATCCGCCAGGCCAAAGGGGGCGGCCAGGCCATGGACCGGAAGGTTCAACGCCAGATGGAGAGCGGTTTTGGGACCACCTTTGGCGGTGTGCGCATCCATCGGGACGCGATGGCAGATAAGTTGACCCGTTCGGTCCAGGCCAAAGCCTTCACCACCGGCCAGGATATTTTCTTCAAAAAGGGCGAGTATAACCCTGGCAGCCGTGCGGGCAAGGAGTTGCTGGCCCACGAGCTGACCCATACTGTCCAGCAGGGCGGGTCCGGTGTCCAGCGCGACGCCCTTATCCGTCGGGATTTTCTGGTGCAGCGGGATGATGAACCGGGTCTGGTGGGCAATGCTGTCGGCCTGGGGGACATCGGCGGCGCGTTGGTGGAGGTCTACGAGGCATACAGCGGCGATGAAAGTGCCAATGCTATCCTCAAAGCTGTCACTGAATTGGCCGGCGGGGTTGCCGACACTCAGGGCGGTGTGGAAGATAGTGTGGAAGGCGCGACCGGTGAAGGTGTAGGCGCTTGGAGCAGTATGATTGGGGGCGTCACCAGCCTGGCAGCCAAAGGTAGCGGATTGGTGGGTGCTTTGGCAGGGTATGGACGCAGCGCAATGGATTATGTCTCTTCCTTTGGCTATGGCGTGGATTATTTGGGCAAGGTGGGGGCGGCCTGCACTTGGCTGGGTGGTTGGGCCAAGTCGGCCTCGGACCTGGTCAACCCCTACGCTTTCTATATGGACTTGGTGGCGAGCGGCTCCAAAGCGGTCAAAGGCATTGCCGATGGCTGGAAGGCTGGCGAATCATTGCAGGACCTGGCCGATCTGGTCAAGAACGCTGGCAGCCGGGACCTGAAAAGGGCTGCGGAGATGCTCTTTAATTTGGCCTGGTGGAATCGGGTCGAGGGCTATTCAAAGTCAGCGGTGGGCGCGATAGAAGGGGGGGCGGCCATCTTCCTCAGCCCATTGAGCAAGGGCCTAAGCGCTGTGATGACCAAAGCGTATGAGGGCGGCTGGAGCAGTTATCTTCTGCGCGCAATCGGTAGTACCTTCACCTCTCAGATATACAGCAACGCCCAGGTGAAGCAGAAGGCGAGCCAGGATAGCATTAGCCTGAACGCGACCGTCGGACCCATTGCCGCATCGGGCAAGATTAAGGATATTGTGGCTCTGTGCAAAGCGGCCGTCCGTTTGGGAATGGCTGACTTCGCCCAATCAATTCTGGCTGCCTTCGACAGTTTGTCCGGCAGTCCAGGGACACGGCATTTTCAGCGCAAACAGGCGTTTGTGGCTGAGGTGAGGCGGTTGGGTATGGCGAAGGACCTGGGGCTTTAGATGAACTCAGGGTAATTGAGATCCACGAAGTTTTCAAAGGAACATCTTTTTTCGTCTTCTTTGAACGGCTTCGTGAAAAATCGATCTTTGTGATCGACTTGGAGAAAGAGCCAAGAGATGGCAGTCATAGGAAAGCAACAAATTCAACGTTTGGCAGCTTCGGGTAGCCGCACAGCCCGGCGCAGTCGAGAGGCCCAACCGGATGCGCGGCTGGTTTTGCAGCGAGCGCAGGTTGCGCCTGGCTCACTGAGACCTGCGGATATTCTGCAATTGCAGCGTACAATTGGCAACCGGGCCACGGGTCGACTGCTTTCGTCCGCGCCCACCGTCCAGGCCAAAATGGAAGTCGGCCCGGTCAACGACGTCCACGAGCAGGAGGCGAACCGGGTGGCCCGAGAGGTGGTGCGCCGCACCAGCAGCCCCCAGGTTGTTCAGGAGAACGGGGTAACCGAAATGCAGCGCCAACCCCTGGCCGCGCAGATTTCCGGTGTGCAGCGGGCCGAAGAGGACGAACTGGAAATGAAGCGGGAACCCATCCAGCGGGCCGAAGAGGACGAACTGGAAATGAAGCGGGAACCCATCCAGCGGGCCGAAGAAGACGAACTGGAGATGAAGCGGGAACCCATCCAGCGGGCCGAAGAAGACGAACTGGAGATGAAGCGGGAGACCGTCCAACGGGCCGAAGAAGACGAACTGGAGATGAAACGGGAGACCGTCCAACGGGCCGAAGAGGATGAACTGGAGATGAAGCGTGAACCCGATCCCTCCTATCGGGAAGGCGGCGCGCTGGATGGCGGTATCGAGCAGTCCATCCGCCGGGCCAAAGGGGGAGGCCAGTCGCTGGAGCCGGGTGTGCAGCGCCAGATGGAGAGCGGCTTTGGGGCCAGCTTTGGCGGCGTGCGCATCCACCGGGACGCGATGGCGGACAAACTGACCCGTTCGGTCCAGGCCAAAGCCTTTACCACCGGCAAGGATATTTTCTTCAAACGGGGCGAGTACAATCCCGGCAGCCGTGCGGGCAAGGAGTTGCTGGCCCACGAGTTGACCCATACCGTGCAGCAGGGCGCGGCCGGTGTGCAACGGCAGACCTACCGCCCGGCAGTACGCCCTACATCGACACCGTCTGTGCAACGGTTCGTTACAAAGGAAGCAGCCATCAAACTGGCTGGTAAACCTTCTCAGAAAGCAAATATTAAGAGCAGTACCTATATCCAGATTTTGAACTTACTGGATATGTATCAGGATGCAAGCAATAAGAAAGAGATATTGGGGCAACTGATCACACTCTGTCAGAACTGGCTGGACAAGCATGACGACAAGAGTGTGCGCGGCCGATTTATTATGGGACTGCGACAGGAAGCCCAGGCCCGTAAGGTGCTTGCCGCCGATAAAATCGACGAGAATCTGCAAGCGATGGACGGGGCACCCTCCCTGCGCGCGGCCGCGCAGGAGGAGAGGGAAGCCAATGCAGCCAACCCTGACTGGGCCGATCCTGCGCTGGAGGATTCACCCGCTGACAAATACATTTTCACAATTGCGGTTGCCACGGCGTTTGATGATCTGTTGGATTTTGCCAAAGCCCGCGCTCACAGTACAAAGCGCAACAAAATTCGCGGCGCGCTGACCCATACGCCTTTGTTTGGTATTCGCGGCTCCAAAAAGGCAGGGGAGGGCGACAAAGTCATCAAGAGGGGCCTGTTCAAACTGGCGGCCCCCAAGAACAATCAGGCCATCAAAGAAAAAGCCGCACGTCAGGTGCTGGAATCAAAGAAAGAAGAAGCCAGCGACGATGCCATCGCCAAGATCGCTGACCGATCCTCCGATGTGGGGCATACGTGGGTAAAGTTCAGAAAAATGGTGGGTAGCCAGACAAAAGAGGTCTACAGCTATGGCATGTGGCCCGAAGTGGGATTCGGCCATCCGTCCAAGCCGGTTCCCGGCCGTATCCGCCACCCGGACATTACCCACGAGAAGGCTCCTGGCGAAAAGCAACTCTTTATGGATGTGGAGGTTTCGGCCTCCTCCTTCCAAAAAGGATTGGCCAGGGCAATTGCTCGCCTCCACGAGAAACCAAATTATACCCTGTCGGACTACAACTGCACTGCATTTGCCAAAGAGATAGCGGGTGTCGTGGGTGTGTCCTTCCCCAGCGCGGCTACTGTCTTTCCAGCGGAAGCATCCAAGGGATTTCGCCAGAGCATTCTCTCGCCCAACCGTCTCTTCACAACGATGGAAGGGATGAAGGAGAAGGGAAAAGGCAAGGGTGACATCTATAGTGAATCGTCTACGGCCGATCTATTGGAGGATGCAAAAAATGCCGAGGCAGCCCGGGAGGAAGAGGAGCAAATGGTTGCCATCGAGGAGGAATTGGCGGCTTATCAGCAGTATGATGTGACCCAGGGTGTTGACTTCTGGCCCGGTGAACAATTTGGTGATTTGGATACCGTTCGCTTTTCACCCTATGACGAGAATAGATCGGTGTGGAGTATGAATCAGCAACGAGATTTTTATGATCCAGACACGGGCGGGGAGAGATCATTTTCAAAGGTCAAAGCTGTGATTAGGGGGAGCCTTCAGGTGGGCTGGATCCGCTCTGACAGGATTGAACTGGCCGACTGACCTAGTTGTGTCTCCAGGCGTCACCCAGTCATGGTCTGGATGGTGGGGGTGTGGACGCTGTGGTGGCTCGAACCATCCACAGCGCCAAGGGAGGCTGCCAGCCTCTGCACGACGGCGTGCGATCCTCGATGGAGCAGGGTTTCGGCGCAGATTTCAGCGGCGTGCGGGTTACATACGGGTGGTCAGGCCGATGCACTCAACCGCACCCTCAATACGCGGGCCTTTACCACAGGGAAGGATATCTTCTTTGGAAGGGCCAATATAACCTGATCAGATCAGATGGCAATGAGTTGCTGGCCCAGGAGTTGACCCATACGGTGCAGCAGGGCGCGGTATGGGTCAGCGGGTGTTGAATCTACGCGAATTTCACGCATAACATAGGGTATGTACTACAGGTGTTAGCTTCCTCCCTGGATATTCTCTAATTGTTGTTGTTGTTTTGACCACGATTGCCACCAATTTTAAGTCTTCTGCCATTGTTGTTTCCACCCCCGTCGTATCCCCAGTTGGGGGCCTGATTGACTTGTTGGGGCACTACTTGTACAGTGGTCAATTCAACCGCCGTCTGCCAGGCATTCACGGGCGCCTGGCCCCTCAACACGAAGTAGCGTGCAGTCATATCCCGCAGGGCTGCCCGCTCCCGGTCGCTCATTTGATTGTTGTGTCGCATCGTATTGATCTTCAGTTCGATGCTACGTAGGAGACTATTCCTAGCTTCCTCTAATCCAGTGGTAAAGTTCTGTATCATCATTTGACGATTCTTTTCCAGTGGCCTGGCCATTCCTCCCCGGATATCCTCTGCCGCGCCAGAGCCGTTATTGCTTAAGCTCTGATTGATAATTACGGAAACGATATGTGTCGCTATCCCGCCTGTATCTCCCGCTGCCAACAGCCGTACAGGAAAATAAGGGTCAGTGCCCACTGCTACTATTCTTTCCCAGGCTGAAAAGACATTCTCCTCGCCGGTGAATTGGCTGCGGATACCGTCCGAGTTGTCAATCAGGCTCATCACCTGTCTGCCTTTGGTAATGTGCACCATAAAGTTGTCGGGGTTGAAATTGCTTAACAGCCGGTCATCGTTCCCCATAAAAATATCCAGAGCAGCAGTTCGACCGAGCAGGGTCATCATGCCTGGATTCTCCCAAAGTTTGCTCACAACCTTTTTCCGTTCCTTCTTTTTCTTGTCCGTATCTCGATAGTAGGTTGTGAAGTCTTCCCCCTCTGCGTAGGAGTAGATGCTTGTCGTATTTTGCAGATTTTGAATGGCGGCAAAAGCTTTTCCCATCTTGCTCTCTGGATCGATGTTTTCTGGCCCCACCGTTCGATTGATTGCGGCAATAATCTCTCCTACTTCATTTTGGTTTGCAAAGCGCACACTTGGCGTCTGCAAAGCCCAGGCCTTTTTCCCGTCGCCAGCCTCGCTTAAACCCTGATTGGTGATGGAAGATTCAAAAAGCTCGGCAAAGATTCGGTTTCCCTCTTGATCCGCCCCAAGCTTTGCCGATTTGACAACAATTGGCCCTTCTTGGGAATTGTCATACATGACAAATACGCCGCCCGCACCGCCTCCATTAAACTGGGTCGATGTCACCGAATTCCAATCGGTGTTCTCAAATTCCAGCGCTCGCTGAATCGTCTCCTCGCTGCGCTGTACACCCGCCGCGCCCTGCTGCACTGTATGCGTTAGTTCGTGGGCGATCAGTTCCTGTCCACCTGTGCTGCCGGGGTTGTATTGCCCTTTGCCAAAGAAGATGTCCTTGCCGGTGGTGAAGGCCCGCGCGTTCAAAGAGCGATTGAGCGCGTCCGCCTGGCCACCCGTATGTACCCGCACCCCGCCAAAGTCCGCGCCAAAGCCTTTTTCCATAGACGAGCGCACCCCGTCGTGCAGGGGCTGACCGCCACCCTTTGCGCTCTGGATGGATCGGGCCACATCCGTGTCCACATCGCCGCCTTCCATCCCGTGATTGGCCGATGCCTGGAGTTCGTCCTCCATCTCCTCCCGCTGGACTTTGGGCTTCTGCTGCGGAGCGACAAAGGCCTTTGGGGTCGGGCGGGGTTCGGGTCGGCTGTACGAGACACCCGCATAGCGGCTATCCCGCTGCACCTGACTGATCCCCGCGGCCAGGGGCTTGGCCTGCAAGTCCTCCTCGTCCAGATCAGCCCGCTGCACATCCGGCTGGCGGCTGGCAGCCACCACCTGTTTGGCCACCTGGTCGGCCTCCTGCTCGTAGCGATCCCCGGCCGGGCCAAGTTTCAGTTTGGCCTGAAGCAATTGGCCTGTGGCCCGGTTGCCGATGGTGCGCTGCAATTGCAGCACATCGGCTGGACGGATACTGCCGGGTGCCTCCTCCATCCGTTGCAAAATCTGGGAGGGGTGTGGACGGGTCTGGGGCTTGCTCTCGTTCGTTCGGGTTGATGTGTTGCTGCGGGTTTTGTCGATTTGCTGGTGTGTATTCATTGGTTCCTCTGATCATCAAATCCAATGAGTGGTAGATGATAGGATCGATCTGGGCTATAGCTTGAGCTGATGAGCTACTTGGGTAAGCATCTTGCCGTTGATTGGTTTCTTTTCCCGCATGCCCTTCGAATAGCTCGCCAGAACCATCCGGCGCATCTTTTCGTACTGCATCTCCATCATATCTATTGTCAGTTGTTCAGTGTGTTCCATCGAAGAATCCATGAAATCTTTGTCCAACACCTCAAATGGAATCACCTCGAATTCGTTGTGGTTGACAATCTGCGCCATTCTCTCGCGCACCGTCTCTATCTTTTCCAAGGGGCAATAGACTCGGCGCAGACGCCCGCGAATACGCAGATCGACTGCAGGCGTCTTGACGCTGCGTTCCCCAGAAAGGGCCATAGGACTTGCTTTCTCGTCTTTTAGCGATCTGCCGCGTGGATTCTCAATCTCCAGATCCTCATTTCCAAATTCGATCAACACCCCGTAGGTGGACTCATTGTACTTCTCCCCGCGCCGGCGGGGGTGATTGGGGTCCAGGCTCTGGCGGAGTTGGACTTCAGACTGCAGGCGTTGTTGCAGGTTTAGGAATTGTCCCCGATTCTTGCGTGCCGCCATAATATCGTCGTGGGGCACCTGATTCAGGTTCTCGTCCCAGTTGGTGATAATCTCATCGAGTTGCTGCAGTTCCGTTTGAAGCTCCTCATCTGTATAGACGCCCGTATTGTAGTTCTTGTCGGTGCCAGCGGCTTTGGCATAGGCGAGGGATGCGCCCATGCCTGGCAGCGAAAGGCCCACGGAGATGAAGTCTTTTTCCCCTGCGACCTCCTTGTCGCTCCGTGCTCGGCTGAAGAAGTCGCCCTCGCCCGTGCCGCGCACAATCCCGCGCCTCTCCAACTCTTTGCCTGTCATCAGTTCGCCCTGGAAGTGGTCGAGGAGGGACGAGCCTGTCCCGTGAAAGAGACTTGTGTCGAAGATGCCAGATTTGGATAACTCATACACGCGCATAAAGGGCGCAATGGCAAGACGCCAGGCCATTCCCTGGTAGACCGGCTTCTTGAGAATGACGTCAATCGCCCGCTTCTCCATTTCGGCTTCGGCGTAGACCGCAGCGACGTGCTGTACCCTTTGGTCATTCTCCTCGTGATGTTCATCATAATAGACCTGGACAGCCTCCTTCACCCGCTCTAAGAGACCTTTCAAGGTGTCGGCCATTCCGACTCGTATATTCTCTTGAGGACTGACAACGCCTGGGGCAAGATGGTTGTAATTGTCTAATGCAGCGAGTACCGCTTTGTACTTGGTACTCATCTTTTTTGTAACACTGAACTTACCAATCCCGATCTTTTTGTCTTCTTTCGGCAGCCCTGCTTTGTTCGGGGAGGATAGCTCACCGGAAGAGATCAAGCGCTGAACTGTGTCCCGCTGCACCCCCGCCGCGCCCTGCTGCACCGTGTGGGTCAACTCATGCGCGATCAGCTCCTGGCCACCCGTGCTGCCGGGGTTGTACTGGCCCTTGCCGAAGAAAATGTCCTTGCCGGTGGTGAAGGCCCGGGCGTTCAACGAACGATTGAGCGCATCCGCCTGGCCGCCCGTGTGTACCCGCACCCCGCCGAAGTCCGCGCCAAAGCCCCGCTCCATCGAAGAACGCACTCCGTCGTGCAGGGGCTGTCCGCCACCCTTTGCGCTCTGGATGGAGCGGGCCACGTCCGTGTCCACATCCCCGCCTTCCAGTCCGTGATTAGCCGATGCCTGGAGTTCGTCGTCCATTTCCTCCCGCTGGACTTGGGGCTTCTGCTGCGGCGCGACAAAAGTCTGTGGGGTCGGGCGAGGTTCGGGCCGGCTGTACGAGACACCCGCATAGCGGCTATCCCGCTGCACCTGACTGATCCCCGCGGCCAGGGATTTGGCCTGCAAGTCATCCTCGTCCAGATCAGCCCGCTGCACATCCGGCTGGCGACTGGCGCGTACCACCTGCTTCGCCACCTGATCCGCCTCCTGCTCGTACTGATCCCCGGCTGGGCCAAGTTTCAGTTTGGCCTGTAGCAATTGGCCTGTGGCCCGGTTGCCAATGGATCGCTGCAATTGCAGCACATCGGCAGGACGCAGGGTTTGCGGAGCCTGTTCCAGCCGTTGCAGTACCGCGCTGGTTGCCCCGCGGTTTTGTGTCGTGCGGGTGGCGGAATTGGCTGTCTTGCTGCGGTCGGCAGTGGGGGAGGTGTGCTCGCGGGCCATTGGATACTCCTGGTTCAGGACGAAGTTCTAAAACGGAGATTGGGTTTGAACAAGTGCTGTTGAGAATCGACTATAGCAGGAAATAGGCAGAATGTAAAGAGCGAAAATATCGCAGTGATCAGACTGAAGATAAAAAAATGCTGGACGCAGATAAGCTCTGAAAACGCAGATTTTTCTCTGGATCAGCGTCCCATTTTCTGTTTTCTCCTCCTCCTGATCAATACAAAAGAGCGGAAATGTTCATTTTGCCAGAGACCAAAGCCGTGTACAATAGGGCTACCAGCCCTGCCAGGAACAAGAACACAGATCACGCTGGCTTTGTGGCCTGGATCACAGCCTGTGGCCTATCGATCCACCACTGTTGAGCATGGCAGTTTGAGCTATGCCCCCCCCCACTTTTCTGTTGCCCAAAAGGAGCTAACCCATGCGCGACCACAAGCCGAAATATGCCTTCCGCGGGAACAGCCTCCTAATCTGGCTGCTGATCGTACTGCTCTTGCCTGCGCTGGCCCTGGCCCGGCAAACTGCCCAGGAAGGCCCGACCCCCGCAAGCGATCCGCCCACACTCTTTTTCCCGATAGTCAGCAACATTCAGCCTTTGCCCGTCCACTTTGCACCTGAGACCGATGCCACCATCGGCAGCGGTAGCCACGAAATCGAGAGTCTGCATATCGCAACCGGTGTGACTGTCAACACCACTGGCCCGGTCTCTTTGCACGTCGCGGGAGATGCTCTGGTGGCTGGTGCGCTGCTGGCCGGTTGCTCAGATCTCTCTCTGGAGGTGGACGGCGATCTGATTATCATCGGCAAAGTGGACAACCGCTGCACCGGCGACGACGCCGCCAGGGCTGACCTGACCATTGCCACCAGAGGGCAACTGATTTTGGGCACGACCGGCAATCCCCCAGACATTCAGACTTCCGGCACGCTGCTGGTGACCAACGACCCGGACACCCCTGCCTGGGAGTACGATCTGCTGCCGGAGCAGCGTTCGGCCACGCCTCTGCCCCCGGTCTGTGCCATCGAAGCTGACACCGCCCAGACCAGCGCCAGCCCAGACGAAGCCGGCTTCATCTCGTTTTCTGCTCAGGGCATTGACCCGGACGGCGGCCCCGTCACCTTTGCCTGGAACTTTGGTGATGGCACACCGGCGATGGGTGGCAGCGAAATAACCCACGGCTTTGCCAACCCCGGCAACTATACCGTCACCCTGACCGCCAGCGACGACGAGGCGACCACCTGCACCGCCAGCGCACAGATCGTCATCGACAGCGGCGATCTGCTGCCCCAGTCCCCGGCCCTATGGATGACGCCGGACCTGCTGGCCGTGGCCGCGGGCACGCCCCTGGACTTCACTGCCGAACTGAGCGACAACCAGTTCACGCCCATTACCCACACCTGGAGCTTTGGCGACGGCGCAGTATCTTCTCTCATCACACCCACCCATTCCTACGCGACCCCAGGCCGCTATACGGTCAGCCTGACTCTCAGCGACGATCAGGGCAACCAATCCACCGCCAGCGGCGCGGTCTACGTCTTCGATCCACCCGCCCAGGCCGCGGCACTGAACGCCCCGACTGGCTTCTGTCCGCCCGCGGCTCCACCGCCTGGCGCGGTGATTGTCAACGGTCTGCCTAACCCGCCCCCACCCGCGGGCAACAACGGGCGGGCCGGCGCAGACCGCATCTTCCGGGTGCGGGGCCACGTGATATTTACGGGCAATATTCGCGGCGGTGACGGCGAAAATGGCCGGGATCGGGTAGGGACCGGCTACGTGCGGGCCGGCAACGGCGGTCGGGGCGGTCGGGTGGCCCTGGCTGTAAATGGTACACTTTCGCTCTGTGGTGGAACCCTGCGCGCCGGTGATGGGGGTGACGGCGGCAACGCCACCGCTACCACCGGTACAGTAGGCGGCGCGCGCATTGCCTGGGCCGTGGCTGGACGCGGCGGCAACGGGGGGGATCGGGTCTTCGTCTCTGGCTCCCAGGGATTGGCCTTCGACGGCGGCGTTACCTTCGATCCCGGCAACGGCGGCAACGGCGGCAACGCGACCGCTACCGGTGGCCCTGGCGCGGCTGCCTGCCCTGTGGCCCAGGACGGAGCCAAGGCCAAAGCACTGGGCGGGCGGGGCGGCGACATCTCGAAACGGGCCGTCTTCCGGGGCAATATCCAAAACGTCGGCAATGCAACAATCGCGGGCGGAACCGCTGGTGACGGCGGTAACGGCACATCCACTGGTGGCGCGGGCGGTGCTGCGGTCTGCGACACCACAGCCACCGGTGGCAAAGGTGGCGACGCCGAAGCCGTGGGCGGTCGGGGCGGCAACGCCCGGCTCACCGGCAACCTGGCCGCGGGCTTTGTGATTGCCGGTGGCTCCTTCCAGGCGGGTAACGCGGGCAACGGCGTCGCCACATCCGGGGCCGGGGGTGATGCGACCTCCACCAGCCTGGCCTGTGCCAACGCGACTGCCACAGCAGGCGTGGGCGGAACCGCCACGGGCAAGGGCGGCGATGGCGGCCAGGGACGGGCCGACGGTACCGGCGGCAACGGCACGGCCACCGGCGGTGTGGGCGGTGTAGGCACGGCCACAGCCATCGCCTGTGATGTCCCCTGCGGCGCGGGGGGCGATGCCACAGCCACTGGCGGAGCAGGCGGCCCTGCCCAGGCCCGCTTTGGCCGATTGGCTCTGCCTGGCGCAACCCAGGCCACGGCTGGCGATGGGGGCAATGCCACTTCTACCGGCGGCGACGGCGCAGATTGTCCCACCTGTCCCGGCGGCGCGGGGGGTGATGGCGGCGCGGCTACTTCCACCGGCGGTGATGGCGGCGCGGCCACCGGCAACGGCGCACGAGTCCACGGCAACGGCGGCGATGCCAACGGAACCGGCGGCGCGGGCGGCGCGGGCGCGGGCTGCTGTGGAATGGCCGGGGGCGATGGCGGGGCCGGTGGTGCGGCTTCGGCCAATGTGGGCGGTGCTGGTGGCGCGGGTGCGCTCCCTGGCAACCCCGGCGGAATGGGCGGTGATGGGGGGGATGGCGGCGACGGCGACCCACCCGGCAGCGGCGGTGCTGGCGGCGCAGGGACAAATGTGCCCAATGGAAACAAAGGCGCGGATGGTGCGCTCAATCCACCTCTGCTCTTTGGCGCGGCCAATGCGCCGGTCTGTACACGCACACCGACACCGACTTCCACACCAACAGAAACGCCGACCGCAACCGCGACTGCGACTGCGACGCCGACTGCAACCGCTACAGCGACTGCGACCGCAACACCGACTATAACCGCCAGTTCCACGCCGACTGGCACGGCCACAACGACACCGACACCACCGACAACGACAGTCACAACGACGCCGACGCCACCGACAACGACAGTCACAACGACACCGACGCCACCGACGACGACGGTCACAACGACGCCGACGCCACCGACGACGACAGTCACAACGACGCCGACGCCGCCAACGACGACGGCTACGACGACTGTGACAGTCACCGGGACAGCGACGGGAACGCCAACTGCCCCGCCAACAACAACTGTGACACTGACGCCGCCGTCAACTGATGTGCCCAGAGCCAATCGTTAAGTTGTATCAAAAAGACCCCGGAAGCGCACCGCTTCCGGGGTCTTTTTGATCGCTCAAAACCGGTCAATCGCGCAGGGTAGCAAGTACCTCTCTGGTCACGGGGTTCTGGCCTTCTGCCAACTCGCTCAGCCACGCCTCCACCTGTACGCTGTACAACCGGTAGGGGCTGGTGGCTGGTTGCTGGTCCAGCCAGCCCAGAAAGGCGCGCAAATCTGTGCTGGCCTGGGCGTATTCCCCTGCCTGGGCAAAGGCCATCCCCCGGCTGTGCAGAGCCTCGTTGGCCCCCAGAGCCACTGCCCGATCACAGACGGGCAGCGCTTTTTGTGGCTGGGCATCCAACACATATCCCCAGCAGAGCGCGCTGTAGCCCCCGGCGAAATCCGGGGCCAGTTCGACGGTGCGCTGCAAATCCGCTTCCCACAGATTAGGGTTGTCGAGCCGGATGGCCAGCAGCCCCCGGTTGTAATAGGCCATCGCTCGCTGGTCGTCCTGCTGGATGACGTAGGAAAACTCTTGCAGGGCCGCAGACGCATCGCCTTCTGCCCTGCGGTAGAGGAGAGCGACCCCCCGCCCGATGCGGGCTGCCAGAAAGTTGGGGTTGCGCTGGAGCACACCCTCAAAGTCCGCCAATGCCCGTGCCTGATCCCCCGCGCTTTGTCGATCCAGAGAAGCAAGCCCCCGGTTGTAGCGGGCCACCAGTTGATCCGGGGCCAATGCCAACAGTTCGTCGTAGAAGCCGATGGCCCTTTCCGGTTGGGGATCGTCGCCCAACTGATAGGCCAGCCCCAGGCGCAGCAGGAGGGCTGTGCGGGCATCGGTTTGCTGGGGTGGGGTGGTGTAGGCCCGGGTCAACACAGCCCGGGCCTGGGGATAATTGCCGCTCTCCCCATAAAATGTGCCCAATGCGAGCAGGGCCAGATAGCGAATCTCTTGGGGCAGTGCGCTGTTGATGGTGGCGAAAAGTTCACTGGGCGATGCCACCAGCGACTCCACCGGTGGAGGTTCGGCGCTACCGGCCTGGGCAAAGCGGGCCAACACCCGCCCGCTGTCATATTCACCCCAAATTACCATCCAGCCGGCGCTGCGCGCCAGTGTGGCCTGGGCCTCTGCCTCCGAGCGAATTGGGTCGGGCCAAATTGCCACCCGCACGCCGGGCAGACCAGCGCTCTCAACCTCCTGGCGCAGGGGTTCGGCGATGCGCCCGGCCACATTGAAGCCGATATCCCCCGCGCTGAAGTTGACAAACTGGCCGACGATTACCAGCGTCTCCCCCGGCGCGGCCACGGGCAGGGGCGGGCGCCGGGACAACCAGACGCCTGCCAGCAGGGCCAGCAGCAGAAGGAGACTGACGCCAAGCCCGATCCAGCGAAGTCCCGTCAGCCCGTCGTTCGTTGCCGGTTCGGGCAGTCTGTCGTCTTCCTCGCTGGGGAAAGCCGCGGGCAAATGGGCGCGTATCGGTGCATCCGAAAGCGCATCTGGAGTCTCTTCAGGGGCAAGTGTTCGTTCTCCTTCTGGGTGGAAACCCGCCGCGATGAGCAGTTCGTCAGCTTCCTGGGCAGACAGGCGCAATTTTCGGCTGACAGCTAGGACATCGTCCCGGCTGCGGGGGCGGGCGACTGTGCCCTCCTTCCAGCGGAAGACCGTCTGACGGCGCACACCCACAGCCCGGGCCAGCTCGGCGTCGCTGATTCCGATGCGCTCGGCATATCTTTTGAGAAGCTGGGAGAAGGTTTGCATTGGTCTCGTTTTTGGCAATCGGACAGCCTTATCTTCTGGCTGCCCACTGTCTGGCGATGGCAGCGTTTAGGGGCGCAGCGAAAGGGCAAAGCTGACTGTCGTCCTCTGTTCATCCACCCCATAGACCAGCCGCACCCGGTCTTCCCCCCACTCGGCCCGCATCTCAGACAGGTCGCTGGTGACGCTGACCGACAGCCCCGGCAATTGCCACTGGTCTGCCGCAACTTCCACCCCCTCCGTTCCCTCTGGCAGAAAAATCTCGAAGACCCATTCGGTGTGCTGGCTGCCAAAGCGCTGGGCCAGGGACGGCTCGACTGTGCCCGCGATTGTCAGGCGATTGGCCGCGGCCGTCGCATCCACCGGGCCGGTGTGACGCAGACGCAACCAAGCCACGCCGCCGCCGGGTGTGCGCCAGTGGATGGTGGCCGGGTGGAACTGGTCGCTGGGTTTGAAGAATGCGTAGTCGTGCAAGGGCGTGGACTCTGCGCCGATCATCAGCTTTTCGCCCAGCCAGGCCGTGGCTGTGCGGACCGGCTCAGTGGTGATGGGCTGGCGTATGGCGCGCTCTCCCGAAAATTGGATGAAATCGGGCAGTACATCCGCGGGAATTTCTGTGCCGACCAACGCAAAAGGCGAGCCGAAGATGAAGTCGTGGCAGTGGTCGAAGAGGCCGGCGTCTTTGGGAAAGGGTGCGTGCGCCCGTCCCACGCCCAGCCAGATGGAGAGGCCGAGCAGCGCGCCGTAATGGGGCATATCCATCCCGTAGCTGCGGGTGAAGGGGCCGCAGATGTTGGCCAGCCCCGGATGGTAGTAGCGGGCAATATCCCGCCAGAGCGCGGCTTCCATCGCACCACCCATCTGGGCCAGCTTCTGCGAACGGGCGTAGCGCCGCCAGAAGGCCAGCGCGTAGAGGTTGACGCCGTAGTAGGTGGGTGAGTTGTATTCGTCATACGCGCCGGTCTGCTGGAAGAGATCGTAGACCGCCTGGCCGAATGTCTCGCCGTATGCGACCCATCCGGTTTCGCCGTAGCGTTCCCCGGCCCAAGTGAGCAGTGCTGCTTTCATCAGCGCGATATTCGTGTAGGAAGCCGGGCAGCGGTCGTCGGGTTCGCCTTCCACAGCCAGCCGGATGGCCCGGTCTATGCGGGCGATCTGCTCGGTTTCCAGCCGCTCGCTGTACTCGTCCAGAATCAGGGCCAGGGTTGTGCCGATGAACTGCCGCCAGTTGGGGTCGTAGTCCCGCCACATCCGGGGGCTTTTCTTGGGGGGCCGGGGTTCACCCACCCAGCGGGGAAATGTGCCGTGATAGGCCGCGCCTGGCTCGTCGAATTGGGTCGCCAACACCGCGTCGATGATGGCACGGGCGCGCTGGATGTCGCCCGCGCCGTCCCGCAGGAGCAGCCCCAGGGCAAACCAGCAGGAATCCCGCACAAGCGGCTGGCCGACGAAGCCCACATCGAGCAGAGAGGAGGACGGCTCCCACCACTGCTCGGACCAGGTCAGGGATTCGGTGGCCAGAGAGCGGGCGTGGGGTTGCAGGTCTGTCAGGCTGGTGTTCATAGCTTCCTCGCTGGTGGGTGATTGATCTTTCTTTGAAGCATATCCACAAACCCGACTTTGCACAAGAACGCATCACACCTTCAATCCCATGCGTGGTATAATCGGGCCATGGAAATCATTCTACTTCTGATTGTTCTGCTTTCGGCAACCATTCTTTACATCACCCGCTGGCTGGCCACGGAGATTACCGCGGCCCTGACTATTGCGGCCCTGGTGGTAACGGGCATTCTATCCACCGAGGAGGCCCTGTCTGGCTTTGCCAGCACCGCTACCCTGACTGTGGGCGCTATGTTTGTACTCAGCGGCGGACTGATGCGCACGGGCGCGCTGGAAATGGTGACAATCCAGCTTGCCCGCTTCTCCGAGGGCAACCCGACCCGGTTGCTTCTTCTGTTGGCAGTGGTGATTCCTGTTGCCAGCGCCTTTATGAACAACACGCCGGTGGTTGTGATGATGATTCCCGTCATCCTTTCCCTCAGCCGCCGCTTCGATGTGCGCCCTTCCAAGCTGCTGATACCGGTCAGCTACTTTTCTATCGTCGGCGGCACAGTGACTCTGCTGGGGACAAGCACAAATATCCTCATCGACGATCTCTACCGCAAAGCAGGGGGGCCGGGTTTCAGCCTTTTTGAATTTGCACCCCTGGGCTTGGTTTTCGTTCTGCTTTGTGGCGCTTTTATTATCTTTTTCAGCCAAAAATTGCTGCCTTCCCGTGCCCCCTTGTCCTCTCTCAACAGCGAGCGCCACCAGCAGGCCCGCTTCATCACCGAACTGATCGTCGATGACGATAGCACGCTGCTGGGCCGGGCCGCCAGCGATGTCTTCGGCGTATCGCCCCGCTTTGCCCTGCCCCGCCCTATGCCGGGTCGCCATCACCGCCGGGTGCGCCGTCTGCGGCCAGACGACGACGAGCGCATGGCTGGCCAGAAGGTGGAATTGCTGGAGATTTTTCGCTACGAACGCATCTATCGGGCGGAGGAGGGCGACAGTCTGGTCTTTCAGGAGGGTGACGCCCTGCTGGTCTCTGGCACGCCGTCGGCCATTGCCCACTTTTTGGAGCAGAGCACGGCCCGGCTTGCCACCGCGCTGGAAGACGACGTGCGCCGTCCCCTGGACAGTGTGGAGGAGACGGTTGTAGAGGCTGTGATCTTGCCCGGCTCACCGGCCAGCGGGCGACAGGTAGCCGGGCTGGGGCTACACCGGGAATACGAACTGAAGGTGATGGGGTTGCAGCGCCACGGCGGACACCGACGGGTGGGGCTACGCAACACCCGGCTGGAAAGTGGGGATGTGCTGCTCTTGCAGGGCACGCCCCGGGGGTTGCAACAGGCCAGCGATGCCCTGCGCCTGCTGCTGATCGAAGGGGTGGAAGGGTCGATTGTGCGCACTGCCAAGAACCGGATCGCGCTGCTGATAATGCTGGCGGTGGTGCTGCTGGCCGCCTTCACCAGTTTGCCCATCGTCATTTTGGCCCTGAGCGGCGCGGCGCTGATGATCGCCACCCAATGCCTGCGGGTGGACGAAGCCTTTCGTTCGCTGGATGCGGCTACGCTGATGCTCCTGGCCGGGACGATTCCGCTGGGGGTCGCGATGGGCAGCACCGGCCTGGCCGAGATGGCCGTCGCCCAATTGCTGGCGCTGATGGGGAATGCCAACCCCGTGCTTTTCCTCTCCGTTTTCTACCTTTTCACCGCATTGCTCACCCAACTCATCTCCAATAACGCGGTGGCCGTGCTCTTTACGCCGATTGCCTTGTCATTGGCCGCGGGTCTCGGTGTCAGTCCCACACCTCTGCTCATGACTATTGCCTTTGGCGCTTCGGCCAGCTTTTTGACGCCTATGGGCTACCAGACCAACGCGATTGTGATGGGGCCGGGCGGCTACACCTTCGCCGATTATCTGCGTGTGGGCGTGCCTCTGACAATCCTGACGTGGCTGGCCGCCACTTTTTTGATCCCCGTTTTCTGGCCTCTATAGTAACTCCTGCTGGCTCGTCCAAAACCTCTAGCGAAGGAAACGTCTGTGGAGCCAGGCGGCTATGCGTTCAAGAATTATCGTAGATCGGCACGCCGCATAGGGGACTGGAAGAAATTCGATGTCCCATTTCTGCTAGGCCAACCCAAAGAATAAAGTATCCACAGATGTCACAGATTTGCACAGATAGTAGAAAGGAAATCTGTGTTCATCTGTGACATCTGTGGACAGATAAAAGGCTTGAATCGCCTGAACCTGCGCCCGTGGATGGTGGCGACGGTCTGCATTCCGTTGCTTTGGCCGCTGTAACCTGTACTCTACTGACGAAGTTGGAAGTCCAATACATCCACTTCCTCGCCAAGTCCGTTGCCCGCTGCATCGATCGCCTGGGCGTTGCGGAATCCGCTTTCGGCAGACACTTCGTATAGCACAACAGCCAGGCGATACGCTCCCGGCGGCCACTCTGGGTTCAGAGGAACTTCGTAATAGTCGGTCACCACTTCGCCGGGTGCAAAAGTGGAAAATGGGTGCATTCCCAACACCGGATTTGGGTTGTCGGCTTTCCATACTTCCTGCTCGCCTGCGTAGAGACGGAGCGAGATGGCATAGGCTGGCAGGGCTTTGTCGTTTGTATTCTGCCAGACAAAGGTGAAAGGCAGCACAGTGCCTGCTCGGAAGGTCGGCTCACCCAAAGGCCATTGATAGCCCGCCAGACACAATTCATCATCGAAAGTGATGTTCAGGGCTGTTAGCTCTGTGGGCAAGGATTGCACAGGCTCCCGGGCCAGCCAGACCAGCGGCCCTACACTGTTGGGGTGGCTCCAGCCCTCGGTTGTGTTGATTGACCGGGCCACGTATAGGGGGCGGTTTTCAGCGCTGGCTTGGGTTATCACCTTTCCCAATTGGTCGATCCCCTGAAAAATTCTACAATCGGCGCATTGGCCCTCGATCTGCTGGGCATACCAGAGGGGTGTGGCCTGTTCCCAATCTCCCACAATCAGGGCTTTCGGCTGCACCAGCGCCAGCCCCCGCGCCAACCGGTCTGCCATCTGGCCGCTCTTTAGGGTCTGCCGCCAAATCCCCAGGGGTTCTTCCGTATACTGTTCAGCCCGAAATGTTGTCCAGCGTTGGGGCAATTGGATCAGGGGGACAAATGCAAGCCCCAGCCAGAGCAGTTGCAACCAGCGCTGCCGTCCATCACCGACACTCATCCAGCCAGGCCGCCAGTGCAGATAACCACCGATTCCCTCGCCGATCAGCAGCCCCAGACAGATGTACGACGGCACAAAATAGACGTAGCGCCGGGGCAGGTCATAGTTTTCATATACCGCGGCCAGATAGCCGGTGAGCAGAAAACCGCCCAGAAGAAGAATCTGCCAAGTCCGGGTCGCCGATCGCTTCCACCAGTTCAGCACCAGACCGACCGCCAGCCAGACCAGCCAGCCAATCGGAAATGCCTTTGCCAACATCGACAGGTAGAGATCAATCCCCGGCCAGTCTGGGCGCAAGCCTATCTGCCCGCTGCTACCGTCCACAAAAACGTAGCGAAATAGCGCGCCCCAATCCAGCCCGTTTGGATAGCCTGGGGGTAGACCCCGGGCCGCGGCCCAGGGCAGGTAGAGGTAGGCGAGAAAGGGAGCCAATGCCGCAATGGCTGTCCACAGCCAGACAGCCGGACGGCGCAGCAGAAAACGTCCGCGCAACAATACGAGCCCCAGAGCAAGCGGCGCGAGCAATACCAGACTGCGGTGATGGGCCAGGGCAAGTCCGGTGACAAAGGAGAGGTGTGCCAGGGAGGAGGCGGTGGGTCTGGTATAAAAATGCTGGCCGACAATCAGCACCAGCGCGGTGAGCAGCCCGTTGAGCGCGTATTTGTCGGCCAGCACAGCCTGACTCCACAACACTGGTGTGCTGGCTATGCCGATTGCCGCAGCCAGACCCGCCCACTTCGATCCACTTGACCGGGCGACTGTATGACCGATGATCGCAACCGCGGCAGCCATCACCAGCGCGCTAAGCAGATTGAGACGCCAGGCCACACTGCCCAAAGGCAGGAGCAGAATAAAAAGTCGGTTGATGACAATTTGGATTGGATAGCCGCTAGGATGGGGCAGGGCCAGGATGGCAGGCGTGAATTGGAGTTCGCCGGCGTCGCCACCCAACAGACTTGGGGCGAGTGTTGTTGTGTAGAGAGCCAGGGCAAGAGCGAAGGGAAATGCTATGCTTATTCCCGTCAGAATGCTGCCTGTCCGTTTTGGGAGGGTGCGCATTGCAACCGCCTGCTTTCCGCTAGTGCTCCCCGGCCATCACCGCAGACCGATTTTTGGAGTCGTTCTCAAAAGAAAACCCCAGCCAGACGGGCTGAGGTTTTCAAATTGGAGCGGGCGATGAGACTCGAACTCACGACATTCAGCTTGGGAAGTGGATGTTCTATCGCCTTTTTGAAAACCTATAGCACACCTGTGCTAGTACGGGAACTTCTCAGTAGGAAGTTCCGGTACTCCTTACATTGTATCATCATCCAGCCGGGAAAGTGGACTTGTGAATCCGTCCAATAGGTCTTCCGGGCTGAGGATGATGTAGTGGTCGGTCATGCGGCTGGATTTGTGGCCCATCTGCATGGAGTTCTTTTTGCTGCTGTCTGCGCCCTGGCTGTTGCGGGCCTGGTCGGTGGCAAAGTAACGGCGCAGCGCATGGGCCGAACTCCCCCGCCGATCAATCCCCGCGGCACGCATGGCCCGCTTCACCGCTTCTGATACGCCCTTTGGCGACAGCCGTCGGTCTTTCCATTCTGTGAAGAGCGGCCCGGTGGTTCGCCCCAGTTCGTCAATCAGTTCGGTGACGTATTCCCCACACGCTTTGTCAAAGGCCACGGTCCGACTCTGGCCCAGCTTGGCATGGCGCACATGAATCAGCCCCGCGCCGTCGGCGTAGAATTCCACATCCTCCACATCCAAGCCGGATGCTTCGGCCCGGCGGATTCCCGTACCAATCAACACGGCAATAATGGCAGCGTCCCGGATGGGCCGGTGGCTCTCCGCGGTGGCATCCCGTATGCGGCGCAGTTCGTTGCGCCGGGGCAGGGTGCGCAGTGGCTGCTCGCCGGTGATTTTGGGAATCTGGTAGGAGAAATCCTCCCGCAGAAACCGGTAGCGGTGACACCATTTGAGCATCTGGCGACAGACGGACATCGCTTTCTGGCGCACGGAGAGGGCCAGGGGTTCGCCGGTCTGTTGGACGGGGCGCTGCTCCATCCACGCCGCGAAGCGCTGCCAGGCCCGCTCATCCAGTTGGTGGTTCAGGACAGGGCCATCCGTGCCCCACCACTCAAGCAGGAGGGCCAGCAAGAATTCATAGCTGGCGACGGTCTCGGGCTTCAGGCGACGGAGACGGGCATCGGCAATGTATTTGTCCACAATATCAGGCAGAGCGTCGGCCTGGATATAGGCCCGCTCTGGTTGCAGGTTGAACGATCTCGGCACAGAGAACCGCCTGTAGCTGTGTGTGGGGGGAGAATCACGACAGTTTCCAGGCTGGGGGCGGCTTTTCTTGACAGGAGCGGCCGTCCTCAGTCTATACCCAGCCCCGCCCGGCTGTCAACCGGTCGGCGGGGCTGGCACAAAGTTCTAAGTATAGCTCTATTTTTTTTTTTGAAAAATGGCCGTAAACGGTCGGAGAGGAGGTCAAGTGTTTACTAAACACGGTGAAACGTCCGTAAACTGGAATGGGTGAGGCGTTCCCCCCTCGGCGCTGGGAAACTTTACTGCACGTATTCCCGCCGGTCGGCCTGGCGCAGCGGAGACGCTGCTGATCGTGCCCAGGCGCGCCCCGGTCGGCGGGTCAATTCTGATGAGGACGCAATGAACCAGATGGTTTTTATAGAAACTATTGAGGAGCCGGACGAGCCGCCAATCCTGATCGCCCACATCGTGAACGCTGAGTTCGAACAGCTATGCACTTGCGACACCGGGTGGGAGGGAATTCGGGTGCGGCCCACACGACCGCTCACGAAAGAACTTATTCGGGACGACGGCGTTTCGCCCTGCGAGGATACGCTGAAAATAGCAACAGGCACGCTGAAGGCGCTGCGATTTTGGCAGGGATTAACGGAGGGCCAGACCAGGCTCTTGCAGGAATTGTCATTTCAGGAGGGGATGGGCTGATGATTGCACCAGAAGAGCAGGCCCGCTCGGACATTCTGAACAGCAGGCTTTCCAACACTGCGCAGCGCAACGCCCTGGCCCTGTTGGACCGGGCGCATCCCTACAACGGACATATCAAACTATCCAAAGCGAGCCTGATGGACCTGTGGGGCATCGGCAGTCCTGGTACAGTGCGCCACTATCTGACCCAACTGGCGAGGGCTGGAATCGTCCATTATTCGACGAACGATTACGTCTATGTGGACTTCAAAGCCTGGCCGCCGGTGTCAGATTTGGCAGAAAATTTTACGCGTGGGCGCGTAGATTTACGCGTAGAAGGGGGTGATTCTACGCGTGGGCGCGTAGAAGTGGACCCGGAAGAGGCCGACGGTTTTACGCGTGGGCGCGTAGATTTACGCGTAGAAGGGGGTGATTCTACGCGTGGGCGCGTAGAAGTGGACCCGGAAGAGGCCGACGGTTTTACGCGTGGGCGCGTAGATTTTACGCGTGGGCGCGTAGATTTACGCGTAGAGGGGGGTGATTCTACGCGTGGGCGCGTAGAAAAAAACGCATATAAGGATATGAGTGAGTGTGTGAGTTCTTTAACTCCTATCCCTGATAAAAATTCACTCACTCACCCAATCAGCGAAGACGAACAAAAATTGTCGGCGGCGATTCTGACCGACCCAGACATCGGCGTCAACAGCCGGGCGGTTGTGGCGGAGTTGATCGCCCGTCGTCCCTTCGAGGAAATCCGGGCCTTTTGCTGCGACCTGTTTGCAGAGGGCCGGGAGCCGGGCAGCTATGCGGGGCTGGTGGTTTCCCGGATTCGGGACGCGGCGTCGGTCCCCCGCCTCTACCACAACGACCTCTACCAGCGCCACCGAACCCCCGCCGAGATTGCCGAAGCGCAACAGGCCGAAGCGCAACAGGCCGAAGCGGAAGAGGCCCGGCGGCGGTCGCTGGAAGTGGCGGCGGCCCGGCCCGCCCTAGCCAGCCCCCCACAGGCCAAAACCCCTGCTGACATCTGGGACGATGTGCTGACGGAACTGGCCCTGTCTATGCCCGCCCCTACCTTCGAGACCTGGGTGCGTGACACAAATGTTCTGGATTTTGCCGACGGGGAATTTGTGATCGGCGTGCCCCACGCCTATGCCCGAGACTGGCTGGGCAGCCGGTTAGCCCCCCAAATCAAGCGGATATTGAGCAGGCTGTGCGGGCGGTCCGTGCAGGTGGAATTTCGGGTCCGGGAACGGGCCATCAACCAACAAGGAGCGAACCAGTGACACCAATGGCAGAACTATCGCCCGTCTACCGGGACCACCCGCTGCTCTGGGAGGTTCAGCAGCGAGACTTCGAGATCGCCCGGCTGGGCCGACGCCTGGCCGCAGCCGACGAGAAAATCAGCCGGATGCAGTCGGTGCATCGGCGAGTGGTGGCGGCTTTCCGGCGCAAGATGGGGACGGAGCAGGGGGTGGCCGCATGACCCCTCCCCTGCTCTCCTACATCGACCTGGCCGCGGAGGAAGCGGCAGCGGCTATCAGCACGGCCCACGGCGATGGGCTGGAAGACGGATTGGACTTTTCCCAGGCCCGCTATATGGCCGAAGTACAGGAACTGGCCGAAATGCTCAACCGGGCCGCGGCCATCTGCCACAAGCCAGGGGTGGCCGAATTGCTGGGGGCGCGGATCCACTCCCGGCGGCTGGCCCGGTGTGTGGGGATGTTTGACGTGGCGGCGGCGGCAGAACCGGAACCCGTCGCCGCCCAGCCGGAAGAGGAAGAGGAAGAGGAAGATGAGCCGGAACTGGAAGCCTTGCCCGGCCCAACCAAACCCGAACCTAAGAACGCAATCGAACGGGTGGTGGCCTGGCTGGAAGACAACGGGCGGGGAACGAAAATGGATATGCTGGCAGAATTGTCCCACCCCTACACCACCATCAACGCCACCCTGGCCGCACTGACTAGCCTGGGCACGGTGATCAGTGATAGGAAACGCCCCGCCACCTATCGGCTGGCCCGCAATGCCGACTGAGGCCCGGCGCTGCCAGCGCTGCCGCTTCCCCGGCATCCACCACCCGGTGGCGCCGGTGGTGGTGGGGACGCTGGCAGACGGGCGGGAGGTGATCGAACAGTTGTGCGCCGTCTGCGCGGGGAATATGCGGCGGCGGTATGAGAAAGGAGGCCCAAATTTGAATTTGCGACGACCGGCCCTGCGCTATCACGGCGGCAAGTGGCGGCTTGCGCCCTGGATTATCTCCCATTTTCCCGCCCATCGGGTCTATGTGGAGCCGTTCGGCGGCGCTGCGTCTGTGCTGCTGCGCAAGCCGCGCAGCTATGCCGAGGTCTACAACGACCTGGACGGCGAGATTGTAAATCTGTTTCGGGTGCTGCGCAATCCGTCCCAGGCCAGGGAGCTGGTGCGGCTGGTCAAACTGACGCCGTTTGCCCGAACCGAGTTCGAGGAGAGTTATATCACCGCCGGCGATCCTGTGGAGCAGGCCCGGCGCACGCTGATTCGGAGTTTCATGGGATTTGGCTCGGCGATGGCGCAGTCACACGCCACGGGATTCCGGGACAACGCGACCCGCAGCGGCACGACACCGGCGCACGACTGGCAGGGTATGCCCGACGCGCTGGAAATGATTGTGGAGAGGCTGGCGGGCGTGGTGGTCGATATGCGCCCGGCTGCCGAGGTTATCAGCCGGTACGACAGCTCAGAGACGCTGTACTACATCGACCCGCCCTATGTGGCGTCCACCCGCAATCCCCGCTACGCCAAATCAGCCTACGCCCACGAAATGACCGACGGCGAGCACAGGGCATTGGCCGAGCAGTTGCACGGCGTGGACGGGGCGGTGGTCGTCTCCGGCTATCGGTGCGATCTGTACGATGAGATTTACGCCGATTGGCGACGGGAGGACAAAGCCACATTCGCCGACGGGGCGCAAGCCAGAACAGAATCGCTCTGGCTGTCTCCATCGGCCAGATACAAGCAGGCAAGTTTTTTTGAGATATAGACCGGGCCGGGGCGCTGCACATCCCGCAGCCCCCGGCCCTGACCCCCAACCGAACACAGGAGACGGCGGGGGCTGGGCATAGGATAGCACAGCCCAGCCCCTGGCGCATCTCCGCAACCAACACAGGAGAATTATTCCATGCAAGCGACAGACCGCAGACCACAGACCGCAGACCGCCCGGTGTTGCACATTCCGCCCCGCACGGCAGCAGAAGCGGCGACCAGACTGCCCGCTGATGAGCAGGCCGATATTGTGCTGCTCGATATGGACCTGGCCGAATTGCGCCGGGAAAACCCATTGGCGAAGATGCCAGCGAGCGCCGCCCAGGTGTACCTGATGGAACGCAGCGGCTGGGTTTGGGATTTCGAGGATGGCGTCTACCGGATAGACGAGACGAAGGGTGGACCCGTCTCCTACCGGCTGACCGCCGAGGGCTTGCGGTTGGCGGGGGGCTGATATGCAGAAAATCGGCAACTTGCTGCTGTTTGGCCTGATGGCGGGGCTGGCAGTGGCGATCCCGCTCTTTGTCTACTTGGCGCTGGATGCTGTGCTCTATGCGTTCAAGGTGGTTGGGGTTTTCGTTGGAGGCACAGGGCTGGCGGTGCTCTCGTTCATCGGGATCACCCGCTGGCGGTCGGACAGTGACCGGCGGCGGCGGCCTGTGGACGGCAGCTTTTCGCTGATCGAAATGGACGACGAGCAGGGCGGAAAAATCTACATCGACATGAACAAATCGACCAGCGGCATCGTCCACGCCAACCCCCGTTACGGCGTCCACGAGTACGAATCCCCCATCGGCCCAGACCGCCAACTGGCCTATGCCCAGTCCGTGCAGACCACCCGCTCGCTGATGACCATGCAGCCGGGGGACGATGCGCTGGTGCGGGGCCGGGGTGCGTTTGGGATGGGCAAAAGCGGCATCCCCAACGTGGCGACGGCCAAATGGCTGGAAGGCAACTATCGGCCCAAAGACGTGCGGGTGATCGGCCAGGACCCGGCCCTGCCCGCGCCGCCCGCGGTGCCGGTGGCCCGGCTCTCCCTGACCGACGCGCTGTCGAAATCCACCGGTGAGCGCTGGATTGTGGGCCAGGGGGACGGCGGGGAACTGGCGGTCTTTGAGCCAGCCCGCCACTTTAGCATAGGCGTCATAGGTGCTTCTGGCACAGGCAAAACGACCTCTATTGCTTTTGGGGTTGTTCTTAATGCTATTCGTTCCGGCTGGAAAGTCGTGGTTATCAACCCGGACGGCAACCGCCCACCGCCCGACGGCGGAGCGGGGTGGAACCTCTTCGAGGGGGCCGTGGAACTGCACGAAACCGACCCCAGCGCATTCCCCGGCCAGGTAGAGGCAATTTACAATCTCTACGAACAACGGGCCACCACCACCAACCCGCGCCCGGTCCTGGTTGTCTGGGAAGAATACGGGGACACTTACCGCCACCTCAAAACGCGCAGCCGAAACGACGCCGACGCCGTGGATGTAATGCTCGACACCATCCTTCAGCGTGGGCGCAAGCATCGGGTTCACATGGCTTTTGTGGACCAGTACCCGGAGAATTGGTCAAACGCCGTCCTGGGCGGAACCAAATTCAAGACTGTCTTTCAGTTAGGGCCTGGCCAGGGAAGCAAGGTCGAAGAGTACGGGGCCGGGAAGTTGCCGCCGGTGGGCCGCTTCCTGGTGCGGGGGGTAGAGTACAGCAGCTTCGACGCCAGCGCCGCCGTGCCCGCCATCCTGCGCCAGTTGCCCGCCAACAGTAGCAGCCGACGGGTCATCAACGGGGTGGCGGTTCCGGTCTCGGCTGGGCCAGCCACGCCAGCCCCGGCGGTGGACGCAGACGGATGGGTGGGCGGTTCGGTGAGCGGTTCGGTAGCCGGTTCGTTCGGCGGTTCGGAGGGGTTCGTACCAGAGGTAGCCCCCCCCTCCCCAGCCGTCTCCGAACCGACCGAACCGAGCGGCCCCACGGACTACCAGCGGGCGGCGGTGGCCTTTGTGAAGGCGTTCCCGGATTGCAACCAGACGGAGTTGAAAGACGCGCTGGGCATCGCCAAGAGCTACGCCCACGACTTGTGGCACGCCCACCACCCCAAAGGCAAAAACTACAAACTGCCTACCGATTCGATGGACCTGACCAACGAGGCAGACCGGGAGGCGTTCGAGCAGTTGGTGCGCTCCGGTGTGGTCAGCTATCCAGAGCCAAAGGAGAAATGAGCTATGACGCCAATCGAATTGTTCCGGCTGCTGGCCCTGGCCTTCCTGCTGGGCAGCGGCGACGACGGGCGGGTGGGGTGCAATGCCCCGCCTGCCCAGGCGACTGAGTGTTGGATTGGCGCACCGGGCGAGATGGCCGGGGCGTGGGTGACGGTGGACGGGGTGCGGTATGTAGCGACGGAGGCCGACGATGGAAATTCCGCTGACTGAACTATTCTCCGGCATCGCCCTGGGGCTGGTGCTGGTGGCCCTGGGCATCTGGCTGGTGGGCCGGGTGTTGGATGTGGAGGCAGCGGCCCGGCGTGCAGGGCGAGACGACGCACGCCGGGCCAGGTTGAAACGGCTGGCCGAGGATGGGTATTGGGCAGGCTACAACCAGGAGATGTACGGAGACCCGGAGGGTCCGACCCTCCGGGCGGAATACCGAATCAAAAAGGAGACCAACCGATGAACCGACCAACAATCCACGCCGTCTACCACGGCAAGGGCGGGGTGGGCAAGACGACCACCACCCACAACACGGCGATCAACCTGGCGGCCCTGGGCTGGCGGGTGCTCTGTATCGACCTGGACCCCCAGCACGGGCTGACCAAGCTGGCGTCGCCCCTGCGCAGCGGGCGCAACGGCCACATCCTGACCATCGGCTCTGTGTTGGGCGGGTCGGTTGCGCCCACGGCCACCCTGAGCCAGGCCGCGCTGACGACCGAATACGGCTACGACTTCGTGCCCGCCTCTCTGGATTTGTCCAACGTGGCCGCGGGGCTGGAACGGCTCCACTTCGGGCGGCTGGAAGCCCTGGGCAAGGCGATTGAGGCGGACGGCAGCCGGTGGGACATCATCCTGATCGACTGCCCGCCGGATACGGACATCTTGCCCATCAACGCGCTGATGGCAGCCGACGGGGTGATTATCCCCTGCGAGCCGGAGCCGTTGGCAATTGCCGGGCTGGTGCAGGTGGCGGATGTGTTGGGCCAGGTGGAAGCGGCCCGTGGGCGCAACATCCGCCGGGAGTACGTCGCCACGAAGGTGGACGGGCGCACGAACCAGCACGCGGACGGGCTGGCGAATCTGAAGGAAGAAGGGGCGGTGGTGGTGATTCCCCGGCGCAACGGGGCCGGGGCCGGGGCTGAGTTGTTGGCGGCCTATGTGCCCCTGGCCCAGCGGCTGGCCGGGGCGGTGGAGGGGGTGGGCTGATGGCGCTTGATATTTTGCGCGGGCCAAACAGCCTGCCGGTTGCGTCTATCCGCACGGACGGGGGAACCCAGGCCCGGCTGCGCATCAACGAAGAGACTGTGGACGAGTATGCCGAGGCACTGGTCGGCGGGGCTGTCTTTCCGCCGGTGATCGTCTACTACGACGGCGAGCATTATTGGCTGGCCGATGGATTCCACCGGCTGGCCGCCTACAAACAGTCTGAGTACGACAATTCGATTATGGCGGACATCCGCCAGGGCACGCGGCGGGATGCTGTGCTGTGTGCGGTGGGGAGCAACGCCAGCCACGGGCTACGGCGGACAAACGAGGACAAACGCAACGCGGTGCTAACCCTGTTGCGGGATGAGGAGTGGGGGAAGTGGAGTGACCGGGAGATCGCACGGGTGGCCCAGGTGAGCAACAACTTGGTGAGCACTCTGCGCCGGTCACTGTCATCGAATGACAGTGAAGCCGCTGAGCGCACTTACACCACCAAACACGGAACGACGGCGACGATGCAAACCGCCAACATCGGCAAGTCAGCCACGTCAGCCCCGCCTGCCAAGCCCACGGGCCGCTGTGGGAAGTGTGGCCGGGAGTTGACCGACCCAGCAGCCATCGCCGCGGGGGTTGGGGCCTGCTGCGCCCGCAATCTGGCCGCGGGGGATGTCGAGGAATCCGGCCCGCCACTGACGACTACCGCCCGAATTGGCGAAATCACCCGGCTGCAACTATTGCACACCCGACTGTCATCCGTGATCCTTGCTCTGGACGAGCGACCGCAAGAGACCGCCGACGATTACGGCATAGGCCAGGATTTGCACGAGATTATTGTCCGGGCAACGACATTGCGGGCAATCGTAGAGCAGAAGAGACCAGAGGACAAGATCGGAGGCGCACGATGAAAACCCCTAACCCCCTCCCCGACCGCTGCGAGGTCTGCGGCGGGGTGTTGCCGGTGGACGGCCAGGCCCGGCCCCGCTCGAAACAGGTGCTGGTGTGGAGTGTGCGTCACACGCCCCTGGGCCTGCGGGCCTGCGACGATTGCCACGGGCGATGGTTGCGGGGTGTGCTGGTGGTGGTAGGTGTGGGCACGGGCGGGCAGATGGCGCTGCCGTTGACGGCGTAGAACGCCCGTGCTATACTGGCAATGCGCCTGGAGAGGTGCATTGGTAAACTCCTTTTTGATTGGGGACGAAGAGACGCCCGGCCTGTCGTCAGCAGGCCGGGCGTCTTGCGTTGTAGTGTAGCACATGGGTTCTAAAAAGTCCGACTTCTGCCAGAAGTCGGACTTTTGTCTTTCAGTCGAACTTGTCCTGCCAGAACCGGGCCGCGGCTTTGCCCACGCCGTTCCATTCAGCCGCCCGGCGCATCCGGTCCAGGGCGGCCAGGGCGTCGGCGATCTCTGCCATCGCCGGGGCGCGCTCGTAGGGGCGGTAGCGGTAGGCTGCTTTCCGGCGGCGCTGCTCTGCGGTTAGGATGGCGCGGACGCGCTGGTAGTCGGACATTTTGATTGCGGATTGCGGAATGCGGAATGCGGAATGGGTCGGGTGTCATTCGGGCCGGTACTCCAACAGGTCGGACGTGGTGAGCGGTTCGCCCAGGCGCTGGCTGAAGAAGTCCAGGAGCTTTTCCATAGTAGGAACGCCGACCTGTTTGGCCCGGTCCATCCTTAGATTTGTGATGGTCTGCTTTGATAGTCCGGTTGCGGTCATCATGTCCTCATACGTCACATTTTGCCCGGTCTTTGCCTGGACCCGGCCCTGAAGTTCGCTTAGTTTCCACTTCATCACAGATTCCCTCCTCGTCTGACTGATTTGCATTGCCTACAGGATACACCCTAATGAGCCGTCTTGTCAATACATTTCGCCTACTTGTTTAGAAAATTCGTCTAAAATTAGCACCTAAGTACCTTGACAATCCTAAAGAAATAGGGTAAAATCTATATATAGAAGGGCAACAAAAAAAGAGACCCGGCCCCACCGTGGAAAGTGAACCGGGTCTCTATCGTGAATCAGCCCTTCAGTCAGAAAGGAATCTTCGATGCAAACTGTACACGAAAGCCCCGTAGTTGTCAATCCCCAATCCGTCAAATGGAACAGCCAGCCGGTGGCCTGGGTCTCTGTGGATCAGGACCCGGACGGTACGTTCATCTGGCGTATCAACCGCACGGGCGGCAAGCTGGGCACATACAGCCGGCAATCGTTCGCCAGCTTCGACGATGCCGCGGCCTCTGCGCTGCGAACCGCCGACGCCGAGGGGCTGCCCCTGGCCGCGGATGTGAGCCTGTTTATCGAGATGGCGTCTCCCTGGTACTCCGGGCACGAGATGGAAGAGGTGGCCTAAGATGACCACTGCCACCCTCACCCGCAACGCCATTTCCCCCTTCATTGATTCCGCCATTGCCCGCTTTCCCCAGACCGGAGAGCGGGCGGTCAAGGCAGCCGAGTTGCTGCTGACCGGCAAGGTGCAACGGCTGGACAACGACAGCCAGGGCCGGGACCGCTGGGCGGTCTATGGCTCGGCCACCCTGCCCGATGGCACGCCCCGCCCGTACAACGTGAGCATCAAACGGGGGATGTGCGACTGTGGCGACCAGCGCGCACCGGCCAGCCCTGCCGGGCAGAAGCTCTGCAAACACATGCTGGCGGCCATGTACTCGCTGAAGGCGGGGATCACCGCACCGGCCACGGCTGCCGGGCTGATTGCCCACATCCTGAGCGGGGCAGAAGTGGCGGTCAAGCTCTACATCCGGGAGGAATGGACCGGGGACCAGGGCCAGACCCAACGGGATTTTGTGACCGCCTACCGGATTGACGACGGGGCCGAGCGGGTCAACCTGGCCGAGCGGGTGGAAGTGAGCATCACCCAGGCCGGATTTTATGAAGCGATGGACGGGGCCGGGTGGGAACTCTCCAAGCAGTACCCCAGCCACGGCGGGCTGCACGTCTGGGAGGTAACGCCCAAGCCGGTGGCGGTGGACTGGCCCCAGCCCCAGGGCGAGGCGCTGTTTGTGGAGAAGGAACTGAACCGGGACGAGGACGGTGACCTATGGGCATAGAGACCCGGCCCAGCCCGGCCCTGCTGGAGAAAGTGGACCTCACCATCTACGTGATGCGTGGGAACGGATTTTCGGACGAAGAGATAACGGCGGCGCTGGCAGCGCTTTGCGAGGCTGATATAGCCGAGGAGATGGAACGATGGCAACAGTAACATTGCGACTGACGACCCCCCAGGGGCATCCTTTCGATTTGAGCGTGTCGCCGGATGACAACGGCGACGAAGTGCGGGAACTGCTGGAACGGGCCGAGAAACTGGGCGGCTGGCTGGTGGGCCGGGGCTGGGGCTTTGCCGACGCCCAGCCCAGCCTGCCCGGTGTGCGGGAACTGACCAGCGGCCCGACCTTCTGCGGCTATCCGTGCAGCCCGACGGTAGACGATGCCGGGCTGCCGACGTGGATTCTGGTGGGCGACCGCCAGGCCATGCGCCGGGAGAAACAGGGCGACGTGTGGTTCAGCGTGAAGAACCCCGACGGCAGCTATAGCCAGGTGCTGCGCATCCCCAAAGGCGAGCAGGCCCCGGCTGTGCAAGGCTTGCCAGAGTAGGCAATTGGCGGGATTGCCCGCCACGGCCTGAGCCACTACAATCCAGGGGCGGGGGCGAATTCTGATTTACCCCCGCCCTTACCATCCACAGGAGACAACCATGCAAAACGACGAACGCCGCCAGGTGATGAACAACTTTGCCGACTACTACGCATCCAAAAACCCGGATGTAGCCGAGGAGTTGGGCCAGGCCCTGGCCCGCTCTGCCCGGCGGGAAAAGGCAGCCGGTGGGGGGGTGCTGGGGATGGCCCTCTTCATCGGGACGAACGGTGTGTTGGAGATGCGGGCGGGGAATTTGAACGCCTACATCGAAGGGGAAGCGCCGGGGCGGAGCTACACGGAGTCTCTCACCCCGCTGGGGGGATAGGCAGGGCAGGGCACAGCCCCGGTCGGCGATCATTCGCTGGCCGGGGCTTTTTGTTGCCTTGCGCGCTTTGCAATCATTGGATTATTCCCGAACGGCTGTGCTATACTGCCTATAGTCCAGTGTAAGCCAACCGGGAGGGAGGTGTCTGTGGGAACAGCGCAGATTGTGGAGCTATGCCAGACGATGGCCGTACACGGTCGCCTGCGTGAAAATGGGCGGGCGCTGGTGCTGGAACGTACATTCCAAGCCAAAGGGCCAGAGGAACTGAGCGAGACGCTATCCCAGCGGCGGCCCGGTGAGGAACTGGTAGTGGACCGCTTCGCCACCTACTGGCTGATCCGCTTCATTGTGACTATGCCTCTTTCCTGACACCCCCTTGACGGCCACGAACAGGCGTGCTATAGTAGCCCTATACGCCCGGCTGTGCTGGTGGACCCGTACCCAGACACCACACCCGCCAGACCGCCGGGCGGCCATGATTGCAGGCACGGATGATCCCGGCCTGGTTCTCTCTTCTCCCAACGGAGACGGAACCAGGCCGGGATTTTTATTCCCCCCCCGGAGGTGCATCGATGTCCACCCTTCCCCGTGTACGTTGGCTGGCTTTGTTGCTGGCCGTCGCCTTTGGCCTGGTCTTTGCCGGGTTCAACTTCGACCTGGCCGCAGCCCTGGGCGATCTGGGCACAAAGGCCGCGGCCATTTCGACCGGCCTGCTGGCGATTGCCAAGATTATCCACGAAGCCATGCGCAGCATTGACGCCACCGACCCCATGACCTACACCACCGACCGCAGCCTGACCGCCCAACCGTTCTGGCGGCGGGTGCTATGAGCGGGGGAGCGGGGGAAAATCCTATTCCGTGGGCCACCTGGCCCGCATACCGACGAAAGGGGAATTAGCAGTGCATCCTGAAGACGAAAGAACACTGAGAGAAAATCGAGCAGCAGCAGTAGCGGCGATTCGGGCAGAGCGGGATATGCAAACAAAAGATTATGGTGGCATCCCCGTTGCCTTTGACCGATGCTCTGGAGCGATGCAAAAACTCGACGCCCAGGTCAAAGAACTCGAAGCGGAATTGTCGATGGTGCTGAAACCCGAACGGGCAACCGACCGGGCCGAGGGCGTCGAGGCAGCCAGCCCGGCGGATTATAGCGATATTGCCATGCGCTTCAATGGGGTGGCGGCATTTATCGAGGATTTGCAAATACGGGTCGAGCGCCTGCGGTTGCGGATTGACCTGTGATGGACGCTGATGGAACGGTTGTTCTGCGGCTGGTGGGGGCTGCCACGCTGGTGGGCCAGGCCCAACAGCAGGGGGCTGGCAAGGTGATGGGCTGCGCGGGTGGCTATGGGCCGGTGTTGACCACGGCCAGCGACGCCGCGGCCCTGCTGTTGCAGAATCGCCCGGTGCGCATCCCCGCCGACAATGAGCAGGCGGTGCGCTCGGCAATGGCAGAGATGGCCCTGGCTGGCAACGGGCCGGACGGCAACGGGGCGAACTGGCAAGGCGAACCGGAGGCGGTGAGCCGGTGAGCCTTTACCACATCGCCCTGGGCGTGCTCTATGGCGTGCTGGCCGTGATAATCCTGGCGTCTCTGGCATCGGCTATGCTTTCGTCCCAAATCAGCCGGGACGAGGATGTAGCGGGGGGCTGGGGTTCGCATAGCCACCGGGATAAGCAGGAATAGGCGGCGCTGCCCGCGCCGCGGGACGAGCCGGGAGCAATTGAAATTAGAGTGTACACAGAGTGGACCGATATGGAGGGACGTAGGATGGCGATAGCAGGGGCCGCAACCGCGGCCGCAACCGTGGCCTATCTCTGCCTGCTGGTGGACGGGGAACTGGTGGTGACACGGGGCACGGCCCTGCGCGCTGGCTGTTCGTCGGTGTCCGAGGCGGTCGAATGGTTGCGGGCCGGTCAGCGGGCAACCGTGGCCGGGGCTGATATGGCGGGGCTTCGGGCGGAACTGGCGAAAGTCTCGGAAGATGGCCCGGTGGCGGCGGGGTACGAACACCACGCCGAGGATTGGGTCCAATGACTGACCTGACCTTCCACGTCGAACCGGACGCATGGCTGCCTGTGGCGGAACTGATAGAAGACGATTTAGTTGCATTGGAGAAAATGAAGCCGGGCATGTGGTTCTATACTATCGGTCGATTTTCTGAGGTGATGGAAAGGTTTGAACGTTTGGGACTGGTCGAATCTGGAGAAAATCCTATTCCGTGGGCCACCTGACCTGCATACAGAAGAAAGGATAAGCGCAGTGTATCCAATGGATGAGGAGCAATACAGAGAAAAGCAAAAAATAGAAAGAGAGCTTCAGGCAGAGCGGAGAGGGCAAGCAAAGGACGGCAAGTGCATTCCGATTGCCTACGACCGATGCACTAGCGCACTACAAAAGCTCGATTTTCTACTAAAGGAGCTTGAATCGGAATTGTCGATGGTGTTGAAACCCGAACGGGCCACTGACCAGGCTGAGGGCGTCGAGGCAGTCGGCCCGGCTGATTATAGCGATATTGCGATGCGTTTCAACGGGGTGGCGTCGTTTATCGAGGAATTGCAGATTCGTGTTGAACGGCTGAACTTGCGAATCGACCTATGAGAACCAAAGACGATGCGATACTACGCATCGCTTATGCCTGAAATCGACATGAATCCACAGGGGGCACGTTTTGATTTGGTCCAGGAGCTTCATCCTAAGTAACCACTTGGTGATTGTCGGGTTGTTTACCTATTGGCTGGGCTGCGGTATGGGGGCGTCTCCGCCATACCGCAGGGTGGATATCGGTCCGGTAAAAGTCATGTGGTTGCCAGAATGACCCGCACATCCGCCCTGGCCCGCTGCGCCCGTTCGTCTGCCCTGAACAAAGGCGCGCCCAATGACTGACGACGGGACAGGCGCGGCCCAAGCAACGCCGGACGCAACGCCGGACAAAAAAGAGAAGGAAAAAGCCGAGTGGACAGACGCGGCCCAAGCCGCCCTTTCCCGTCTGGACGGGAGCGCGTGGGCGGACAAAAAGAAGACAACCATCCTGGCCCTGGTGGACGCCCACCTTTCTGGCAAGAGCGAGGAGACGGTGTGGGACAAGCCGGGGACCTGTGCCCGCAACACCTACCACAGCAAATGGAAGCGTGACCCGCTCTTTGCCCAGGCCCTGGCGGATGTAGACGCCCTGGCCAGGGGCTGGCGGGATGGCAAGGCCCTGCGCGCGCTGAACCTGGCCGCGGAACGGCTGGCCCTGGCCGCGCCGGTGGCCGTGACCCGGCTGGTCGAACGGATGGGCAGCCGGGACGAGAGCATTATTCTGCGGGCAGCCGTGGCGATTCTGGACCGGGCCGGGATAGAGACGGCGGCCAAGAGCAGTAGCAAGTCCGAGGTGGACATCGATGTACGCAGTCTCAGCGACGAAGAACTGGACGCCCTCCTTGACGACGCTGGCCGCGGCTGAACGGGAGCGGCGGCGACGGCGGCGGGGGCTGGATTTTGACGCCTGGCTGCCCACGGTTTCGCCCACCTACCATTGGCGCTGGCTGCATTTACAGCACATTCGGGCACAGGTGGCACGGGTGACACGGGGCGAAATTGACCGGCTGATTCTGACCGTGCCCCCCCGCCACGGAAAGAGCGAGATGGTGACAGTGCGCTACCCGGCCTGGGTATTGGAGCAGGACCCCAGCCAGCGGGTGATTGTGGGGGCCTACAACCAGACCCTTGCCAACAAATTTAGCCGTAAGACCCGCAACATTGCCCGGCAGCGGCTGACCCTGAACGACGAGCGGACCGCGGTAGACGACTGGGAGACCGGGGCGGGCGGGGGCTTGCGGGCCGTGGGTGTGGGAGCTGGCATCACCGGCATGGGCGGCAACCTGATCGTCATCGATGACCCGGTGAAGAACCGGGCCGAAGCCAACAGCCTGGCCTACCGGGACCGGGTGTGGGACTGGTACACCGACGACCTGTACACCCGTTTGGAGCCGGGGGGCAAGATGATTTTGATTATGTGCATGACGGGCGACACGCCGGTACTCATGGCTGATGGTGCTGAACGTCCGTTGCGTGACATTAGAGCAGGAGACAGGGTAGCGACCTATGATAACGGCAGATTAGGGACGTCTACAGTGCGAAATCACAGAAGCAATGGTCTTGATTCTGTCTTTAGAATCAAGATGATTTGTGGTAAAATTGTACATGCAAATGAACGTCATCCTTTTCTCGTACAGGAGCATGGACAATTCAAATGGATAAGACTAAGAAACTTAACTACGGGCCAGAGAATCGTAACCGCAAAGGACAATGGGGGAAGTGGAAAGGGAAAACTTGCCTCGTTGATGGATGCGAAGAACCCGTTAGCGCTCGTGGCTACTGCGCCTCGCATTACGGCAAGAAGATGTGGGCAGACGGGCATCGTCCTCCAACAGCTAACGCAGAGTACCGCCGGAATGTGCGCCTCAAGCAGCGATATGGAATTACCAGCGCCGAGTACGACGCAATGTTTGAAGCGCAAGGCGGAAAGTGCGCTATCTGTGGGCAGCCGCCAGGCGACAATGTGCGAGCGCATTGGGGCGGAAAGCTCTGCGTTGACCATTGCCATGACACAAACACAGTCAGAGGACTTCTGTGCAACGACTGCAACCTTGCCGTGGGATACGCTAAGACAGAAGCAACAGCGCTTGCTATTCTCGAATACTTCCGACTTCACAACGACGCAGATTGAAAGCATTGAACCCGCTGGCGTTGCAGAGGTTTTCGATGTTCAGATAGAGGACACGGAAAACTTTATCGCTAACGGGCTAGTGAGTCACAATACCCGCTGGCACGAGGACGACCTGGCCGGGCGGCTGCTGACCAGCGAAGAGGCCGACGCCTGGCACGTAGTCAATTTGCCCGCCCTGGCCGAAGCGGATGACCCGTTGGGGCGCGAACCGGGGGAGGCCCTCTGCCCGGAACGCTACGACGAACAGGATTTGGCCCGTATCAAAACCGTGATGGGCAATTCGTTCTCCGCCCTCTACCAGCAGCGGCCCACCGCGCCGGATGGGGAATTCTTCAAGCGGGCCTGGTTTGAGATCGTGGGCGGCGCGCCGGTGGACTGTGCGTGGGTGCGCTACTGGGACAAGGCGGGCACAGCCGGGGATGGGGACTATACCGCCGGGGTGCTGATGGGGCGCAAGGCGGGCATCTTCTACATTGCCGACGTGGTACGGGGGCAGTGGAGCGCGGGCGACCGGGAGCGCATCATTCGCCAGACCGCGGAGATGGACGCCCAGCGGGGGTCCGTGCGCATCTGGCACGAACAGGAGCCGGGCAGCGGTGGCAAGGACAGCGCCGACGCCACCACCCGCAACCTGGCCGGGTTCCCCGTCTATGTGGAGCGGGCCACCGGCGACAAGGCCACCCGTGCCGAGCCGTTGGCAGCCCAGGCCCAGGCCGGGAATGTGAAAATTGTGCGGGGGGCGTGGAACGCTGGCTATTTGAGCGAACTGACCAGCTTTCCCCAGGGCAGCAACGACGACCAGGTGGACGCCTCCTCCGGCGCATTCAACAAATTGGCGGTCTTTATGGGCGCATTGGTGGACTTCGCATGAGCAACTGGATTGACCGACTGGCGGCCCGGCTGGGCTATGCCAAGACAGCGACAATCAGCGACAGCCCGGAATGGTTGCAGCGCACGGGCGAGGCCCAGCGTTTCAGCGTGCCGGAATATTGGCTACCGTCCAACCAGTTGGAGCTATACCAGCGGCTGTCCTGGGTGGCGATTGCCGTGGGCGCGGTGGCTGCGTCCGCGGCCACAACCGTACTCAGTGTCAAGCAACTGGAGGGGGAAGAGGAAAGCGATATTGTCAACCACCCATTGGAGCTACTGCTACAGCGGCCCAACCCGCTGATGAGTCGCTACGAACTGTTGGAGGCGACCTTTGCCCACCGGCTGCTGACCGGCAACGCCTATTGGTGGCTGAACCGGACCCACGAACGCAACGAACCCGCGGAAATCTGGCTGTTGCCCTCCAACCAGGTGCGCCCCCAGCCCGATGGCCGCTTGTTCCTCAAGGGCTACCTCTACGACCCCGGCGACGGGGTAGAGATAGCCCTTGAGCCGTGGGAGGTGGTTCATTTTAAGCGCTTCCACCCGTCGCACCATTTCGTGGGGCTGTCGCCGATTGAAGCCCTGGCGACGGTGGCCACCGGCGATCTGGCTATGCAGAAGTGGAATACCGCCTTCTTTGGCGAGGACAATGCCAAGCTGCCCGGCGCGCTGGCCTTTGCCGACCCGATTGACGACGCCACCTGGCAGCAAATGCGGGCGGATGTGAAACGGGAGCACGGGGGCACGAAGCGTAACCTGATGATGTTGCGCAACGTGGGCAAGGGGGGCGTGGAGTGGGTGTCGATGGCGATGTCCCAAAAGGATATGGAGTTCCTGGGCGCGCGCAACTTCAACAAAGAGGAGATTTTCGCCACCTTTGCGCCGGGGCTGGCGTCGGTGCTGGCGATCAACGCCACAGAAGCCAACAGCAAGGCAGGCCGGGCCACCTTCAACGAACTGGCAGTCTGGCCCCTGCTGACATCCATTGCCGAGAAGATTACCAACGACGTGCTGCCCGCCTACGGTGACAATTTGCGGGCCGAATTTGACGACGTGCGCGACAGCGACCGGGCGCTGGAACTGGCAGAGCAGGATTCTTACGCACGCACCCACACGATTGACGAGGTACGCCAGAAATACTACGGCGACGATGGGTTGGGCGACGAACGGGGCGGGCTGCTGGTGGCCCAAGTGGGCCAGAACGCTGGCCCGGCCCCGGTGGGGCTGCTGGGCGGGCCGGATGTTTCGCGCGAAACAATCCAGCAGGCGCCGGAGGATGGGCCGGGAGATGGGCCACAAAAAGCGCTGAAGGCAGCCAGAATCAAAGCGCATACGGGCGTAATGGTGGCTTTTTATGTGCCGCCGGAAATCCGTACCGCGCTGGCAGAGATGCAGGGCTATCTTCCTCTCAATTCTGCGCCGGTCCCCGCCAACGAATTTCATATCACGCTGGCCTACCTGGGCGATAGCACAGATATGACCGGGGACGAGCGGGACATAATCAACAGCGCTCTGGAAGAATTTGCAGCCGAGCAGCCCTTTATTTCTGGGGAACTCAACGGGCTGGGACGATTCAACGCAAAGACGGACGATGACGCGCAGCCGATTCACGTGCTGTTCAACTCGCAGACGATTCAGGATTGGCGCAAACGATTCTTGGATTTGCTGGTAGAGCGGGGGATTCCGGCATTTTGGATGCAGGGGTACATCCCACATATTACCCTGGGCTATGTCTCGTCCGATGCGGCAATGCCCACGATCCATGTGCCGCGCTTGGATGTGCGCCTGGATGTGGTCTCTCTGTCGTGGGGAGATGAACGGTGGGATTACCAATTACAGGATGGCGGATTCACCAAAGCCGCCGAGATCGCCAAGTTCCGGCGCTGGGCGGGCAAGCGCAAGCAGCCGGACCCGGCCCAATTTGAGAGCGATATTCTGACCAACGGCGAGAAGGCCGCGCTGCTGGCTGAAATGGAAGGGACGCACAGCCACAAGGCGCTGCAAGATTTCCCGCTTGACCCGGACAACCCGGAAGCCGAGCAGGTGGTGCGGGGGAAGATTGAGCGCAAGGCCCAACGGCGCATTGCCCAGGGGCTACAGACCCAGCAAGAGCGGGTGATCGCATCCCTGCCCGCCACCCCCGACGATTTTGCAGAGTGGGCCAGGGCTGATTTGGAGAATGCGCTAAAGCACGGCATGAGCGAGGCCGAACTACGCGACACCTTGCGCCGGGCGTTGATCCAGTCGGTGGATTTGGGGGTGACTATCGCCACCCAACAGTTGGAGGGCGTTGGCTTTGGCTGGGATATTGCCAATGAGGAGGCCCGGCGCTGGGCAGACGAGCACACCCTGGGGCTGATTCGGGACATCGACGCCACCACATTGGAGCGCACCCGGCGGGCGGTATCGGCGTGGATTGACAACGGCGAGCCGCTGGAAAGCCTGATCGAGGAGTTCGTACCGATTTTTGGGGAGCGCCGGGCAGAGTTGATCGCCAGTACGGAGGTCACACGGGCCTATGCCGAGGGCAACCGCCAGGCGTACAAGGCCAGCGGCGTGGTCACCCACTGGATTTGGCGCACGGCAGAGGATGAGAGGGTCTGCCCCATCTGCGGCCCTCTGGCCGATTCTGTGGTTCGGATTGACGGCGACTTTAGCGGATTCCTGCCCGACGAGGTGCGCAAGGGGACAATCAGCGCGCCGCCAGCGCACCCGCGCTGCCGGTGTTGGTTGGCCCCGATGGTGGATGTCAAATGACAAGCATCAAAATCGAAGGCGTGGACAAACTCATAGCCAAACTGGGCAACGTGGAAGGCCACGCGGTGCTGCGCAAGCCGATGACGCGGGCCGTCCTGCGTTTGCAGGCGGGGATGGCGAAATACCCGGCGCAACGGGCGGGGAGCAGCTATGTCCGCACGGGCACATTGGGGCGGCGCTGGACGCACAGAATCAGCGAAAGCGCGGCCGGGGTGGCGGGCAAAGTCGGCAACAACACATCCTATGGCCCGCTGGTGCAATCGGCGGCATACCAGAGCCGGATACACAGTGCCCTGTGGCAGACCGACGAACAGGTGCTAAAAGAGCAGCAACCCGCGATTGTGCGGGACTTTGAGCAGGCGATCAGCGAGGCGTTGAAATGATTACAGTCAAAGCAGCCGGGGAATGGGAACTAGACGTGCTGGGCGTGCCCTATGGCGGGCCGTCTGACCGGGACAGCGACGGGGAATTTTTTGACGCATCCACCCGGCTGCACGATGACAAGTTCCCCCTGCCGCCGATTGTCTACTACCACGGCTACGACCCGACCAGCAAGAAGCCCCAGGGCCAGCCGGAATATATCGGCAAGGCGGTCAGCCGGGAAGTGCGGCCCGATGGGGTCTGGTATCGGGTGTTGTTGGACAAGGCCAGCGATCTGGCAAAACGGGTGTGGGAGGCGGCCCGCAAGGGCGTGGCCGTCGCCAGTAGTGGCAGCATCCAACACCTGGCCCGTGTGGGCCGGGATGGGCATATTCTGGAATGGCCGGTGGCGGAACTGTCCATCTGGGACAACGACGGCACACGGCCCCAGGCCAACCGGCACGCGGTGGCGTTGCCGGTGCTGAAAATGATGTATGCAGCGGGGGGGATCACCCTCCCCGATGACATAGAGCCGGAACCAGGGGCAGAGGGCACAGGCGCGCAGACGCAAAGGCCCAAAGCGGGGAAGGCAACCGAAACCGACGATTTGAACGTGAAAGGACAGATAGCAATGAGCGAGGAAATTCAAGCCGCGGTTGCCGAAGCGCTGAAAGCCGAGCGGGAACGCCAGAAGGCCGAAGCCGAGGTCGCCAAAGCACAAGAGGAGGCCATCGCCGCGGCGGTCAAAGCCGAGCGGGAGCAATGGGAAAAGGACGCGGCCAAGTCCAACCGGCTGCCCGGTGGCGGGGATGCGCCCTATGTTGCCAAGTTCGGCAATATCAGCAAGTTCGACAACCTGGACCCGGTGGACAATGCGGCCCTGATCGACATCCTCTCGGCGGCCAAAAGCCGGGGGCATAGCCGGGCCGGGGTGTCGCTTGACGCCTACCGTGCCCTGGCCGTCAAACTGGGCGCAAGCAAGGACGACAATCTGCGGGGTGCTCGGCAGGCCATGAAGATGGCGGGCGTGCCCGATGAGGCCATCAAAGCCAACGAAATGAACCAGTCTACCCTGGCGAGCTATGGCGACGAGTGGGTAGGCGTGACCTACAGCAACAGCCTGTGGGAGCGCATCACCCAGGAGACGCCGGTGGTCGGGCGTATCCCGGTGGTGGAAGTGCCCCAGGGCAGCGAGAGTGTGAACATCCCCCTGGCGGGCACGCCGCCGACCTTCTATGTGACCGCCCAGGCCAGCGCACAGGGCAGCAACCCCGGCACTATCACCAACACGGTGATCACCAGCAAGATGGGCACGGGGCAAGCCTCTCTGTCGGTCAAGAAGTTGAGCGGCGCTGACATCTTCACCGGGGAATTGGAGGAGGACAGCCTGATTCCGTGGATTCCCGAATTGCGGCGCAATATGCAGCAAGAGGCCGGGGAGGTGTTGGAGCACATCATGATCGACGGCGACACCGCCGCCGGTGCAACGACCAACATCAACGACATTGGCGGCACGCCCGCGGGCACAGAAGCCTTTATGCTCTTCAACGGCTTTCGCAAGTCCTGCCTGGTGACCACGACCGCCAACAGCCGGGACGGGGGCACGCTGGCGATTACCGACTTCATCGAGACGCTGAAGCTGATGGGCCTGGCCGGGCGCAACGCCCTGGATCAGACCAAAGTCGGCTTTATCGTCGATTTGTGGACCCACTGGAAGGCGCTGGAACTGGCCCAGGTTGCCACCCGCGACGTTTTCAGCAACCCCACAATCGAAAACGGGATGCTGGCGAACATCTACGGCCACGACGTGATCCGCACGGCCAATATGCACCGGGCCAACCAGGACGCCACCTATGGCCTCAAAGCCAACACAGCGGGCAAAATCGACCTGGACACCGCCAGCAACAACACGACCGGCAGTATTCTGGCCGTGCGCTGGGACCAGTGGCGGCTGGGCTACAAGCGGCGTTGGACCTTCGAGACCGAGCGCCACGCCCTGGCCGATGCGACAGTGATTGTTGCATCCAGCCGGGTGGGGATGGTGCAGCGGGACACGGAAGCCAGCGCGATCAGCTACAACCTGACCGTCTGAGGAGGCTGACATGAGTGGATTGCTGAACTTGAAAGCGGGCGTCGCTGATAGCTCTGACCTGTCCACTGTCGTGGAAACGGCAGCGGCGAATGGGGCGATCAGCATTCCGACCCGCGGGCGAAAGATTGTGTTTATCACCAAAGGCACGGCCGCGGCCATGACCCTGGCCGCGCCTACAGCCACAACCCACGATGGGGTGGAGATCGTCATTGTCTCCACCACCGCCGCGGCCCACACGGTCACGGCTACAACCATTGGATTCAACGCCGGGAACACATCGAAGGATGTGGGCACATTCGGCGGGGCTATCGGTGATGGGCTGGCGTGTGTGGCCTATCAAGGCGAGTGGTACGTGACGAACAACATCAACGTGACACTGGCATAGGCGAGAGGGGGCAACCGTGACAGATGTGCGATTCTTGCAGGATTACCGGGGCGAATTGACCGGAGAGCAATACTACACGGCTGGCACGGTTGCCGCCTTTCCCGATGGGCAGGCCGCGGCACTGGTCGATGCAGGCCGGGCGGCGTGGGCAACGCAACAGGCCGAGCCGGAGCCAGCCGATACCCCGCCCGCGGTGGACTGGACGGAGGTACGGGGCGTTGGTCCCCAGATTGCCGGCGCGCTGGAATACCTGGGACTGACCAGCAAAGCCGACCTGCTGGGCTATCTGGCAGAGCACGGCATGGAGGGGCTGACCGACATCCCGGCGGTGGGGCAAAAGCAGGCGCTGGCCCTGGTCGCCTACGCGGAAGAGGGCTGACCGATGGCGTACACGACTACCGCATTGCTCAAAACCTATCTGGGCGCAACGGCCAGCACGGACGACACCCTGCTGGGCACGTTGATCGACCGTGCCCAGGGGCTGATTGACGCCTACTGCCAGCGTACCTTCGAGGCCAGCGCCAACACAGAACGCACGTTCGACGCGGCGCGGGATGTGTTGGGGCGCACCTTGCGTCTGGACCGGGACCTGGCCAGCGTCGACAGCATCACCAACGGCGACGGCTCCACGGTGACCGCGGGGCAGTACACCACCGAACCGCGCAATGCCACGCCCTACTATGCCATCCGGCTGCTATCTTCGGCGGGGGTGGCCTGGACCTACACCACGGACCCGGAGGACGCCATCACGATCAGCGGCAAATGGGCATACAGCGAAAGCCCACCGGCTGACATTGTGCATTGCACCCTGCGTCTGGCCGCCTATCTCTACCGGCAGCGTGACAACGCCGCGGACCTGGACAGGGCAGTGATTGCGGGCAACGTGACGATTCTGCCCGCGCAACTGCCCAGCGACATCAAGATGACCCTGGCCCCATACAAGAGGATGACCTGATATGGCCCTGACTGTGGCGACTTTCGCCGCCAACCTGCTGGCAATGAGTGTGACCGGCATCACCCGCACCTATAGCAACCCACCCCAGCAGCTCAACGCGGTGGATTTGCCGGTGCTCTATCCCCGTGTGCCCGAGAGCAGCAACGGGGCGATCACTTTCGGCAGCCAGGCCGGGCTGGATACGGTGCGCATCGAACTGGTGGCCGTGGTGCAGCCCTACTTTGTGGACACGAACGCGGCCAACTTCACCACAGCCAAGACGGTGATCGACAACCTGGTGGCCGCGCTCAAAGCCGAGGCCATCGCCAACAATCAGATTGACAGTTGGGAAATTCGCAATGAGACCACAGAGGAGTACTGGGCAGTGGTGGCAACTGTAGAGGGGAGCGGCTGAAATGCCAGTAGCGGCAAAGTATACGAAATTACTGATTGACGAGTTTGATTTTTCGGGCGATTCCAACAGCCTGAGCGTGGCCCTGACCGCGGCGGCCCTGCCCACTACGGGCTTTCAGGCGACCGGGGAAACCTTTATCGCCGGGCTGACCGGGGGCAGCCTCTCTCACGGCGGCTATTACAGCGGCAAAGGGGCGGGCTACATCGAACAGGAGCTAAAGGCCCGGCTGGGCACATCCACGGCGGTCTACGTGGGGGCGCTCTTCGGGACCAACGGGGTGGCGCGGGCCTATGTGTTGGACACGACCTGGGGCAGCAACCTGGGCATGGAAATGCCGGTGGACGGGGTGATTACCCTGTCTGGTGAGTGGCCCGCGGTGGCGGGGCTGCGCCGGGGGCTGGTGGTCTTCGATGGCACGATCAGCGCCACGGGCGGTACGGATTCGGTGGACTTTGGCGCGGCGGGCAGTGCGGGGGGGGAGTGCTACCTCTTCGTGCAGACCGTCACCGGCACGGCCACCAATGCCACGATTGATATTGAGAGCGACGCCGACGACGATTTCGGCAGCGGCGCAACCGTGGAGGGGGAGTTCGACTTCTCGGCTGTGGGTGTGACCAAAGTGACAATGAGCGGCGACGTGCTGCAATACATCCGCCTGAATTGTACGAGCCTGGGCGGGGCTACTTCGTTTCGTGTGGTGGCCGTCGTCTGTGTGGATGGCGTCACCCAATAGTTTAGGAGATTCGAGCAATGGCAAAGAAAGTAGCGGGCAACGTAGGGATCACCCACGACTCCAACGCCCTGGACGGCTATCTCAATACGTCGTCTATGAGTGCGGTTGTAAACGCCATCCAGACGACAAACTTTGATTCGACCGGCGAACTGAGTATCGCCGGATTGCCCACTTGGACAGTGAGCGTGGGCGGGCCGTGGGATGGGACGCTGGATGGCTATATCGGGCCTAATTTGATTTCTCCGCCGACTACGCTGCACACATTGGCGGTGGCAATCGACACTGTGACTTATACCTGGACATCCAACACGTTCTTCAACAACTACACCATCGACGCCAGTTCACCCGCCGAGGGTATCACCTGGTCGGGCGAGTTGACCTGTAGCGGCGTACCCACCCGGAGCTAACCCCTATGCCCCTACGTTTCACCGTCAATATCGAAGGGCTGGAATCCGATTGGGTGGAAGTGTCCGAGAGTTGGACACGGGGCGAGGTCAAAGCGGTCAACGCCAGCGACGAGGCCACCCTGTTGGACTATCTGCAACGCAAGCTCACCGGCTGCCACCTCTCCCGGCCCGGCGGCGAACCCCTGACCGACCCGGCCCACATCACGGAGGAGGCCCTGGACGAACTGGACCTGCGGCTGGTCGACTTCCTGGGCACGGTGCTGATACAGGCTACGGCCCACCTGCGATCTCTCGGCCCTTTAGCCGGGCGGCTGCTGTCGCCTGGCTCCGACAACAGCACGACGGCGAAGACGAGCCAGACGACGGGCCAGGGGTAGCCCCACCGGAGGCGTTGATTGACCACTGGCTGCTGCGCAACTTCCCCAACCGCACGTTGGAAGAGTTGGACGCAATGGACTGGCCCCGCTATCTACGGGCGCTGGACGCGGCGAGCATCGAGCGGGTGGAAGAGCGGCGACGGCGGCACATCGCCGGGGAGATGGGCGAAGAGAAGCTGACAGACCAGGATTGGGAAGCCATCCGGGAGCATGACAGGCTGATACATGGCGACGACGACGAATAAGCTACAAATCCTCATAGAGGCCAAGAACCGGGCCAGCGGCGAACTGAACAAGCTGCAAGGCGAGGTGGGCGGGCTTTCCGGCAAATTCGGCGGGCTGGTCAAGGGCGCGGGCGCGGTGGCCGTGGCCCTGGGCGCGTTGCGGGCCGGGGAAGCCGCCTTTGAGTTGGGCCGGGCCTCGGCGGAATCGGCGCGGCTGGCGACGGCCTTTGACCAGTTGGCAACCGCGGCGGGTGGCAGTAGCCGGGATATGCTTTCTGCCATGCGCGAGGCCAGCCGGGGGATGATCGACGACACCTCCCTGATTGCCGCGGCGAATAAGGCCATGCTGCTGGGGGTGGCTGACACATCCGGCGAAATGTCCAAGCTGCTGGAGATTGCCGGGGCGCGGGCGCGGGCTATGGGGCTGACCACCCAACAGGCGTTTGGGGATTTGGTGACGGGTCTGGGCCGGATGTCGCCCATGATTCTGGACAACCTGGGCATCACCATCGACGCCGAGGGCGCGTACCAGCGCTACGCCCAGAGCATCGGCCAGGCCGCGGACGCGCTGAGCGACAACGAGAAGAAACAGGCGTTGGTCAACGAGGTGATCCGCACGTCCGCCGACCTGTTGGAAGCCAACGCCGGGGCGAGCCGGGACATGGCGGGCAGCTTTGAGCGGATGGACGCCAGCCTCGCCAACGCCAAAGACGCGCTGGGGGCACTCTTCAGCCCGGCAGCGGCGGCGATTGCCGAGCAGTTGGCAAACGCGGTGGACAACGTGACGGCCAGCATGACCCAGGCCGCGCAAATCGACGCCCAGAACGCCATCTGGAACCAGGGCAGCCAGTTGTCCGGGCTGGTGGCCGAGTTGGAACGGCAGACCGCGGCCATGCAGGACGCGGCCATCGCCGGGGACGGGGCTGGGCTGCGCACCGCGGCCATGAATATCGAAACCCTGCGGGTGGCTGTGGCAGCGGTAGGGGAAGAGTACAACCGGACCGCAGCCATCACCGGTGCGCCCCTGCTGGATTTGGGCCAATTGCAGTTGGGTGTAATCGCCTACCGGGATTTGGCGGCAGAACAGGCAGCCGCGGCCCAGGCCGCGGCGGAGAATCAATCGGCAATGGCAGCCCAGGCCGCGCAAGCCAACGCCACCCGCTCCCAGATTTTGGGGCTGGTGGAAGGGTTGCGGGAGATTCAGTCGGTCTCGGCGTCGGCGTCGGCGGCGCTCAAATCGTCGTTCCTGGGCGCAGCGGAGAATATCGGCGGGGCCGCGGCCCTGAACGGTTTTCGCCAGGCCAACCAGCAGTTGGAAGCCCAGATCGCCATCTATCAGGAGTTGGGGCTGAGTGCCGAGGAAATTGAATTCCGGGTACAGGGCTTCATCGGCGGGGTACGGGACGCCAACAGCGAACTGGGGCGCACAGTAACGGCGGTCGCCGCGGTGGATTCCGCCTTTGAGAATCTCAAATCCAAAGTGGCAGGCGTACTCTCGGGCGCGCTGAACGTGAATGTGGGCGTCAACCCTGACGACTTCCTGCCCCGTGAGGACGCCATCAATGAGGACGCCCGGCGGCTGGCCGATGTGGTGGTGAATGGGTTCAACTCGCCCTGGGCCGCCTATTTGCAGGACAAGTTCCCCGAACTCTTCGGCGGGGCAATGGACGCCAGCGGCGGCAACATCCAACAGGCTGCGGCCCAACTGATGAAGGATTTTCAGGCGGGGCTACGCCCGGAACTGATGGACAAGGACGCGGCCAAAGAGCAGGTGAAACGGCTGCTGATGGGCGATGCGAACATGGCCGAACTTGCCAACGAGATCGCCCAGGAACTCAATTCTGAGATGGGCGGGCAATTCAGCCTGGCCCAAATCCAGAGCGCTGCCAACAGTGCGCTGGGCGCGGGCGGGCAATCCGCGGACGCGGGGGAAGCCGCGGGCGGTGGCATGGTGAATGGGATGTTGAGCAAGGCGGGCGGGCTGGCCGAGGCGTTGGACGCCAAACTGAAAGAGCAGTACAAGGCCCTGGCAGAGGTAGGCAGCCGGGCCGGGGCACAGTGGGGGGCTGGCTTCCTGGACGCGGTGGGCGGCAATATCCCCGCCGCGCTGGTCAATATTTTGGTTGAGTTGGCTACCCCTGGTGTCTATGCCCGGATTTTAGCCATGCAGTCGCAGACCGGGGCGGTGAACTGATGGCATCACCCACATTAGCCAGCAACACCCTGGCCGAACCCCAAGAATACACAGAGACGCGGGAATTCCGGGGCGGGGCGGTGGTCCTGGCCGATGGCACGCAGCATACAGACCTGGTGCAAGCCTCTGCCAAGCGGCTCTTTCGTCTGGAGTGGGTGGCGCTGACGACGACGCAGAAGGGCACGTTGCAGACGGCCTTCGACGCCATGTTGGCGGCGGGCACGGCCACCTATGAGGATTTGGACGCGGTATCCTACACGGTGACCGCGGACGGCCAGGCCAGCATCGAATTCCGGGCGGTGAAGGCCAGCGGCGGCAAGCGCTGGGCGGCGAGTCTGGCACTGAGGGAGGCGTAGGATGGCGATTACTCGGCTCTTTCAGGCGCACGGCGAATACGGCAACAGTTCCAACTTCGCCGAATGGACAACTGATTATTTTGGTAGCATATCAGGAACCAATCCGCATACGGGAGGTTTTTCCTACAGCAATGTAGCCAACGTCTACCATCGCAAGACACTGCCATCCGTTATATCGCAGGGTCGGCTTGGGTTTTGGTTTTATCACAATGGGATCAGCTCAGGCGACTCCCCTGCTCTGTTCGTTTTCCGCAAGAGCGGCACGGCCAAGCTCTATGTATACGGAAAGCACAGCGATTCCAAATTTTACCTGAACGTTGGCGGCTCGGATGTGGCGTCGGTGGACTTCCCGGCTGAATTTGCGACCGGAACTTGGCTGCGTATGGGTTTTGATTTCAAGGTGGCGGAAGCGGGCTGGGCGGTGCTCTACCTGAACGGTACGGCTATCTTGACCTATGAGGGAGATACTACCGGAGCCGGGTCCAACTTTGACGTGTTTCAAATGCTGAGTAGCGCGCTTTTGAATTCCTGGGAACTAAACTATTTCGACGACCTCTACTTGGATGATACAGCCGGCGAAGCCACCTATGCGCCGCCACCGGATATACGTTTCCAGGCTCTGTATCCCACGGGCAACGGTTCTGAAAATGAGTTTGATAAAAGCCACTCAAACGCTAATTGGGAGCATGTAGACAGCACATCTTATTTCTCTGACTCCTACTACGTCTACGCATCATCGGCTGGCCTAAATGACCGCTACACCCACGACGCCTATGCAATTCCCGATGGCTTCCAGATTGACGCGGTACATTATGGAGCGACGCTGGTAAAGACAGACGCCGGGATAGCCACCACAGCCGTCCTGACAGGCAAAATGGGAGATGATGAATATGCTACTGAGGAACTCAGTATAGGGACCGGGGGCTTGTCGAAGGCCAACTCTGGCGATCTCATACACTTCGACCGGCAGACCACGGACCCGGCGGGCGCGGCCTGGACGCAAGCAGCGCTGAATGCTACGGAGTTTGGGGTGCGCAGCGCGGGGGACTACAGCTAATGGCCGACCTGCGCGCCTATCAGGTTTTCCCGATTGTCGAGATTGGGCCGCGTATCGTCCCTACCCTGGCCGCGGGCAACGTGACCATCAGCCTGGCCGGGGTGGAGTTGACCGCATTCGCCAACCGCTCCCGGCTGCTGGGGGCTGTCAAGCAGTGGGAGAGTACCGTTGTCTCTTCGAGCGGGCGGGAATTTATCCCCACGACCAACAACTGGGAGCTGGCCATCGGCGGGATGTGGTCGTTGGGGCTGGATGACGAGTTGGGGCCGTTGGCGGCGCAAGGCGGGTCCGGGGCGCTGGAAGTGGGCGTGCAGAATGTGACCTACGCCTGGGATAGCGGGCAGCTCAAAGATTTTACGATAACCAGCGAAGTGCGGGCAGGGATTGTGTGGCTGGCGACTTTGCAGGGCAACGGCGTGGCAGAGCGGAGTGTGGGGTAGGAATGCGGAATAGGGAATGCGGAACGCGGAATGGGGAATAGGCGTAACAGATGACCACTCGCACAGTAGCCTGGAAACTTTTTGTAGACTGGGACTTTGACGACACCTACACCGAGGAGACGACCCACCTGGTGCGGGCCTCTGGCTCTATGCGCCTTTCCAACCCGGAGGACGCGCTGACCGGCGGGCGGGGCATGGTGGACGCCTGTACTATCACCCTGCGCAACCCATCCGGGCGCTTTTCGTCGCTGCTCAGTTCCGGGGCGCTCTATGCGGATTTGCAGAATGGCGGGGCCTATCATGCGCCTATGTATCTGGAAGTCAGCATCGACGGCGGCTCCTATACCCGGATTTTCACCGGGGTGGTCAAGCTGCCAGCGGAGGGCACACCCACGGCCAGCAGCGAGGCGGTGATCAGCCTGGACTGCCGCAGCCGGGACGAGGCGATTCTCAACGCCCGGATTTCGACCAGCCGGGCGGTCTTTGCCCAAATCTATGACGAGGGGTGGACCGAAGAGCAGATTATTGCCAAATGGTTGACCGACGCCGGGCTGGTGGATGGCACGGATTTCGTCAGTCAGTCCTACGGCGGCACGGCCACTTTGGACCCCGGCCTATGGGTGATCCCCTGGGCCTGGCTCGACGACGAAAGCCCGCTGGAGGACGCCTGGGCATTGGCGGCGGCGGTGGGCGGGCGGCTCTACACGGACCCAAGCGGCGTCTACCGCTATGAGAACGCCCAGCACTGGCTGCTGTCGCCCCATGACACCAGCCAGGCCACGCTGGACAGGAACGATTTTCAGGACTTGCGGGCTGTCTGGAATGACCGCAATTTATTCAGCGGCGTCAGTGTGGAAGTGTCGCCCCGTGCCCTGGTCGACGACGGCCAGGTGTGGGAGGCGGACCAGATTGTGAGCGTGCCCCCGTCCACCACCAAGACGGTGATCGCCCGGCTCTCCCAACCGGTCTACTCGGCGGTGACGGCCACCTACACGGCCATCACCAGCGGCGGGGTGGACATCACGGCCAGCGTGACGGTGACGCCGACCCAGAGCGCGCAGCGGGTGAGTTTGGCGATTGAGAACGCCCACACCAGCCACGCGGCCAACCTGGTGATTCTACGCTTGACCGGCCAGGGGGTGGAAGGCGCGCCGTCGGGCGAGGCGGTCGAGGAGTCCGAAGATACGTTCTGGGATGACCGGCTGGGCAGGCAGCGCACCATCCGGGACAACCCGTACATCCAGAGCGAGGGGCTGGCCGGGATGCTGGCCGAATTCCTGCGCGACCGCCACGAACTGCCCCGGCTGTCGTTTGGGGTGTCGGGCGTGCCCGGTGTGGCGGCCCGGCGGCTGGGGGACCGGCTGACGATTGACGACAGCAAAACTATGAGCAGCAGCCGGGATGGGTTCGTGACCGAGATTAGTTGGCGGCTGGACGGGGGCGGCTTCTGGCAGGATTTGACCCTGCTGGACGCTACGGCGCTTTACACCTATTCGGACACCACGCCGGGCTACTTCATCATCGGCACAAGCACGTTGGAAGCGTCGAATTCGGATTATCTGTTTTATTAGGAGATAGCTTGTGAGTTGGACAACGCCCCCTACCTTCACCGATACCAACGCCCTGAGCGCGTCGCAGCTGAACGTACTCAGCGACGATCTGGTCTACCTCTACGGCCTTAGCTCGACGGTCAATATCCCCTTCGTGCTGACTGAGGAGGACCTGCGGACTACCCTGGATTCCAACAAATCCTTCTGGCAGGTGCGCCACCGGGCCAAATATCTCAATCTCTATATCGATTATTCGGTGGACGCCACCTATGTGGACCATCTGTCGTGGACTGTGACCTACGGGGCCTGGACCCTTTCCAGCGTCGATCCCCTGGCCTATAGCCCGCCCTGCTACGTGGCCTTTGACGTGGAAACCGCGGGCGCGGTGGTGGGGACCTGGTACGAGATTGTGGTGGACGCGGTGCGGCACGACGCGGCCCACGCGGTGGCGGGGCTAAGTGGCTCCTCCTATTTTCGGGTGTTGCGGATGTTTGAATCGGACACGGACTACAGCTAATGGCCTATGCCAACCCGCCCCGCTGGGGGCACGGGGACCGCACGGTCAGCGCGGCCCGGATGCAAATCTACAGCGACGATTTGACCGCGCTCTATGCGGCAATGGTGGCTGATCACACGGCTATCCGCCAGACAGAGGCCAGCGACACATTGGCCTTTGTCAACCTGTGGCGCTGGCTGCATTACCAGTCGGCCAGCGACGAGACGGCCACCCTTAGCGACCCGGCAGGGGTGGGGGAGGATGTGACGCTGGGCGACAGCGAAAGCGCAATGGCCTCCTATGATTTGTCGCAAGTGGCCTGGCTGACGACGGGCCAGGTCTACACCCTGACCGGGGTGGTCTATGCGTCGGAAGATTGGGAGTCCTAATGCCAAAACGACAGGCAGTGCGACGGATGGACCAGCGCAGTGGGCGGGGCCGGGCCAGCGAGTACAGCGCGGGGGCTACGTCTACGGCCACGGATTTGGCAGAGCATAGCCACGACGGGACCGCGGGCAGTGGGGGGGATACGCTCTACGCGTCCACAAGCAACTGGCTATTTCTGCTGCTTTCTGCCAGCGCCACGGTGCAGGCGGCGCTGGACCGGCTGGACAGCTACGGGATGTTCGTCAAGACGACGGTACAGAGCGGGGCGACGTTGACGATTCCCAGCGGCTATCAACAGATTGTGGGCGGGCCTTATACGGTGGATGGCGATATCGCATTAGTGGGAGGGATGTACATTCTATGAGCGGCACAATTGTTTTTGCCCAGGCAGACACACCGACCGCACCCAGCGCGGGACAGACGGCGCTTTCGTTTCCGGCCACGTCGCTGAATCAACTCAAATTCGTGGACGGTGACGGGGCTACGAACATCATAGAATTTCCCACCGCGGGCGGAACGCTGACAATCCCCACGGGCGGCGGTACGATTGTCACGCTGACGGGTACGCAGACCCTCACGAATAAGACGCTGACCAGCCCCACTTTGACCACACCGACGCTGGGCGTTGCCACGGCCACGACTATCAACAAAGTCATACTGACGCAACCGGCCACAGGTAGTACGCTGACGATTGCGGACGGCAAAACCCTGACGGCCTCCAACTCCCTGACCCTGGCCGGGACGGACGGTAAATCTTTGACGCTGACCGGTTCGCTGACTGTGCCTGCGGATGGCACGGCGGCGCTGCTGGAGACGGAGAATGTTTTTGAGGCCAATCAGCAATTGAATTCGGGCAGTCGCCTGCAAATGTATACATCTGGAGAGCTATATCAATCGTCTGGTGTCTTGTATTTGGAAGGCATATCAAATGTGGCGTTTTCGTGTGATTCTGACAACATAGGGTCAGCGAATTATTTTCGATGGATGACAGACGGTGCGGGCGGAAGCGGTACGGAACTCGCACGGCTCAAAGACAATGGTCATTTTCTCATCGGCACAACCACCGACAGCGGCCAGCTAACCGTGAATCAATCCAGCAGCACGGCGGCGCAGCCAGTATTGCATCTGACCCAGGCCGATTTGAGCGAGGGATTTGTTGATTATGTCGGCACATCGGCGGCATCCTCCACCGGGCCGATTTCGACGTGGACGACGGGTAACACGGTGCAGGGGCATTTTGCGGTAGAGATAAACGGGACACGGCGCTGGGTGCGTTACTACGACAACCCGACCAGCTAATAGGGGGCAATAATGGCGCAATACATTGTGGATAGTAACGATCAGTCCAGCGAATCGCTATTGGTGGCGTATCAGAATGAGCGGGTCGGCACGCAGCGGCAGGTGGCGCAAGTGCATTCGGCAATCGTGCAGGGGCTGGCGGCTGAATCCCGCTTTGATGAAATGCTGGCCGAGGGTGGGGCGCTAGACGGGATGGCCGAATACCACGCGGCCAAAATTGCACCCCTGGCGGCCAGCCTGGACAATCTGCGGGCGGCAATGGCGGGGGTGCGGGATGCAATGGAACAATTGGAGGCCGCTGTGCCGGGCCTGTTTCCGGGGGTGACTGTGCAATGACCCCAGACGAAATGAAACAAGCCATCGAGCAGGACAAACAGCAGCGGGCGCAGCTTTGCATGGCGGCGATTCAGGCGGCGATGGAAGAACACGGCTGTCAGCTAGTGCCGACACCGCAAATCAACGCAGAGGGGCGCATTGTGGCCGTGGTGCAGTTGGTGGCGACATGAGCAGGGCGACATGGCACAAATCAGCCCGCCGACTTGACGCTCTCCTGGAACGGGCCTTTGGCGCGCTGCCCAATGGCCCGGGCCGCCGCAAGCTGATCGGCTGGTTGCTGGTGTCGCAGGGGGTGGGGCTGGCCCATGAGATTCTGGCGGGCCATTCGCTGGAAGCCTACGCCCGAATTGCGCATATGGCCCCTATCGAGACTTGGGCCGGGGGGTCGATTGCCATCGGCGCATTTTTTGCCCTGACCACGGGCCGCTACCGACCCCACATCCTGGGGCGGCTGGCCGCGCTGCTGGTCCTGGTGTTGGACGCCTGGTTCTGGGGCGGCTTCTGGGCTGCGGGGTCCTGGGTGGGATTCTGGTACTATTCGGTAATTTTGGTGGTGGTCTTTGGGGAGCTGGTCTATGTGCCGCCGAGCCAGACGGGGGGCGGATGAGTACCGCGGACATAACCGCCATTGTGGTGGCTGCCCTGGCGATGCTGGCGGCAATTTTTGTGATGGTGCGCCACGGGGCCACCCTGACCAACGATCAGGACGGGAGCTGGCGGGAGAAGTTCCTGGAACTGGAGGCCGCCCACTCCTACCTCTTGCGCAGCGTGCGGGACATGGAGATACGGCACGAGGAGGAGCAGGCCCGGCTGCAAAAGCGGCTGGAAGCGCTGGCCGAGCATGTGGACGAAATGGTGGTGGCGCGCAACCTGGCCCGGCTGGAAGCGGCGCAGATGGCGGCGGAGATTGACGCACTGCGCAAGGTGCTGGCAGGGAGAGAGACATGAGTTCGATCACATTTTATCTGATTACGGCCTGTATGGGGCTGGTGGGGGTGGGGCTGCTGGCGATGACGGCCAACGCGCCGGTGACGCGGGCGGTCTATACCTTTGCCCTGCTGGTGCTGAACTATTTCGCCGTGCTGGGGCTGCTCTTTATGGCCTACACCATCACGGGCTTTGACGATCATGGGGAATGGGGCATGGGGTGGCTGGATTGGCCCCATATTGTGGGCGGGGTGACGGCGCTCTATTTGCCGATGTTGGTGGGGGGTGTGGTGCGGCTGCTGGGGGACCGGCGGCGCTGACGGGGGGGATGTTTCGCGCGAAACATACAGAGGCCCGGCCCCGGTTGGGCTGGGCCTTTTGGATTGGTGACAGAACGGATGGGCTATTTGTGCGCTTGGCTGGAAATATCCGGGCGATTTGAGGCGATGGAAGGCAAAAGGGAGAAGGGGAAGGCAAAAGGCAAAAGGGGGCGCTACGGGCGTTGTGGGGGGTTTGGCAGGGGGGAAGGGCGTCCGGCTGGTGCTGATTTGCTTGGCGGCGTTTGGCAGACGCCCTCCCCCTTGACCAAGCGCTGCCCGGTTGATTGGACTGCGGGGCAATTGTAGCACGACGGGCGCGGGTGGGTCAACCATCCCGTTTTGGGATAAGAGGCGAAAATTATTCCCATTTTGGGATATTCAGATTTTTGTTTAGTGTTTAGTAGGACGAATTTGGGGAAAAGCGGATTTTGGGGGTTGACAATTCTGGGGAATGAGAGTAATCTTTGTCTTGTCGGTATTTTACGTACAGCCCAGGAGACCAAATGAACAAGACCCTATCGACCACAGAGGCAGCAAAGGCTCTTGGTCTCCAACGGGGGACAGTCTATGTGCATTGCGCTAAGGGACTGTTGCCCGCCGAGCGCACCGGGATTCGTGGAAATTTCCGCATCAAGCCCGCTGACCTTCGGAAGTTTGCCGAGCAGTATAACTACCCCCTCGACCTGCCGGAAGACGCCAAGAGCGACTGAGGTAAAAAGAGGGGTTCCCCCCCCACCGCTATAACTTTGCCGGTTTGACGGTGAAGGGGGAACTGAGAGGCACATTAACAACCGCATAGTAGTACGATTGAAATGGCTCTGCGCGGCCAGCGTTAGGCCGCTAGGAGCGGGCGATGAGACTCGAACTCACGACATTCAGCTTGGGAAGCTGACGTTCTACCACTGAACTACGCCCGCACATTGCTATAGTATATGTAGATAAAGTGTGCTTGTCAAAACTGCTTCATGAGTAAGACCTGGCAGGTTTCAGAAAACCTGCCAGGTCTCTCTGATTAGTCTGCTCTATTGTGTCGGGTCCAGCAGCCAGGCCACCAGTCCCTGAATCTCTTCTTCGCTCATCTTTGTGGCAAAATCCGGGGGCATAATACCGGTAATGTACCCCTCCACCACATGCGCGCCGGGTTCGGTGATGCTCTGGTAGACGTACTCTTCGGCGCTCATCCCTGGGACAATTGTCCCGGCCACTTCGGCCAGGTTGCCCAAATTCGGGCCAACTGGGCCACGGTTGGATGCGTCCTGGGGCAGGTCCATATTATGGCAACCCACACAAGCCATAGCTGTGAAAAGCTCAGCCGGGGCACGTACGCCACCTTCGGCTGCGGGGGCCTCCTCCACAGGGGGGGGCGCTGCACCCATCAACACTGCAATCGATTGCTCACCCACCGGCTTGCGTACGTCCAGGAAGGGCTGGAAGGGGTCTTCTTCCGCTGTCTGGGCCAGGGCTGCGTCCTGGAAATTCATCACATACTTCGTGACTTCAATCACCTGATCACCCCGCAGGGGGCCACCAAATTGACTGCCCCAAGTGGGCATTATCTGCGCCCATTGGCTGTTGGTCTTGCTGGGGCGACCCGCAGCAACTGTCAGGCGAACGTAGCTCTCCAGCGACCCGATATAATTTATATCAGCCAAGCGGCCCGCATCGGCGAAAAAGTAGTGGCTGTTGAGTGCCGGGGCAACCCCCAGCAATCCTTTGCCATCGGGTCCGTGGCAGGAAGCACAGTTGTTGGCGTAGAGCAACGCACCGTTTTCGATTTCACGGGCTGCCCAGTTGTCGGTCTGGTCAGCCATACGTACATTTTCCGTCGCCAGTACCAAGAATAACAGAATAATGCAGCCTAGCGCGCCCAGGATACCCAGGGCCATTTTCAGAATTGGCGATTTTACAAATATTCCCTGCATGGCGTCACATTACTCCTTGCCAGAAAACATGCTGGTCAGATAGCCGACGAATACGGGCTTGAAGCCATACTGTTCCCAGTAGATGGAATCCTCGTGAAGCCAGAAGGGACGCTGGTAGTAACCTTCGTTGGACTCGGCATCGAACCAGAAGATTTCCCAATTGAGTTTCTTCAGTCCGGGTTGTTCTTGGGTGATGGTTACCTGGCCCCGAGCAGCGTTGAAGCCAGCCTGTTCCTCGTCAAACTTCTCCACAGCCGTTGTGAACTCGTGCATCAACAGTGCAAATTCTTCATCCTCATATTCGGCGTGGTCATCCGTGCTGAAGACGCCCAGGGGTAGGTGAGCATAACCGATCTCCTCACGCACAGGACCAGAGCCTTCTTCGGGCATCAGTTCCTGGATGATCTCGATGGCGGGAGCGCCTTGCACCGCGTAGTAGGGTGTACCCATCCAACTCAGGATAATCATCACAACACCAGCGACGATACCAGCAACAATTGCCACCCGACGATCCTTGCCCCGGCGACTGGGGTTCATGTCCAGATAGGGGATAGCGATGAGCAGCACAAGCAGCACACCGGGCAGTAGCACGCCCACGATAAACTTGTCCGCCACCTTCAGCAAACCCTGCAACCAGTAGAAATACCAGGGCGCTACCGTATGCAACGGCGTGGATTGAGGATTGGCGATATGTTCCAGGGGGGCCTGGAAGAAGAAGAGCGTCAGGAAGATCATCACCATTGTAAAGATGGTGAGGAAGCTCAACTCGTCGATGGCCACGTCGGGCAAGTAATATACACGCTTTTCCGCAGGGATGCGGCTGGCTGTGTCCTCGCCGACTTCTTCTTCATCGGCCGGCAGGCTGATGCCAAAATGGACGACTTTGTAGTAATGGACAAAGAAGAAGAGTATCAGAATAAGAGGTAAGAAGATGACGTGCAGCAGATAAAAACGCAGCAGACCGTTGGCTCCGATGTCCGGCGCGCCGCGGGCCAAGAGGTTGACTGTCTCGCCCACAATGGCCGGGGGCACGGCCTCAGCCATGGATGTACCGATGGTCACAGCCCACAGAGCCAACTGATCCCAGGGCAGGAGATAGCCGGAGAAGCTCAGGAAAAGCGTCACCACAAAGAGCACGACACCTGTAAACCAGGTAAATTGGCGCGGCGCTTTATAACTGCCTGTGAGATAGGTTCTCACCATATGAAGTGTGACAATGGCCACCATCATCTCTGCGCCCAACCGGTGCAGGTCACGCAGGAACTGACCAAAAGGCACATTGGTCAGCAAAGTAATCATATCCGTATAGGCCCGATCCGGCGAGGGCGCATACCAGATCATCAGCAGTAGACCGGTGATGGTTTCGATCAAAAAGAGCCACGTGGAGAGCAACCCAAGCCGAAATGTGTGATTCCAGCGGGTGGCACTTTCGTGGTAATAGGTTGGTTTGATATGCAGCAGGAAGGCTTCGCTGTGGGGTTTCAGGCGGGGGTTGGGGCGGCCTGGGGCCTCACCCTGCAACATACGCCGGAACTCGCCCACACTGATACCGGCTGTGACGCGAGTAAAGACGTCATCGCCGATGCCAGCGACTGCGGCCAAAAGCCCCTTTTCTCGAATATCTTGTTGGACACCCATTGTGTCTTTCTCCTGGTTCGTCAAACTGTTTCGAACTACGATCGGGCTGAAAAGATAGTCGGCGGAGGTAAGTTTAGCCCTCACCCTTGGCGGGAGAATCCACTGCCGGGTGGCCTTTGATGCGCTTGCCCGTATTCACCCGGACTTCGGCAGTCGGCGCTGGCACGCTTGGCGGAATTGTGCCTATCTCCCCGTCGGTAGTGACTTCCAAGGTGCTGCCTTCTTCCACTTCCACAATAAATTGATCCAACGAGCGAGGGGCTGGTCCCTCGATGTAGAAACCCTCCCGGGAAAACTTGGAACCGTGGCAGGGGCATTCAAAACGATTGTTGGATGCTTCCCATTTGTAAAGGCAACCCAAGTGTGTGCAGACCATATAGATAGCCAGGGGGCCTGTCTCTGTATTCACCAACCAGAACTTGCCATCCGCATTGGCTGTGGGCTGTTCTGTGGCGGCGGGGAGTGCGGAAGCTGCTCCCAGCACAAACTTACCGCCGAACTCGCCCTCTTTGAAGCGTGGGTACATATATTGAAAAGTCGCCAGACCGCCTTCCAGCGTCACCAGCCCCAGGGCCGCGGCCCAGGCATAGGTAATAAATTCCCGGCGATTCATACCCGATTGTCCGACTTCGGCAGGCACTGCTTCGGCGGCGGCTGCTTTGGCCGGAGTAGGGCGAGGGGCTGCCGCCGGTTTAGCTGACGGTGCAGGGGCCGCGGGTGCGCCATTGCTGGCAGCTTTGGCTGAGGCCCGGGCCTTGGCTGCGGCAACTCGATCCGCGGCTGCCGGTGCAGCGGCCTCGGCTACAGGGGCGGCGGCTTCTACCACCGCTTCTGCTTCGGCCACCACATCAGCGGACGCAGGAGCGGCGACTTCGGCGACCGCTGGCTGAGCGACCGCTGTTTCAGCGACTACCTCTTCTGGCTGGTGGGTACTACCATCCGCCGACGGGTTGCGCGGCGGAAGCATGACACTGATGTCAATGCCCTTGCGCTCAGCCGTTATCTGCTGCGCTCGTAGTACACGTTGGTTCCAAAGTTCATTCGCCATTCGTCGCTGGCCTCCTTTCAATCTGTGCCCGCGCTAAGAATTGGTCGTATCGCGATCTGCTTCGCTCTGATTCTACAGGAGAATAAGTAGGGCGATTGTAGCATAGGGCAAATTGATTGTCAAAATTATCACAAATGGTTGGCCTTACTAAAAGTATGCCCCAAAGGCCGAGAATCTTCAGTGATCCTGCAACCAATATCCGTTCATTCGATCTCACAAATTTCTTCCCACGCACCGCTCTCCCAGGAGCGCATTATCGCCGCCTGAACCTGGGCCAGTCGTAGCGCGTCGGCAAAGCTGGGCGCACGCTGCACGCCTTCTGCCACAGACATCAAAAAATTCTGGGCCTCAATGACTTTCAAATCTTCGTAGCCGATGCCGATGCCATCGCCGGGATTGAAGCGGGCGTGATTCGGATACTTCGGCCCGCCCAGCAGCGTCGTGTATCCGTCGTGCAATCCCTCCGGATCGGGCAGGTATAGCTCCAGTTCATTCATCCGCTCAAAGTTCCATTTGGCAGCGCCGGCCGTGCCGTTGACCTCAAAACTCATCTCGCACTTTGGCCCGAAGATAGCCCGGCAGGCCTCAAAGCTGCCCTGTACGCCATTCTCAAACTCCACCAGTGCGCTGACGTAATCCTCATTTTCCACTGGCCCGGTCGGGTCCCCCGGTTTACCCAGCGAGAAGTGTGTGCCCTGGCCGGGGATAGGCAGGGGGCGTTCCCGGATGAATGTGTGGCGATGGCTCACCACCCGGCGGATGGGGCTGACGAGCAGGTGGGACATATCGATGACGTGGGAGAGAATGTCGCCCAGCGCGCCGGAACCGGCCAATCCCTGCTTGAAACGCCAGGTGAGCAGGCCGTTGGGGTTGCTGCCATACATCGAAAAGAAGCGCCCCCGGTAGTGGGTCAGTGTCCCCAATTTGCCGCTCTCGATCAGCGCTTTGCAGTGCTGAACCATCGGTGCCCAGCGGTAGTTGAAGCCGACGAAACTCATCACCCCGGCTTCCCGTGCCAGCCGCTCGATCTCCGCTGTCTCCTGGGGCGAGCGGCCTACGGGCTTCTCGCAGAAGATGTGTTTGCCCGCGGCCGCGGCGGCCCGCACCATTTCCAGATGCAAGAAATTGGGCGCGGCGATAACGACGATCTGCACCTCCGGGTGGTCGATCACCCGTCGCCAGTCGGTTGTCGATTCGGCAAAACCCAACTGTTCCTGGGCTTCCGTGGCCCGATGCGCCACGTCATCAGCACAGATGACCAGCCGGGCGCGCACGCCGGATTCGTGGAAACGGTCGTTCACCATCCGGTAGGAACGACTATGCACCGTTCCCATCCAGCCCATACCGATCACCCCAACACCGATTGTCTGATTCATTCGCACTCCTGCACGTAACTGCGACGGATTTCGGCATCTCCTCGTCAATTGATCCGGTCGAGGATGTAGACCAGTGAGCGCCGATTGAGTAGCCGTCAGAATCCGAAGGATTCTGCGTCTCCGCGGCGTATCGAAATCAAGCGAACGGGTCTACCGACGTGGGTCCACCCGCTAGGTTTCGATACGGCTGGAAACAGCCCCCGCATTCTTATGCGACGCCTACTCAACCGGCGCTAGTCTTGGGTGATTACCGTCAATATCAGAACTGACGCGACCACTCCAGCGGCCAGCGCTCGACGACGACTTTTGTCTGGGTGTAGAACTCCACCCCGTGCCGCGACTGGGCGTGCAGATCGCCGAAGAAGCTGTCATTCCAGCCGCTGAAGGGGTAGAAGGCCATAGGCGCGGCCACGCCGATATTGATGCCCACATTGCCCGCGTCGGCCTCGTAGCGGAACTTGCGCGCCACCGCACCGTCCCGGGTGAAGAGGCAGGCCATATTGCCAAAGGCCCGGTTGTTGACAATCGCGATGGCTTCGTCCACATTTTTGGCGTGCATCAGACTCAGCACCGGCCCGAAAATCTCTGTGCGGGCAATCTCGCCGTCCGGGTTCACCCCGTCCAGAATCGTGGGGAAGACCCAATTGCCGTCCTCATAGCCGCTAACTTTTTTCTGCCGCCCATCCACCAGCACAGACGCGCCTTCTGCCGCGCCTTTGCCGATTAGCCCTTCGATGCGGCTCTTGCTTTCCGCTGTAATCACCGCGCCCATCTGCACGCCCTCGTCCAGGCCATAGCCGACGGTGCGGCTGCTGGCCACGTCAGCCATCGCTTCGGTGAAGGAGTTCTTGGCCCCGCCGACGGTTATGGCGACGGAGGCAGCCAGACAGCGCTGGCCCGCGCAGCCAAAGGCCGAATCGGCCATAATGCGGGTGGTCGTCTCCATATCCGCATCGGGCATAACGACGACGGGATTTTTGGCCCCGCCCTGGCACTGGGCGCGCTTGCCGTTGGCCGTGGCCCGTTGGTAGACGTATTTTGCCACGGGCGTGGAACCCACAAAACTGATGGCTCGCACGACCGGGTGGTCGAGCAGGGCGTTGACAGTCTCCGCGCCGCCGTTGACCAGTTGCAGGACACCGGGCGGGAAACCCGCTTCGTCCAGCAATTCAAAAATCTTCTGGCTGGTCATCGGCACTTTTTCGCTGGGCTTGAGGATAAAGCAATTGCCCGACGCCACCGCATAGGGCAGAAACCAGAAGGGGATCATCCCCGGAAAGTTGAAGGGCGTAATCGCAGCGACGACGCCCAACGGTTGGCGGATCATATGTTCGTCGATGCCGCTGGCGATGTCTTCGTTGTTGTAGCCCTGCATCAGAATCGGCATCCCGCAGGCCGTTTCCACATTCTCGATGCCCCGGCGCATCTCGCCCACACTTTCGGCGTAGGTCTTGCCGCATTCGTTGGTGATGATGCGGGCGATGGCGTCCAGATTCTCTTCCAGCAGCATTTTCAGGCGAAAGAGGGGCTGCACCCGATCCACCACTGGTGTGGAGCGCCAGCCGGGAAAAGCCGCCTGGGCCAGACGCACAGCTTCGTCCACTTCGGCTGCGGGGGATAGGGCAACGGTGGCGATGACCGCGTTGCTGGCCGGGTTGTGGACCGGTATCGATTCGCCAACACTGCTTCGTTTCCATTGGCCGTTGATATAGTTCAAAAGTTCGCTAGGGGCGCTCATACGCGTTCCTCCTGTTGGCAAAAATGTGTAGAAATACAGTAGTGTGTAGTAGTCAAGAAGATGGTGGAATTTTCAACGCAATGACGCAAAGGAGCAGAGACGCAAAGAAATCGCTTTTCTCTCTGTGCCTTTGCCTCTTTGCCTCTTTGCGTTAAGAAATAGCCATTCCACCATCCCGTTGACCAGTACAAGAAATACAGTAGTGGAATGGATGCCAAACCGAGCATTCGTTCCTGTCACTTCATTATCTCATTATCCCGTCATCCCAAAAAATACCGTTCCTTCGCCCGCATCTCCGCCCATTCCTCCCGGGCTGCGTTGACCGAGTCGAGTTCGCTCACTTCGGCCACGGGCACATCCCACCAGCTTTCGTAGCCAGGCACGCCCAAATAGCGGTCGTTGGTGACGTGGATGACAACTGTGCGGTCGATCTGTTTGGCGGCTATGAGAGCCGCCACTACTTCGTCTACGCTGTGGCATTGGATAACGTGCGCACCCAAGCTGGCCGCGTTCTGGGCCAGATCGATGGGCAGGGACTCCACTTCCATCCCCGCCTGATCCGTGACCAGATGGCCGTTTTTCGGGTAGACAAAACGCGTGCCAAAGCCGCTCTGCCCCAGCGAACGGCTGAGACCGCCGATGCTTTTGTAGCCCGCATTGTCCATCAGCACAATCGTCAGTTTGTAGCCCTCCTGCACAGAAGTGGCGATGTCCGCCGAGAGCATTAGAAAGCTGCCGTCGCCCACCAGCACATAGACTTCCCGTTCCAGGTCGGCCATTTTCACGCCCAGCCCACCGGCAATCTCGTAGCCCATACAACTGTAGCCGTACTCCAGATGATACTGCTTGGGATGGCGGGCACGCCACAGTTTGTGCAGATCGCCGGGGAGACTGCCCGCGGCGCAAACCATCACCGCCTCCGGGTCGCCCGTCTCGTTGACCGCGCCGATCAGCCCGCCCTGGAAGGGCAGCCCGCTTTCGGCGGCTTTGATGCTATAGATGCGGTCCACTTCGGCTTCCCAACCGTCGTGGAGCTTCTTCGCCTGGGCCACGTTTTCATCGCTGTTGCGATAGCCGGTGAGCAGCTCCGCCAGCTCCATCAGGGCTACTTTGGCGTCGCCGGTGACGGGGATGGCGCTGTGTTTGTGGCTGTCGAATTCGGCCACATTAATATTGACGAAGCGCACATCCGGTTGCTGGAATTGGGTCTTGCTGGCCGTCGTAAAATCGCTGTAGCGGGTTCCGATGCCGATGATCAGATCGGCTTCCTTTGCCACAATATTGGCGGCGGATGTACCGGTCGCGCCCACCGCGCCCAGGCAGAGGGGATTGTCGTAGCGCAGGCTTCCCTTGCCCGCCATCGTCTCGCCTACGGGGATGCCCGTCTGCTCCACAAAGCGGCGCAGGGCGTGGGTAGCTTCGCTGTAAAGAACGCCGCCCCCGGCAATGATCAGCGGCTTCCTGGCGGCGCGGATGGCGTCTGCGGCTCGTTGCAGCGCGCCCACATCGGCCCGGCTGCGGGGAATGTGCCAGACCCGCTTTTGGAAGAGTTCCACCGGGTAGTCGAAGGCTTCGGTCTGCACGTCCTGGGGCAGGCAGAGGGTCACCGCGCCGGTTTGGGCTGGGCTGGTGAGAACGCGCATGGCTTCGGGCAGGCTGGTGATGATCTGCTCAGGCCGGTAGATGCGGTCCCAATAGCGGCTGACCGGCTTGAAGGCGTCGTTGACGGAGATGTCCTGGCTGCTTTCGGATTCCAACTGTTGCAGCACTGGGGCCACATTGCGCCGGGCGAAGATGTCGCCGGGCAGGAGCAGCACGGGCAGCCGATTGACTGTGGCTGTAGCCGCGCCCGTAATCATATTTGTGGCGCCGGGGCCGATGGAAGTGGTGCAGGCCAGAGTGCGCAGCCGGTTGCTGTGCTTGGCAAAGGCCGTGGCCGTATGTACCATCGCCTGTTCGTTGCGGGTCTGGTAGTAGCGGAAATCCGGGTACTGTTGCAGGGCCTGGCCCATCCCGGAGACGTTGCCGTGGCCGAAGATGCCGAAGCAGCCGGCGAAGAATGGCTGCTCCTGGCCGTCCCGCTCGCTGTACTGATTTTGCAAAAAGCGGACAACGGCCTGGGCCATTGTAAGACGGATGGTGGACATAGGATTGACTCTCCTCGATTGACGCACGCATCAGATGGGCGTATAATTTACGACAAGTGATCGTTGGGTAGAAAATGGAGGGGAAGAAATGACGCTATCAGACATTCTAGACAGTGTGCGACAACTCTCGCAAAATGACAAACTGGCGCTGATCGAGGCGACCGCGCAGATGTTGCGGCAGGCGTCGGATATAAAGAGTGATGAGTCTGTGGCGGCGATTGCTGAGGTGGCCGAGCGGTATGCAGTTGATAAAGTAGCCATCAGCAGGGATACCTTCGAGATCGACTTTGACGAACTTTCGGATACCGATTTAGAAAGTGTGCTGCGGGCACATTTGTACAGTCCAAATCCAGAGCCTCATCAAATGCTGCCGCGCGGGCTGCTACAGGGCATGAATTTCGACGAAGACGACTTCCGAGCCGCTGAATGGCATCCATCCCCGGAGGACCTGGCTGGTGGCTGACTTTTACATTATCGACACCCATACGCTACTTTGGTATTTGGACAACAGCAAGCGGTTGGGGACAATAGCCGGGGAGGTCTTGAATGACAGGAGCGCCAAGTTTTGGTTGCCCGCCATTGCGTTAGCAGAAGCGCTCTTCATTCTTGAGAAGGGGCGGGGGCAATATGCACTCGCCGAAAGAAGACTGCTCGCCAGCGTTCGGGCCGATTCGCGGATTCGCACGGTTGCCCTCGGCCAACGCATCCTTGACCTAACTTTGCACTGTAAAACCATTGACGAGATACACGACCGTCAGATCGTAGCAACCGCGCTGTTTATCCAGAATCGTGGCTTGGACGTCGCCATCCTTACCCGTGACGCCAACATCACCCAATCCGGTCTCGTCGCCTGCGTCTGGTAGCAGACGACCCACTCCCCACTCCCCTCTTTACAACCCGCCCCGCTCCTCCGCAAAGGCCATCACTTCCTCATACGTGGGCATAAAGTTGGCACAGCCGTGCTTTGTGACGACAATTGCGCCACAGGCATTGCCCAGCCGGGCCGCCTTGCGCCAATCCCAGCCGTGAACGTAGCCGTAGATGAATCCCGCTCCGAAGGCATCCCCCGCACCCAGAATGTTGTAGATGTCAACCGGGAAGCCCGGCGCTTCGATGACTGTGCCGTCGGCCAGGTGAACCCGCGCGCCCAGCGCACCCACCTTCTGCACGACAGCCTTCGGGCCGAGGGAAAGAAGGGTGCGGATAGCCTGCAACGCGTCCCCTTCCACTTTTGTGTCGGAAATCTGCGAGTGAGTGACGCTCATCTGGCTGCTGTCGGCCAGAACCGTCGCCTTAATTTCGTCGTCGGTGCCTATGACCACATCCACCGAATGGAGGATGGAACGGACGACGACGCCGAAGGCTCGCGGGTCGTGCCACTGGTTGGGGCGAAAGTCCAGGTCGAGGACCACATCCGTGCCGGCGCGGCGGGCGATCTCCGCGCCGTGCATTGTGGCGCTGCGGCTCGGTTCTTTGCACAGATTCGTCCCAGCGAACTGGAAGACTTTGGCGTCTGCGATGGGCGCGGCCAGCACATCGTCAATCGTCAGTTCGATGTCCGCGCAGTTGTCCCGGTAATAGACCAGCGGGAATTTGTCCGGCGGTTCGATGCCCAGCACAACCGCACTGGTGCGGTGGCCGGGTTTGCGCACGGTATATGTCGTGTCCACCCCCTCTTTGTCCAGAAAAGCCTGGATGAAATCACCCACTGGGTCTTCGCCCAGGCCGGTGAGCAGCGCAGTCTTCAGTCCCAGCCGCCGTCCGCCCACGCTGATATTCGTGGGCGAGCCGCCCACATAGGCGGCGAAGCTGGTGATTTCGGGAAAGGGCGCGCCCACGTCGTTGCTATAGAGATCGATGGACGAGCGGCCCATGTGGAGAGAGTCGAAAGTGCGGGAGGGGTTCGGGGTCATTAGTTCGCCTCGTGTACGAAATGGGGGATTTTACAAGGCAAAAGGTAAAAAGAGAAGGCAAAAATGTCGTGTATCGCCAACTTTTGCCTTCCCTTTTTGCCTTTTGCCTTCTCAATAGAGCGGTAAGCGGTCATCGACTTTCGTGTAGTTTTCTTTTACCCACGAATAGTTCGGGTCGTCCTGGTTGGCGAGGCTCTGCGCGCTGCCTGCCAGGACATTCAAATAGTACGTCGTGTAGCCGGGCATACTCACCACTGGGTGATAGCCTTCGGGAACAAGAACTGCTTCGTTGTGGCCGACCCGTACCAGCGCGTCGATGGGCTGGCCCGCCTGATGCAGAGGTGAGCGCTCGTCGGTGTAGACCCGCTGATAGGCAAAGCCTTCGGGCCGGTCGATGCGGTAGAAGTAGACTTCCTCCAAATCGGCTTCGATGAGTGTGCCGTCCGCGTCTTCGATGTGGACGTCGTGCTTGTGGGGTGGATAGCTGCTCCAGTTGCCGCTGGGGGTGTAGACCTCCACCAGCACCAGCCGATGGACTGGCGAGCCGGGAGGCAGCAGGTCGTTGATCTGCCGGCTCACATTGTCACCGCCCCGGATGCCGCTGGGCACATCCTCCGGGCGGATGAGCCAGGGGTCGTGATCCTCGTCCGTGGGAACCCACGTGACCGCGAACTCGCCCGCCTCTTCCGCGGTGACGGTCAGTTGGGTGCGCCGGGGCAGATAGAGCGCGTGGGCAGCGCTGGTGAAAACGTTCGCCCGTCCGCCGATGCCCTGCCAGTCGCCCCGGTTGGAAGAAACGCTGTAGCGCCCGGTCAGGTTGACGAAGGCAAATTCATTCTCGCCTGTGTCAAAGGACCAACTTTGCCCCTGGCCCAGCCGTCGAGCCTGAAAGGAGATATAATCCCAGCCCGCGCTCTCCGGGGTGATGGAGAGAATCAACTCCGGGTCGTTCGGATCATTCTGGCTACCTATCAGAACCGTTTCTGCTGTATATCGCATCTGTCACCTCTGGAATTTTGTCAACCACGAAGACACAAAAGCACAAAGAATAGCTACAGCTTTATGCTTCCTTCGTGCCTTTGTGTCTTCGTAGTTTTTTTATGCAGCACGCCGGGCAAAGTAGAGATAATCCAATTGCTCGGTGGGGTGTCCCAACTGAAAAAGAGTCGGCGTCATTTGGGAGCGGTGTTCCGTGGCGTGGTTCATCACGTGGCGCAGGAGATCGTCCAGACTGAAAGTGTATGGTTTGCCTGCTGTGTTCCGATACTGGAAATTTTCGACCAGTTGCTCATCGGTCAGACCGGCCACGTATTCTCTGAACTCAGCCCGTACTGGGTCCCACTGATGTCGCAAATCAGCCAAATCCGCCACACTTTCCACGGCGGGCAGAGCCGACGGCGAGACGCCCCGGCAGCGTTGCAGCCAAATCCAGTCGGCGCCGAAGCTGTGAACAGCCAGCCCGTGGAGTGAATGCCAGAAGAAGGGGCGTTCCGCGAAATACTCGGCCTCTGGCAACGCAGCCAGGCTGGGAAAGACCCGTTGCCACGCCCATTCGTTGTACTCGAACATCCGCAGGATTGCACTGTTGGTCATTGTTCTTCCCTTTGAGATTGAGAGATGGCCGAGATTAGAGATTGGATGTCCCGCCAACCCAATCTCTAATCTCCAATCTTTAATAACCCAACGACTTATTCACCACATTTTCCAGCGGCTCCCCAGCCAGAAAGTGGCGCAGATTCGTCTGCATCATCTGCATCACATTGGCGTGGGTCTGGCGGGATGTGGGGGAGCAGTGGGGGGTGATAAAGAGCCGGGGCGCATCCCACAGGGGATTGTCTTCGGGCAGGGGTTCGGTCTCGGCCACATCCAGCCCAGCGCCCAGCAGACGGCCACTTTTGAGTGTCTCGATCAGCGCGGCTTCGTCCACAATGCCACCGCGCGAGACGACCATAAAAATGGCCGAATCCTTCAGTAGCCCCAGTTCCCGCGCCCCGATCATTCCTCGCGTCTCCGGGGTGATGGGCACTGTCACCACCACCACATCCGACTTCGCCAGCAGATCGTCCAGGCCTTCCAGCAGATTGAGTTCGCTGACGTAATCGGGTTTGGCAACCGGATGGGCGTCCACGGCGATGACATCCATCTCGAAGGCTTTTGCCCGGCTGGCGATGTTGCGCCCGATATTGCCCAGACCGACGATGCCTATTGTCAGGCCGGCCAGCCCGGTGAAGGGCAGGTTGGCCCCCCGCATCCATTCGTGTCGTTTCTGGGCTTCGTAGAGTTCGTCAAAGCGGCGGGCCAAATGGACGAGCATTCCAAAGGTGTGCTCGGCGATGGTGCTGGCGTGGGCGCCGCGAGTGTTGGTGACAGTAATGTCGGTGGCGGGCAGACCCGGCGCATTGCGCATCCACTCCACCCCCGCGCTGGCCGAGGCGATCCACTTCAGCCCCTTCAGACCATCCAGCAACTGTTGGTTCACGCCGCCAAAGGCAACTTCGGCATCCGCGCCGACGGCAATGATTTCTTCGGGCGTGCTGCCGCTGACAAATTCGACTTCGGGGAAGGCATCGCGGAACATATCCACATAATGGCCTACCCAGGCTTGGGTGATAACGACTTTCATTGGGGGTTCCTCCGCTACATTGGGTGCAGGTTGGTCTGATAAAAGGGGTTTTTACCGTTTAAAATCGGCAGGCGTCACTATAGCACAGGATGGATGACTGCTCAACCGAAGAAAACGGATTACACCACCTGATTGCGTAACTCTTCGTTTCCTTCTCCCAGCCGCCGCAGATTCTCCAGCAGAATGTCGATCACATTTTCCTCGTACATCCGGGTTTCGCCCGCGGTGTGGGGGGTGATGAGCAGATTTTCCACATCCCAGAAAGGCGAGTCCGCGGGCAGAGGCTCGTCCCAGAAGTGGTCGATGGCCGCGCCGGCGATTGTGCCGTCCTGCAAGGCGGCCAACAGCGCGGGTTCGTCCACACAGCGGCCCCGGGCCATATTGATAAGGTAGGCGTTGGGCTTCATCACGTCAAAGGCTGCGCTGTCGATGAGATTCGTCGTCTCTGGCGTCAGCGGACAGGTGAGGGCCACAAAATCGGCCTGGGGGAGCAGATGTAGCAGACGATCCGGCGTGTGTACTTCGTCCACCAGCCCGGTCACTGTGGCCGGATTGCGCTTTGTGGCGATTACCCGCATATCAAAGGCTTTCGCCAGTTTTGCCAGCCGGGAGCCAATCGCGCCCAGCCCCACAATCAGCAGCGTCTTGCCGCCCAATTCGTCCTCCCGCTGGGAGAGGTCGGAGATCATCCCCCGCCAGATGTGCTGGCGCTGGTTGTCCCGCCCGGTGTGCAGTTGGCGGGCCAGGGCCAGAATGGATGCGATGGCGTGCTCGCTGACCGCGTTGCGGTTGACGCCGCTAGCATTGGCAAGACGGATGCCCCTAGCTCGCAGTGCCGCCTGATCAAACTGATCCACCCCTGCGCCGATGGACTGGATGAAGCGCAGTTTCGGCGCGTTCTCCAGCAGGCTGTTCTGCCAGAAGCCGGAGACGACCAGTACATCCGCATCGGGCAGGCGGTCGGCCAGCTCCTGGCGGGACCAGACCTGAAAGTGGCGCAGGCCGGTTTCCCGTTGGGCGAAGGTTGCTTCCATCTGATAGGCCACGTGGGCGAAGCAGATGGTCAGATCGGCAGGGGTATGAAAGGGGGTAGGCATTGGGTCTCCTCAACTTTCGTGGGTGGTGGTTTACGTCTGGGCTAAGTATACCGCCTGTTATCGGTGTCGAAAAACGCCCTCATCGGCTTGGGGACAGAAACAGGCCGACAACCCGCCCACAATTGTCGGGGGATAGACTTTCCAGCGCTACTTCCCCTCTCTTAACCAACAGGCAATTAAAACCAACAGGCAATTGGAGGCCAACCCAATGTACGAACTAAGCGACGATCTGAAAATGCTCCAGCAAATGGCTCGGGACTTTACGGCCCAGGAGATTACCCCCAAAGCCGAGCATTACGACGTGAGCGGCGAATGGCCCTGGCCGCTTTTCCACAAAGCCCGGGAGGTGGGGCTGGTCAATCTGAACATTCCAGAGGAATACGGCGGTATGGGCGCGTCTGTGTTGGAAGAATGTCTGATTGCGGAAGAGATGGCCTATGGCTGTTCTGGGATTCAGACTGCGCTGATGCTGAACCAACTGGCAATGCTGCCGATTCTGATCGGTGGCAACGACGACCAGAAGAAGAAGTACTTTCCCTGGCTGATAGAGGAGGGCAAAGTCGCGGCCTATTGTATGACAGAACCGGATGCTGGCTCGGATGTAGCGGGCATCAAAACCACCGCCATCCGCCAGGGGGATACCTACATTCTGAACGGTTCCAAAACCTGGATTACTGACGGACCGGTCGCCAGTTTCTTCACTGTCTTTGCCAAAACAGACCCGGACGCGGGCCACAAGGGTATGAGTTGCTTTATTGTGGAGCGGGACTGGCCGGGGGTGGGCACCAGCAAACCCCTGGAAAAGATGGGCCAGCACGCGGCCCAGGCCTGCCAGGTCTTCTTTGAAAATGTGGAAGTGCCCGCGGCCAATCTGCTGGGCACAGAAGGCCGGGGATTTATGATCGGCATGGGCGTCTTCGACAAGAGCCGCCCCCCGGTGGCCGCGGCCGCGCTGGGGGTGGCCCGCCGCGCGCTGGACGAATCCGTGCGCTATGCGGGCGAGCGCACGGCCTTTGGGCAGCCCATCTCCCGCTTTCAGGGCGTGGGCTTTATGCTCTCGGATATGGCGATTCGGGTGGAAGCGGGCCGCCATCTGGCCTACAAATCGGCCTGGGATGTGGACAACGGCGACCGCAATACGATGTCGGCGGCTATAGCGAAATCCTTCTGTGCGGATGCGGCTATGCAAAACGCCACGGACGCGGTACAGGTCTTTGGCGGTAACGGCTACAGTCGGGAATACCCGGTGGAAAAGCTGATGCGGGATGCCAAAATCTATCAGATCTACGAAGGCACCACCCAAATTCAGAAGCAGATTATCCTGCGCGAGTTGTACCGCTAGGGCAATGGAGAGAGGACGCAGATAAACGCTGAAAAAACTGATTTGCGCTGATTTTTATCCGCGTTTATCTGCCCTTTCAGCGTTTATCTGCGTCCTCTCCCATCATTCCGCGGCTTTGCGGGCCAGGAGTGCAATCACCGGCACGTCGAAGCGCAGTTCGTCGTTTTGCCGCCGCACGCGCAATCCGGCCGCGTCGGTTTCGATGCTGGCCTCTAACATTTCGATGACGGCCATGCGGGTGACGTCGTCCACTGCGATGGAATCCAGCCATTGGGAAGCGCTGCGTTCTACCACAAAGCTTTGTTCCTTTTCCACCTGGAAGCCGCTCTGTTCGAGCAGGGCCGTCCATTGCTCTTTGGTGCGGATGGTGGCGTGGGTTGGGTTACGTTTGCTCTCAATGGCATTCTGGGTGGCCCGCTTGACAGCATCTGTCGAGCCGTTGACTTCGACGAGTATCAGCTTGCCGTGGGCAGGCAGAACCCGGTACATCTCACGCAAGGCTGGCAGGGGTTTTGCCAGATGGTGGAGCAGATGGACACACAGGGCCACATCGAAGCGCCCATCTGCGAAGGGCAGGGCGTGTACGGGAGCCAACCGGAAGTTGACCCCCTGCAAGCGGGTGTCATGTGTGGCCAGGCGCAGGAACTCGGCCTGCTCCAACATCCCCGGGCTGATATCCACACCCACCACCTCAGAGACCCCAGCCAGGGCCAGGTCCAGGGCCAACTGGCCGGAGCCAACACCGGCCAGCAGTAGGCGGTCGTCTTCTTCCAACTCGCCAAAACGATAGAGCATATCCTCGCTTACTTCCCGGGATGTCGGACGGTTGTCATCCACAGGGCTGTCTCCGTCCTGTGGCGGTCTCTGTTCCTGTCCCAGGCGAAGGGCCAACTGGTTGTAGAAGCGGGCCGACTTCTCACTTTCGGCTGCCCAATCTTTTTCGGGCAATTGGCCGGGATCAGCGCTTTCTGCCGGGGAAGGCAGGGGTGGGCGCGCCCGCTGGGGCAGGTGCTCTGTCCGATTGACATAGGCCAAAGACCAGCGGTTCTCCTGGAATTGCAGTTCAGTTAGTGAGGTCAGCCCGATGCGTATGCCAGCTTCTGGGCTGGCCGCAAAGCAGCGGACAAGGGTGGCGATGGCGACTCCGTCGGCCACGAGCAGGGTCGTCTTGCCCCACCGATCGGCCAAAATCTGCTTGCAGGCTGCCATCAATTTTTCGCTATAGGCTGTGTAACGGGCCAGGGCTTCCAGAGAGGGGGTGTCGGGGCTGGTCTGAGGTGGCTCCAGCGCCCACTCCGGTTCTCCATCTCTGGGAAAAAAGGAGAGCACCTTCGGGGCCAATCCCAATCGCTGCCCGATGCGCTGGGCTGTAAGCCGGGCACGCAAGGGATTATCTGTCACCAGAAAGTCGATCTCTTCGTGGGCATAGAGCCATTCCGCCAGGGCAATCGTCTCTTCCCAGCCCCGGGCCGAGAGGCCGATTTCGTCTGGCGAGAGATGGGAGGCTCGGCTTTGTATGTTTTGCGCGTGACAGATCAGCAGCAGGCGTGTGGGCTGGGTGGTTGCTATATCCGGGCGCAGACGCCTGGCAAAATAGACATCCTGCCATTTCTGTTCCGTGTTTTCCTGTGTTGGCTGGGGGGGGGCATTCTCAGGCATTAGCTCTGTCGCTCACGGTGATCGTATGAAATTGGATAGGGTATAAAGGCTCGTCTATCTGACCGATCATACCAGACGCTGGATGTGCTGCAAAAGTGGGCCTTGCGCTATCGTTGACATTCCCCGCTTTTTTCAGTACAATCCACTCGGCTGTATCGATGAAAGCTGGCCTCAATCAATTCTTCACCCTGTATGCTCACTGCTCCGAATTCCACCCCAAATTCGAGGTAGTAAGAATCTCTTTTGGGATTCGGAGTACTCAATAACGGCATTGGCTGGCGAAAAGTGCGGCAAACGCCGTCTTGCTCCAGATTATGCCTTCACCCACCTAAGTTATCTGTGAAATGAGGAGAATCTATGGCTAAGTTTACCACTTCGCAACTTCGCAATGTGGCTGTAGTCGGGCACGGCAGTTCCGGTAAGACCTCGCTGGTGGAAGCGCTTCTTTTTAACTCGGGGGTTCTCTCCCGAATGGGACGGATCGAGGATGGAACAACCGTCTCTGACTGGGACACAGAAGAGCATCGCCGGGGCATTTCCATCAACCTTTCTGTCGTGCCCGTCACCTTCAAAGAGATCAAACTCAATCTGGTCGACACCCCTGGCTATCTGGACTTTATGGGGGAAGTGATCAGCGCACTGTCCGTCTGCGAGGCCGGACTGGTGCTGGTAGATTCTGTCTCCGGCGTGGAGGTGGGCACAGAGTTGGCCTGGGACAGGCTGGATACGGCCAATAAGCCCCGTCTGGTTTTTGTGAATAAAATGGATCGGGAGAACGCCAGCTATGAGCGGGTGTTGACCGATCTGCGCGAGACCTTCGGCGACAGCACAATTGTGCCTTTTCAACTGCCAATCGGCTCGGCGGAAACTTTCCGTGGCGTCGTCAATCTGGTCGATATGAAGGCATATATGGGGCGGGAAGGTACACCGGCTGAGATTCCCGCCGAGATGGTGGAGCAGGTGAACGAGGCCCGTCAATTTTTGGTGGACAGTGCGGCAGAGGCCGACGACGAACTGATTTTGAAATATCTGGAAGGCGAGGAACTGACCGAAGACGAGGTGCGCCACGGGCTGCACGATGGGGTGAAGGCGGGCCACATTGTCCCCGTTTTCTGCGGAACAGCCACGTCCAACATCGGCCTGTACAGTCTGATCCGGGCCATGACCAGCTATGTGCCCGCGCCGGATGAGACAAATGTTTCTGCTCTGCAGGACGGAGAAGTGATCCGGGTGGGCAATGACGTGGATGGCGTGACCAGCGCCTTTGTCTTCAAAACGATTGTGGATCGGTATGTGGGTCGCATGAATTATGTGCGGATGTTCTCCGGCACGCTGAAGAAGGACGATCACCTGCGCAACCAGCGCACAGGCACAGATGAGCGAATGCAGAACGTCTTCTCTGTGGTGGGCAAAGAGTTGGAGGGTGTCGGTGAATTGGTGGCAGGCGATATTGGGGTCGTAACCAAACTGGACGACGTACTGACCACCGATACGCTGGGCGACCTTTCTACGCCGATCAAAATTATTGAACCCGACTATCCCAAACCTCTCTACACCGTAGCGGTTGTGCCCGCCACCAAAGCCGACAGCGCCAAAATGAGCCAGAGCCTCCATGCGCTGATCGAAGAAGACCCCACCCTTTCTGTGGAGTATGTGCAGGCGACCAAACAGAATGTTTTGCAGGGAATGGGCGAGTCTCACATCGACACGGCTGTGCGCAGTCTGGAGACAAAGTTTGGTGTCAAAGTGGATGTCTCCCTGCCCAAAGTCTCCTACCAGGAGACGGTTACCCGCAATGGCAGCGCCCACTATCGTCACAAGAAGCAGACCGGCGGTGCAGGTCAGTTTGCCGATGTGGAACTGCGGGTAGAACCGTTGGATCGGGGTTCGGGTTTTGAATACGCCAGCGAAGTCTTTGGTGGCGCCATTCCTACCACTTTTATTCCTTCCATCGAAAAGGGTATCCGCCAGGTTTTGGATCAGGGGGTGATCGCTGGCTATCCCATTGTGGATGTAAAGGCAGTGGTATTTGACGGCAAATATCACCCGGTGGATTCCAAAGATATTGCCTTCCAGACTGCTGGCCGCGAGGGTTTCAAGCAGGCCATGCGCGAGGCTGGTCCGGCCCTGTTGGAGCCGATCTACAACATTCAGGTCACAGTGCCAGAGGAGTATATGGGCGATGTGATGGGTGATCTGAATACCCGGCGGGGACGGGTGCAGGGGATGGAACAGCGCAGCAACCGCACGATTATACGGGCGCAGGTTCCCCTGGCCGAAATTCTGCGCTACGGTACAGACCTGCGTTCTATGACCCAGGGCCGGGGCATCTATGCGATTGAGTTTGACCACTACGAGCCTGTGCCCAGCCATCTGACCGACGACATTGTAGAACAGCACAAGCAAGAACACGACGAAATCCAGGACTGACCAGACTGCCCGTGCAGAAGTCAGACGATAAAAAGAGGGGGAACCGCTTCCGGTTCCCCCTCTTTTTATCGTCTGGATGTGTCGGTTTTTTACGCCAACATCCCGGCGCAGAAGGCGGGCAACTCGTTCGCCAGCCAAGTCAGTTCGGCCCGAACCCGGGGCAGTAGCAGGGCGAGGGCATCCCCCTTCTCCTGCTTCGCCAGTTCCTCTGCTTCGGCACAAAGACTGGACAGGCTCTCGGCGCTGAACATACGGCTGCTGGATTTGAGTGAATGGGCTGCCCGGCGTGTAGTGGGGAAATCTTCGGCTGCCAATCCGCTTTCCATCTCTTTGTGCAGGTTTTCTGCGCTATTCAGAAAGAAATCCACCATTTGCATCACAACTTCCCTCTCCCCTCCACATGCGTCCACCACAAAGGAGCGAATTGTATCGGCCTGTAAGGGCAGGTGTCCTGCTTCATCAGACTTCATTCAGTAGATGCCTTTTCCCATTCGATTCGTCTCTCCAAGAGTGCGGCCTGTACGCTGGCAAATTCCAACTGGGCGGCTTCCAGATTCTCGACAATTCCCTCGTTTTGCCAGTTGCGGGCACACATTTCCAGCCGTCTGCAGAAATCCGCCAGGACGAGCGCACCGAAGGTGGCTGCGCTGGATTTGAGTGAATGTCCGCTGATCTCTATCTTGCGGTAATCGCCTTCTGCAAGCGCGGGGCCTATCCCCTCGAAGTGTTCCTGGCTATCTTCCAGAAAGATGTCGGTTAGTTCTAGCATAACACTCGGGTCATCGTCTGCTACATCCTGTTCCAAAGCGCGCAGAATATCGAAGTCGATTGGCGAACGCCCGGCTATGGAAACAGAATTCATGGAACCCCCGGATTATTTGTCTCTTCCAGAGAGACTGTGTAAAACCACCGTTGTTGGCAGGCTTTCTACCGCCGCGCAACCCTACCCTACAAAATATAGTACATACTCGAAATCAATTCGTCAATACGTGATTGTGACGTGATCTTCCCCCGGTTCTACCGGCAGGATTTGGTGCGCGTTTCGCTTTCAGCTATACTGGGAAAGTTGTTGTCCAACGATGCCGACGGCATTTCTCCGTCGGTATTGTTTTGCCCAGGCCGCTCCACCCGTGTGAGAAGCTCGGACATTCCAGTGGACGCACCTGTGGCTCCATGAAAAACCGAGTTCTGTTGCGAAAGTGAATGGGAATGGGAATCTTGGTAATAAGTCGATCCTGAGAAATCGATTTATGATCTTTTGCAATGGACTCACCTGATTTTCTCTGGAAAGGGATTGTATGACAGTGGGCTGGTTTGCGTTTCTCTTCCAAATTGCCTATGCCTTGGCTGCGATTGGCCTCGGGCTTTATGGCGTGCATGCGCTTTGGCTCACCCTTCGCTTGCATCGCCCTCTATATCCCGCTCTGTCATCTCGCCTGCCAACAGACCCTCCGGCAAACAATCTTCCCTCGGTCACTGTACAACTGCCCATTTATAACGAGCGGCACGTAGTCATCCGGCTGTTGGATGCCTGCGCCCGCTTTGATTATCCCTCCGACAGATTACAGATTCAATTACTGGACGATTCTACCGACCAGACGACGAGCCTTCTCCAGCGCCATGTGGAAGAGTGGCAGCATCGCATGGTGAATGTCCAGTTGATTCATCGGGACCAGCGGGCCGGTTTCAAAGCGGGTGCGCTGCGGGATGGGCTGGCCACCGCTACCGGCGAGTTCATCGCTATTTTCGATGCGGATTTTGAGCCGCCCACTGATTTCCTGGCCCGCACGATTCCCCACTTTCTGGGCGAAGAGAGTTCTGATATTGGCTTTGTGCAGGCTCGCTGGGGTCACCTGAATCGGGACTATTCCGTGCTGACCAACTGCCAGGCCCTGGCCCTGGACGGCCATTTTGTCGTGGAGCAGGCCGCGCGCCAGTCCGCAGGCTATCCCTTCGGCTTCAACGGTTCCGGCGGTGTTTGGCGGCGGGCCTGTATCGAAGACCCCGCAGTGGGTGGCTGGCAGGCCGACACACTCTGCGAAGACCTGGACCTGAGCTATCGGGCGCAATTGGCTGGTTGGCAGCCTCTCTTTCTGCCCGATTTGACCGCGCCTGCCGAGATTCCGCCCCAGTTGCTTGGCTTCAAACGTCAGCAGTTCCGCTGGGCCAAAGGGAGTGTGCAGACGCTCAAAAAGCTGGGCGGTGCAGTCTGGGCCAGCGGCTGGTCTCTGCCCGCGCGTCTGGCCGGTCTCTTCCATCTGGGCAATTATCTGATCCACCCCCTGCTGCTGCTTCTGCTGCTAATTACCCCCTGTCTGCTCCTGCTGGGCGTCGATCCATTCGGTCCGTTGGCCTGGCTCAGTCTGGCATCGGTCGGCCCCCCGCTGCTATACGCGGTAGCCCAGCGGCGGCTATCCAAGCGGCACTGGCTGCGCCGCTTTGCCTATCTGCCCCTGCTGACGCTGCTGGGGATGGGCCTCTGCCTAAACAATTCCCTGGCCGTCTGGCAGGCGCTGACCAATCGGGCTGGCCCCTTTCTGCGAACGCCCAAATTTAGCGTGGAGGATCGAACGGACTCCTGGCGAGAGAGCAGCTATGCCCTGGCCCTGGACCCGTTGGTGTTGGGCGAGGCTCTCCTGGCCCTCTATGGGCTGGGCGCTGTTTTTCTCGCCGCTGCCCAGGGCAAATGGTGGTCTGTGCCCTTCCTGCTCCTCTATACGGCTGGCTTTGGATTGATGGTGGGGATGGGTGTCGGTCAGTCACTGCGCCTGTGGGGGAAACGCAAAGATCATACGGCCCGGTTTCGCGCCGCTGATCTTGTCAAAAGCCAGGGGCGTTAGTACAATAAGGGGTATCGGATATTTGATATTGGATATTGTGAACAGTCGCCAGTGAACAGTAATCAGTTCAGGCCTACCGTGAACAACTGATTATTGCCCGCTGATAGCTGCTTACTTCTTCAAAATGGAGAGACCCGCAATGGCGAAGAACAACGGCGACCAACTGACTTGGGTTCACGACCCCAAAGATGTCATCGTTCTGGTCAACCGCTCCCAGAACAATTATGTGCTGGACCTGCCCACCGGCCTCTGTCGGCTGGATGTGGGGCGCAAGCTGCGTACCCTGCGCTCGATTTTGAAGATCGCTCAGGTCAAGAAGCTGGTGGACGCGGGTTCGCTGGTCATTGAATAAAGAAGGTACTGGATATTAGGAATTGGGTATTTCGTCGGGAAGGATGCCACTATGAAATATCCAATACCTGAGAGTTGATTTCCCCTATGCCCAAACTACTGCTAATCGACGGCCACTCCCAAGCCTATCGGGCCTATTTCGGCGTCAAGACCCCCCTGATGACCCAGCGGGGCGAATTGACGACGGCTGTCTTTGGCTTCACCCGCAAGCTGCTCAGCATCCTCAAAGAGTATGAGCCGGAGTATGTGGCCGTGGCCTTTGATGTGGGTGACACCTGGCGGCACGAGGAATTCCCCGACTACAAAGCCACCCGGGAGCGGATGCCCGACGATCTGCACACACAGATCGACCGCATCCAAGAGATGCTCGGCCTCTTCAATATTCCGATTGTGACCAAAGCCGGTTTCGAGGCGGATGATGTGCTGGGCACACTGGCCCGCCAGGCCGGGGAGCAGGGCGTGGATGTCTTCGTTCTCACCGGCGATCGGGATATGTTCCAACTGGTCAGCGAACGGGTGCGCATCCTCTACACTCGCGGCGGGCCGACGCCGACCACCGACGCCTACGGCCCTGCCGAAATTCAGGAGCGCTATGGCCTGACCACCAGCCAGTTTATCGAAATGAAGGCGCTGGTCGGCGACACCTCCGATAATATCCCCGGCATCAGCGGCGTGGGCGAAAAGAGCGCCATCAAATTCCTGAAAGAATACGGCGACATCGACGGCCTCTACGCCCACATCGACGAAGTGCGTGGGCCAAAGACCCAGCAGAGCGTCCGCGAGGCCGAAGAACAGGTGCGGCGCAATGTGCGGCTGGTGACGATTGGCACAGATTTGGAGGAGACCGCCTTCGACCCGGAGAGCTTCCGGCTGAAGGATTGGGACCGGGCCGGTCTGCGCCGTCTCTTTGAGGAACTGGAATTCCGCAGCTTTATCCGGGAACTCAATTTGGACGAGGATGCCGCTACATCTGCCAGCGCGGCTGCTGCGGAAGACGACAGCGGCCAGATGTCCCTCTTCGCTGAGGACGCGCCCAAAGCTACCGCCACCCCAGCTGCGGCGGTGGAGAATCCCTACCTGACGATTACCGACGCCGCTGGATTGAAAGAATTAGTGGAAAAACTTTCCGCCGCGCCGCTGATCAGCTTTGATGTGGAGACAACGGGCACAGACCCAATGCAGGCCGATTTGGTCGGCCTGGGCGTGGCCTGGGCGAAGGGCGAAGCGGCCTACATTCCCGTCGCCCATCAGGAGGGCAAACAGTTGCCCTGGGAGAGCGTGCGGGCCGCGTTGTCGCCCATTTTTGCCGATGCCAATCGGCCCAAAGTGGCCCACAACACCAAATACGACGCGGTCGTCTGCATCCGCCACGGGCTGGATGTGGCCGGCGCTTGGCACGACACAATGACCCTGGCCTGGCTGCTCGATCCGGCCAGCCATTCGCTTGGACTGAAAAGCAGCGCCGAGCGGGAACTGGGCTGGCGCATGACCGAAATCAGCCAGATTATCGGCAGCGGGCGCAAGCAGATTACCATCGACCACGCGCCGATTGAGCAGGTGGGGGCCTATTGCGGCGCGGACTGCGACGCCACTTTGCAGCTTTACCACCTCTACGAGCCGCGGGTGCGGGAGGCCGGTCTCTGGGAACTCTACGAGTCTATCGAACTGCCGCTGCTGCCTGTGCTGGCCGAAATGGAGATGGCGGGCATCCGGCTGGACACGGATTTTCTGGGCGAAATGTCCGCGAACCTGACCGAGCGGCTGCTTTACTGCGAAAAACGGATGTACGAGATCGCAGGCCACGAATTCAACATCCGCAGCACCCAGCAACTCAGTCAGGTACTCTTTGAGGAGATGGGCTTCCCCACGCGGGGTATGAAGAAGACGAAATCCGGCTTCTACAGCACCGCTGCCGGGGAACTGGACAAACTGGCGAACACCGACGAGGAACTGAGCGCAGATCAGCAGGAACTCCTGACACTCATTCTGGAGCAGCGTCAGTTGGAGAAGCTGCGGGGCACGTATGTGGACGCCCTGCCTGTGCTGGTCAACCCGGCCACGGGCCGTCTGCACACCAGCTACAACCAGACCGGATCGTCCACCGGGCGGCTGAGCAGCAACAGCCCCAACTTGCAGAACATCCCCATCCGCACGGAAATGGGCCGGGAGATTCGCAAGGCATTTGTGGCCCCGGAGGGCTGGTTGCTGCTGGCCGCGGACTACAGTCAGGTGGAGTTGCGGGTGCTGGCCCACGTAGTCCAGGAGCCGGGACTGTTAGAGGCCTTCCGCAACGATCTGGACATCCATGCGGCCACCGCCTCCAAACTCTTTGATGTGCCGATTGAGGAGGTGGACCGCTCCCAGCGGGGGCTGGCCAAGACCATCAACTTTGCGACGATCTACGGCGTCAGCGCCTTTGGCCTGAGCAGCCGCTCGGAGATGGGACCCGCCGAAGCCCAGCGCTTTCTGGACCAGTATTTCGCCACCTATCCGCGGGTGCGCACGTACATCGACGAGACGATCCGCAAGGCTACAGAAGATGGCTATGTGGAGACGCTGCTGGGGCGCAAGCGCTTCTTCCCGGAGTTGCAGGCAAAACTGCCCTTCAACCAGCGCCAGGCGTTGGAGCGGGCTGCCATCAACGCGCCCATCCAGGGAACCGCCGCCGATGTGATCAAACTGGCGATGATCCATCTGCACAGCCGTTTGCAGGAGGAGGGCTTTCAGGCCCGGATGCTCCTACAGGTCCACGACGAACTGGTGGTGGAGATGCCCGAGGCTGAGAAGGACGCTGTGACCGCGCTGGTCAAAGAAGTGATGGAATCGGCCTACCAACTGGACATCCCCCTGAAAGTGGATGCGGAAGTTGGGCCAAACTGGTACGATATGGAAAAGGCGTAAAAATGTTACGGGATCAGATACAGGAAATCATCAGCGCCGCGGTGGACGCGGCCAAAAGTGCAGGCGAACTGCCCGATGTGCCGATTGCGCCACCCGCGATTGAACGACCCAAACAGGCCGAGCACGGGGATTTCAGCACGAATATCGCGCTGGTCACCACTGCCGCTGTCAAACAGGCGACCGGGGAAAAGGCCAATCCCCGCCAGATCGCCCAGGCAATTGTCGGCCATATCCCAGTGGATGGGCTGGTCGGCGCGGTGGAACTGGCCGGACCGGGCTTTATCAACATCCGGCTTTCCCAACAATTTCTTCAAACCCAAGTGCGGGCCATTATCGACGCGGGCGACACATTGGGCAGCATCGACAGGGGCGCGGGCCAACGCTGGCAAGTGGAGTTCGTCAGCGCCAACCCCACGGGTCCGCTGCACTACGGCGGCGCACGCAACGCGGTGCTGGGCGATGCTTTGGCCTCTGTCCTGACTGCGGCGGGCTACGAAGTGGAACGGGAATTCTACGTCAATGACGCAGGCAACCAGTTCGATCTCTTTGTGCAGAGCCTCTATGCCCGTTATTTGCAACTCCACGGCCAGGAAGCGACCATTCCCGAAGGCGGCTACAACGGCGCCTATATGCTCGACTACGCCCGCCAGATTCAGGCCGAAGTGGGCGACCGCTATCTGACAATTCCCCGTTTCGAAGCGCTGCAGGAGATGCGTGCCAAAGGACGGGCGATTGTGCTGGCCGATCTGCAGGACGAATTGGGGCTGATCGGCGTGAAATTTGATCGCTGGTTCAGTGAGAAAAGCCTCTACGACGAGGGTCTGGTGGAGCAGGTGCTCAGCGATTTGACCGAAACCGGTGACATCGGCGAATGGGACGGCGCGCGCTGGTTTCTGGCCAGCAAATATCCCAAAAATGAGAAGGACGAAGTGGTGGTGCGCACGAATGGAATGCCCACCTATTTCGCCAGCGACATTGCCTATCACTACGACAAATTTGTGCGCCGGGGGTTTGACCGGGTGGTCAATGTCTGGGCGGTGGATCACCAGGGCCACGTGCCACGTATGGGCGCGATTATGGCTGCGCTGGGGCTGGAGCCAGAGCGGCTGGTGATCGTACTCTACAATCTGGTCAAGCTGATCCGGGACGGCCAGGAAGTGAAGATGAGCAAGCGTTCTGGCGACTTCCTCACCCTGCGCGAGGTGGCGGAGGAGGTAGGCGCGGATGCTGTGCGTTTTCTGCTTCTCACCCGCTCCCCAGAGAGCGGCGTGGATTTTGATATGGACCTGGCCGTGGCCCAGAAGAACGACAACCCGGTCTATTACGTCCAATACGGCCATGCCCGTATCTGTTCGATTTTGGAGAAGGCGGCCGGCGAAGGTATGCCCACCGCGGCCCAACCCCAGCCCGGTGATGCCGATGCACTCGCCCTGCTTGTCCACCCGGCGGAGTTGGACCTGGTGCGCAAGATTCTGGAGTTGGAGGAGCAGATCGACTTTGCTGTGGAGAAGCTCTCGCCCCACAATCTGACCCATTACGCGTTGGATTTGGCCCGCACCTTCAGCAGTTTCTATGAGCAATGCCGGGTGGTGGATGGCGATCAGCCCGCTCTGACCCGTGCCAGATTGTTGCTCAGCCTGGCCGCGCGCACGGCCCTGGCCCGTGTTCTGGGGCTGATGGGAATGGCCGCGCCGGAGAGTATGTAGCTGTACGAGCGCGATATAGCGTTATATGTAGCGTACGGGCACGATATCGTTTGGACACAATATATCGTGCCCGTACATTCCAAAATATGGAAGGTACAATCCGAATGACCCCACGTTTTCGCATTCTGGTGAGCGACAAACTCGCCGAAAGCGGCCTGGTTCCCCTCAACGAAGCGCCCAATGTCGATGTAGACGTGCGCACAGAGCTGACACCTGACCAGCTAATTGAAATTATTCCCGACTACGACGCACTGCTGGTGCGTAGCAGCACCCAAGTCACACCGGCTCTGTTGCGGGCGGGCACGAAACTACAGGTAGTCGCCCGCGCCGGCATCGGCGTGGACAACATCGACCTGGACGCGGCCACCCAATGCGGTGTGATCGTCGTCAACGCGCCCACGGGCAATGTGGTGGCCGCGGCCGAACATACGATTGCCATGCTGATGGCCATGGCCCGTAGCATTCCCCTGGCCAACCAGCACGTGCAAGAGGGCAAGTGGAAACGGGCCAGCTTTGTGGGCGTCGAAGTGCGGGGCAAAACCCTGGGCGTCGTCGGCTTTGGCCGCATCGCTCGGGAAGTCGCCGAGCGGGGCGCGGGGCTGGGCATGCGGGTCATCGCCTACGATCCCTACGTCACTGCGGACTTTGCCGCGCAACGGGGGGTGGAACTGGTCAGCCTGGACGATCTGGTGGCTCAGTGTGACTTCCTGACCGTCCACGTGCCTATGACCGAAACCACCCATCATATGATCGACCGGACGCAACTGGCCCGGATGAAGAAGGGGGCGCGGCTGCTCAATGTGGCCCGGGGTGGCATCATCGAAGAAGCGGCCCTGGCCGAAGCCATCAACAGCGGTCACATTGCCGGTGCGGCCATCGACGTTTTTGAATCCGAACCCCTGCCCGCGGACAGTCCGCTGCGGGGCAACCCGAAGATTATTCTCACCCCTCATTTGGGCGGCAGCACTGTGGAAGCCCAGGAGAAGGTGGCCGAGGACGTGGCCGTGCAGGTGTTGGATATTCTCAACGGACGCCCGGCCCGCTATGCGGTCAACGCACCGATTCTGCCTCCCAAATCGCTTATCGCACTGGTTCCCTACATCGACCTGGCGGAACGAATGGGCCGCTTTTTGCGTCAGATGGACGGGCAGGGCATCGACCGGCTAGAAGTTACAGCCCACGGCCCCATCGCTGAACACGATTTGGCCTATGTCAAAGCCGGTGCGATCAAAGGGGTGCTGACCGGGATCGTCGCTGACCGGGTGAATCTGGTCAACGCCGAATTGCTGGCCCAGCAGCAAGGGATGGAAGTGATGGAACGCAAGCTGGTCCATCACCACGAGCGCTACGAATCGATGCTCACCCTGCGCATGACCAGCGCTGGCGAGACTCGTACTGTGCGGGGCGCATTTGTCCACGAGGAGCCGCTGATCGTCGCTATCGATGACCTGTGGGTCGATTTTCGGGCCGAGGGCAACCTGCTGCTGGCGTCCCACAACGACAGGCCAGGAATGATTGGCCGGGTGGGAACACTGCTGGGGCAATCCGATGTGAATATCAGCTTTATGCACGTGGGCCGTCGTGCCCCCAGGGGAGAAGCAATTATGGTGCTGGGCACAGATGAGCCTGTGCCCGCCCCGATTATTGGGGAACTTTCTCAACTGTCCAACATTCGCTGGATGAAGGCTGTTTGTCTATGAACCAATCCGATTCCGCTTCAACCACATCCAAACGCCGGGCCGGTCTGGCACCTCTGCTGGCACTGTCACTGCTCTGGATCGGGCCGATTGTGGCCTGCGGCAGCTTTCAGCCCCGGCCTACACCTGTGCCAACGTTGCCCCCTGCCGCGGCCACGGCCAACGCAGAGGCGGAGCGCGCCCTGGCCCTGCCCACCAATACGCCGGTTCTGATTGTGGAGCCGACCGCTACCTTTACCCCGGAAGTGGCTTCAGCCACAGCTACGCCTGAGCCTGTGGTCGGCGGCCTGCTAACGGTCGGCCAGCCAGCCCGGGTCTCGGTTCCTGGCGGGCTGAACATCCGCGAGGCGCCCAGCACCGCGGGTGTGCTGGTGACCCGGTTGGGCTTCGGCCAGCGCCTCTCTGTGCTGGAAGGACCGACCAGCGCCGACGGCTATATCTGGTGGAAGGTGGACGACGGCCAGGGCAATGTGGGCTGGGGTGCGCAGGGTGACGGCGCGGAAGAATGGCTCAGCTCCCAGATTGGGGAACCACAGCCGGTCAACCGTTCGCCCAGAGTGGGGGATCGGGTGCGGGTGACGATGGACGCGGGCCAACTGCTGACTATTCGCTCTGTGCCTGGCACAACCGCCACAGTCGTGAGGCAGGTCAACAACGGCTCCGAGTTTACCGTTCTAGCTGGTCCCCAGTCTGCCAATGGCTACTTCTGGTTCCAAATCCGTTCGGACGACGGCGCTACAGAAGGCTGGGCCGCGGATGGCTCAGACGGAACCCGCTGGTTAAGCCCGCTGGAATAGAAGCGCATTGACATTTCAATACCAGTAGTTCACGATTGTTTGTGGGAGATGGCGAATTGAGCATCCTCTGATGCGGCCCGACTGGGCTGACCCAGCATCTGAGGATGCCCATTCCGCAACAAATTCGTGAACTACTGAATACGCAGAACCGGACTCATTACCCTTTCCAATGAATCTTTTTCTCCTTAATATCCTTCTTTTTCTGGCTGGTTTTGTATTCCTGACTGGTGGCGCGGAATTTCTGGTGCGTGGAGCCAGCCGCTTTGCTGTGCGTCTGAATGTGCCGCTGGTCGTTATCGGCCTGACAATCGTCGCTTTTGGCACAAGCCTGCCCGAATTGCTGGTCAGCCTCATCGCCAATTTGGAAGGAGGCACAACCGCCGACATCTCGATTGGCAATGTAGTGGGCAGCAATATCGCCAATTTTGCCCTGATATTAGGGATAGTGGCTTTTCTGCGCCCGGCCAGTGTGGAGCGCAAACTGTTGCACCGGGAATATCCCCTGATGCTGGCCGTTTCCCTTGGTTTCTGGGCTATGGCCTGGAACGGGGCAATCAGTCGATTCGAGGGCTTTCTGCTCTTTCTGGGGCTGATTGGTTTCACCTACTACAGCTATACTTCCAGCCGGACTCTGCCCAAAGATGAGCAGGCCGAGGCACTGGAGTATGTGGAAGATGTACTGGAAGCCAACAAAGGGGTAACACTTAGTGCCCTTTTCCGGGATTTGGGCTTTGTGCTGATCGGAATTATTGGCCTGTTGATGGGGGCCAATTGGCTGGTGGATTCAGCCACTTTTATGGCCCGCTACTTTGGAATCAGCGAACTGGTCATCGGCCTGACAGTTGTAGCGCTGGGCACAAGCCTGCCCGAACTGGCCACATCGGTGGTGGCAATTCTGCGTAAAGAGGGCGATATTGCCCTGGGCAATCTGGTGGGGAGCAATCTCTTCAATATGTTGGCGATTGTGGGTATCACGGCAATGGTCAAGCCCTTGCCTGCCCCTCTGGCCATGCGCACATTTGACTTCCCTGTGATGCTGGTAATTTCCATTCTGCCGCTGCTGCTGGTATTGCGTCGCCCCCATATTTTACGGCGATGGCAGGGCGTAGTCATGCTGCTGCTCTACCTGCTCTACAACGGTTGGATACTTGTGTCGGGAACTCCAGGCGCTTTCCCCTCCGGATAATTGTTCGCGCTTCCCCTTGAAGGAAAGGATAGAGTACTACAGATGATCCGCTCCAAAATCTTTACACGCCCTTGGGGGCTGATATTTTTATTGCTGGCTGCCATCTCCTTGACTTTTCTATTGGAAGCCGACCCAGGCCTGGCCGCGCCAAACGGGCAGACTTCGCCCCTGCCTACGGCCAGTCGTGGACTTGTCTCGCCGCTGGAGACGCCCAGCGTTTTGCCAACCCCCACTCCGACAGCCACATCTCCTCTCCCACCTACCGCGGAGCCGCCCTCCGCTCTGCTAGACTGGCCTACACCCACACCCACAGCCTATCCTGTGCCGGTGCAGGCAGCGGTTGATCTTCTGATTGGAGATGATGACCTGGGCGTCACCGACCCCGAACTTTCGGCCCGGCTGCTGGTGGACGATCCGGTTACGGGGGAGGAACTGACCCTTGTCCGCTTGAGCGATCCGGCTACGGGCACGGCCTATTGGGTGCGCACCGACAGCGAAGGTGAATCCGCGCTCCTGCCGGATTGGAGTGAGAGCGCGGTGGCGAAGGTGGCCGAAGCAGAGGAGTTGGAAGCAGACGATCTCGAATTGGCCTACGGTTTCTACATCCCCTTCCCTTTCACCCGGCAGATCGTCTGGGCCGGACAGGTCGCCCATTCAGAGGGAATCCAGTACAGTGTCACCCTGGATTTGGCTGGCGAAGAGGTGGATCAGGAAGCCGTCTCCGAGGCCGAAGCAGCTGCGCAGGTGGCCTACTGCGGTAAACTCGAAGTCCCATTCTGTCTGGAAATTTTAGACGCTGCCCCGGACGCTGTCTCCAACGCAGTGTTGGGAATGGAGGAGGAGACCGATCCAGAGCCAGTCGTGGCATTCCTGGAGGAAACTGAAACTGCCTTTGTGGAGGAAGAGGACGAATTCTACTTCCGCATGGAGAACGACGCACTGCGCGAGTTGGCTCAGATCGAAGGGGTAGATTTTATTGCGAAGGATTACCCGGACGAGTTGCGCCCCCTAGACACCAATCTGATCATCGGTTTGATCGAGGAATCCGGCGCTCTCTCGCTGACAGTAGAAAGCCAGAAACTCTATCCCCTGCTCACCTATCAAGTCCAAGTCAATCTGGAAAAGGTGGAAGTCACTCGGACCCAGAGCATCACACTGCTGGCGCAAATTGATGGTATTTTTGCCCTGACCAACGGTCCTTCCAGCCAGTCACCCGCACAGGCGCGGGTGGAGCTGGGCGATCTGAGTGGACGCTACAACCTGGCCCTGGCCTACACAGACCCGGAGCGGGAATTGGACCTGCTGGACAGTTATGTCCTGATTGTCAGCGCTGGGCGGGCCGTCATCCGTTCGGGGGAGACTGGCTTTAGCTGGGCCAAATATTCCACTTGGCTGCGGCTGCCATCTGATGCACTCTGGTTTGTGGTGCAGGCACGGGCCACAGACCCAGCCGGTGCAGCTTATGAGACTGACCCGGAGGAGTTTGCGGAGAAGGTGGAAGCCTTCTATGCCGATGTGGCTGGGCTGCGGGCGCGGGAACTGGAGTTGGCCGAAGGGGTCTATACCAACAATCTCTTCATACCCCCCTGGACCACCTGGCAGATACCCGATGGGGAATACGTGCGGGTCCCGGTGAACGAGAGCCAGTCCTATCTCTTCCGGTGGCCGGATATTCGCTATTTCACCTATAGTGGCACTCAATCTGCCCTGGACGCTGTTATCGAAGAACATTGCGTGGACGAAGTAGCCATTGTTGGCTACACGGCCCAGGGCGATGTACTGGATCTCTGCCAGCCATAACACCGAGCAACCGGTGAACCAATCAACCAGCGCAAACGGGTTGATTGGTTCACCGGTTGACTGAAAATGTAGCAAATAAGGATCGCGTATGCCCTCCTCAACCGGAACGAGTGCAGAACTGTGGCTGATTCGCCACGGGGAGAGCATCGGCAACCGGGAGCAGATTTATCAGGGACAAAACGATCTGCCCCTCTCTCCCCTCGGCCACCAGCAGGCTGTGCTGCTGGCCGAACGTCTGGCCTCTCTGCAACCAATCCAGCCATTTTCTGCCATCTATTCCAGCGATCTGCAACGGGCTGTGCAGACCGCCCTGCCCGCCAGCCAGGCCATCGGTCTGCCTGTGATCGACCACGGCGGCCTGCGAGAGATCGATGTGGGCCTCTGGTCTGGGCTGACTTTTACCGACATCCAGAGCCGTTTTCCAGAGGAGTGGGCCGCTTCCTACCCGGTGATGGACCCGGATCGGGTGCGGGGCGGCGGCGAGAGCTACCGGCAGGCCCAGGAGCGGGTGGTTCACTCCTTGCAGGAAATTGCGGCGGGCCATCTGGGCGAACGGGTGCTGGTCTTCTTTCACGGCGGCGTTATGCAGGCTGTTTTGGCCCACATTATGCAATTGCCCCTGCCCAACAAACGTTTTTTGCAGACGGCCAACACATCGATCTCCCGGGTGCGGCTGACGTCCGACAACGGACGGTTGAGCGGCCTGGTGCTGGGAATGAATGACGTGGCCCACCTGGAACGGACAGGTCAACGCCTGGCCAGTGTCGGTCCAGAATAAACCCTACATTGAGGTTTCAATCGGAAAGGAAGAATCGGATGCCGGAAATTGCGATCAATTTGGAAGGGCAAAACGGGCTGAACTGGCCCCGTTGGCAACGGATTGCCCGGGCTGTCGAGGATTTGGGCTATGCCGCACTCACCCGCTCGGACCACTTCACCAACCCGAACCCACCGGATATGGACTCGCTGGAGCTTTGGGTTTCTCTGGCCTGGCTGGCCGACAACACCAAACGCATCGAATTTGGGCCGCTGGTTTCGCCGGTCTCCTTCCGCCACCCGGCGATGACTGCCCGGATGGCTACCGCAGTCGATGACCTCTCCAACGGTCGGCTGATTCTGGGCGTGGGCGCGGGCTGGCAGGTGCGGGAGCATCACAACTTCAGCTATGACCTCTTGGAAATACCCCAGCGTGTGGCCCGTTTTCAGGAGGGGCTGGAGATTATCCACCACCTGCTGAAAAACGACGCCCCTCTGGATTTCTCCGGCGATTTCTACCAAATGCACGAGGCTGTGATTCTGCCCCGACCCCAGCGCGCCGGAGGGACTCGGTTGCTGGTGGGTGGCAACGGCCCGACCCGCACCCTGCCGCTGACCGCGCGTTTTGCCGACGAGTGGAACGGTGTCTTTTTGCCCGCGGCGCGCTACGCCGAACTGACTGGGCTGCTGGACGATCTGCTGCGGGCTGAAGGGCGGGAACCAGCGACTGTGCGCCGTTCGCTGATGACGGGTATTGTCTTTGGGCGGACCGAAGCCGAGGTGACGGAGCGGCTGGCAGACCGGGACCGGGCAGAACTGCGCCAGCGGGGTATACTGGTGGGGACTGCCGACGAAATCGCCGATCAGGTGGCGGAACTGGACGCCGCGGGTGTCCAGCGCTTGATGCTACAGTGGATGGATCAGGACGACATCGACGGACTGGAAATTCTGGCCCGGCGGCTGATCTGAAAATAAGGACACGGATAAACACGGATGGAACAGATTCACACGGATTCAATCTGTGAAAATCTGTGTCATCTGTGGATGATTTTCGTCGTTACCGGTGTCAGCCGGTCGTGTGGCCTGATCTGAAAATGAGTTTGTATACAGGGAACAAAAGGGACACGGAGCAGTAAAAATCCGTGTCCCTTTTGTTCCCTGTATGCAGAATTTTCATCTACCCCTAGGCGTATTCCTCCACCGAACTACCCCGGATAGCTTCGCCCTCTGTAAAATCCAACCCATCCCATTCCAACTCTTCGGTCACATCTTCGCCGTTGAGGAGACGGGTGAGAACGGTGCGAGTCTCCAAGGAACCGGGTAGCTGGTCCTCGTCTTCCAAAAAGGCCAGCCGTTGGATAATCCCCCGCAGAAGCGCCGGATTGATGCGCACAATCTCCTTGGCCAGTTCCAGCCAGCGACGGCGCACCTGGGGGCTGTGATGTTTGTGGAGCAGCACGCAGAGGCGGGCCGGATGGGTGCGTCCCGGCGGAACCTTCAGCAGGTCGTTGAATTCGTTGGGTGCAATGGTGAAGTAGAAGGAGAGCATAGGTGGCACGAGTTTGCGCACCCGATCCCAGACCGGCTCGGTCTCCTTCACAATTGCGAAAAATGCCTGGTAGTAGAGGATGGCCCGCGGGTAGTTGCGGCGGGAGAAATGGGCGCCGGCGGTCGCTGCGCAATAGCTGGCCAGATACCATTCCATATCCATCAGGCTGGCTCCGGGCTGCTTGTCCAGCAGCAGCAGATACATCATTTTGGCTGCCTTCAGGAAGTGAACCCGGGCCTGCTCGAAGTCTGCCGTGCGTATCTCCAGGCCTTCGCTATTGAGCCGGGCGGCTTCCTCCAGCGATGGCTTTTCTTCCAGACGCCAGTGTACCAAATCTTGCAGGGCAATGCGGGCGTCCTGATTTTCGGCCAGGTGGCGGGGCAGCTTATGGCCGTTGCCCAGTGGGGCCGCTCCGTTCATATCTGTCTGGGCGTCGACTGCCAACTCACGCAGGGCCTTCACCTCTTCCAGCGCATCCGCACGGCCATAGAGCAGCCGGGCCAGGGCTTCCTCGTCGATGTCCAGATTGCGCTGGACCAGCACCGCCACATAGACACTTTCGCAACTGCGCACAAACGCGGATTGGGAGAGGTCTGGCAAAAGCGTCAGGCTGTCCAGTTCCCAGGATTCGGGCTGGCTGGCCAGCACACCGGCCTGTTTGATAAGTTGGGCTACCTCCTGGATGTCATCCCGGCTGCGCAGGAGATTGGCTCCGTCGTATTGCTCCTTTAGCTGTCGGATTGCGCCGTCCAGTGTGTGGAGGCCCGGCTCGCTGCTCAAAAGACTGTAGAGCGCTTGCAGCACGTCCTGTCGGGTCTCCCTGTCTACCAGCCCAAAACCTGCTGTGCTCAGGGCCGTGCGGTATTGGAGGGTCTGGTCGATTTCGTGGCGGGCGAGATAGGCGGAACGAAACGCAACCAGCGGCTCTTTGCCTGGCCCGGCTATCAAAACGACTTCCTTTTGTGCTTCTAAGAAATGGGCCAGACTGGCAAATCCCAGCTTGGCAATATCGAGTTCCGGGTGGCGTGTGGCGATCTCTGCGGCCAGATCGGCTGTGGGCACACGGCCCCCTGTGTTTGTTTGCAATAGGGATTGGAGGGCAGCGAGTACAAACTGGCGTGCCTCATTGAGTTGGAAGGTGCTGGAGCGTTCATCCCGATCCATCAGCCCGTCGTAGATGACGAAATCATCGCAGGAGCGCACAAGCAGATCGCTGGTGGCATCCTGCAGGCCGATTCCCACCACCCGGCGTCCATAGCTGCGCAGCTTGCGCGCCACCGCGGTAAAATCGCTGTCGCCTGTCACCAGAACAAAAGTAGTCAGGCTGGGATTGGTCAGGGCTGTTTCTATCACATCCACAGCCATCACAATATCAGCACTATTCTTCTTCGTATAGTTGCCATAGCGAAAAAGCTGGGTCAGATCGATGGCCTGTTCCAGCAGTTCCTGTCGATAGCGTGTAAAACGGGTCCAGTCGCCGTAGGCATGTTTGACGATACAGCGACCGTAGCTTTCTGCCACCCGGACAATTCTCTCAATATCGCAGCGCCCGTAGGCCTCTTCGGCGGAAATTGCAATGTTTTCAAAGTCAATATACAGCGCTACTTGTTCCATTTTTTTCTCCATCTCTTTTACGAATCCCTATAACGGTAAGGACGGATTCGGATTTTGGGGCCTTTACTCAAGACCTCGACTCAATAATAGGCAAGCAATATTACGATTGGAATTGCGCGCTGTGCGTCACGCAAAGGATTCTTATTTTGCAGGACGAAATGCCATTTGTCCTCGGAATGAAATTCTTTTGACTGGTTCTCTTTTCGACGATTTCTGGAAGAAATGGTAGAATTGATTGTTACTTACCTGCTATACAATTGTCCACAGTTTGGATAGGAAACCGCGATGAGGATTGGTATCATCGGTTTGCCCAACAGCGGCAAAACCACGATTTATAACGCTTTGACACGCAACGATATTGAAACCGGCCCCTTCTCTACGGGGCAAATGGATATTCATACTGCTGTGGTCGATGTCCCGGACCCCCGGGTAGATGCGCTCTCTGCGATGTTCAAACCCCGCAAGACTATCAACGCCCAGGTTACCTATAGCGACATCAGTGGGCTGGCCAAAGGCGGCTCGGTGAGTGGTCCCCTGCTCAATGCCCTGGCCGCCAACGATGTGCTGATGCTGGTGGCCCGTTCCTTTGCGGACGAGGATGTGCCCCATCCCGACGAACGCGTTGACCCGGCCAGGGACATCAACGCGATGGAGACCGAATTTATCCTGAACGATATGTCGGTGATTGAGAACCGACTGGCCCGGATCGCCAGCCAGAAGGGGCGGGGTTCGGTTGCCGAGCGCCAGAAGATGGAGAAGGAGGAGGTTCTTCTTCAAAGCCTGGCTGCTGTGCTGGAGCAGGAGCAGCCTCTGCGCGATATGGAGATCAGCGAAGAGGATCGCAAACAGTTGGGCGGTTTTGGCCTGCTCTCGCTGAAACCCGTTCTGCGGGTGATCAACGGCGGCGACGATGACTCGGAAGATGGCTTAGCTGACCTGCTGGATGACAATACTTTCTTCCTGCGCGGGCGGCTGGAGGCGGAGATCGCCCAGATGGAGCCGGACGAAGCCAGCGAGTTTCTGGCCGATTTTGGCATCGAGGAGCCTGGGCTGAACCGGGCCATCCGTCGCTGCTACAATCTGTTGGGTGTCATCAGCTTCTTCACAGTGGGCGAGGACGAAGTGCGGGCCTGGACAGTGCGCAAAGGTGCACCCGCGCCCGAAGCCGCGGGCGTCATCCATACGGATCTGCAAAAGGGGTTCATCCGTGCCGAGACTATCGCCTACGCCGATTTGATGGCCGCTGGCAGTATGGCCGAGGCCCGCAAACTGGGCAAGCTGCGGCTGGAAGGCAAGGAATATCCTGTGCAGGATGGGGATATATTGAACATACGATTTAATGTGTAGGTGAGTTGCAAGTGGTGGGGTGTGGCGAAATGATACCTCCCACCTGCCGCTTTCGGCTTGCACCCGGAACGCTTTGTGAATTTCGGCACAGAAGTTCTTGTGCTATCGTGGAACTGAGATTATACTGTAGGACGCATTGGCGTTGCGCAGGGACAACGCTGTCATCAATTAGGAGCAGATAATGACCGAGGAAACCCGTATCGTCGAGGAAGGTACTGCCGCTGAAGTGGCCGTTGTGGAGGCTGCTGAGGCTGAGACCACAACTGAGTCGGCTGTCGAAGCGCCGGTTGCCGAAGTGGTAGCGGAGACGGCTGTTGAAGCCGTAGCCGAAGTGAGTGAAGAGGCCGAGGTTGTGGCCGAAAGCGTTGTCGAAGCCGTAGCGGAAACAACAGAGGCCGCGGCTGAAGCGGTGCAGGAATCGACAGCAGAAGTGGAAGCCGCATCCGAAAGTGTTGTGGAGAGCGTATCCCATGCAGTCTCGGAAGCTGTCGAAGCTGTGACAGAAAAAGTCGAAGAAATTGCCGAATCCGTCTCCGAAGCTGTCACCGAGACAGCAGAAGCTGTCTCCGAAAAAGTGGCAGATGCGTCCGAAGCTGTTACTGAAAAAGTTTCAGAGGCCGTAGCGGAAGCCACCGGCGACGAGGCGAGTGAGGACGACTCAGAAAGTGGCGACCGTCGGGTCGTGCGCCTGAGCGTAGGTCAAGAAGTCAAAGGAATTATTAAGCGCATCACCGATTTTGGTGCCTTTGTGGACATCGGCGCGGGTCGGGATGGGCTAATTCATATCTCCGAAATGGCTGTGGGCCGGGTCAATCAGGTTTCCGATGTGGTGCAAGCTGGCCAGGAAATGACCCTTTGGATCAAAAAGCTGGATCGTGCCCGCAACCGGATCAGCCTGACGCTGATTTCGCCCGACACCAAAACCATCAAAGACATCAACGATGGCGATGTGGTCCCCGGCACCGTAGCGCGGCTCGTTCCCTATGGCGCATTTATCGACATCGGCGTGGGCACGGATGCCCTGCTGCATGTGCGGGAGATGAGCAACAATTATGTCGCCAAACCCGAGGATGTGGTGAAGATTGGCGAGACTCTGGATGTGCGCATCCTCTCTGTCAACCGTCGCCGTCGCCGTATCGACGTCAGCCTGAAGGGGCTGCGCGACGAGCCGGAACCCGAAATGGCCGAGATGGACCAGGCCGCGGCTGCGCTGGGTGTGAAGGAGGACGAGGAGATCGTCGATTCCTTCGAAAATGTCCAGGTGCTTTCGCCCATGGAATTGGCCTTCAAACGGGCTATGGAAGCTGAAGGCGTGGAAGTAGAAGCCACAGCTACCAGCAAGCGTCGGGGTGGGCGTGGCAAGAAAAACCGCTCCATGCAGGATGAGATCATCCGCCGCACTTTGGAGACGATGCGAGAGTAGGACGTCGTTTCGATGAAATTGCAAAGGGTGATGGGTGCATTCCCATCACCCTTTTTCGTACCTCGTAACACAAGCTGTTAGCTTGCCTGGATGAAAGAAGGAGGCCGTATGAACATCCAATCGAAAACCGCACTCGTCACCGGCGGCGCACACCGGGTGGGCAAGGCGATTGCCCTGGAATTGGCTAAGGCCGGGGCCAATCTGGTAATCAACTACAATTCGTCCGCCGAGGCAGCGCAGGAGACTGTAGCCGAGGCTGAAGCCCTGGGCGTCCAGGCCCTTGCCATCCAATGCGACATCTCCGATCTGGCCGGTGTTCAGGAAATGGTGGCCCAAATTCGCGAGCATTTCGGCGGGCTGGATATTCTGGTCAACAGTGCCGATTACTTCGGCAAACACCCCTTCCCCACCGACGATTACACAATGTGGAAGCGAGTCACAGACATCACCATCCACGGCAGCTTCTACGTCAGCAACGAATGCGCGCCCCTGCTCCTGGCCGGGGAAGGCGGCGCTGTCGTCAACATTGTGGACCTGTCGGTCTGGCAGCCCTGGAAGGACTTCACCGCCCACGCAGTCGCCAAAGCCGGACTGATGGCCCTGACCCAGCAGATGGCCCTGGAATTGGCCCCAACTGTGCGGGTCAATGCGGTGGCTCCGGGACCGGTCCTGGCTCCGCCGGACTACACGGAAGAGCAGTTGAAAGTTGTGGAAAAGGGAACGCTCCTGCGCCGCTGGGGACGGGCCGAGGATGTGGCCCACGCGGTGCGTTTTCTGGTCGAGGCCGAGTACACCACCGGCGATGTGATCTTCGTGGACGGGGGCGAGCGCTTCGCCCGGCGGTAGAGGTGGAACGCAGATTTCGCAGATTTTATCCGCGAGAATCCGTGTCCTTATTTTTCATCAGGCCAATACACCCAACTCGCGCAGTGTATCCAGTACCGGTGGGAGGGGCGTTTCCCATATCCACTCCTCCCGCAGCCAGAAACCGGGTAGAACGGTGGAATGGATTCGCCCGTCTTCATCGGCCCGCATCAACTGATAACTACCTTCGGCCAGTAGATAGACCTCGGCCTGCTTGCGCAGGGGATCGAGCAGCCAATACTCGGCAACCCCCGCCTGCTCATACTCGCTAAACTTCTCCCCCCGATCTCGCGCCACACTTTCTGGCGAAATCACTTCCACAGCCAAATCGGCAGGTCCATCCAAATAGTTGAGCCTGAGCCGGTCCATTCGCTCTTTGGCTACAAAGAGAATGTCCGGCTCTCGGCCATTGGAAAAAGGGAGCTTCATTTGAAAGGGCGCGCTGCGCACCCACCCCAGCCGGTACGTCTCCACAAAGATACGCAGCAGCGCTGTGAAGAAATCAACGATGTCCTGATGTTTGTCACTGGCTGGACTCATCACCAAAACCTTTCCATCGATCCATTCGGCGTGGATGCCCGTATAGGCTGTCAGGAAATCGTCGTAGCTGGTCACCATTTCAAGCCTCCCACAATCGACAAGTCATCGGCTGTAATTCGACTGATTCATTTTCTGCATCACCTGTCATAGGAACGAGGGCCGTCTCCTTCCCCACATTGATCCCAATCCAGACCCGATCTTCCCCATAGCAGCGTTCGGCCAGCCAAACGCCTCGCTCCTCGTCCAGCAGCCGCGTGACCACTTCTCCGTAGACCAGCGCTGGATGTGACCGACGAAACCCAATTAATTCTTTCGTGTAGCGAAGCATATCCCCATCCTGCCGCGCATCCCACAGCATCGGGTGGCGGGATTCCTCGCGCCAGGGGCCTTTGTGCCGGGGCTGGCTCAGGCCGACTTCTGTGCCGTAGTAGAGAATGGGGGAGCCGCCCAGCCCAAAGAGCAGCCCCAGCCCCAGCCGCAGACGGGCCGGATCGTTGCCCGCCATCCACAGAAAACGGTTGGTGTCGTGGTTGTCCAGAAAGGCGGGCAGGCTGAAGTCAGCGGGGAAGAACCGGGCCGTGCGTTCGATGTGGGCCACAAAGTGGCTGAGTTGACTGGTGGGATTCTCTCCCAGGCAGAGTTGACGGACCCAGCGCAGAAAGTCGAAGTCCAGACAGCCGTCCAGCTGCCCCGCGTAGGCCCGCAGCAGATCGCCAGCCCGCGTCACTTCGCCGAAGAGCCAGCAGTCGGCTTTGGCGGCACGACAGGTCGCCGCGAATTCGCTCCAAAAACTGTGGGATGGCCCCGCCGCGTAGTCCAGCCGATAGCCGTCCACATCGAATTCCCGCAGCCAATAGGCGGCCGCGTCGCACAGATAGCGGCGGGCTGCCGGGCTGTCCGTGTCGAACTGGGGCATTGTAGCGTCGCTGAAGAAGGTGCGGTAGCCGTGTTTGTAGTGGGGGCCAAAGCTGAACCAGCCCCGATAGGGCGAATCCTCGTCGGCCAGGGCTGCCTGAAAGAGGGGGGAACGGTCCGACGTGTGGTTGGCGACGAAATCGAGAATCACCCGCAGGCCCAGGTCGTGTGCCTTTTCCACCAGTGCAGTCAGGTCCGCTTTCGTGCCAAAGCGCGGGTCGATTTCTGTATAATCAATCGTATCGTAGGCGTGATATTCCGCGGCAGTGAAGATCGGCGTGAGCCAAACCGCGCTGACTCCCAGCCCAGCGATGTATTCCAGCCGGGCAGTGATGCCGGGCAGATCGCCGCCCATAAATTCGGTCATCTCCTCCACTTCCAGCCAGTCAGTCTTCACCGCCGCGCCCGTCTCCCCCTTGGCAAAGCGGTCTACAAAAATCTGATAGACCACCGCTTCCCGCGCCCAGGCCGGTGTAGCCCAGCGGTCCACACTGTAGCCGTAGAGTGTTACATCGGCGATTGTGCCGTCCATCGCCACTTCCCGACTCCAATGGGAGGGCGTATTGCGTACTGCGTATAGCGTATTTGTTGCGTGCGTGTCTGTAGCTCTCCCTTCCTCTGCGTCTCTGCGCCTCTGCGTCTCTGCGTTAAGACCTTGCTCTTCCTCTGCGTCTTTGCCCCTTTGCGCCTCTGCGTTAAAACTGTCTCTCCATCCCTCAATTGTATAGTGTACAAGCGTCCCCTCGGCCTGTCCCGGAATCTCTCCCTGCCAGGCTTCCACGTAATCCCAGATCAGATTCTCCCAACGGGTCTCCACCCGGTGCAGAGGAATGGCAAAACCGGTTGTGGCAACACCCCGACTGCCCGTCGGCTGTCCGCCGTCCGCGGTCGCTCCTACCGTCACATACGCCGCCATCTGCTCCACCCGCACATCCGGCCCCACAGTGACAGTCAGCGTCAGCGGCTGGCCCGGTTCCGGGTCGGCTGGCTCAATGCGCTGCTCGTGGCGGATGCCCTGCCAGCGGGCGCGCTCGTTGGCCAGCAGGCGGTTCTCGTCAGATTCGATGCCGCCGAAGACGAAGTCGGGGAGAATTGGTTGAGTGGTTGAGTGGTTGAACGGTTGATTGGATGATTGATTCATTGGGTGATTGGTCTCTGGTGGGGATGGGAGCAGGACGCAGATTGACGCGGATAAACGCTGATTAGAAAAATCTGGGTCCAAACCCTCTTGCCTTTCTTGCCGATTCTCCAATCCTATCACCCCGTATTTCCGTTCTGGAAATTCTGGCCGCTCTGCGCTACAATACCTCCACCCGCCGGGCAGCCCATCCATCGCACCCCTCCATCGCACAGCCCGGTTGACTCAGCCTGCCCACCCACCGGGAGACCGCGATGCCCAACTCTTTCGCCACCACCGCCAACCTGACCTGCCCCCAGTGTAGCCACCCCTTCCAGGCCGATGTCTGGCTGATTGTGGACAGCGCTGAACGCCCGGACCTGCTGGAACGCGCCCGAGACGGGAATCTCCACGACTTGCCCTGCCCCAATTGTGGCCACTCTGGAAAAGTCGGTGCGCCTCTCCTCCTCTACCGGCCAGAACTGCTGGACCGCGGGCTGAGCGATACGCCGCTGATCTTTGTGGCCCCACCGGACACGGACCCGGCCCAGGAGCAGCAACAGGCACGGGAGTTGCTGGCGATGCTACGGGAAAAATTGGGCAGCGCCTGGCAGGACGATTGGCTGCGGGACATTCCCGGCCTGCCATCGGGCTTCTCCCTGACAGGCAACCCCGTAGGGGGGGACCCCCGTCTCCGCCCGGATGACGGACAGGCAGAGACCGGACAGACACAAACCGGACGGGCACAGGGGCCTGTCTCTACGGGTGACATCCCCCCGGCCCTGGCCGAAATTCTGGCCGAACTGGCCGCGGAAGGGGTACAGATTCGCAGCCGAGAGGACCTGCAACGGCTGCTGGCCCAACGCCCGGAACTGCAACGCCGCCTCAACGACGCCCTGGCCGACGCAATGCCGCCCCTGCTGGCTACCCTCAACGATTTCGTCAGCGCTGACACCTGGACAGAATCCCAGCGCATTGTCGAAGCCAATCCAGACCTGCTGAGCGATGAGGCCGACAGGCTGTTGGGCCAACTGTTCGACGCCCAGAGCGACGAGCAGAGCCGCCAGGTGCTGGCCGAACACCGTGCCCTCCTGGGCCGCTGCCGGGAGGTTGGCGTGGCAACTGCCTTTGCGGAGAAAACAGCCCCCTCCCCGGAACGGGGAGGGCTGGGGAGGGGTGAGGAAATCCCCGACGAACTGCGTCCCTTCATGGAAATGATGGCCGCCCTGCCCGAAGAACAGCGGGATGCTCTCGCACAAATCTTTGCCCAGGCCAGCGGCCCGGAGGACGTGCTGGCCGCGCTGCAAGAGCAGCCACAATTGCAGGCCGCGATGGCTGCCTTTTTAGGGGAAGGCGTCGAACCCGCGACTCCCTCCCCTGGAACGGGAGAGGGTCGGGGTGGGGGTCCTTCGGTGCCTGCACAGTTCTCCACAGATCTGCGCGCCGCCCAGGAAGCCGAGCAGCGTTATCGCGGCGGCGGCGGACTGCCCAGCCTCAGCGCCGCGGCCGACGCCTGGAATCGCATCCTCAACCACCCTGCTTTTGCTGCCAGCGATCTGCGTTTTCGCCTGGCCGCCTGGAACAATGCGGGCGGTGTCTTCTTGCGCCGTTATTGGGCGCAGGGCCAACTGGGCGATCTGAACCGCGCGCTGGAACTGTGGCAGGGTGCGGTGGCGGAAACGCCAGCGGGCTCGCCGGACCGTCCTTCTCGCCTCAACAATTTGGGGAACGGTCTGAGCGACCGCTTTGCCCGCAGCGGGCGGGTGGAGGATTTGGAAGAAGCGATTCGGGTGTACGAGGCAGCGGTGGCGGAAACGCCAGCGGGCTCGCCGGACCGTCCTTCTCTCCTCAACAATTTGGGGAACGGTCTGAGAGCCCGCTTTGCCCGCAGCGGGCGGGTGGAGGATTTGGAAGAA
>JAUIHI010000016.1 GCA_030432295.1 Anaerolineae bacterium | reverse complement strand
CAAGCCTTTCTGCGTCGTCGGCCTGCCACCAAAACCACCGTCTTCCCGGCGTAAAGATGCTCTGCTATCCGTTTCTATTCTGTTTTTATCCACCATTTCTCTGTCAACATATTTCAGGACTTGACAAGTGAGCACGCCCTCGTGCGGCGTCGACTCGACTACACTTGGCACGAGGGCGTGCCTATTCCTCATACCGAAATGGTTTGACGCCGAATTGCCTATTCCCCAGTCCCCACTACCTGATCCCAGCAGGTCCCTTCCAACCCCAACCGCTGCATACTCAGCGCGGTGACACCCGTGCGGTCCAGGGTGATGAGATAGCGCTGCCAGGGGATGTAGAACCAGGTGTAGCCGCGCAGACAGACCTGGGCACGGGGCTGGTCGGCTCCACCAAAAATCGAAGGCACTTGCAGCGGCGTATACCGGATATCTTCCACCGCCAGCCGGTGAATCCACAGCCCGGTCACGTCGTAGGTGATCTCTGCGGCCCGCCGCGCGTTGATCGATATGCGCAAATCGTCGTTATTTAGATTGATTTCGGGAGGATTGAAATAGCGGGGGAGCAGCGCCCAGGGCAGCACAGCCACAATCAGAAAAAACGAGAAGCGGAAACGGAGGGATCGAAAGGAAAGCTCCACCCCTTCGCTCAACACCCGCCACAGCACTGTACTCCCCAGACAGAGCAGCCAGAGCAGCACCAGATTGAGCAAGAAATCCACCAGATAGAGCTTTGTCTCTCCGTCCAAATCGATGGTGGCAATGGGCAATGGATAGCCCAGGCGACCGAGACAGACCGCCGGACAACCCGCAATGTGGGGCGGAACCACAAAAAGGAAGTAGCTGCCCACATTGAGGAGCATCCCCAAGAGCAAAGTCCCGGCAAAGATCGAATACCAGCGCCTGCTCTGTTGCCGCCACCAGATCACCAGCAACACGCCCATCGCCAACCCCAGGCCGGCAAAGGCCAGGTCCTGCCACCCAGCAAAGTGCAGCCAATCGTCCGGCCAGACAGCCGGGTTACGAATGAGCAGGAGTGGCGGGAGGGTCATGGCTGGCTGATGGAGAAAGGCGTGTCGGGCAGCCGCCAACAGGCAAAGATGCGGTCCACCCGCAGGGGTAGATCGGCCAGTGCCACCGGTTTGCCATCGCCGGTCCACTCGGCCAAACGATAGACCCCCGCCTCATCCACCAGACTGAGCACAACGCGCCGGTCATCCTGACAGACTGCGCTGTCTTTGATGGCACTGCCCACCCGCAGAAGATGGGAGTTCGACTCCGGGTTTTGGCCCGACAGATCGACTTCTGTGATGCCGAAAGTGTCCAGGGCAAAGACCCCCACAGTGGAGAAGCGGCTGCGGGTCAGGACAATCCGCTGGTCGTCCTGCCAGGCCAGACCGGGGGTGAGAAACTCGAAGCGGTTTTCCGTAGCATAGGCGGCCAGGGGGCTGTCGTTGCCAAAGGCCGTGTCACCCACAGGACGCACCCAGAGACGGTTGCTCGGCTGCACAAACCCTGCGGTCAGGCTGGGATGGTTGGGATCGTAGGCGAGATAGGCCAGGCGCGTGCCATCCGGGCTGACCTGGAGCGGCGCACGGTAGGTTCCTTCGGGAATCAGCAGCCGGACCTCATCCACCCGCCCCCCGCCGGTCAGATTCAGTTGGAAGAATCCGGTATTGTTGCGCTGGTTTTGTGGTTTGGCCGTATCGACCAGATACCACCAGCCACCGGCCTCCCCCGGAATCGCAGCCACCAGAGAAGGAAGAATGGGGTCGTCTTTGCTGCCAAAGGTGACCAGACTCTCCTGTGCCAGCAGTTGAATCGCCCCCGAACTGGCCTGATATTCCCACAACTGCCACTGGTCCAATTCGGCCTGGGGCGTTTCGATCCAGAGCACAGCGCCCGCACCGTCCCCGGCGATTCCCCGGATGTTGTAGAAGGGTTGGGCAAAAATTTCCACCAGCGCGCCGCTGTCCTGCAACAGCGCAAAACTGTTGACACCGCTGGGCGCGTTGGGCGCAGGTATCACCAGCCCACCGGCCTCGCCCGGCACGGGAATCGCCTTCTGTCCATTGGCACCGATAGCGGTCAAACTGCCGGTGGATTCCAGCAGATATATCTCCCGTTCATCCCGGCTGCCCACCAGTGCAAGGCTACTGCCGCTGGCCCTGGCTTCGCCGATCGGGGCTACCTCGCCGGAAATCAGCCGGGGCTGTTCGGGCAGGCCAGCAATCTGAACCGAGACGGCCCGAATTTCGGTCGTCCCCGGCTGCAACGGCCCCTCCACATAGAGCCGGGTCCCCGGCCAGAGCAGCTCGCCCCGGGCCGTCACCCAGCGGCCTGATGCTTCGCCCAATAGCCCGCTCCACACCTGCACCTGACCAGCGCGGGTCACATCCAGCAACAGTTGGAAGGTGCGGCCATCCTCGGTACGCACAGGAATCGGTGTCAGGGGATTGGCGGGCAGCGTGCTGCCGGTCACCGTAACAACCAGTGAGCCGGGGTCCGGTGCAGGGGCTGGCGCTTCGGCCAAAGCGATGGCTGATCTCTGCTGCGGTGCGAGGTTGCTTTGCGTGGCAGCCGTGCCGGTCGGTGTAACGGTAGTTGTGCCCGTGGGTGCAGATGCAGTCTGGGTTGGCACACTGGGCAGGCCCGGCGTCGCGGTGGGTAGCTGGGCCTGGGCAGGCGGGGGTGTGCCAAAGACCGGGCGCGAAGGGCCGATGGCCAGGGTGGCGGTCGGCGCGGCGGTCGGCGTGGCAAGGGAGAGCCGGGTCGGTGTCACCGTTGGCAGATCGGTGGATGGAGCCGCTGGCTCTGGCGTCGGGATCGGTTCGGGGGTTGCCAGGGGCGTGCCCGCGCTGTCGTAGAGGGGCAGATTCTGAAGATCGCCTGTCACAGTCATCAGTTCCAGGGCCATCCAACCGCTCTGCCCGTTCTCAGCAGCCGCGGGATCGTCCACCTGAATCAGCGCCCAGGTTCCGTCTTCCAGAATGCCCAGAAGCGCCACCTGCACACCGCCATCCAGCCGGGCTACAATCTCGCTGCTGGTGGTGGGGCCAGCCCGCACCCGGGCCGGGAAGAGAACAATCGTGCCGGTCACAGGCGGCAGGGCTGGCACAGCCTCAGGCGAGGCCGTTGTGGTCACAGTGGGCAGGGCTGTGAATGTAAGGGTCGCGGTTGGAATCGTTGTCTCTGTAGGGGTCGCGGTTGGCGTGTCCGTCGCTGTAGCGGTCGCTGTAGCGGTCGCTGTGGCGGTCGCTGTGGCGGTCTCAGTTGGGGTATCAGTCGGCGACGGCGTAGGGGTCGACGTTTCGGTCGAAGTCTCCGTGGCCATCGGCGTCGGCGACGGTGTCAGTGTCGGTGTTTCAGTCGAAGTCTCGGTCGGCGTTTCGGTTGGTGTTTCGGTTGGGGATGGCGTAGGCGTAGCTGTCTCTGTATCCGCAGGTACAGGCGTTTCTGCCGCGATTTCTGTGGCCGTCTCTGTGGGCACGGCTGTTTCGGTCGGCGGCACAGGCGTGACCAGAGTGGTATCGACGAAAGCGGACGCTTCTGTCAACCCGGCCAGCCGATATAGGCCGTCGTCGCCCTGGACAAAGCGGGCGTCAAAGCTGCGGGTGCGGTCCCCGTTGTCAAAAAAGCGCATCTGATCGGTAATCGGTCCGCCGCTCTGCGGGACGCTCCCTGCACTCATCGCTTCACCGGTGGACGGGTCCACATATTGGGCAAGCCAAAGACCCGGCTCTTGCAATCCCAGGCCAATCGCGGCATCGGGCAGAGCGGCATCTGTCACAAAATTGACGGCTGGCTGGGCCGATGTGCCCTGCACCGCAGCCAGAAAATCGGCAAGCGCCGTCAGGGGTGTGGAGACGAGAGTAGTAGTGTCCGGGCGATAGGCTGGCCCATCCTCCTGGGAAAAACGCCAGAATGTCTGGCCCAGTTGGCGGGCAAAGGGAGGCTGCTCGACAAAGAGTGTGTTGGAAGGGAAGGCATCGGGGTCCAGCGGCGCGACGACCCGCAGATCGGGCAATGGCGAACCCTCCGGATCGACAGTTTCCAGAGCGATTTCGCTGGCGTCCTGGGGCCAGGCCGGGTCATCCCCGCTGCGCCAGGCTATCTGCCAGCCATCCCCGGTGGGAAGACGAAGCAAATAGAAACCGGGTAGAGCGCTCTCCCCATTTTCTGCCGATGGCTGCACGGACAGAAGCGTGAACAGTTCGCCTTCCGCCCCCTGAGCCAGCGCGCCCTGGACGACTTGCCCTGTGCCATCGGCCACGGCCAACAATTGATCCAAACGCTGCCCCAGCACAGTCGGTTCGCCCGGCGTCTCTTCCCAAAAGAGCAGGGGAAGGCGGTTGCCAGCATCCATCGCTATCGTCGCTACGGCAACCCAGCGCTCCCCTGGCAGGGGGAGAAACGCGGCAATCTGTCCGGAGAAACTTTCGTCCTGGGCCAGCACCCGCAGAATCGTCTCGGCCGCGGCCGGGCGCACATCTACCGCCAGCAGGGAGAGCGCTGCCCCGGCCCGCTCGACAAAGTCATCGGCCTGGGCATTGGCGATGGCGGCAATGTCTGGTGTATTCGTGGGCGTCGGCGTGGCTGGGGGAAGCGGCGTGGCAGACGCGGGCTGGGCAATGGCCGTGGCCGCGATAGTCGTCACAGTGGCGGTCGCAGCGGCGGTCGCAATGGCGGTTGGTGTATCCGCGGCGAGCAGTGCGACCGGCGTGGATGTTTCCTGAGCGTTGCCCGCCAACTGCCCGCGGGAAAGCCCGATGTTGTAGAATAGAAAGACGAGAAAAACAAAAAGCATCAGAAGTACGCCGCCACCAATCAGCAGATTGGTGCGTGTAAAAAGATAGCCGTAGCCGGTCGATTCGGGCTGGCTATCGGAGGCAGATTCTGGGTGTTGCTGATCTTCAGACATACGCTCGTCAATTCTGTACAGTGATTGTGACTCGGCAGGGCAGCGGATAGTTGCCGGAAGTATCTACGACGACCAGACGCAAAGTGTAGACGCCGTTGGCATAACCGGGGCTGTTGAATGTACCCAACAGACCGCCCACCACCTGGCTTTGGCCCCCATCAAAATAGGCGAAGCCCTGGCTGGCGTCGTTGCCCGGCGCATATTCCAACTTGTAAAAATCGAAATTGTCGTGCTGGGCTGTGCCTACCAGCGAGACCAGACCGTTGACGACCGCGCCATTGCCCGGCGAGACAATACTGGCCCGGCCATCGGCGCAGAGGGCTGGGGCCACAGCGGGGGCCGGCACAGGTGTAGCGGTGGGTGGTTCGGTCACAACCTGGGGGGGTTGCTCTGTCGCCACTGGCTGCACATCCGCAGAAGGAGCAGTGGGCGTAGTGAGAGGGGTTGCCGTCACGGGTAGAGGGGTGTTGGTGGGTGTGGGCAACAGCACCACAGCCTGGGGCGTCGGGTCCAGGGTGCGCTCGATAATCGGCTCCACAGCGTCCGAGAGTGTCGTGCTGGTAAAATAGGTAATCCCCATCACCACCAAAATCAGAATGGCCCGCACAAAAATATTGTAGAGGTCACCAACAGCTTTGTCCCGTTCCAACGAAAAAATTGCCTGGCGTCGCTCGGCGCGAACCTGCCAGGTTCGATAGAGTTGGATAAGGGCTGCCACTCCACACAAAAAGTAGACCCAGGGAGCAGCATCAGCCAGGTACTGGATCAGAAATCCCATTGCTCTCCATTCGTGCCCAAGTCGCTCGCGCGGGCACTGGTGATCCGCTGTTGCATTCCATTCTTGCGCTTCCGTCTACAGTCTACCGTAGCCCAATCATTCCGCCAAAAAGGAATCAGCCGCCCAGGGAAAAAGCAGAAAACGCTGGCTTGCGGCCAGGGGTTGTATGGGCTATGATCGAAGGGCTGATACTAACTTCGACATACGAAAGGGAATCCCATGAACTATGACTTTACATTCCGCTCTCGGCGCAGCAATGTGCTGGCCCGCCGGGGAATGGTTGCCACCAGCCAACCCCTGGCCGCCCAGGCGGGGCTGGCGATGTTGCAGGCAGGCGGCAATGCGGCTGACGCGGCCATTGCTACCGCCGCGATGCTGAATGTGGTTGAGCCGATCTCCACAGGTATCGGCGGCGACTGTTTCGCGCTCTATTGGGATGCCAAGAGCAAAACTGTGACCGCACTCAACGGATCGGGTCGGGCCGCGGGTGGCTCTTCCATCGACGAACTGCGGGGCTTGGGCTATAGCCAGATGCCCACCTTCACTGGCCACGCGGTCAGCGTCCCCGGCACAGTGGCCGGCTGGAGCGACCTGTTGGAGCGCCACGGGCGCATGACGCTGGCCGATGTGCTGCAACCGGCCATCCACACCGCGGAGGAGGGCTATCCCCTGACCGAATGGATTGCCAACGGCTGGGCTACACAGGTCAAGAAATTGCTGCGCAGCCCTGACTGGCAGAGCAGCGATCTGGACAATGGGCCGGAACAGCCCAGCGGCAACGAACTTCTCATCGACGGGCGTTCGCCCCGGGCCGGCGAGATTATGCGTATCCCAACACTGGGCGCGACGATGCGCGCCATCGCCGCCGAGGGCAAGGCCGCCATCTATACGGGCGATTTTGCCCACAAAATCAGCGCCCACGTCCAACGCTACGGCGGCTGGATCACCCCGGCGGATATGGCGGCCCACATCTCCACCTGGGACGAGCCGATTGTGGCCGACATCAACGGCGTGCGTCTCTACGAATGTCCGCCCAACGGTCAGGGGTTGGCCGCGATTATCGCAGCGAATCTGGCCGCGGGCTTCGATCTGGCGGGGATGAGCGAGGCGGATCGGTTACATACGCTGGTGGAGTGTATGCGAATGGGCTTCGCTGACGCCCAGCAGTGGGTCTGCGATCCCCGGGTGGTGGAGATTCCTCTGTCCGGGCTGGCGAGTAAAGCCTACGCGGATCAGCGGCGGGGGCTGATCGATCCCCGGCGTGCCGCGCAGGAAGTCCCCTACGGCTACCCGATGTTCGGCTCGGATACGGTCTATCTGACCACTGCCGACGGGGAAGGCAACGCGTGCAGTTTCATCAACAGTCTCTACCAAGGCACGGGCAGCGGTCTGGTTGTGCCGGGCACGGGTGTCAGCCTGCAAAACCGGGCAGCGCTCTTTGTGTTGGACGCGGATCACCCGAACGCGCTTGCCCCCCACAAACGCCCCTACCAGACGATTATCCCGGCGATGACGACCAAAGACGGCGAGTTGCACGCATCCTTTGGGGTGATGGGCGGCTATATGCAACCCCAGGGCCATTTGCAAATGGTGGTAAATATGGCGGCCTTGGGAATGAATCCCCAACAGGCGCTGGATGTGCCGCGCTGGGCGCTCTCTGGTCCCCACGACGGGCTGGGCGCGCAGGAGAGCGGCGGTCTGCTGATGATTGAGGAGGGCTGGGATTTCGGGGTGATGGCGGACCTGACCCGGCGGGGACATCGGCTGGCTCCGATTACCGGATCGGGTCGGTCTGGCTTTGGCGGCGGGCAGATTATCCTGCGCGACCCGGAGACGGGCGTGCTGATCGGTGGCAGCGATCCCCGCAAGGACGGCGCGGCTGTGGGCTGGTAGCGGCAATTCGCAGTTCGGGTTGACAATGCGTAGGTCGGATTGCGAATCCGACCTACGCATCTGCGGCAATCTTGGCAAAGTCGGTGGCGTCGAGAGCCGTGTGCACCTGTGCATACTCGGCGGTTATCTGCCCTATCTGGGCACGCACACTTTCGGCCAGAACTGAATCAACGGCAACATCTTTTTTCTCATAGAGATGCGCGGTTGTTTCCTCCAATTCTTCGCACATCTCCGACAAGTTGTCCGCACCCAGAATTTTGGCAGTGGACTTGAGTGAGTGGGCTGTGCGGTGTAGCTGGGAGAAGTCGGTGGAGACCAGAGTGGACTCCATTTCATCCATATGGGCAGGCGTGTCGGCCAGAAAACGCTCGATCAGGTCAGCCAGAAATGCGCCGCTATCTTCGCCCAGGTCCCGTTGTAGCCGGTGCAGAGAATCCCAGTTGATGGGGCCATTGATGGCCGGTTTTTTTGATGGCGTTGCCGGGATCGGGCTGGGTTTCTGAGCAAACAACTTGCGCAGTGGCCGGGGGGAATGGAAGCCATTCTGCTTTGTTTCTGTCCCATCCACTCCTGAACCATTCATTTTGTCCCCGGTTTTGGGGAGAGCGGGTTTGTCGGGCAGGCCCGACAGAACCCGGCTATTCTGCAAGGCGGCTACTAACGCGTCCACTTTGAAAGGCTTGCTCAGATAGTCGTCCATCCCCGCGGCTATACAGCGTTCCCGATCGCCCTGCATGGCGTTGGCTGTCATAGCAATCACAACCGGTTGGCGGCTGGCGGGCAGTTCCCGACGCAGATGAATGGTCGCCTCCAGGCCGTCCATAACGGGCATTTGCACATCCATCAACACCACATCGTAGACCTGGCGGCGAAGCGACGTGAGTACCTCCACGCCATCGCCTACGGCATCTGCCCGGTAGCCCAATCGCTCCAGAGTGCGCAAGGCTACTTTTTGATTGATCTGGTTGTCCTCGGCCAGGAGTATACGCAGGTTCGGATCGAGATGCTCTACGCGGCTGTTGCGGAAGACGGAAGGGGTTTCGACTTCCTGGGGATCGTCGGTGCTTTGCCCCAGAATCTTCGTGAGCGCATCAAAAAGCTGGGTGCGTTTCACCGGTTTGGTCATAATCCCGGCCAGCTTGACTCCCTCCTGCTTTTTGCGCAGTTCCTGGTAGCCGATGCTGGTCAGCATCAACAGGGGAATCGATGCGCTGCGGGGTTCGTTGTGTAAGGCCCGGGCCAGGTCCAGCCCGTCCATATCGGGCATTTGCATATCGAGAATAGCCAGATCGAAGCGGTTGTCTTCGGCCAGCAGATCCAGCGCGGCTGGTCCCGATTCCACGGCCACAGGATACATTCCCCAGGCCTGGCTTTGACGGGTCAGAATCTCCCGGTTGGTGCGGTTGTCGTCTACGATCAGCAGCCGTTTTTTCTGTAGCAGAACAGGGGCACTCTGCCCGGTGATGCGCTTTTCGCTGGCGACGGCTTTGGCGATAATCGTAAAATAGAAGGTTGAGCCTTCCCCTGGCCTGCTCTCCACCCACATTTGCCCGCCCATCAGCTCGGCCAGGCGGCGGCTGATGGCAAGTCCCAGCCCAGACCCGCCAAAGCGACGGGTGGTGGAACTGTCCACCTGGGAGAACGAATGAAAAAGCCGGTCCATGCGATCGGCAGGGATACCGATGCCGGTATCACGGATGGCAAATTCCAACAGGAAAGTGCCATCACTCTGTTTTATGCCGTTCAGCCCGACCACAATCTCCCCGCGGCTGGTAAATTTGATGCCGTTCCCCACCAGGTTTACCAGCACTTGGCGCAAGCGAGTGACATCGCCCACAATCGTATGGGGAGCCTCCTCGTTGCTGGTGTAGGCCAGTTCCAGCCGTTTCTCGGCGGCTTTGGGAGCCAGCAGATCCAAGACATCTTCGATGCACTCTTGCAGATTGAAAGGCAATGCTTCCAATTCCATGTGGCCGGACTCAATTTTGGAGAAGTCCAGGATGTCGTTGATCAGGGAGAGCAGGGCATCGCCGCTGCCGCGTATTGTCTCGACAAAATCTCGCTGTTCGGTGTTCAGAGGCGTGTCCAGCAGCAGACTGGTCATGCCGATTACTGCGTTCATAGGCGTGCGGATTTCGTGGCTCATATTGGCCAGAAACTCGGACTTGGCCCGATTGGCGCTTTCTGCGATCTTTTTGGCCGTGCGCAGGGCCTCCTCCTGGCGCAGTCGATCCAGCGTCAGGCCAATCTGTCCGCCGATGCCATCAAAGAGCGCCAGCCGTTGGTTGTCCCAGCTTGAAATGGTTACGTCCAGATCGATGAAGAGTAGGATTACACCCAACACCCGGCTGCCCGCTTTGATTGGGACAATGACATGGCCGTGGGAATTAGCGCCAGTAGATGCGCAGTGTACACATCTGTGTTCGGTGCAGGTGTGTACAGAATAGACCTTGCCCGTCTGGAAGGAACGACCAATCACCCCTTCCTCAGTGGGAATCCGCGCGGCTTCAGCCAGATAAGATTCGGCCAGATCGCCGTGGGAGAGGGCAATTTGCAGATCGTTGTCGGCTTCGTTATAGAGATAGATAATCAGCCGTTCTTGCAGATCGATGGTTTTGAAGTTGAGCAGGGTGGATGCGATTTGGGCAAGAATCCCTTTCACAGTCGTCTCTTTGTGTAGAATCCGACCGATCTCCACCTGAATCCGTAGGTCGTTGGCCTGCCGTTTGAGTTGATCAGCATCTCGGTTGCGCTGGGTTACATCCTGTTTCATGGCGACAAAGTGTGTCACTTCGCCGGAATCGTCCAAGACGGGTGTAATGCTTATCTCTTCAATGTACAGGTCCCCATTCTTGCGCCGGTTGATCAACTCGCCATGCCACGCGGTGCCAGCCCGGATGGTTGTCCACAGATTGAGGCGGTGGGCGTCACTCTGTATACCAGAACCCAGACTGCGCATATCCTCCCCGATAGCCTCGGACTGGGTATAGCCAGTCAGTTGGGTGAAAGCCGGGTTCACCCAGACAATGCGCCCCTCAACATCGCTGATAAGGATGGCGATGGCTGTGGAATCGAGGGCAGCTGATTGCAGACGCAGCCATTGTTCGGCGGCCCGGCTTTCTGTAACATCAGAGGCAATTGTCAACACCTGATATTCGTTGGACACGGGCGAATAAATACGCCGCTTTACCGACCGATACCAGTGCTCTCTGCCTTCGTCGTCATACACCTGGTCGTCTTCCAAATGGACATCCTGACCGGTTGCCAACACATCCTTATCAATCTGGCAATAGCGGGCAAGACTCTCCGGATCAAAACGGGGAAAGTCAGTATCCTGCTTGCCGATAATATCATCAATCGGTAGCTGGAGGGCAGATTCAAGGGCTTGGTTGGCAAAGTGGTATATGCCCGCAGAGTCTTTGATAAAGACCGGTTCGGGCAGGGTGTCCAGAATCGTACGCAGGTAGGCGCGCTGGGCCTGCAGGAGTGTCTCAGTTTCAATGCGTTCGGTCACATTGCGCACGGTGACGACCACCGCCTCGTCGCTATATGCCACAAAACGGCTGTCGTAATGGCGGGCGGTCCCGTTCATCTCTAAAGCATAGGAAAACTTTTGTAGTTCGCCGGTTTCCAGCGCCAGCGAGAGGGTGGCGAGCATTTCGTCGGCGATAGCGGGTGGGTAGATATCGCTGATGTTCTGGCCCAGAAGTTCGTCCGCTGGCGCAGGTAGGTCTTCGTTCCAGGCCGCTTTGAATTCGAGGTAGACGCCGTGTTGATCCAGCAGGAACATCTGGTCCGGAATCGCCTCCAGAAGTGCCTGGTTTTTGGCCTGGCTGCGGCGCAGATTCTCCACGCCCTGTTCCTGTTCGGTGATGTCCCGCAGGATCAGTACACGCCCGCCCGTCTTGCCCTGGGCCGCCTGCAAGGGCACTGCCCGCACTTCCAGAATCGTCTGGTCCGCGAGTCTATGCTGGATTGGGAGATTCTCCACTCGAACCGGCAGCCCCGGCAGCAGGTCGCTCACCGAACAGCCAACGCCGGCAGAGCTTTCTATGCCGATTAGGGCGGCGGCCTGTGTATTCAACGATCTAATGCGCTCCACCTGATCGAGTACAATCACGCCGTCGTGCATACTGTCCAGAATGGCAATCGGGTCCACCGGGGCGAGTGCCACCAGTTGGTAATGGGCCAGACCGATCACCAGAAAGATGGTGCTGAGACCAAAAGCGATCGGTGTGAGATCGAGAAAGGGCGTCGGCAACAGATCGGTCAGATAGAGAGCGTTGCCCAGCCAGGGAATGATGGCCGCCGCCACCAGCAGGGCCGTCTGCCATCGAAAAAGCTGGGCGGCCCGCAGCGAAAAGCGAATGAATAGCCAGGTTCCCGCGGCCAGCAATAGATAGGCATAGGCCACATTGACCCAGAAGGCTGGCCCTTTGATAAAATCTGCATAGACGAAGCTGTTGAATTGATTGGGCACAACGGCGCTCCAGACCAGTTGATGCCATTCATTAGTCCAGGCCATGCCCAGTAGCAGCAGCGGCTCGATGAACAACCACTTCCAATGGGAAAGAAAGAAACGGCCCCTCCCCGTGTATTCCAGGGCCAGCAGAAACCAGAATACCGGGAGAAACCCAATTGGTAGATACTGCATTTTGACCCAGAAGATTTTGGCTTCCGGGGTGACTGATGCCAGTTCCAATGTGCTGGTGAACAACCAGAAAGCGGCGGTCATCACAATGTATACAAGCCAGCGACCAATCGGGAACTGGCGTCGCTGAATAGCATACAGGCTGATCAAAAGGCAAGCTACAAATGCAATGCTGGACAGCACAACTTCGGGCGGGAATTGAAATTTCATACCAACTCTACAATCTTTGTCGTGGCGAAGATATGTTCATGAAAACGGGCCTATCTCAAAAAGTGTCCAAAATACGAATTTGGTGTTTCTGTGCGAATGCGATAATCTATTCTGTCTTGACAAAAGCACGGGATGATGAAATCCGATTGCCATCCCATTGTTACAGATTGTAGCCAAAAGATCAGTCACGAAAATCACGCAATTACAGAAAGTCTATATGCAAATGCTCGTCAATGAGGACACAGCGTTATGCCAACGACATTAATGCCTTCTGCCCAAACAGTCTCCGGCAAATCGAACGATATATCCACCGAGTTTGCCCCTTTCGCGGCCAAAATGTCCGCAGAGGGTTTGCCCCCCAGCCTGATCAAGAGCTTCCGATTCTACTATCATCAGTTGCGGGAAGGGGCCACCGGTTTCATCTATCGGGACCAAGCTCTGCCTGTGCAAGACCTGCCCCAGGCCGCGGATTTGGATGACTATCAGCAGCAAGGCGAGACTGCTCTGGACAAGCTGGTGGTGATCAAACTCAACGGCGGATTGGGCACATCGATGGGTATGGCCGGTCCCAAATCCCTGCTCCCCGTCAAAGATGGCTTGACCTTTCTGGACATTATCGCCCAGCAAATTCTGGCCCTGCGCGCCCAGCATCAGGTCCGTATCCCCCTGCTGCTGATGAACAGTTTCAGCACCCGCGAGGAATCGTTGGCAGCCCTGACTGCCTATCCAACACTGCCCCAACCCCTGCCCCTGGACTTTCTGCAGCACAAAGTGCCCAAAATCCGCCAGGACAATTTGGCGCCTGTCGTTTGGCCCGATGACCCGGAAAAGGAGTGGTGTCCACCGGGCCACGGCGACATCTATCTGGCCCTGCATACCAGCGGCACATTGCAGGCGCTCCTGGGCGAGGGTTATGAATATGCCTTTATCAGCAATGCAGACAATCTGGGCGCGATTGTCGACACAGCCATTCTGGGCTACGTGGCGGCAGAGCAGCTTCCCTTTTTGATGGAGGTGACTGAGCGCACGGCTGGCGACCGCAAAGGCGGCCATCTGGCCAAAGCGCCGGATGGCCGTCTGCTCCTGCGCGAGATTGCCCAGTGTCCGCCGGAAGAGATAGATGAGTTTCAGGACATCCAGCGCTTTGGCTATTTCAACACCAACAATCTATGGATACACCTGCCCACCCTGCACGCAGAACTGCAAAAACGAGAGGGCGTACTGCCCCTGCCCCTGATCCGCAATGGCAAACCCGTGGACCCAACCCTACCCGATTCTCTGCCCGTCTACCAACTGGAAACCGCGATGGGTCTGGCCATCTCCCTATTTGAAGGTTCACAGGCCCTGTCCGTGCCCCGCAACCGCTTCCGTCCCGTCAAAAAGTGCAACGATCTGCTGGCGCTCTGGTCCGATGCCTATGTACTGATCGACAATTTCCGGGTGCGCCTGGACCCCCGGCGACACAGCGGCGAGGCCCCAGCCGGAGATCCGCTGGTGACGCTGGAGGACAAATATTACGGGCTGATCCACGATATGACCGAGCGCTTTCCCCACGGCGCGCCCTCTCTGGTGCAGTGCCGTTCCCTGACGGTTCAGGGAGACGTCTATTTTGGCGAAGGGGTGGTAGTGAACGGGGATGTCACAGTGGAGAATCGAAGTGACAGTCCTCTGTGGATTGAGGATGGCACTGTTCTCTCTGGGTAGAAGCAAATAATCTTGTGTACGAAACCCTTCCGCGCCCCTAAGGAGACGGAAGGGTTTTGCCGGTAAAGGTCTATTCTTCGGCGGCCCGCCGCCGCATCACATCCAACAGCAGGGGCATAGCCCGCTGATAGAGCCGCCAGAGAAGCGGTGTGGGTGACCAATCCCAGGCGCCGATCTGTTGACGCAACTCGGCCCCAAAGCCCTCTTTGAAGCGCCAAACCCCCTGCAAGCCATCCTCCGGGTCGTCCGGCGCGGTGGGTGCGCCCCACCAATCGTAGACTGTACAGCCCTGCGCCCGCGCCCACCGCATCCCCTCCCACTGGAGCAGGTAGTTGGGCATATCCCGCCGCCGATTCTCCCCGCTGGCCCCGTAGAAATACCAGGCCCGGCTGCCATAGCGCAGCAGGAAAATACCCGCCACCGGTGCGTCGTCTTCCGGGTGTTCGGCCAGGAGCAGCGCTCCGCCCGCCGGGTTCTCTGGGACTGTCTGCGCGGCCAGATAGGTGCGCCAGACGTCGGCGTAGTAGGCGAAGGGGCGGATGGCAAAGCCGTCCCGCTGGCTGGTCTCGGTGTAGAGCGCGTAAAAGGCGGAGAGCTCCGCTTCGCTGCCCTGACGCACGACCAGTCCCCGTCGTTCGGCCAGCCGCACATTGTAGCGCCACTTGCTTTTGAACGATTCCAGCAACTCATCTTCGGACAATTCCAGCCGGGTGATCCCTGTATTCTTGAACTGAATCTGCTCCGGGCTGAAACGCCAGCCCCGCGCCCGCAGCAATGCCAACACCCGGCGACCGGCCAGACTGGTCTCGTCCACGTCTGGGTCTATTTTGACAAAGAGTGAGCCTGTGCGCCGGGCTGTTGCCTCCACTGCGGCCAGCGCGCGGGCCACGGCCACTTCGTCGCCCCAATCCAGCACCGGGCCTTTGGGCACGTAGCCTACGTTCAGAGACAGGCGGGGCACAGGCTGCCGCCACAGGTATTGAAAGGCAGCCTCTGGTTTAGCATCCGAGCCGGGCAGGACAAATCGTTTTGCTTGCCAGCCGGTCTGGGCTTTCAGGCTGCCCCACTCCCAGCTTTGCAGCACGTGGGGATCGGGCAGGTCGGCCAGAAGGCTTCGCCACCTGTCGGGAGATTCTACAGTTTGCAGGCCAGAAAAATTTGGCGAATCCGTCGGGCGTTGGGGCAAAAGTGAGCGAGCAGTTTCTACGGCAATCTGCTGGGGCGATTGACCCGCGGCATGGGCGGCACGCAGAGCCACGCCGCCTGTGTATAGCTGGTAGAGCGGACTGCTCAGGGGTCGATCCCACGCGCCGACTGTGCGCTCCACCTCCCCGCCGAAGCCCTGTTTGAAGCGAAAGACGCCCCACAGATCGCCCGCGGGGAAGGCGGCCACATCCACCGGCATCGCCTCCGCGGGGACGGGTGCGCCGTCGGCCATCCCCACCGCCACCTGGCCGATTTCGTCGGGAATACCCCAGAAATCGTAGCGGGTTGCGCCCCGCTCTTTGGCCCAGCGGATGGCCGCCCATTGGAGCGCGTGGTTGGGCATCCGGTTGCGCTCGGCGTCGCTGCTCGCGCCCCACACATACCAGGCCATCGGCCCACAGTGGAGCACGACAATCGACGCCAGCACCTGCCCGCCATATTCGGCGTAGAGATAGACGCCGTGCCGTGGGACCAGCAGATCGAAGGCTTGGCGGTAGTAGTCAAAGCTATGCACTGCGAAGCCGTCCCGATCCCCGGTGGTCTCCATCAACGCCTGAAAGTGGCGCAGGTCGTCCGCTGCCCCGGCCCGCACAGCCACTTCCTTGCGCTCGGCCAGACGGATGTTATAGCGCCATTTGCTCTTCATCTGGGCCAGAATCTCGTCTTCGCTGCCGGAGATATCCAGGGCAATTGTGCTGCGGGGCTGCACAGTCTGGGGGCTGGGACGCAAGCCGTAGCTGGTGAGCAGAGCGCGGTTGGCCGGTGTGTCGAGCAGGGAGGGTTCAACTTTGACAAAGGCCGCGCCCCGCTGACGGGCGGCGGCATCGATCCGTTCCAGCAGGGCACGGGTAGTCGCCTCGTCATCCCAGTCGGTCAGCGGACCGCGGGGGACGTAAGCGAAGGCTAGACCCGCGATGCGCCGAAAAAGCAGGAGCGCACCCGCCCGAATATAGCCTCCGCCGTCGGCCAGCGTCACCTTCTGGCTGGACCACTCGAACGCGCTCTTCAATTGTCCCCAGGCCGATAGCTGCAAAAAGACGGCGTGGGGATGGCTCTCGACAAAAGCATCCCAGTTCTGGGCAGGAGAGTAGGGGGTTTCGGACATCACAGGCAAAACTCTTTCGCAATGGGGAATAATCGTTGCAGGGATCATACCATCCGAGGCGGGATTCTGGGAATATCTACCACAAAGGCACAAGGACACAAAGAAAAACAGATCTTTTCTTCTTTGTGCTTTTGTGTCTTTGTGGTTTGTCTCTCGCCATTCGGTGGTTTCAGCCAAATTTGACAGGCTACAGGCGCGTTGTTATAGTCGAATTTGACCGTGCGTCAGAAGTCCGACTTTTCAGAAAAAGTCGAGCTTCTGGAATTCCTTTGAACGATTGGATATTCTGTGAAGTATCGTTCCCTTTCCATCTGTCTCTTCTGTCTGGCGCTTCTTTGCGCTGGCTGCCTTGCGCCAGCAGATGGAAGTTCCAGCAAGCCGCCCACCCAGGAGGTTGTGGTCTTTGCCGCGGCCTCTCTCACTGACGTTTTCGCTGAGATTGGCACTGCTTTTACAGCAACCAATCCCCAGGCGGCTGTGACCTTCAACTTTGCCGGTTCCCAGCAGTTGGCAAGCCAGTTGGCCGAGGGCGCGCCGGCTTCTCTCTTTGCCAGCGCGGACCAACGCCAGATGGACGCGGCAGTGGCCGCGGGACGGGTGGACCCGGCCAGCGTCGCCCTCTTTGCCTGCAGCCGGCTGGTCGTCGTTGCCAGCGGTGACAGAGTGGCAGCGCTGTCCGATCTGGCCACGCCCGGTGTGAAACTGGTCATCGGCGCGGATGCGGTTCCTGTGGGTGCGTATGCCCTGGCCTTTCTGGACGCAGCCGCGGCAGACCCAGCCTACGGCGAGCCGTTTCGGGCCGGGGTGCTGGCCAATGTAGTCTCCTACGAGCAGAGCGTGCGGGCTGTGCTGAGCAAAGTGCGGCTGGGCGAGGCCGACGCCGGGATCGTCTATGCCACCGATGCTCAGGCAGTGGCAGATGTGGCCGTAATCGACATCCCCACCCAACTCAACCAGCTTGCCTATTATCAGGTTGCGCCCCTGCGGGATGCCATCGCGCCGGAGATGACCCGGGAATTTTTCAGTTTCCTGCTCTCCTCGGAAGGAAAAGGTCTGCTGTCAGCGGCTGGCTTCTCTACCGATTGTGCCTCGGCTACCCCTGAATGAAGTCAACGCCCTTTTTCCGTTCCGCCAACAGCCATTCTGCCCAAAATCGGAGACCGGTGGCCTTGCGCCCATCTCTGGAAATCTGGCGTGGAATGGCCCTGCCCCTGCTGGCTTTTCTGCTTTTGCCCCTGGCCGCGCTCCTCTGGCGGGCGGACCTAAGCCAGTTGTGGGTTCACCTGGCCGATCCGGTGGCGTTGCAGGCCATCCGCCTGAGTCTGGAGACGACGACAATCAGTGCCTTTCTGATCGTTCTGCTGGGCACGCCTGTGGCCTATCTGCTGGCCCGCTACGACTTTCCCCTGCGCCGGGTGGTGGACACCCTCATCGATCTGCCCACTGTGCTGCCCCCCGCGGTGGCCGGTCTGGGGCTGCTGATGGCCTTTGGGCGGCGGGGCTGGTTGGGCGCACCACTGGAACTGTTGGGCATCGAAATTGCGTTTACTGCGGTGGCAGTAGTACTGGCCCAGCTATTCATCGCCAGTCCCTTTTATGTACGGGCGGCCGCGGGTGCTTTTGCCAGTATCGAAAGCGAACTGGAACAGGCCGCCAGCCTGGATGGGGCCAGCCAGTGGCAGGTCTTCCGCTTTATTACTCTGCCTCTGGTGCGCATGTCCCTGCTCAGTGGGCTGGTGATGTCCTGGTCCCGGGCGTTGGGCGATTTTGGCGCGACGATTCTCTTTGCTGGCAACTTCCCCGGACGCACCCAGACAATGCCCCTGGCCATCTATCTGGGCTTTGAGATGGACCTGGACGTGGCCCTAGCCCTGTCGGTGATTCTGATCGCCTCCGCGTTTCTGGTGCTGATGCTGGTCAAGTGGCTGTTGGCCGGGGAGAGGGAATAAGCGAGTAGATCATTGGGTATTGGATATTTCTAGTTCCAGATCGGCTCCACTGCAGAAAGGCTAAAAACCGAGTTTTTGAGATCGAATCACTCCTGGAAATCCGGGCGATCTGCACAAAAAACTCGGTTTTTGCAGTAAACTCAGATCGCTTCCCAAATGAGCCCAATCTCCACTGCCAAATATCCAATATTTACTATCCAATCCCCCAACCCAATAACCTATGCAAATCATTGAAGCAGTACCCAATTTTTCTGAGGGCCAGCGGATGGATGTGGTGGACGCTATCGCCGCTGCCATCCAACAACCGGGTGTCCATCTGCTCCACCGCACCAGCGACTGGGACCACAACCGCTCGGTGTTGACGGTGGCGGGCGAACCGGAAGCTGTGCTGACCGGACTCTTCCAGGCTGTGGCTGTGGCTGCGGAGCGCATCGACCTGGGCCAGCAGCGGGGGGTTCATCCCCGGCTGGGCGCGACGGATGTGGTCCCGCTGGTTCCGCTGGAAGGCGTGACACTGGAGGAGTGTGTGGTGCTGGCCCGGCGGTTGGGAGAACGCATCGGCGACGAACTGGGGCTACCCGTCTACTTCTACGAAGCCGCGGCCACCCGTCCCAAACGGCGCAACCTGGCCGATGTGCGGGCCGGAGAGTACGAGCGTCTGGTGGAGGAGATTCACCTGCCCCAGCGCCAGCCCGACTGTGGCCCGGCTCGCGTCGGTCCTGCCGGCGCGGTGATTGTGGGGGCGCGGCCCTTTCTCATCGCCTTCAATCTCTTTTTGAAGAGCAGCGACGTGACAATCGCCAAACGCATCGCCCGCACCATCCGGGAGAGCAGCGGCGGTCTGCCCGCGGTCAAGGCCCTGGGATTGCTGGTGGACGGCCAGGCCCAGGTGAGTATGAATCTAGTCGATTTTCACATCACCCCGCCCCACGCGGTGGTGGCCCGCATCGCAGCCGAAGCCCGACTGCTGGGCGTGGAGATCGACCGCAGCGAACTGATCGGCCTGCTTCCCCAGGAGGCGCTGCTGGCCGCGGCGGCCCACGCCCTGGGCTTGCCCGGATTGGGCGCAGATCGGGTGGTGGAGATGGCGCTCCGTCGTGCGATTGACAGAGGAATTCCCGATTCACTTTGACCGTATCGTTCGGAGCGTGCTACAATCCTGCCAGTGTTTGGCGTGTTTGTCGTGGGGTGCAAGGCAGAGACAATGAGCGTAGCGCGGGCAATCCCCTGGCAGCAGTGGGTGCAAAGTGTGGCAGACGAGGCCAGTCTTCCCGATGACGGGTTAGACCTGGCGATTGTCATTCTCAACTACAACACCCGGGATCTGCTGGCCGCCTGTCTGGAATCAGTCTACGCTTCCGAGGGCGATTTCTGCTTCTCCCTCTGTGTGGTGGACAATGCCAGCCAGGACCGCAGCAGCCAGATGGTGGCCGAGCGCTTCCCCCAGGCCGGGCTGATCGACTGCAAAGAGAACCGGGGCTACAGCGCAGGCAACAATCGGGCTATGCGCCAGTTGGGCTTTGGAGAGAGTGGGATATCCCCGGCGGCCCTGCCTCGCTATGTGCTGCTTCTCAACCCGGACACGCAACTGCCGCCGGATGCCCTGGCCCGGATGATCGCCTTTATGGACGAGCGACCCCAGGTGGGCATGGCCGGTCCCCGTCTGCGCCGCCCGGATGGCTCGCTGGATCGGGCCTGTCGGCGCAGCTTTCCCACGCCGCTGGTCAGCTTCTATCGGATGGCGGGGCTGAGCCGACTCTTCCCCCGCAGCAAAGTCTTCAACGCCTACAATCTGGAATATCTGCCCGAAGACGCGGTCCATCCGGTGGATTCGGTGGTAGGGGCGTATATGCAGGTGCGGGCCACAGCGATTGCCCAGGTGGGCCTGCTGGATGAAGCCTATTTTATGTATGGCGAGGATTTGGACTGGGCCAAGCGGGTGAAAGACCGGGGCTGGGAGGTCTGGTACAACGGCCAGGTCTCGGTGACCCACGTGAAGGAAGCGGCCAGCAAGCGCAGCCGCAAGGCCCGGCTGGCCTTCTACGAGGCTATGTGGATTTTCTATCGCAAGCACTATCGGGCCGAGACGCCCTGGCTGCTGGACAAAGTAGTGCTGACCGGAATCGCTCTCTTCGGCGGGGTCGATGTAGCCGGGCGCATCTGGCAGACGCTACTACCAAACCGATGAAGTGCTCCTGAGATGAGTATCATCCACAGATGGCACAGATTGTCACAGATTTTATCCGTGTTCCTATTCTCAGGTTAGTGTTTACAAATCCTTCTTTGGTTCTGGCTGCGCGGTTGTAGCCACTCGAAAAGACTACCTATGCAACAGGGCTTAACGACGAGTCCAATCGAAGAGTATCGAGTGCGCCGGGCACAACGTCCGGGGCTGCTGAAGCGTCCCCAACTGCTCTTTATGATGGCGCTGATGACAGTGGACATTGCCAGCGTCTGGATTGGCTTCTGGTTCGCCTATCAATTCATCAGCAACGACCCCAATATTCTGATCGGCCCCTTCTCCGAATTCTGGCCTTTGCCCGCCTTTTCCAACGGCCTGTTGCTGCTCTCCTTTTTTACCCAGCGCATGTACCAGCGCCGTCGGCCCATTGCCCATCTGGACGAGTCCTACCGCATTGCCACCCTGACAATCCTCAGCTTTCTGCTCGCCATTGCCATCACCTCGCTGATCTGGCGGGATTTCAGCTATCATCGAATGTTTGTCGGTGTGGCCTGGCTGTTGGCTACGGGGCTGCTGACGATTGGCCGTCTGGTCCACGCACGGGTGCAGTGGCGGGCGCAGGCCCGGGGCGTGGGAGATGACCGGGTGCTGCTGGTGGGCGCGGGGGAAGTAGGACAGATGATCCTGCAGAAGATCATCACCAATCCGAAACTGGGCTTTCAGGTAGTGGGCATCATCGACAACAGCAACCGCCGTTCGGTGATCAATGTACCGGTGATCGGAGCGATTGCCGACATCCCCCGCATTATCGACGAATACGCGGTGGACGAGGTGATCATCGGTCTGCCCGAAAGCAGCCACCAGGAAATTGTGGGCATCATCAGCCTGTGCGAGCGGGAAAAGGTCGGCATCCGGGTCTTTCCTGATGTTTTCCAGATTATGGCCAGCGAAGTCACCATCGGCGATCTGGGCGGCCTGCCCCTGCTCACCATCCGGGATGTGGCCCTGCAAGGCTGGCGACTGACCCTGAAACGGGGAATGGATGTGCTGCTCAGCAGCATCGGGCTGGTTCTGATCAGCCCATTTATGCTCTTTATCGCGCTGCTGATCAAACTGGACAGCCCCGGAGCGGTCTTCTATTCCCAGGAGCGGATGGGACTGGACGCCCGGCCCTTCCGCATCGTCAAATTTCGCTCCATGCGCCAGGATGCGGAGAATCAGGGGCCAGGATGGACCCAGGAAGATGATCCCCGGCGCACAAAACTGGGCACATTTCTGCGCCGTTTCAATATCGACGAACTGCCCCAGCTTTTCAATGTGCTGATCGGCGATATGAGTCTGGTCGGCCCGCGACCTGAACGGCCCATTTACGTAGAGCAGTTTCGCCAGCGCATTCCCCGCTATATGGACCGCCACCGGGAGAAGGCCGGCATGACCGGCTGGGCACAGGTCAACGGGCTGCGGGGAGACACATCCATCGCCGAGCGCACCAAATACGATCTCTGGTACATCGAGAATTGGTCCCTGACCCTGGACATCAAAATTATCCTGCGCACGATTGTACAGACGATTGCCAACAGCAGTGATAATGCGTATTAACGGGTTGCCAGGGGCGAGGAGCGATAGCTCCGTCCCATTCCCAACTCACCCCTCACTTTTCCTTTGACAGGAGGTGGCCTGGGTGCTATGATGCGTTGAAGCCTTTGGTTAGCACTCGCAACGGTTGAGTGCCAGTTGTGGGATAAATCCATGTCCATCGATCCGGTAAGCGACAGGCGCAAAGATTTGCTGCGCATTGTCGTACAAGAATATGTGGATACGGCCCAGCCCGTGGCCAGCCAGTCCATCGCGGACAAGTACAATCTGGGCGTCAGCCCGGCCACTATCCGCAACGATATGGCTGCCTTAGAACGGGAAGGTCTGTTGACCCATCCCCACACCAGCGCGGGCCGGGTTCCTACCGACGCGGGCTACCGCTATTTTGTCCGCCATCTGGTCCCAAATATCGAACTGCCCAGCAGCGAAAGGCGGATGATCCAGCATCAGTTTCACCAGTCCCGCCGGGAGATCGACCAGTGGCTGCGGCTGAGTACGGCGGTCCTCTCCCAGGCGTCCCACGGCGCGGCCCTGGCCACGACACCCCGGGCTGTGCATAGCCGCATCAAACATTTGGAGCTGATCGGAATTCGGGATGCGGTTGTGCTGCTGGTGCTGGTGTTGGAAGAAGGCGCGGTCAAGCAACAGATCGTCTCGCTGGATGGCCCTGTCACCCAGGACGAATTGAGCCAGACCAGCAACGAACTCAACGAGCATTTCGCCGGGTCCGACGTGACCCGCATTGCCACCCGGATGGAGTTGCTCTCCCCCCTGGCCCAGGACGTGGCCGTGCTGCTGGTGGATATGATGAAGCGGCTGGACGGCGCGGTGGGCGAGCGCATTTATCGGGACGGGCTGGCCCAGATTCTGGAAGCGCCGGAGTTTGCCGAGGGCGAGAATGTGCGCCGAGTGGTCAAAGTGATGGAGCAGCGCTCTGTCCTGGAAGAGATTCTGAGCGAGTTGGTGGAGATCGACGACGTGCAGGTGCTCATCGCCGGGGAAGGGCGTTTTGTGGATTTACAGGACATCAGTCTGGTCCTGACCCAATACGGCATCGAGAATCAGGTCACCGGCATCATCGGTGTGGTCGGCCCCTTGCGAATGCCCTATGGCCGGACAATCGGGGCGGTGCGCTATGTGGCCGCGCTGATGAGCGATCTGATGCATCAGTATTACGGAAGTCAGTGATTTTTTTCAAATAGACGAGCAAAAAGACGAAATGATGAACGAAGAACTGATCAACGAAGAGGGCGCAGCCGTGGAAGAAACAGTGGCTGCCGCCGAGAGCGAAGCACCCCATCTGAACGGGGATGGAAATGTAGCAGAGGTATCCGACGGCGAAGTGGTGGATGCGAACGCTGCCGAGGAGGCCGAGGTTGTCATCGAAACCGCCGAGGAGACAATTGCCCGGCTGGAAAGTGAATTGGCCGAGGCTCGCGCCCGGGCCAACGACGCTGTGGACCGGATGCAGCGCACGGCTGCCGAGTTTCAGAATACCCGCAAGCGCCAGGAACGACTGCTCCAGGAGGGTCTGGAGCGGGCCACCCAGCGCTTGTTGACCGCGCTTCTGCCTGTACAGGACGATTTCAGCCTGGCCTTTCAGAACCTCCCCGACACCCTGACCCAGGAGGAGACGGCCTGGGTGGATGGATTCAAGCGGATTCACGACAAATTGACCGGACTTCTCAACGAAGAAGGCGTGAAGGCCATCGAACACGACGGCCCCTTTGACCCGGCCCGCCACGAAGCTGTGACCAACGAACCCAGCGAAGAAGTGGAGAGCGGCCATATCATTGCCACCCTGCGCACGGGCTATGTCCTCAAGGATCGGGTGTTGCGCCCCGCGCTGGTGCGGGTGGCTCAATAGATTTGTATACACGGATAGAAAAGAACACGGATTTCCAGATTGATCCGTGTTCCTTTCTATCCGTGTATACAAAATTTCAACTCTTCTGATAAGGCAGAAATAACGATGGCAGCCATGCACGTCCTGGCCAATCCGGCCAACCAGAGAATCGAGCGGGGGGTACGTCCCTTTGACCTGGGCCGGGACCTGCGTGGCGTGGCCCGGCTGATCGCGGACGCCTTCGCCGACGAGTTGGATGTCCAGGGCGAGGCGGCCCTGCGTGAGCTGCGGATTATGGGTCACATGAGCGGACTGGTGCGTCTGCTCTCCCGCAGCACAGGCGAGTTCCAGGACGTTTTCAACGGCTTTGTCTGGATCGAAGATGGCAAGCTGGTGGGCAATGTGACTGTGCAGCGGGCGGCCAGTGGCAGCGGACGCTGGCAGATTGCCAATGTGGCTGTGGACCCCAAATACCGGGGGCGTGGCATCAGCCGCAGTTTGATGGAGACGGCCCTGGCCTACATCGGGGATATGGGCGGTTCCTGGGCTGTGCTGCAAGTGCGGGAACAGAACGCGATTGCCCGGGGTCTCTACAGCCGGATGCGCTTTGAGGAGATGGGCGGCTCGGTGGAGATGTACGCCAAGCGCCCGCCCAAACTCAGCGGACAACCCGTTCTGCCCGGCCTCGCGCCTTTCTCGGCCGCGGATAGCACCCTTCTCTATGACCTGGCCAACAGCGAACAGAACGCGGAATCCCAGTGGTGGCGGGCCATCCGCCGGATCGATTTTGACGTACCGATTGAGCAGGGCATTGGCGAATGGTTCAGCCGTCTGGTCGGTCGGGATCGGGTATACCGCATGGCCCTGCGCGACTTCACCGGACGCTTCGAGGCGGCTGTGCAGCTGTACGCACGGCGCTGGCAGGGCGAACACTCCCTGCAACTCTGGGTGCGCCCGGAAGCCCAGGAACGCTACGAGCGAAAGCTGATTCTCTGGGCGTTGGCCACCCTGCAGGAATATCCCATCTGGCCCGTTGTCACTTCCCTGGGCACATCCCACACCCAGGCCCGTTCCACCCTGGAAGAGTTCGGCTTTCAGGCCCGGACTACTCTTTTGACTCTACGGCGAAAAATTTAGTGGGTATTGAGTAGTCGATATTGGATATTCCGCCAGGGAATTGGTGGGGCATTTCTGTGTCGTGGGTGAGTGATGCCAAAACCCTGGGCTTATCCCTATGAACCCACTGCTGACTTTGTATCGCCCCTCAATCGCCCCCACGAAATACCCAATACCCAATCTCTCATACCTGCCAGGAGATGCTTATGTCCAAGCTGATTTTACGTCTTATAATCAACGCCGCCGCGCTGTGGGTGGCGGCCCAGGTCGTTCCCGGCATCCGGCTGGGCGAAGGACCAGAGGTAGCAGTTACCAGTCTGCTGCTGGTGGCCCTCATCTTTGGCCTGATCAACGCACTGATCAAACCGATTGTGCAATTGGTGACCTGCCCGGCCTACATTCTCACACTGGGCCTCTTCACATTTATCGTCAACGCCGCAATGCTCCAACTCACCGCCTGGGTTTCCAGCGGCGTGCTGACGATTGACCGCTTTTGGGATGCCCTGCTCGGCGGAATTGTCATCAGTATTGTCAGCACACTGCTGAGTATCTTTGTATCGGAAGACGACGACTGAGATAGGTGATGGGTATTGGGTATTAGATATTGGGCTGTGAAGCGGTGTACACATCACTACCCAATATCTAATACCCAATACCCGATACCCCGCGTCAACCACCGCCCCACCAATCATCGGAGCACCCCGTGCGCGCACGCTTCCTGCACCTGGCCGACTGCCATCTGGGCTATCGGCAATACGGACGTAACGAACGTTTCAACGATTTCAGCAAAGCCTTCTATGCGGTGATGGATGTGGCCGTGGAGGAGAAGGTCGATTTCGTCGTGCTGGCCGGCGACCTCTTTCAGAAGCGCTCCATCGACGCCCTGACCCTCAGCCACGCCATGCGCGGACTGGAAAAGCTGCAACGGGCGGGCATTCCCTGTCTGGCCGTGGAGGGCAACCACGAACTGGCCTACTTCAACGAGTCCATCGGCTGGATGCGCTTTCTGGCCGAGCGGGAACTGCTCATTCTCCTCGACACGACTTTTGAAGAGGGCAAACCCCTGCTGGAACCCTACACCCGACGCAACGGCGCATATATCGACGTAAAACCGGGGCTGCGGGTCTACGGCCTGCGCTACTACGGCAGCAGCACAGCCAGCGCGGTGGCGAATATCGGCGGCGCACTGGACGAAGCAGACAAATCTGGCGTCGAGTATACGATCTTCATCGCCCATACGGGCATCGAAGGGGTGCTGGCTGGGGAAGCGGGCGGTCTGACCCACCGGGAACTGGCCCCCCTGCGCCCCCACGTGGACTATTTGGCCCTAGGCCACGTCCACAAACCCTTTGACTTCGACGGCTGGATATACAACCCCGGCAGCCCGGAGACCTGCTCGATGACCGAAGCGGCCTGGCCGGAGCGGGGCTACTATCTGGTGGATGTGGACACATCTGCTCCCTCCCCTGAAGCGGGGGAGGGCTGGGGTGGGGGTTTCCATTCGGTCAAGCTGTGTGCCAATCCCCGCCGGGATTTCGTGCGTCTCTCCTTCAAAGTGGACGCCTGCACCAGCCCAGACGCGCTCTACAGCGCCTGCCAGGAGTATGTGGAACGGGAAGCCAGAGACCGCTCGACCAGACGCCGCAACGCCACCCCACCGGTGGCAGAGTTACGGCTGCACGGCGTGCTGGCCTTCGACCGGGCCGGGCTGGAACTGGAGCGCTACCAGGAATTGCTCGTCGAACACTTTTCGCCCCTCCTCGCCTTTGTCAAGAACGCCACCCAGCCCACGGAATTTGCTGTGGCCGCCGACGCCCAGCTCAACCGCCGGGAACTGGAGCAGCAGATCATCGGCGACCTCCTGGGCCGGGACGCCCGCTTCGCCGGTCAGCGGGAAGGCTGGACCCGACTGGCTCTCTCCCTCAAACAGATGGCCCTCACCGGCGCGGCCCCCGAAGCCATCCTGGACGAACTGGCGAACGCCGCGCCAGGGGCAGAATCGATAGAACGCGGATAACGCGGATTGGGCGGATGGGCGCGGATTTTCTGCCTGAAAACAGGGCGCAGATTCACGCGGATAAACGCTGATCAAAAGGAAAAATCTGCGTTTTCAGCGTTTATCTGCGTCCAAAAAATCCGTATTCATCTGCCCAATCCGCGTCATCAGCGTTCCATTCTTCGAGAAAAATCCTATGCACATTCGTTCGCTGAAACTGGAAAATGTCAAAAGCTACGCCGACGGGCTGATCGAATTCGCGGCGGGAACCAACGCGATTGTCGGCCACAACGGCGCGGGCAAAAGCACAATTCTGGAGGCCATCGGCTTTGCCCTCTTTGACCACCTGCCCTACAGCCAGTCCGATTTTGTGCGGGAAGGGGCCAAGACAGCGATTGTCACCGTCACTTTCATCAGCAGCGTAGACGAACGGGAATACCAGGCCATCCGCCGCTGTGGGAGCAGCAGCAGCCACAGCATTTTCGACCCGGCCCTGGACCAGAAGGTCTGCGAGGGCAAGGCGGACGTACTCATTTTTCTACGCGAGCACCTGGGCGCAGAGCCGACCGCCAATCTGGGCGACCTCTTCACCAACGCAGTGGGCGTCCCCCAGGGCACACTGACCGCGGCTTTCCTGGGCACGCCCGCCTCCCGCAAGGGCATCTTCGACCCTCTCCTGCGCGTCGAGGAGTACCGCAAAGCCTACGAAAATCTGCGCGAACCGGGGCGACTGCTGGGCCAGCGCCAGAACGAACTGGCCGTCACCATCAGCGGGCTGTCTGCCCGGCTGGAACGGCTGCCCCATCTGCAAGCACAGGCCGTGCAACTGGAAAAAGAGATCGCCGCTGGCAAAACGGAACTGGCCCGTACCCGCAAAGATTTGGCTGCGGCCCAGGAGAAGCGGAGCGGATTGGAGGCGCAACGGGCCGCGCTGGTGACCCTGCGCGCGGCTGTCGAGCAGGCCCGGCAGCAGGTGGCGGTCAACCAGCGCCAGGCCGAGAGCGCCCGCCGCCGGTTGGCCGAAGCCGAGCAGGCCCAGGCCGCGGTGGAGGACAACCGGGCCGGTCATCTGGCTTTCCAAGAAGCCCAAACAGAAAAAGAACGCTTGGATGCCCAGACCCGCAGCCGCCAAAAAGTGCGGGATCAACTCTCTGCCCTGGACAAGCAGCTTTCCCTGGCCCAGGCCGAATTGGCCCGCCAGCAGGCCAGCCTGGATGAGATTGCCCAGGCCGAGGCGACTGTCGCCAGTCTGGCCGAAGCCGTGGCCGAGCAGACCCGGCTGGAAGAAGCCCTGCGCCAGGCCGAACAGCAGACAGCGCGCCTGGCCGATGCCCGGCGGCTCTCTGAGCAGACCCAACAGGAAGTGGCCCAGGCGGAAAATCAGGTGCAGGAGCTTCAGACCCGATTGGCCCAGGCCGCGCAGTTGGAAAAGGCTGTGGCCGACGCCGAAGCGGCTATCAGCGCCCGTCAGGCGGACATTGCCAGCCAGCAGAATCAGTTGGCCCGGCAGCAGGCCGAGAGCGAAGGGCTACGCAAACAGATCACCGGTCTGCAACAGGCCGACGGCGCGCTCTGCCCGGTCTGCGAGGAGCCCCTGAGCGAAGAACGGCGCAAGGAATTGTTGGCCCGCAACAGCCAGCGGCTCAACCAACTGGAAAAGGAACGCAAGGCTGCCCAGGCCGAAATAGGCGGGTTGGAGAAGGCCCTGCGCCAGGCCCAGAGCGACGCAAAGAGCCAGCAGACAGCCCTGCGTCGTCTGCCCAGGCCCGACGAGTTGGACGCTGCCCAGTCCCGGGTGGCGGCGCTGGTCAATGCCCTGGCCGACGCGCAAGAGAAGCAAGGCCAACTGGCCGCCGCGCCGGAGGAGGCCGAGAGGCTGCGCGGACAATTAGCGGTGCTGGGCAATCCCCGCCAGCAGCGGGACTTTGCCGCAAAGAGCGCAGACCGCAGACCGCAGACCGAGCGCGCATTGGCTGGACAGCAGAAAATTTTGTCCGAGGGCAAAGCCAAAGCCGACGCGCTGCAAAGCCAAATGGACGTCTTCGCAGGATTGGATGAGGCACAAGAGCGGGTGGCAGCGGCCATCGCCCAAAACCGCAGCGCGGACGATCTCTTCCGGCGCAACGAACAGGCCGCGGCGGCTCTGCCCGCTCGCCAGCAGGAGGCCGCCGACGGCGAGACGCTGCTGGCCGCGTCCCAGGAACGGCTGGACGAATCGACGAAAACTTTGGCGGCCCAGGAGGCGGACTTTGACGAGACAGTCTACCAGTCCACCGCGGCCGAGGAGCAGACCCTGCGCAACCGGGCCGGTGGGCTGGAGGGGCAACTGGCCGAGCGGGAACGCCAGGCCAGTCAGATTGCCGAGGAGATGGCCGAACTCGCCCGGCGGCAGGTAGAGTTGGACGAGGCCCAGGCCGCCAGCGCGCGCTTGCAGGAACAGGCCGATCTGCTCGAATCCCTGCGCCGGATTCTGCGCGAGGCCGGGCCGTATGTGACGAAAGCGCTTGTCCAGCAGATCAGCTACGGCGCGGGCCAGTTGTTCAGCGAGATAATGCAGGATCACACCCGCCATCTGCGCTGGGACGCGGAGTATGGGATTGTGCTGGAGGTGGACGGGCGGGATCGCCAGTTTGCCCAGCTTTCCGGCGGCGAGCAGATGAGCGCGGCCCTTTCCGTGCGCCTGGCCCTGCTGCGGGAGATGAGCGACATTCAGGTCGCCTTCTTCGACGAGCCGACCAGCAATCTGGACGAGGCCAGGCGGGAGAGTCTGGCCCGGCAGATTTTGGGCATCGAGGGCTTCCGTCAGTTGTTTGTGATCAGCCACGACGACACCTTCGAGCAGGCCACCCAAAATCTGGTGCGGGTGCAGAAGGTCAACGGGCTGAGTGTGGTGGTGGGGACTGACGGCGGACCGCAGACGACAGACCGCTGACGGCGAGTGGCGGTCTGCCGTCTGCGGTCCGTCGTCGTTGTCGAAGAGCAAAAGGTGCGGAATTGGATGACAACTGACAAAACGAAGAAGCCCATGACCGATCTGCTGGTGGTGGCGGGTGCGCCGGGGAGCGGCAAGACGACGATTGCCCGGCTGCTGCACGCGGAACTGGGCGGCGCATACGTCGATTTTGGCTATCTGCGCGAGTTTCATCTGGACAACAGTTGGTCGAATGCCAGCCCGCGGGAAGAGAGTATGGCCTTTGAGAATCTGCTCTACGTCATCCGCAACTATTTTCGCCACGGCTTCAGGCCGGTGATTGTGACCGATCTGCGGGACTTTCGGGTGCAGGAGATTCCCGTCCACTTTCGCCACGACAACTTTGTGATCGCCACCCTCGTCGTGGCAGACGACGCCGAACTGAAGCGCCGGGTGCTCATCCCGGAGCGGGACAGCGGCTATCGGGACTTCGCCAGTGCGCTTGCGTGGAATCGGGGCCTCATTGAGCGCTCCCCGGTGCAGAATGAGGTGAAGATCGACAATACGGTTGCCGATCCGGCTGGGGCTGTGGGGCGGATTCTGTCGTTGCTGGCTGGGGTTTGAAAGATGTCGCTGGGGTGCAAATTTTAGGGTGAGTTGGAATCGTCCGTGCCGCCCTAAAGACGCCGGGCTACCGAGTGACGCCCCCTGAAGGGGGCTTGAATCACCGAATATCGCCCGATTTGTAGCCGGATTTATCCGGCGTGGCTCGATAGCTCCGGGTTTTTAGCCCGGTGCGGTCATGGCAATCGCTCATTTTGCCCAAAAAATGAAATGCACCCTGTCGCTATTTCAGCGTTGACTGTGACCAAAAAGCGGTATATGATCGGCGTGCCAAGTCATATGGACGGGTGAGGGTTTGAGATAAAGCAATGAACGACAAACCGATTCCGACTTGTGGGGACGAGAAACAGACGCCCAAAGAGTGGAAAGCTGTGACATTTGAATACGCGGAAGACGGCATATCGGTGCAAGTGTCGAATGTGTACGCCTGGGTGAATCCGCTGGACGGGGAGGTTTCCTATACGCCGGATACGGTGGACGAACTGATCGCGACGGTTCGGGAGTTGATCGATACGGCAAAACGGGCTAAGTCGCGACGGAATCTTTTCACCGAATATGTGATATCGGTTGGTTTGCCGGAACCTGCGTGATATTTTGCCGCGCTGATTCCGGGAACCCCCACCCCCTGGCCGCGCCCAGTATGCCCGCGAGGGATGAGTTGGAGCGGCTATTTTTGTCTGCGATGGAGGGGAAGTCGGTCGATATTTTAGTGGGATGATGAGATGGGAAAGGGCGGGTGTTGCGTTCACCGAAGGTTATGGTCGATGATATCCCCGTCTTTCGTTTTATGTTCGAGTTCCATAGATTTGACAATCGACGGAATGGGAGGCTATATTGGATGTAAGATTTCCGCAGTGTCGGTATTCAAACTCTGGATTCGGTACGGTTTCTAGAACTAGAACCCCACCTGGGCAGACATGTCGAATTAATCCGCATATTTAACGAGTGCAGGGACGCATGAGCAATAATTCACTGATCAATGTTGGGGAGTTATCGAAGCCAGCCACTGTGCTGATTGAGAAAATATCCGATGCTGTTGGCGGTATATTTCAACCTTACCAGATCATCCGCATTGCAAAGGCCGAGGCGGAGGCCAATAAAATCAGCGCTGAATCACAAATTCAGATTACCGATCTGCACAGGCGCGCAATGCATCGGTTTCTTGATGAAGAGGCGAAAAAACAATCCAACATTGAAGGCATCACTCGGCAAGCCCTGCCATTACTCGAAGACAAGTCGAGGCCCGAAAATGTTGATGATGATTGGATTACGAATTTTTTTGACAAGTGCCGGATTACGTCCGACGACGATATGCAGCGGCTTTGGTCAAGTATCTTAGCTGGCGAGGCAAATGCTCCTGGCACATTCTCAAGAAAAACCGTCAATTTGATGGCGGACTTGGACAAGAGTGATGCGGAATTATTCCGACAGCTATGTGGTTTCTGCTGGATGATTGGAAGCGTCACTCCCTTGATTTTTGACTCTCAAGATGAAATCTATAACAGTAATGGAATCAACTTTGGCTCTCTTAGCCATTTGGAAAGCCTCGGCTTGATCCAGTTCAATCAAATTGCCGGCTTTAAGCGATTGAGACTTCCGAAGATCTTCAATGTATTCTACTATGGCAAGCCCGTAGAATTGATCTTGCCAAAAGATGACAATAACGAATTGGAGGTTGGATTAGTGCTACTCACCAAGGCAGGACAGGAACTCGCACCGGTTTGTGGTTCAACCCCTATCGACGTTTTTTTTCAATTCATATGCGAAAAATGGGCCAGTCAGTCATTAGTATCAGAGAATGCAATCGAACGAAATGATGAACCTGAACAGGTCAGCGAATTATTAGACAATGAATTAATGCAAGAGTAACTTTCTTTGACCAATTTCTGGCAATTAGCTTTACCGTACAAGCTGGGCGTTGCCTACTGAGCCGTTTAGCCTCACGCCCACTGCGCCCCGTACCCCGTCAGTTGCCCAGAGATTCACCCAAACTACGCCCCCCCCACTCCCTCCCCCATCCCCAAAATGCCGCCGATCCGCCTGACCTGTGGTAAAGTCATTGGGTTTGTCAGCATCCGTCGGCTAGAATCACAAAATAACGTCAGGAAAGTCAATGTCTGTTTCGCGTCTGCAAGCCCAGTGGTTTGGTAATATCCGCGGCGATCTGCTCGCGGGAACTGTCGTCGCTCTTGCCCTCATCCCCGAAGCCATCGCCTTTTCGATTATTGCCGGGGTAGACCCCAAAGTGGGTCTCTACGCATCCTTCTGCATCGCCGTCGTCATCGCCTTTGTGGGCGGCAGGCCGGGGATGATCTCCGCGGCCACAGGCGCAATGGCCCTGGTGATGGTCTCGCTGGTCAAGAATCACGGCCTGGAGTATCTGCTGGCTGCCACAATTCTGACTGGTGTGCTGCAAATTCTGGCAGGCACATTAAGATTGGGCAGCCTGCTGCGTTTTGTCTCCCGCTCGGTGACCACCGGCTTTGTCAACGCGCTGGCGATTCTTATATTTATGGCCCAATTGCCCGAATTCGACAACGCCAGTTGGGTAGTCTATGCGATGGTGGCCGCAGGGCTGGCGATTATCTACCTCTTCCCCTACGTCACTAAAGCCGTGCCCTCGCCGCTGATTGCGATTGTTGTCCTGACTGCCTTCAGCATTTTTATGGGGCTGGACATCCGCACAGTCGGCGATATGGGCGAACTGCCCAGTGCATTCCCCCTCTTTCTGCTGCCCAATATTCCGTTGAATTTGGAAACTCTGTTGATTATCCTCCCCTATTCGGCTACACTGGCGGTGGTGGGGCTGCTCGAATCTCTGATGACATCGGTGATTGTGGACGACCTGACCGACACCACCAGCGCCAAAAATCAGGAGTGTACGGGCCAGGGCATCGCCAATATCGTCTCCGGCTTCTTTGGCGGAATGGCGGGCTGTGCGATGATCGGCCAGTCGGTCATCAACGTCAAATCCGGCGGGCGGGGACGGCTCTCCACCCTCTGGGCCGGTGGTTTCCTGCTCTTTCTGATTCTGGTGCTCGGCGATCTGGTGCGCCAGATTCCCATGGCCGCGCTGGTGGCGGTGATGATTATGGTTTCTATCGGTACATTTAGCTGGTCGTCCCTCAAAAACCTGACCGTCCACCCCAAGAGCTCCAGCTTTGTGATGATTGCAACGGTTGTGGTGGTAGTCTTTACCCACAATCTGGCCCAGGGCGTGGGCGTGGGCGTGCTGCTGAGTGCCCTCTTCTTTGCCCGCAAAGTCTCCCGGCTGCTGGCGGTGGAATCGACGCTTTCTGCCGATGGCGAAGAGCGCACCTATCAGGTCTACGGACAGGTCTTCTTTGCCTCTGCCGACCAGTTTGCGGCTGGCTTTGACTTCAAGGAAGTGATCGAGCGGGTGGTGATCGACGTAAGCCAGGCCCACTTCTGGGACCTGACCGGTGTCGGCGCGCTGGACAAAGTGGTGCTCAAATTCCGCCGGGAAGGGACAGATGTGGAACTGGTGGGGATGAACGAAGCCAGCACGACGATTGTGGACCGGCTCGCCACCTACGACAAACCCGACGCGCTGGAACTGATGCTGGAACATTGAGTGGGATGGAAAAAGAGGGGACGCTGATACACGCAGATGAACGCGGATTTATTTTCTGAATCAGCATCTATCAATTGTCTGTAGACCGCAGACCACCGACGGCAGACCGCCAACGACCGACAGCCGCCGGTGAAGAAACAGGGAGCGGTCAGCGGTCCGCCGTCTACCAATAGTGAGACATCCGTTTTTATCCGTGTTTATCAGTGGCTCAAAGAGCTTTTTGGATTGGGGTTTCTTATGACAGATACACAAAGTACAACCACCAACAACGCCGTCCTGGCCTGTGTGGATGGCTCGGTCTATACGGACAGCGTATTGGCCCACGCAGCCTGGGCAGCCCGGCGTCTGGAAGTGCCGGTGCGGGCGTTGCACATCCAGCCCCCCGGCTCGGAGTACGCCGCGCCCACCGATTTGAGCGGTGCGATTGGGCTGGGGGCCAAAAGCTCTCTGCTGGAAAAGCTGACCCAAATGGACGAGGCCCGGGGCAAGTTGGACCAGCAAAAGGGCAAGCTGATTCTGGAGCACGCCAAAGAGGCACTGGCCGAGGCAGGCGTCGGCGCGGTCTCCACCCTGCACCGGCGGGGTTCTCTGGTGGAGACCCTCGGCGAGTTGGAAGCCTCCACCCAACTGAGTGTGTTGGGCAAACGGGGCGAACACGCAGATTTCGCCAGCATGCATCTCGGCTCCAATCTGGAGCGGGTGGTGCGGGCCGCGCACCACCCGGTGCTGATCACCTCCCGCGCCTTTCAGCCCATCGAGCGTTTTATCATCGCCTACGACGGCGGCTCCAGCACCCGCAAAGCTTTGGAGTTTGTGGCAACCAGCCCCCTTCTGGCCGGGCTGGAATGTCATCTGCTCAGAATCGGCACGGACAACGATGAGAACCGGCGTAGCCTCGCCCAGGCCGCCGAACAGTTGCGCCAGGCCGGTTTCTCTGTGCAGACAGCGTTGCAACAGGGCAAGGCCGACGAGACTATCTCCGCCTATGTCCAATCCAACGATATGGACCTGCTGGTGATGGGGGCCTACGGCCATTCCCACATCCGCACGCTCATCATCGGCAGCACCACCAGCAGTATGCTGCGCTCCTGCCCGATTCCGGTGCTGCTCTTCCGCTGACTCAAAATAGCCACTGATAAGCACTGATGAGCGCGGATAAAATATGACTTTTGGCAGGACGATCCACTGCCCTCTGTGCAGTTCCGGTGCAAAACCGTATCACCAGGACCGCCGTCGGGCCTATTACCAGTGCCAACACTGCGGTCTAGTATTTGTATTGCCGGATGCATTTCTTTCTGTGGCAGAGGAAAAGGCCGTCTACGATCTGCACCAAAACGGGCCAGACGATGCGGGATACCGCCGATTCCTGTCGCGGATGTCTCGTCCCCTGCACAAACGGCTCTCTCCAGCCAGCCGCGGGCTGGACTTTGGCAGCGGCCCTGGCCCCACACTTTCTGTAATGTTCGAGGAATTGGGCTATCCGATGGCGATCTACGATCCCTTCTACGCCCCAGATCGCTCGGTGTTGGCGGAGGAATACGACTTTGTGACAGCCACAGAAGTTGTCGAGCATCTGCGCAGCCCCCGCGTGTCACTGAAGCAGATGTGGGGATGTGTAAAGCCAGGCGGCTATCTGGGGATTATGTCCAAGCTGGTGATCGACCGGGCCGCCTTTGCCAGGTGGCATTACAAAAACGACGACACCCACATCTGCTTTTTCTCGCGGGATACCTTTACGTGGCTGGCGGGTGAGTGGGGGACAGTGCCGCTTTTTGTAGGCAAAGATGTCACCCTTTTCCAGAAACCGTAGCTGTTCAGCCTCTGCCCAAAAGTCCCCGGCACTTTCTTTTGAAGCGAGTCGGTACCTCACACTTACACCGTTGTTGTGCGTGAAGTGCCGGGGACTTTGACTGTCTGGCTGAACAGCTACCCAGAATCCAAAGGGGAATCGTACCCATTTGAGTAATCCGGCTCCCCCTCCTCTACCGCGCCCAATGCCCTCAGCGCCCGCCGCTGGGCCTGGGTAATCCCGCTTGTCCCATCGATCCGCATCCCCGCATAAGGCCCTTCCACAGCCAGGCTGTTGACACAATCCTCCGTCGCCACATCCCAGAATTTGACTGTGCCGTCGAAGCTACAACTCACGACAAACTGCCCATCAGGTGTAAAGCCCGCTTTGTAGATCGTCTCCTTGTGGCCGCGCAGCACAGAGCGGAGGCGGCCACTCTCTGCATCCCACAGGCAGACCGTCGCGTCCGCGCCGCTGCTGGCAAGCAGTGTGCCGTCGGGCGAAAAGGCCAGGGAGAATATCCAGGCCGTATGCTGGCGCAGAACGAGCGGAGGGGCATCTCCCTGCCAGAGATGGATCAGCGCGTTTCCGCCACAGGCCAGTTTGCTCCCATCCGGGCTAAAGGCCACACAGAAGATGTCCTGCTCGCCTGCCTCGCTCACACTTTTGAGCGCTTCCGCCCTTTCCACAGGCGGGGATTGGGTCATATCCCACAGGCGCAGCTGCGGGTCTGCACCCACAGCCGCCAGGGTGTGCCCCTCTGGATGAAAGGCGATGTCGTAGACATAGCGAGAATTGGCTTCCAATACGGCCACCGGTTGGCTTGCCAAAGCTGCGTCTTTTCTCTCAGCGTGGCTGCGCTCGGTTGGGTGCATCGCCCACAGGCGCACTGTTCCATCTGTGCTGCCGCTGGCCATCAGTTCCCCCGCCGGATGAAAGGCGAGACAGGTGATGCTATTGGTGTGGCCTTGCAAGCTTTGCCGCAACTCTCCGCTGGCAACATCCCAGAGATCAATCGACCGATCGCGACCAGCAGAGGCCAGGGCGCGGCTGTCCGGGCTGATGGCAACGGTGTAAAGGGGGCAGCTCTGCCCGCGCAGGGTCCGGCGCGTCGCCTCCGCCTCCCGACCCTCGCCCTGCCACAGATGCACCAATTGATCGTAGCCGACCGCGGCTAGGAGCCATCGAGCAGAGAGTCTCTGCGCGATGGCTGATTCCTGCGAGTCATTGGGCAGGGGGGCAATCGCCAGAGAACCCAAGGCACGGGGCTGGCCGCGCAAAGTATAGAGCGAATGGCCGGTCTCTGCATCCCAGACCCGCACAGTCTGGTCACTGCTGCTGCTGGCAACGAGCAGACGCTCCCGGTTGCCAGCGCTCTGGGGCGCAAAGACCACCGACCAGACTACGTGGCTGTGTCCCAGAAGGGTATGGAGCAGTCGCGGGCCAGACTGTTCTGGAACGGCTCGGTTGTCTTCAACCACCCGGTTGTCCTCAACCGCCCAGACCCGCACAGCCCGATCCCCGTGGCTGCTGGTCAGGAAGCGCCCATCAGGGCTGAAGGCTAACGCATCGACAACGCCCGGCTCTGCCTCTGTCATCCCCAGCAATTCTCCCGCGGGCAGGCTCCACAGAGATATCTTCCCCCCATTTTCACCTGTCGCCAACCGCTGCCCTTCCCCATCCAGCGCCAACGCCACAAGCGAATCTGTCGGCACAGTCAGGGCAAGGCTGGTTTCCCCGGTTGCCAATTGGCAGAGTGCCACCCGCCCATCCCGATTGCCCACCGCGACAGTTTTGCCATCGGCGTCAAAAGCCACCAGACGCAGACGGGTGGGATGGGTCACCACCCGGTGGAGGAGACGGGGCGCCTGAACGGCGGCCATCTCCCAGACGAAAATCTGGCCATCTTCGCCCACGCCGGTCGCCTGACAACCGTTCGGGCTGATGCCCACCGCCAGCATACTGGGCTGCTCGTCGTGGTGCAGACAGGTAAAGCGCTCCAATACGCCGTCGGGAGTCAACAGAGAAAGACCGATGTCCTTATCTTCGCCAACGCTGACCAGCACAGATTGGCGCTCGCCGGTGGCCGTGACCCGTTCGCCAAAAGCCACTTCGCTGATGCTCTGGCTGTGGGCCTGGATCACCTGCACCAACTGCTGATCGGCGGTGCGCCAAATGTAGACCGCCCCCTCCCCAGTGCCCGCGGCCAGATAGCGCCCGTCCAGGCTAAAGACAACGCTGTAGACCAGGCCAAACGGTTCGGTGAAGGCGCTGTCGATGATTTCGGCGTGGGCGAAATTGGTGCCGGGCAGGCTGACCCCGCGCAGATAGAGTTGGCGCAGAAAGAGATGGGAAAAGTCGTAGCCAGACAGGTCTATCTCCAGGGCCAGGAGCAGGTGGAGCAGATTGGCTCCGGCATAGCCGGGCAGGGGAGAGCAGTCGCGCAGACGGTTCAGAAATGCTCGCAACAGAACCACCGCGGCCTGCCTGCCCCGTTGAGCAATCAGCCCCTCGGCCACAGGCTGCAAGAGCAGGCGGCGCTGGCTGGCCCGCACATACTCTTTGCTCTGGGCCAAAATCAGCGCGTAGCGGTTCAGGAATCCAAAGGGGACTGGTGTGTCGCCCAGCAATTCCCGGAGGATGCCATCGGCCAGCCAGGCGGTGGTATATTCCAACACCACATTTTGCAGCCCAAAGGCGTCGTCAAATTTTTCCAGCAGTGAGCGGCGTTGCAGAGAGCGCATGGCTTCCATCACCGCGCGGGGGGCTGGCGGCTGGGCCAGCAGACCGGAGAGAGACGCATAGGGGATGGGTTCGCGCACGACCGCCAACCAGCCCAATATCTCCCGCTCCAAAGGCGTCAGACGGATGAATTGCTGGTCCAGCACATCCCGGATGTCATCGAAAATTAGCGTGTCGGCCTGCAAAAAGGCCGAGATGTTGCCGTCAAAAAAGTCCCGCACAGTCTCCGCGGCCAGGTTGAGGGCCAGGGGGTTGCCCGAATAGTGCTGGACAAATGCGGCGAGACTGGCGGCGTCACCGATCACGCCCCGATGGGTCATCATCCGCTGCCCCGCATCTGCGCAGAGACCGGCCAGGGCAAGCGAGCGCACGCTGGGTCTCTCCTCCTCCAGGCGAAGCATCTCTCGGGGCCATTCCCGGCTGGTGATGAGCAGGCAACTGGCGTGCTGACTCTCGGCCAGACGGCGCAGAAGCTGGCCGTAGACTTCGTAGCCGGGGCGGTAATAGCCGCTGCGTTCGTCGCCGTGGAGGATACTTTCCAGATTGTCCAGCACCAGCAATGTACGCCGGGCGCGCAAAAAGTCGAGCAGTTGAGTCAACTGCTGATCCAGACTGGCTGGCTGTCCGATCACCTGCTGGTCTGAAAGCTGGTAGAGCCATTCCTGCAAGACCTCGGCCAGGGGCGGTGCGTTGAGCAGAGAGGTCCAGATGATCTGCTCAATGCCACCGCATCGCTTGGGCAGACTTTCGGCCAATGTGCGCACAAAGGTGGCAGCCAGCGCGCTTTTGCCCTGACCGCCTATGCCAAAGATACCCACCAGACGGCAGCCATCTGCCACAATCCACTGCTGCAGACGGGCCAATTCGTCCTGGCGTCCGTGCAGTCTGGTTGGCTGGGGAAGGTTATGTTCGAGTGTGGCACGGACCGGTTGGCGCTGGCCGATTACAGCCGTTGGCGGTTCGTGGCTGGGAGACGACTGACGACCGATCTCCCCGGCCCGAATCTGCTCGTAGAGTGTAGTCGTTTCGGCCAGGGGTTCCACCCCAAACTCGGCCTGGAGAATGCGTCGGCAACTTTCATATTGGGCCAGAGCCGCGGCCCTCTCGCCGGTCTGGGCCAGCAGAGACATCTGCTGGCGGTGGACCGGCTCGGACCACGGCTCCATTGCCAGCAAGCGGCGGTTGGCGGCCAGGGATGCCGAATATTCGTCGGCCTGGCTATAGTCGGTGACCAGCCGACCGAGGGCTGTCACCACCAGCAGATGCAACTGCTCCCGCTGTTCCAATACCCAAGAGTCAAAGGCGGGGGCGTTTTGGATGTGAAACCCGGCCAGAAAGTCCCCCCGGTAGAGATCGACCGCGGCCTGGCGGGTTGCCCTGTCCACAGATGGCTGGCCGGGTGTCAGCGCGCCGCGCAGAGATTCCACATCCAGCCAATAGGGGCTGGCGGTCCGGAACGCTACCGTCTGGCGGTCGATCTGCAAGTGATCGCCCAGCAGAGTGCGCAGATCGGGCAGGACGGTGCGCAGGTTCTTTTTGGCCTGGGCGTCGGTCATCCCCTCCCAGAGCAGCGTTGCCAGGGAATCCCGGCTGTGGGGCTGACCGCTGACGGCCAGATAGAAGAGCAGTGCCTGGGCTTTGTAGGTGGCAAAGGCCGTAACCGGCTGGTCGCCCAACAACACTTGGGGCGAACCGAGCAGAGTCAAGCGCAGAATTTTGGTCATTACAGATCACCTTTGGCGTCTGATTGGCGTTTGATTGGCGTTCGACAGCTATGCTACGGGGCATGGAATCCAACCCGGTGGCGTATTGCACGCTGATTGTCCGCACACAAGCTGAGTATAGCACCCTTGCCCAGGCAGTGGTTGTACGCTGCATTCTGGAAATACCAGCTACGGGTCAACGGCGTGGATTCACCGATGTGGACGAACTGCTGGCTGCATTGCGCGCGGATTTACTCGAAGCACAGCACCAGATGATACCGTCAGATGGGGTAAAGGAGGAAATTTAGAACGTTCACCAACAAAAAAAGTGTATTCACAAATTGCAGGATTTATCGCGACCCGTTCCGATTATCATTCTCGTACACGAATTTTGGAGGAAGTATGTCTTATCGTTCCAGCGTTGTGCAGTACAGCCGTGTGCTCGCACTCGTGGCCCTGCTGTTCAGCGGTTTTCTGTGGCCTACGTCTGCCCCGACTGCCTTTGCCGAAGGGGAAACCATCACTTTGACACCCAGTGGACCGAGCTACGTCCTGGCTGGGGGCAACATCACCTATGAACTGACATTGAAGAATTTCACCAGTCAGCCCATCACAGCGATTACAGTCTGGAATCCGCTCCCGATCCACACGACTTATGTGAGCGGGGGTACACTCTTCGCAGGTGAAAATGGGGTCGCCTTCAATCTGGCCTCTCTGGCGGGCAATGCCACCCATAAGTTCACACTGGTTGTCAAAGTGGATAGTGGCGTCGCCATTGGCACGGTGATTGAAAGCAAGAACATTGAAATTGAGAATTTTACGATCGGTACCGAGTCGTATGGCCGATCGGCAGAGACAGCGGTGGGAACGACAGTGGAGGCAGCTGGTACGCTGGTAGCCGTCTACAAAGATGTCAATGGCACTCCTTTTGATGTCACAGTTGATGGATTCCAGTTTGAAAATTTCACCAACGAAGCCCCCCGGGTCTCCAGCGACGATCTGGGCACAGCCGATATGTTTGCCCTGTTTGGCAAGTCCGCCTGTAAGTCGGGCACGACCGCGGCCACCTGTGTGCTGAGCGGTCCGGCCCGCAAGTGGATGGAAGGCCAGATCGCGGGTATGAACGGTGGACACTGCGAGGGAATGGCTGTCACCAGTCTGCGCCTTTTCAATTGGGACGAATTCAAGGGCATGGGTTCTCCGGCTGATTTTCAATCTGGGGCCTCAACCACAATTGACCTGAACTTCCCTCAACAGTCGATTGAGAACTACATTGCCTCCTACTTTATCCGCCAGGGGCTGGACGAAGTTTGGAACGAAACCAAGCGGATGGCTCCCGTGGCTGCGGTCCAACAGTTGACCGCAGACTTCAACCAGGCCACCCCCATCGCCTATACACTCGGCATTTATCGTCTGGAAGGGCCGAACAACGAATTCAAAGACGGCCATGCCATCACAGCCTATGGGGTGGAGACCGTCAACGCCAACGAGTCGCGCATTCTGGTCTATGACAACAACTTCCCCAAACAGCGCCAATACATCACTGTCAATATGGCGGCCAACACCTGGCGCTATGTAACAGCCTCCACCCCCGGCGAAACAGCAACGGTCTACGAAGGTACGGCGACGACGGGGAATCTGGAGTTGGTCAAGCTGAACGCCCGGGACCTGCCCGCGGGCCAATATTTTACCTGCCCCTTTTGCCCCGATGAAACTGCGGGAACAGGTCAGGTCATGACGGCTACGGGCCAGATCAGCGGTACGATTCGCTTTGAATATGCGGGCGAAGGGGCCTTTCTGGTCGCCAATGAGGCGGAGCAGTCCACGGGTTTCGCCTTTGACACCGAGACTTTCATCAACGAAATCCCCAATGCTACGGTGAATTACTTCAAAGGCGGGCTGAACAAAGATGTGCCGCCGATCATCGAAGTGCCCTTCCTGGCCGCGCCGGACGCCATCTACTGGGTATATATCAGCGGCAAGACGATTGATGCCATAGCCGATGGGGGGTTGACGATGACCGGCGATGGCTACGCGATGGGGCTGGACGACATTCAGCTCGACCCCGACGAATTTCTGGAGATTGCGGTCAGCCCCAACGGCAATTACATCGACTTCAAAGCTACCGAGACCATCACAGCGCCGACCATCTATCTGGCCTACGACCCGGTCAACGAAAACGATCCCAGCGTCATCTTCGAAGTCAGCAATGTGATTCTGGATGCAGGCGAGTCGGTCCTTTTGAATATGGACCGGGACCTGGAACAGGTCTATTTCGATGACACCGGCGCGCAGGGCCAGGCGTTCGACGTCTTTATGACGCTGATCTGGCCGGACGGGGATGTGGAAGAGTTCGCCCAGGGGGTCGATGTGCCGGCTGGCGCAACCTCCGCCTTCATCGACTTTGGGGCCTGGGACGGTCTGCTGGACCCAGCCCTCTACATCGATGATGTGCTGCAAAACCCGTCGGTCAACCACCGGCTCAAACTGCTGGGCACCACAGCCACCTACGATCCGACGCCCAAGACCGATGCACCGGCCGGTGTCTATCGGCTGGAAGCGACCTTCGCCAATGTGACCCGGATTGTCCTCAGTGACCTGAACTTCACTGTGAACAATCTGGCCGGCGGCAACAAAGTGCTGAATGCCGACGGCGGCGCTGGAGGCCTGGGCGCGACGGTCTCTGTGCTGCCCGAACAGTTGGGCGAAGACGGTCTGTTGGAGATGAACGAATCCTTCACCGCAGTCTTCGAGATTGGTCTATCCGGCAAAGATGCTTCGGATTTCACAATCGACGCCGAGGGTGTGCCCTACGACTGGAGCTACTCCGAAACACAGCCAACCAACGATGGCAACAACACCAGCTTCAACTTCCGGGTCGGTGGCAGCAACAACCTCTACCTACCCGCCGTGAACAGGTAGTAAATTCGTCAGGCAAGTAAAGAGTATACACAAAAGCCGGTGTGATCACACCGGCTTTTGTGTTACCATAGATGACAACAGAATGTCCAACCCCTGCCTGGCCTATAGGAGACACCAATGCCCAACGAAACCGCCTTTACAATGGACACCAGCAGCATCAAATACGGCCCTGGCGTGACCCGGGAAGTAGGCTACGATATGGCGAAGCTGGGCGCAAAACGGGTACTCGTCGTCACGGACCCGCGGCTGGCGACGGGGGAGAGTGTGGCTGTGGTTCTGTCCAGCCTGCGTGCCGCGGGGATCGATGCGGTGCTCTACGATCAGGTGCGGGTGGAGCCGACGGACATCTCCTTTGCCCACGCCATCGCCTTTGCCACGGAAGGCAACTTCGACGGCTATGTGGCGGTGGGCGGCGGATCGGTGATGGATACGGCCAAAGCCGCCAACCTCTACGCCACCTGGCCCGCTGACCTGCTGGCCTATGTCAACCCGCCGATTGGCCGGGGCGAAGTCATCCCTGGCCCGCTTAAACCGCTGATCGCCATCCCCACCACCGCGGGCACGGGCAGCGAAACCACCGGCGTCGCCATCTTCGACTACACGCAAATGCACGCCAAGACGGGCATCGCCCACCGGGCATTGCGTCCCGTCCTGGGCATTCTGGACCCGGACAACACCCGCACTCTGCCCAAAATGGTGGCGGCTAGCAGCGGGCTGGATGTACTCAGCCACGCCCTGGAATCCCTGACCGCCATCCCCTACAACCACCGTCCCGCCGCGGACCGACCCGAACTGCGCCCGGCCTATCAGGGGGCCAACCCCATCAGCGACATCTGGTCCAGCAAAGCGGTGCAGATGGTGGCAGCCAACATTGTGCAGGCCATCCACGACCCGGAGGACGACGAGGCCCGCAGCAAAATGCTCCTGGCCTCGGCCTATGCAGGCATCGGCTTTGGCAACGCGGGGGTCCATCTGCCCCACGGGATGTCCTATCCGGTGTCGGGAATGGTGCGGGGCTACAACCCGCCCGGCTACCCCACCGACCACCCGATTATCCCCCACGGGATGTCGGTCATCCTCAACGCACCGGCTGTCTTCCGCTTCACCGCCCCGGCCAACCCGAGACGCCATCTGCTCGGCGCACAACTGATGGGGGTGAACATCTACAGTGTGCGCGAGGAGGAAGCAGGCGATGTCCTCTCCGCGGCCATTATCGATCTGATGAAACAGACCGGCGTGCCCAATGGACTCAGCGCCATCGGCTTTACAGAAGCCGACATCCCCGCTCTGGTAGAGGGCACGCTGCCCCAGCACCGGGTGACGAAACTCTCCCCCCGCCCCGCGGGACGGGAAGATTTGACGGCACTCTTTACCGATGCCATGCGTTACTGGTAGACGCTCGCAGACGGCAGATGGCAGACGGCGGACGGCTGACCGCCTGTCAGCGCTCCGCCGTCTGCTGCCCATTTCGTATACTCTGATAATCCGCTCTCCTTCGCGTCTTCAGTTCTTTGTGGTAAAATTTCCTTTGGGTTACATCGCAAACTGACTCGAAGGAATCCCCCTGTATGTCGAACAATTTGGTCGTAGGCCGGGGACGTGCAGCCGCGCGCTGGCTGCTACGGATGGACAATCCCCTGCCATCGCGCACAGACGCGCAGTTGGACGCAGAGCGGGATGAACACTACGCCTGGAACTACACCGTCAATCTGTTGGACGGGGTCTTCTTCTGGTTCGGTCTGAGCTTTGTCTCGTCGACTACAATTCTGCCTCTCTTTGTCAGCAAACTCTCCGACAGCCCTGTGCCCATCGCCCTGCTGGCGGTCCTGGCCCAGTCAAGCTGGTTTCTGCCCCAACTCTTCGCCGCGGGGATCACCGAACGTATCCCCCGCATGAAGCCGGTGGTGATCAATCTGGGCTTCTTCACCGAGCGCTTCCCTATGATACTGCTGCCGGTGGCCGCGCTGCTCAGTCTGCGCAGCCCCCTGCTGGCGTTGGTGATTTTCTTCGTCGCCTACGCCTGGCACGGCTTTGGCGCGGGGCTGATTGCACCGGCCTGGTCGAGTATGCTGGCCCGCTGCTTTCCCGTGGACCGGCGGGGGCGCTTCTTCGGTGTCACATCTTTTATCGGCACGGGACTGGGGACCCTCGGCGCGTTTGTCAGCGGCTGGATGCTGGACCGCTTCCCCTATCCCACCAACTTTGTCTACATTTTCCTCGTGGCCGCGGTGGCCGTCTTCATCAGTTGGGGCTTCCTGGCCCTGACCCGTGAACCCGCGGGGCGGGACGAACAGACGCCGCCGCCGGTCCGGCAGCAGGGCCAATCCCGGCGCAAGATGCTGGCGATTGTGCGGGGCGACCACAACTTCCGTCGCTTTCTGATCGCCCGGATTCTCTCCAGTTTTGCCGCGATGGGCGAGGGCTTTCTGACTGTTTCCGCGGTGCGTATGTGGGCGGTGAGCGACGGCACTGTGGCCTATTTCACCGCGGCTATGCTTCTGGGCCAGACCGCGGGCAATCTGCTGGCCGGTTTTGTGGCCGATCGCTGGGGCCACAAGCTCTCTCTGGAACTGGGCTATCTGGGCCTGATCGTCAGCTTTGGCCTGGCCTGGCTGGCCCCTGGCCCGGTCTGGTTTTTTGTCGTCTTTGCTGTGCTGGGGGTGGCCGCGGGCACGCGGGTTGTCTCCGGCATCCTCATCCCCCTGGAGTTCGCCCGGCCCGAACACCGCCCGTCCTATGTGGGCATCTCCAACACCACAATGGGCGTCGGCTCCGCCCTGGCCCCGCTGGTTGGTGGCGCGCTGGCCTGGTTTGGCTATCAATCCCTCTTTGCCGTAGGCGCGTTTCTGGCTGTGGCTGCGTTCGTCGCCATGCGCTGGGGTGTAGCCGAGCCTCGCGCCGGTCAACTCTTCGATCCCAGCCAGAAGAGCATTTCATAAGGTAATTTGCATGAACGAAACGCTGCTGCTTGTCCCCATTCTCTTCAGTTTTCTGGTGATCGCGCTGGCCTCCAAAGAGATCGGAAACTTTTTTCGACGCTTGGGGCTGCCTCTGATCAGCGGCTTCCTCTTTACGGGTATCATCGCCGGGCCGTATGTGCTGAAACTGCTTTCGGTGGATGCCGCCGAACATCTCATTTTTCTGGAAGAAGTCGCGCTGGCTTTCATCGCCTTTGCCGCGGGCAGCGAACTGAACTGGGAAGAGGTGCGCCATCGCCTGCGCAGCATCGGTCTGATCACCGGCGGGTTGGTCATCATCACCCTCACATTGGGAACCCTGGCCCTGCTCCTCCTGGCCGATTTCCTGCCTTTTATGCAGGAGATGAATTTTGCCAGCCGTTTGGCCGTGGCAATTCTTGCCGGCGCGATTCTGATTGCCCGCTCCCCATCGGGCGCGATCGCCGTCATCAACGAACTGCGGGCCAAAGGGCGCTTTACCCAGACTGTCCTGGGCGTGACAGTGATTATGGACGCTGTCGTAATCACGATTTTTGCTGTCAACTCGTCGATTGCCGACGCGCTGCTCACAAATGTATCCTTCAGCCCCACATTTCTCCTTCTGCTCCTGGCGGAGTTGACCGCTTCGGTTCTGTTGGGTCTGGGGCTGGCCTGGATTATCCGTCTGATCCTGAATTGGGAACTCCCCGTCGTCAAGTTCCCTCTCTTTTTGTTGATAGGCTTCGGGGTTTTTCTGTTGGCAGAAGAGACGCGCCACTATAGCCACGACTATCTGCCTTTTGAATTTCTGTTGGAACCACTGCTCATCTGTATGATTGCAGGCTTTGTGGTGACCAACAACAAAAAACATTCCAGCCACGAATTCAGCGACATCCTCCACCTGAACGCGCTGCCCGTCTATATCGTCTTCTTCACTGTGACCGGTGCGTCCTTGCAGTTGGATGTGCTGGCCTCCACCTGGCCCATTGCCCTGGCCATCTTTGGCGTGCGGGTAGTTTCCATCTTCATCGGCTCGTTCATCGGCGGTGCGGCGGCTGGCGAGCCGATGTTCCACAACCGGGTGCGCTGGCTGGCCTTCATCACCCAGGCCGGGGTAGGGCTGGGGCTGGCCCAGACTGTCGCCGTGACCTTCCCCGAATGGGGCCAGGCATTTGCCACACTGATTATTTCGGTGATTGTGCTCAACGAAGTCATCGGGCCGATGCTCTTCAAATACGTCATCCATCTGGTGGGCGAAGCCCATCCCCGGGGCACAACACCGGACTTCGACGGTAGCCGGGATGCACTAATCTTCGGCCTGGAGGATCAGGCATTTGCCTTGGCTCGGCAGTTGGCCAGCCACGGCTGGAATGTGCGGGTAGCCTCACGCAGTGCTGCCAAACACGGCATCCCCGATATGGCCGATGTGCAGATCATACCCATCCCGGACCTGAGTCTGGAAACCCTGCGCACTCTGGACGCGGACAAGGCCGAAGCGATTATTACCCTGCTTTCGGATGAGGAGAACTATCGGGTATGCGAGTTGGCCTATGAACATTTCGGCACAGACCGGCTGGTCACACGCCTGCACGATCGGGACAACTTCGAGCGCTTCCACGAACTGGGCGCGCTGATTGTGGACCCCGACACGGCCATCATCGGTCTGCTGGAACATTTCGTGCGGTCGCCGGTGGCCACATCACTGGTGATGGGGATGGCCGAAGGGCAGGATGTGGTGGACCTGGAAATGGAGAATTCGGACCTGCACGGGCGGGCCATCCGGGACCTCTTCCTGCCTATTGATATGCTGGTGCTGGCCGTCAGCCGGGGCGGGCACACCATCCGCTCCCACGGCTACACCCGCCTGCACAAAGGGGATCGGGTGACAGTCGTCGGCTCCGAAGAGAGCTTGGAGCAGTTGAGTCTGCGCTTCGAGGAGCAGCGCTAGGCGATCTTCGCCCAGACGATCCGCTCCCGCCGCCAGGTGTAGGTGACGGCCAGCCCGCCGTCGGCTGCGGGGATGATGGCCGGATAGGAATACTCGCCCGGCTCGGTTTCCAGATCGATCCGTTCCGGCCAGGTCAGTCCGTTGTTACGGGAAAAGAGGATAGAGAGAGGCGTGCGTTCCCGGTCCGCTACAGGATTGCAGATCAGCGCCAGCCGCCCGTCGGCCAGCCGGGCCACATCCAGCCCGCTGTTGTTGTTGGGCAGATTCGTAGGGACAATCTCGCTCCAGGTGCGCCCGCCATCCGCCGAATCGCTGCGGTAGATCCGTCCGCCTGTGCTGCGCAGGAGCATATGCACCTGCCCCGGCGCGGATTCCCAGAGAGTGGGCTGGATCACCCCTTTGCCAGTACAACGGCTGTGGTCAAAAGGAATCAGCGGCGTAGCCTGCCAGGTGACGCCCCCATCTTCGCTGCGGTCCGCAAAGACATCCCACGCCGTCGCGGTTTCCAAAGATGCCCCGGCCAGCCACGCGCCGTTCGCGAGCAGAATCGGTTTGTTCTTCACCGGCCCCCGCCCCCCCTCGTCGCCGGGGACCAACTCGACGGGAGCGCTCCACGTCTCCCCCCCGTCTTCGGAGACAGCCGCATAGGTCCGCCAGGTGGGAATCTTTGGCCCGACTTTGAACCAGAGATATACCCGGCCATCGGATGAATCAGCCCGGAAGATCACCGGATTCCAATGCGCGGATGCTTCCACCTTTGCCACCAGCCGGGGCGCGGACCAGCCACCCGCCGGGCCTCGACGGGCCGACCAGATGGCTACATCGTCTGCGCTCTCCCGGGTTCCACCAAACCAGACCACCAGAAAGCCGCCATCCGCCAGCTCCACCAGAGACGAGGCGTGGCAGGAGAGAAAAGGGCGGTCCTCGGCAAAGATGTGTTCGGAAGTAGTAATCTCCATCAAATTCTCCGTTCGTTTGTGTGCACCGGCCACGCCATCCAACCCGTTGAAATGGGTCTCCTACAACAGGCGCGGAATCCATTCGGCGGTCGTGTGATTTTCAGTTCAGTTTGTGTTCGTTGACGCTACCTCTCATTTTGACATATACTGTCAACGAATCGCAATTGTAAAACCTTTTCCAGAGAAGCCTATGTCGTCACTGATCACCGAACTGGCCGAGCTAATTCTCAAAGACAACGCGATCCTTTTCGTCGGTTCCCAATTGGGCAGCGAAGGCAACGCTGCCTCTATGGTGGAACAGATCGCCGAGGCCCTGGCTGCTCGCATCAACTACCAGCGGACAGACCGCAGCCTGCCCGCGGTGGCACGGGATTACGAAGTGTTGCAGGGCCGCTCCGCCCTCATACTGGCCCTGCGCGAAGAACTGGCCCGCCTGCAAGTCGGGCCAAGCCCCATCCACCAGCTCATCGCCGATGCGGTACTGCCCACCACCAAACTGATCACCACCCGTTTCGACCAGGTGCTGGAGACCGCCCTCACCCAATTTGAGAAACCCTATGTGCTGATTGTCCGGGACACCGACGTACCCTTCTTCGACGAGTCCAAAGTCACTGTCATCAAAATTCAGGGGGACATCGCCCAGCCCGACAGTCTGGTCATCACCGAAGACGACGTGGACGCCTTCATCAGCAATCTGCCCACCCTCAGCGATGTGGTGCGGTCCTTCTTTGCCACCAAAACCCTCATTTTCCTGGGCTACGACCTCAACAGCGCCCATTTCAAACGCTTCTTCAATCAGGTCACCCGCAACCTGAGCGTCTACCGGCGCACGGCCTATGCAATTGTGCCCCAGGCCAGCGAAGGAATGGACGACGTGGGCCAGCGCTATTGGAAGAACCAGAATGTGGAGATCGCCTTTCACGACGCCATCCCCTTTCTGGAAGAACTGGCCCAGGCGGTCAAGAACGCCAGCACCGCCGTCTCCTCCCCAACTCAGAGCCGCACCCCGGCCCCCACCCCCAGCCTGCCGCCCCAGCCCTACAAAGGATTGCAGGCCTACAGCGAGAACGATGCGGCCATCTTTTTCGGGCGCAATCAGGAGAGTATGCAGCTTGCCAACCGGGTGCTGGCCAACCGGCTGACAATCCTCTACGGCGAGAGCGGCGTGGGCAAAAGCAGCCTGTTGCAGGCCGGATTGAGCCAGCGGGTGGCTGCCCAGCGGGGACTGCTGGCCGTGGCACATTCCGAGCCGGGCAAGCCGATTGTAGAAAATCTGCGCATCAGCCTGGGGGCCGCGGCCCGGCGCGCCGGTATCAATCCGAATAGCAGCGGCGATCTCACCGGGCTGGTGCGGGAGGTCCAGCGGGCATTGGACGGCCCGGTGGTGCTGGTGATCGACCAGGCCGAGCAGTTCTTTCTCATCTACACCGACGAGGAACGGGCCGCGGCGCTGGGGCTGTTGCAGGGCTTTCTGGGCGACCGCAGCCTGAATCTGCGCTTTGTTATCGCCATCCGCGAGGACGCGCTGGGCCGCCTGCAACCCCTGGAAGCCATCCTGCCCAATGTGCTCAATGTGCGCTACCGTCTGGAACGGCTGGGCCGGGAAGCCGCGCGGGAGGCCATCGAACAGCCCGCCGCGCTCTACGGCATCGGCTGGGAGCCTGCCCTGGTCCAGCGTCTGCTACTGGACCTGAGCGATCCTGAATCTGGTGCTGGCGGGATTGGCCCGGCCCAATTGCAGATCAATTGCGAGCGCCTCTATCGGGAAACCATCAGCCGCAACCCCAATCCGCCCCAGCAAATCACACTGGCGCTCTTTGAATCCCTGGGCAACACTACATCCCTGCTGGGCGACTACCTGACCGAAACCGTGCAGTCTCTGGAGCCGACCCAGCAGCCAGCGGCCCGCAACCTGTTGGGCGCGCTGGTCAGCAGCAGCGGCGTAAAATTGCGCCTGGCCCTTTCCGAGCTGGCCCTCTTTGTGGAAACGCCGCCGGACGAAACCCAGGCCATCCTCTCTGTGCTGGTGGAACGGTCCCTGGTGCGGCGCATCACCCGGCCCAGCGCGCCGGGCGTCGAGGCCGACGAACAATCGGGCCAGGAGTTTGAACTGAGCCACGACTCCCTCATTCCCCGGGTGGTCTCCTGGCTGGGAGACGATTTCTGGGCCGGGCAAAAGGCGCGGGAGATTCTGCGCCAGGCCGCGCCGGAGTGGACCAAACGGGCACGGCTGCTCCCCGCCGACGATCTGCGTCTGGCCTCCCAGCGCAAGAGCCAACTGCGGGTGACGCCTGTGCAGGCGGCTCTGCTCTACGCCTCTGCCGTCACCTATCGCGTCTCTGTGGCCGACTGGCAAGACGCCCTGGCCCCGGATGAACAGCGGCAGATTCTGCTGGCCCTGCTCGAACACCCGGACGAGCGGGCGCGGGCACAGGCCGCCAGCCAACTGGCCCATTTTCCCGATGCAGAGAGCAGCCAGCGGCTGGGACGGCTGGCCCTGACAGACCCGGAACCGGCAGTGCGGGAAGCGGCTGTCACCGCGCTGGCCGGGCAGGTAAGCACATCCGAAACAGCCGCGCCTGGGGTAGACGCGATAGCCGCGGGGCTGAATCAACCGGCCACCGACGCCATCGCCCGCCAGGCACTCGTCACCCTGCGCGATCTGGCCCCAGCCAGCGATCCACTCCTGCCCCCCGACCGACGCGCGATTATCCAGCGCAAAGTCTGGCTGGCCCGCTGGCAACGCAATTCCGAAACAATTTTGCGCCTGACCATTCGGGGGGTGCAGGGCGGTTTTGCCGGATTGGGGCTGGGAATCGGTCTCTTCTTCGGTCTGAACAGTCTCATCGCCGACGGTTTTACATTGGCGAATCTGCTGCAAAACTTCCAGACAATGCTCTTCAGCATCAGCGTAGGCATCCCCATTATGGGGCTGATCGGGGCGCTGGCCGCGGGGGCCATCGCCTTCGGGGGTGCACTTGCGCTCTACCTGCCGGACAGCGCGGAGAGCAGACGCAACAGCCTTGTGCAGATCGGCATCGGTGCACTTGCTATGTCGTTGGGCTGGCTGCTCTTTGCGATTGTGATGCCCGGCAAGCTGCTCATTTGGAAGACACTGGCGGCTGGCCTGCTGCTGGGGGCATTTCTGGCCGCGGGCGCGATCGTCCCGTGGCCCAAAGCCCGGCCCCCCCGGCCCCTGCGTCTGCTGCTGGCGATGCTGGCCGGTGTGGCAGCCTTTGTCCTATTGGGTGCGCTCTCGCTGGTCTACAACGCGGTCTTTTGGTGGTTGATTGTGATGGGGCTGGTCGCAGGCGCGGGTTTTTTCTGGGGTTTGAACCCCAGCGAAGAAATACAAAATAATATAAAAAGTGATTCCGAACTATGAAAATTCGCCTTTTGACTCTGACACTTTGCTATGGGCTGCTCCTGTCAGCCTGTGGCGGCGATAGCCAAACCAATAGCCAGGGCTTTGCCGAGGCCGACGCCCGCCGGGCCAATGTCTTTTCGCGCATCGATGACGAGGAGAACCCCCTGCTCCCCGGCCAGCCCACCCAATTGTGGGTGGGCGACAGCCTGCGTGTGGACGAAGGGGGCTACGCCATTCTGCGCTTCTCGGATCTGGTCACCGTCGAGATTCTGCGCCAGGGCGATCTGGAAATCCAGGAGCTTGCCCCGGACGAACAGGCGCCCCTCGTCGCCTTCCGCCAGAGCGCGGGGACCTTTGCCAATGAACTCCAACCCGGCGCTAATGGCGCGGCCCGCCGACTGGAAATCCAATCCGACTTCGCCACCATCACCGCCACCGGAACCCGCTTTCTGCTCGTGCGGGAACTCAATACCCCCCTGGAATGGCTCTGGACCCTTGAGGCCGGGGCCGACGATCTGACCGTCACCGCCGACGGCGTGACCCGCACAGCCACCACCGGCACAGCCTATTGGATGGCCCCCATCGGTCCGCCCTCCCAGCAGCTATCCATCGAACCGGAGCGGGTAAATGGCTGGCTGGCCGCGCTGCGCGCCGGCACACCCCAGGGCGAAGTGGGGGATGTGCTGTGGAATCCGGCGGATGTGCTGCTCCACACTGGGGAAGCCAGCGGCGAGATTGTGGCCGGAGGAACGATTGAAATGGGTGGCATCCCCGTTACTCTGGCCGAGGAGAGCGACAACGGCCCGGCAGTCTATGAGCAGAGGGATTGTAACGCGGACGGCATCCCCGACATCGCTATGACGAACGGCAAGCTGCTCTTTGACCTGCGGGCCGGGGTGGGCCGGGTGCGCGCAGTGGATTTAACTGTGGCCGGGCTGACCTCCAGCGATGAATTGCGGGTCTTCAACCCCGCCTACGAAGCCTTGGCCCATCCGGCCACAATTGTCCGGCGGGCCAACGATTCGATTCTCAGTGTGCGCTCCCAGGCCAGCCTGGGCGAGCAGCCCTACCACTATGCGGAGTTGTCTATGGCCGAAGGCTGCTTTTTGGGCATCAGCCTGACCCCGCCGGAAGTGGATGGCACACCCGGCGCGCCCCGACCAGCCATCCCCGATCCCCGCTGCATTGTCAGCGCGGCCGGGCTGAATCTGCGCCGGGGGCCAGACACAGTATTTGCCCCGCCCATTCGCCTGCTGCGTCGGGGGGATGAGTTGATCCCCCTGGGCCGCACAGCCAGCGGCGGCTGGATTCGGGTGCGCACAACCGACGACGGCAGCGAGGGGTGGATCAGTGCCAACCCTCAATTTGTGGTCTGTGCTGCGCCGGTCAGCGGTCTTGTGCCTCTGGTCGCGCCACCCACGCCCACGCCAACCAGTGGAGGCGCGCCTCTGCCACAGCCCACCACGCCCAGCCCCACGCCCGTGACCCGCGCTTGGGAGACGCCCCGCCTGCTCTCCCCGGCTGACGGAGAAAACTTTGATGCCAATTCGTCCGTCGAATTGAGTTGGTCGTCTGCGCCCCTGGCCACACGCGGACGGGGGCCGGGTTTGGCCCAATCGCTTCTGCGTTCCCTGGGCATAGACCCGGCCCTGAGGGACGACGAATACTACCGGGTCACCGTCCGTTTTTCACCCGCTGTCGATTCCCTGTGGACCGATGTCCATCTGACCAAAGAGAACAGCCTTGTGGTCCCCGGCTATCTTAACAGCCGGGATATGTCCTGGGATCAGCGCTATAGCTGGTCGGTAGCGGTTGTGCAACGCATGCCTCTGGGCGAAGTGCGCCTGCTCAGCCCGGAGAGCGCGGAGCGGGTCTTCTACTGGCATCTGAACCCTAAAGATTCGCCCATCCCAACGCCGACGAGCAAACCGACAGTGGCAGATACGCCCACACCGGCGAACACACCGACGGATACAGCGACGCCCGCAGGCGTGCCCACAGCAACAACCACATCCACAGAGACGCCTCTGCCTCCAGACACGCCGACGGCTACCACAACGCCGGTGCCCACTGGGACGCCAACGGTGCTGCCGACAGAGACACCCACGGAGACACCCACAGAGACGCCTTTGCCCACAAGCACCCAGATACCAACAAATACACCGATACCCACTGGGACATCCACCTCTACACCCGTGCCAACAGATACGCCGATGCCCACCGCTACATCGACCGAAACACCCCAGCCACAGGCCACACCCACCACAACCGCCACACTGGCCCCTGTGGCTACCGCAACTGCTACACCCACTGTGTCTACGGCGCCCTGATGGGGGTTGGCCGGGCACACTGATATTTGCCGGGCGGGCAGAAACGCCGTCCAAAGGATTCGTTGCTATGTCCAATCACTGGAAAATTGCCCTGCTCTTTGTCCTACTCTTTGTAGCCGCGTGCCGGGGCAACGAAAAATCTGTCCCACCCGCCTTTGTCCAGGCCGACGCCGACAGGACGAATGTGACTGTGCAGCTTTCTGGCAGCAGCCAGCCTCTGCGCCCGCCCGATACGGCTCAACTGCAAACGGGCGATGGGGTGCAGGTGGACGAGGGCGGGCGCGCGCTCCTGCGCTTCTCCGACTTCCTGACGGTGGAGGTGTTGCGTGCGGGTGATCTGCAAGTGCAACAATTAGCCCTTGCAGATCGTTCGGCTCTGGCTGTCTTTGGGCAGAGCGGCGGCGCGTTTGTCAATGAACTGGAGCCGGGCGCAGGGGACGTTGCCCGGCGGGTGACAGTGGAGAGTGACTTTGCGATTATCACCGCCACAGGAACCCGTTTTATGGTGGTGAGGGAGGCCAATTCACCCCTGGAATGGCTCTTTGGCGTGGACGCGGGCGCGGATGACTTGACTGTGCAGGCCAAGAACGATCCCAGCCGCAGCGACCCCACAATTAAGCCGATGGAGAGCGGAATGGCCCGCTGGATTGCGCCGGTGGGTGTGCCCAGCGCGGGGGTGAGCTACGACGTGCCCGCGGTGAACGCCTGGCTGGCCGCGGTGGAACAGGGGGAATCGGTGGAGGAGATTGGCGAGGTTCTCTGGCCCCACGCCGACGCCCGGATGCGCACAGACGTGATGACCGCTACCCTGCAACCGGGGATGACAATGGATATGGGCGGCGTATCTGTCTCTGCGGAAGAAGAGAGCGCCTTTGGCCGGGCAGGCTACACACCGACAGATTGCAATGGAGATGGATTCAACGATCTCTTTGTGCAAAATGGCATCATCCGTCTGGACTTCCGCAACCTGCTGAGTCGGGTGCGGGGGCTGGATGTGACGGTGATGGCGGGAACGCAGACAGGGGCCGCTGGTTCGGTGACAGTCTACGATCCGGCTGTGCAGCCCATCACCCGCCAGAGCTTTGAGATTCTGCCCGGCCAGGGCCAGATCGTCTCTCTGCGCTCGGAACAGCCCTATCACTACGCGAATATCGCCATCTCCGAAGGCTGTTTCCTCGGCTTCAGCCTGACCCCACCCGGCGAGGAAAATGACCGCAGCCGTCCCGTGGCTGCGGTGGACGCGTGGCCGCCCAAATCGCCAACGCCCACACCCACACCCACACCGGTCTATACCCGTCCAACGCCTGTGCCCACCGCCATTCCCCGCACCGGCGCCGAGATGCAAGCGCCGGGGGCGACGGTCAAAATCGACGGCAATTCGGAAGATTGGCAGCTCGTCGCCCGCCAGACCCAGACCACCTGGACCACCTTCGACACGATCGTCTACGATCAGAACTGCGCCCAGCGCTATCCCTACAGCCTGCGCAGCCCGACCTACCTGCGTCAACTGGCAGACCTGGCCAGCCAGGCGCTCTTCGCCTACGACGACGACTACCTGTACGTGGCATTTCTCGTGGCAGACGATGGCTTTGTCGGGTATACGGGTGGCGACCTGAACTTCTTTCAGTCCGACTCCCCCCAGCTATCCCTGGATTTGGACCTGGACGGGGACGCCAACACGACCACAACCAACGAAGACGACAAGCAGATCGACTTCCGGGTGGGCATCGAAGAGCCGGGGGACAAACCGGCCATCGCCTTCTGGGATTTGGGACCGGGCCGCGCCCGTTCCCGGCAGTTGGATGCGCCCGTGGCCGCCGTCGCCTTTGATGCTGGCTACTTTCTGGAAGCGGCCATCCCCTGGGATGTGCTGGGGCTGAAGCCTGTGGCTGGGCTGCGACTGGGCGTGGCTGTCAGTGTCAGCGATAACGACACACCGGGCACGAATGTGCAGGAGTGTATGATCTCTGCCGCGCCCAAACGGGAGTGGGCGAACCCAACGACGTGGGGCACGCTGACACTGGAAGGGCGTTAGAATGGGCTACAATGGCGGTCCGGAGCCGAATCAGTTGCAGAGGTTTCTGACTCGGCTCACGGGAAAGGTCTCCGCCTGGGTATGGCTGGCGGGTGCAGTGGTGTTTATGGTGGTAGTTGGCAGCACATTTCTTCTGCGCCCTCCGGACGATTCGGCTCCTGCCAGCCCGGTTCCACCTGCCACTGCCGCGGCGACCAGCAGTATAAACGCCACCCTAACCCCATCTCCCGAAATCTCCTTTGCTCAGGCCGACGCCGATCGGGACAGAGTTTCCTTGCGGCGCAAAGCGGAAGACCCGGAGGAGTTGAGCGCGCCAGCAAGCACCCAATTGCTGGTTGGGGATGGGTTGAATGTGGATGAACGAGGCCGGGCGATTCTGCGTTTTGCCGACTTTCTCACTGTGGAAGTATTGCGGGTGGGAGCGCTGCAAGTGCAGGAGTTGGCGATTTCGGAGCAGTCTGCCCTGGCCGTGCTGGCCCAGAGCGGCGGCACATTTGTCAACAATCTGGCCCAGACCGAAGAGCGGCTGGGACACCGGGTGGAGATCGATTCGGAGTTTGCCCGCATCACCGCTACGGGCACAGAATGGCTGCTGGTCAAGGAACACAATACACCCCTGGAGTGGGTGATCGGACTGGACGGGGCCGCTAACGACCTGACAGTCGCCGCCAACAGCATTGAAAAATACGCGCCTACGGGTGTCGCCTACTGGATAGCGCCCATCGGCGGACCGGGGATTCCCATCCGCTATCTGCCTGTGGACGGCTGGCTGAATGACGCCCGCAACGGAACAGTCACACGGGAGATCGGCGATATTCTCTGGCCCCAGGCCGATGTGATCACCGATACCCGCTCCATCGGCACATATACCGAGACAGTCACCAGCAGTGGCCGAACCCCGCTGGCGGTGGTGCTGGACGATGTGATTCTGGAGTTGCACCCGGACGACCCAGACCGCCCCTACGAACTGCGGGATTGCAACGGCGACGGCATTCTGGATGTCTATATGCAGCAGGGGTTCATCCGCTTTGATTTTCGGGGGATGCCCTATCGGGTGCGCGCCCTGGACGTGCAGGTGTTGAAAACCGGTCAGAGCGACATCAGCTTGACCGCCTACAACCCCAACAACGAGGATATTCCGCTGGGCTGGGATGAGTTGGACGATCAGCTGCTCAGCCTGCGCACGGATATGCGCTTGCAGGCCACAGAACCCTACCAGGAACCCTTTCACTACGCAGTCCTGGAACTGAACCCCGGCTGTTTCCTCGGCTTCAGCCTGACGCCGCCCAATGCGGATGACTCCCCTGGCCTGCCCCGTTGGCCCCTCCCGTTGACGAGTGGTATAGCGACAGCGACAGCGACACCGACAGTGGCAGACTCGGCCACATCTACTCCAACGCCAGCGCGTTCGGCAACCAGCACCCCAACGCCGACAACTTCACCAACTGCATCTTCGACTCCTGGGGGTTCGGTCACACCCACGCCCACGCCGACAAATTCCTTCGGTCCCAGGAACATACCCAACGAGTATCCGCCCACCAATTCAGCCACGGCAACCCCAACGCCAACAGTTTCGACGACCGCCACACCGACCCTAACGCCCAGCGCAACGCCCACATTTACCCCGACGCCGTGCTTCCTCTCCCAACCGACCGGATGGATAGCCTATCCAGTCGTGTCCGGGGAACGGCTGGCCGATATTGCGCGGGCCAGAGGCACGACAGTCGCCCAGATTGTCCAGGTCAACTGTCTGATTTCGGCGGATGTCATCTATACAGGTCAGGAGCTTTGGGTTCCGCCTCTGCTGCCGCCCGCGCCCGCCTGTGCAACTCAGGCCGAGATCAAACTCAGTGTGCGCAAGATCGGCGACGATCTGGTGGAGATAGGCTGGACATCCAACTGTTTCCTCACCGGCACTGTGGCCCAGACGGATAGGTTTGCCACCACACCACTGACGCTGATTGTGGGGCAGAACGGCTCCAAACAGATCGGCTTGGGCCGATCCTGTCGGGCCGGGGAGACATTTGTGATTTTTGAGTTGTGGTATGCCGCCGGGCAAAAACGAACCATTACAATGCAAGTGGAGTGTTGAAAATGGATGAGACGACCTTAAATCTTCTGCTCGACGAAGCCCAGCGCGGGCGGCTGACACTCTTTGTCGGCAGCGACCTGCCCGCGGAGACAACCGGCGTACCCAGCCAGGAGGAGCTGGCTAAAGGGCTGGCCGCCCGTTTTGGGCAGTCTGTGGCGAGCGATGCGCCGCTGGCGTTATCATCTGTGGTCCAGCGGGCCGGTCGCCAGCGCACGCGGGATGTGGTCCAATTCCTCAAAGACCGTCTGGAAAGCACCCAATCGCCCCAACCCTTTGACAACCTCTTGGCCCGTCTACCGGTGGAAACGTTTATCACCACCCGCTTTGACAGTTTCTTGGAAAGGGCCTTCCAGCAGGCTGGGCGACCAGTCCAGCCGGTCGTCACCGATTTCGACGCCGGTCTCTTGCGCCGTGATCAGCCTGTGCTGGTCAAAATCTACGGCGATCTGCGCCAACCCCAAAGCCTCACCCTCAGCGAAGACGATCTCTACGATAAGGCCTCGAACAAACGGGACGTGACCCGGATGGTGGAAAACGCGCTACGCGGCACAACCCTCTTTCTCGGCTTCGACTTCGCCAGCCCGGACTTTCTCTTTCTCTGGCGCGACGTCCTGCGCAATCTGGGCCGCTTTGCGCCCATGGCCTACGCCGCGCCCGCCGCTCCCCTGCCCGTTGGGGATGCCGATATCTGGCGAGATCGCAATATCACAATTCTGGACGCGTCGCCCCTGGCCGTTGTCCAAGCCCTGGCCGAGCGGCTGGAACTGGTAGGCACGCCCGTAGCGACGTTACCAATTGTCAGGCCCGCACCGTCGCAAGCCCAATCCCCCTTCAAAAACTACCGCAACTTCGACTTGGAGCTTGCCAGCGCGGGGGGGTGGATCGAAGCCCGGGTGTTGCGCTCCAGCGAAGGGGAGAGCGAAGAGGCCGTGGCCCGGTTGGAGGGTCCCACGCCCCGGCTGGACGGTATCGATTCGCTGGCGGGCATCGACGAGGAGATCGGCTATCGCCTGCTGCCGGGGCGGGTGGCCGAACGCTGGGCCGCGGCCCTGGCTACCGCGCAGAACGCGGGGGAAGGGCTGCGGCTGCGTCTCTTTTTACGCGACGAAGAGGCCGCGGCCATCCCCTGGGAGGCGGCCAAAATCGGCGAACGACGGCCCGGTCTGCGTCTGCAAACGCCGCTGGTACGCTACGTCAACGCCGAACGAAAGACCGACGCGCTGCGGGTGAACGGTCCCCTGCGTCTGCTGGTGGTGCTGGGACCGTCCGCTGAAATCGGGCTGGAGCCGCTGGAGAGCAATCGGGAGCGGGCCAGTTTGGAAGATGCGCTGGGCGAGTTGCAGGCCACAGGTCGAGTGCAACTGCATTGGCTGGAAGGCACAGCCGTCAGCCGGGATGGGTTGCAGGATCGTCTGCGCCGGGTGCAGCCCCATCTGCTCCACTTTGTGGGCCACGGCGAATACGACGAGACGACCCGGCTGGGCACGCTGGCCTTTGCCAGAGATCGGGGCGGGGTTGTGGAAGCCGATTGGGTCAACACAGAAGAATTGTCGATTTTGTTCGACGGGCTGAACATCCGCTTCGGTCTTTTCAACGCCTGCCAGACAGGAAGGGGCGCGGGGGGTGTGGCCCACGCGCTGGTACGCAGCAGCCTGCCCGCAGCCCTGGGGATGCAGGCCGATGTGCCCGACAGCGCGGCCATTGCCTTTGCGGGTGGTTTCTACCGCGCCCTGGCTGACCGCTGGCCGGTGGACGTCGCGGTGGTGGAGGCGCGCAAATCCGTGCAGAACGCAGTCGGTCTGGCCGCGCCCTGGTGGGCCTTGCCTGTGCTCTATATGCGCTCGGAGGATGGGAAGCTGTTTGGATAAGGCTAAAGGGGAAGGCAAAAGACAAAAAAATGCCGTCGAGACGAATCGTCTCGACGGCATTTTTAGTGGTACCCCGTACCGGACTCGAACCGGTGTTTCAGCCTTGAGAGGGCCGTGTCCTGGGCCACTAGACGAACGGGGCACAACAAATACTACGCGCAGGACAGGGGGTAAGTATAGCCTCGACTGGTCAGAATGTCAAATCTGGCCGATTCAGGCAGGCAAGTCGAATGGTGTTATAATGACCAGGCCCGTACGATACGTGAAGCCATCAATGGTTGTGGACGAGTGGATGAATGGGGATATGCTGATCATTCCCCGCATCTCATCCCCCCACTGCCCTACCGATAGAAGGAATGATTTTCCATGCTCTCTACTCCCAAGCAGATCCGCCGGGCCTTGGACCGGGTGCTGCACAAAGTGGCCCAGCCCGCCCGTTACACTGGCGGCGAACTCAATTCGGTTGTCAAAGATTGGGACGACCCGGCCATCCGCGCCAGAGTCGCTCTGGCCTTTCCGGACATCTACGAACTGGGCGGCTCCAACCTGGGGCTGGCCATCCTCTACGATCTGATCAACAAGCGCGCCGACCTGCTGGCAGAGCGGGTCTACTGCCCGTGGATCGATTTCGAGGCCAAAATGCGGGAGAACGCCATCCCCCTCTACGGGCTGGAAAGCGCACACCCCATCGCCAATTTCGACATCTTCGCATTCAGCCTGCCCTACGAGCAACTCTACACAAATGTGCTCACAATGCTCGATCTGGCAGACATTCCCCTGCGCGCCGAAGATCGCAACGCCGCACATCCGGTGGTCATCGCCGGCGGTTCCGGCTGCTTCAACCCGGAACCGATGAGCGCCTTCTTCGACGCAATGGTCATCGGCGAGGGGGAAGAGGTGGTGTTTGAGGTGATTGAAGTGGTGGAGGAGTGGAAGAAAGATATTGGGTATTGGGTATTGGGCCGGGACGATCATCTCGACGAAATATCCAATACCCAATACCCAATATCCAATCCCCGCCACGCCCTATGGGAACGTCTCGCCGCCATCCCCGGCGTCTACGTGCCTGCGCTCTACGAGTCTGTCTACGCCGCGGATGGGACGCTGCTGGAAACCCGTCCCACCCATCCCGCCGCCCCCCCAGAGGTGATGAAACGGGTGGTGACGGTCCTGCCCCCGCCGGTGACCCGTTTTATTGTGCCCAACATCAACGTCGTACACAACCGGGCGGCTATCGAAATTATGCGGGGCTGTACCCGGGGTTGCCGCTTCTGTCAGGCCGGGATGATCTTCCGCCCGGTGCGCGAGCGGCCTGCGGAAGAAGTGCTGGCCGCGGTGGACGAAATGATCGCCCAGTGCGGCTTCGAGGAAGTCAGCTTCCTCAGCCTGAGCAGCAGCGATTACAGCTATGTGGAAGAACTGGTGCGGGGCACAATGGAGCGCCACGGAGCCAAGCGGCTATCGGTCGGCCTGCCCAGCCTGCGCATCGAGAGTTTCAGCATCGATCTGATGGAGTTGCTGGAAAAGGGGCGGCGACGCTCCGGCTTCACCTTTGCGCCAGAAGCCGCCACGGACCGGTTGCGGGATGTGATCAACAAACCCATCGCCTCCGACGATCTGCTCAAAACCGCCGAGGAGGTCTACAGTCGGGGCTGGACGACGATCAAACTCTATTTTATGATCGGCCATCCATCCCAAACGTTGGAAGATGTGCAGGCCATTGCCGACCTCTCCAAAGCGGTGCTGGCTGTGGGGCGACGCATTCTGGGCAACAAAGCCAGCGTGCGGGTCGGCGTCAGCACACTTGTGCCCAAACCCCACACCCCTTTCCAGTGGGTCCCGATGGAAGATCAGGCGGTGATTGAGCAGCAGATCGAACTGCTCCAACAGGAGATGCGGGGACACGGACTCTACTTCACCTGGAACGACCCGCGGGAGACGCTGGTGGAGGCGTTCCTGACCCGGGGCGACCGCAAGTTGTGTGATGTGGTTGAGCGGGCCTGGCAATTGGGGGCGAAGCTGGACGCCTGGGGGGATCAGTTCCGTTTCGACGCCTGGACCCAAGCCTTTGCGGAAAACGGGCTGGATATGGACTGGTACGCGCGCCGGGAACGCAGTCTGGACGAGATTCTGCCCTGGGAGCACATCTCCGCCGGGCTGAAGAAGGAGTTTCTGGCCCAGGAGTACATCCACACCTATCAGGGCGGGGTAGTGGACGACTGCCGGGAGCACTGCTTCTCCTGCGGCATTCTGGGGAATTTCAAGGAGCAGCGCCGGGAGGCCGAAGACGCGGCCTGGTGCTGCCCACCGCTGGGCAAAGGCAAAGATCGTCAGCCCGTGGACATTGTGCCCGTGCCCCTCTACTTCAACGACGAGATGTCGCCGAACCTGATCGGTCAGTTTGCCGAACGGGTTCCCCAGAGAAGGCAGGGGACGGTGAGCAAGCGGGTGGAGTTGGAGATAGGGGACGACTGACGAAAGGGGAAGGCAGTGTATGCCAGGAGATACTTTTCCTCCCCCTTTGTCGAAGAATTCCGTGTGAAATGAAAGAGGTGAGATCGTTGAACGATCTCACCTCTTTCATTTCACGCAGCAAGCGCCGAATGAATTTTCACAACTTTTGTACTGATCAGAAAGATGGTGAAATAGAAAATGGGACGCTGATTCACGCGGATAGACGCTGATTCAGAGAAAAAATCTGCGTTTTCAGCGTTTATCTGCGTCCAGTATTTTTTGTCATCAGTCTGTTCACTACAAATTTCCACAACTTTCCAGCCGCTACCCCCGCAGCCCAACCTCATAGACCTGCGGATTGACCACATCCTTCGGGCGCTCCCCGTTGAAGAATTCCAGCACCCGGGCCACGGCCATGCGCTCGATGCGTGCCCGGCCATCGCCGGTGGTGGAAGCGCTGTGGGGGGTGAGCACGGCTTTGGGATGAAAGCGGATGGGGTAGTCGGCCACGGGCGGCTCCTCGTCGAAGACATCCAACCCCGCACCGGCCAGCTTACCGCTGTCCAGGGCCTCGATCACAGCGTCCATATCTACCAGCGGGCCGCGGGCCACATTGATCAGATAGGCCCCGGTCTTCATACGGGCGATGGACTCCCGGTTGATCATCCGGTAGGTGGCGGGGATGCTGGGCGCGTGGAGGCTGAGAAAGTCGGCCTGGGCGATCACCTCGTCCTGGCTGAGCAGTTCCACGCCCATCTGGGCCGCGGCCTCGGCGGCGACGAAAGGGTCCGAACCGACGACCCGCATCCCCAGCCCTGCGCCGCAAATCTGCGCCACCCGACGGCCAATCCGTCCCAGCCCGACCAACCCCAGCGTTTTGCCCTGAATCTCCGTGCCCATCAGCGCGCTGCGGGGGGGCCAGCCACCGGCAGCCATGCCCACGTGGCCGGGGATGACCCGCTTGGCCATAGCCATCAGCAGGGCCACCGCGTGCTCGGCGGTGGATTCGGTGGGGCCGTCCGGGGTGTTGCAGAAGACGACGCCCCGCTCCGCAGCCGCGTTGGCGTCCACATTGTCGACACCGATGCCCGTGCGCACAATCATCCGCAGGTTGGGCAGACTGTCGAAGACTTCGCCAGTATAAGGGATAGTCGCCCCGGCGAAGATGACTTGGGCCGCCTGCGCGCTTTCCAACGGCAGCTGGCCGGGGATGGGTTTCAGTTGCACCACATCCGCAGGCAGCAGGGAAGGCGCATCGGTGAGCATTGGAATTTCGTACCAGACGTGGGTCAGTTTCATTTGATTTTCCTGGGGTGAAATTATGGGATGATGAGATTATGCGGTCATTCTGGGCGCTATTGTACCGATTCCCCAGCAAAGGGGCAAGGCGAGGGGGAGATGACGACCATTCCGGGTCCAGTTGCGGAACGTTCGACGACGTAAGCCCCCTTTAGGGGGCGTCGCTCGATAGCCCGGCGTCTTTAGCCGGGCGGTCATGGCATACGGCCCCGGTTGCGGATATCCCTTCGTCTACGTTGCCAACGGCGGCCCACCGGGAATGGACACCGGTTTGCGCACGCCGGAGTAGACCGCCCGTTTGGCGGTGAAACGTGCGGTTAAGTACTCGCCCAGAAAGACAGAGCCGGAAATGCTGTCGCCCTCCACCTGACCAGAGAAGAGGAAGGGAATGTTATCCCCCGGCAGGCTGGCCTGGCTGCGCAGTTTGACCCGCTCCCCCTCCACTGTCCCGGCGATCTCCTGCCGGGAAAATTCGCTGTGGTGGGTTCCGCTGATCCAATTGCCCTCCTGCTGAAGATAGAGCTGGTGCTGGCTGGTGCTGGTGAAGTATTCCATCGTCAGCGCCCAGTGGCCGCTGATGTCCACTGTTGCCGGTTCCATTTGGGAGGGCTGGGGGTTGCGAACTTCGCTGAGAATGCGGTGGATGCGCTCGGCCACTACCTCCGCGTTGCCGGGCTGCATCTGGCTGGGGGTGATGCGGATGGCGGCCCGGTCTGCGCTGTCCCCGTTTCCGACAGCGATGCGGGGCTTACTGCGGGCGAAATCCTCGGCCACCTCCTCGCCGGTGATGTGGAGGGTCGCGGGGTCCCAGCTAATCACAAGTGTGGGCGCGCGGTTGTTGAGACCGGTGGGCTGCTCGACTGCCGTCTCCACCCCGGCCACCTGCTCGGCCCGCTGGGCGATGAGCGTCAGTCGATCCAGCCAGACCTGCCACTCCGCGTCGTGGTCCCGGAGCGTCCAGGCTTCTACCGCGGCCACCAGCCCCAGCATCTCCTCCCGGCCCACTTTGTTGTCCCGGCCAGGGCCGTGATGGGGCGCGCTGGCCTGCCAAGCGGCCATCAGAATATCCTTGCGGCCCAGCACCAGCCCCGCGCCCTGGGGACCGCAGATGGCCTTGCCACCACTGTAGACCACCACATCCGCGCCCGCCTCCAGATGGACGCAGGGAATGGTGAGGTTTTCGGCAGCCGCGTCCACCAGCACAGGCACACCCGCGGGCCGGGCCGCGGCCACAATCGCTTCCAGCGAAAGGGCGTTGCCCCGTTCTGCCCGCCAGCCTGTGACTGTATAGATCAGCGCCGTCTTGGAATTGATGGCCGCGATCAGTTCTGCCAGGCTCTCCACCGTCACCAGTTCCACGCCGATGTTGCGCAGGGCGTGGTCATAGGCGTTGCGGGCGTAGCCGGGAACGATGACTTGGGTCTTCTCGAAGCCGGTCAGGTCGGGGATGCGGATGAGCTTTTCCGGGTTGCCGCCGGTGACACAGGCCGCGGTCACGTGCTTCAGCCCGGCCGCGCAGCCGTCGGAGACCATTCCCCACTCGGCGCCGGTGACTTCGGCCAGCCGTCGCCCCACCCCCTCGGCCAGTTCGTCGTACTGGACAAAATGGCGGGAGGCTTCTTTGTAGGCGGCCAGTGTTTCCGGTCGCTCAACCGAGCCACCGATGATCGTAAAAGTGCCCCGGCAGTTGATGATCGGCTCCACGCCGATGGCCCGATAGATGCTGCGGTCGTCGCCTGAAGCATCGGCTTCGGCGTCGGCGTCGGCGTTTTTCAGATAGCGGAGAACGGACAAATTTTCCAGCGGATCGTTGGCTTCCACGAATGTGCTCCTTGTGGTGAAAGAGATGGTGCAGCGATGGCGTTGCTTGGGGAGTAGAGGAGTGGGCAGAATGGCCCTCGGCGGAGACAAGCGCGGAGGTGGACGAGAGAGATGAGCAAAACCAAGAAAGGAGGTGTCCGTGTCCAACCCGTCTCCGCTGCGGGCCTGGAGCCATTGTACTCGTTTCGAGGGGATGGGGCAAAGTGCGGGGGTGGAAGCGTATGCCGGATGCGGGGCGAAGCCAAGAGCCAGTCAAACCAGCCAGCCATAGCCCTCGACGCTACTCCCCACACCCGCCGCGGCTTTGCCCAGATCGGCCAGGGTCACGGCGTTCAGCGGAATGCCCTGCGCCCGGTACGCCTCCTGGCGCAGAAACTCCAACTCGCCGGGCGCGTAGATGCGCTCCACACCAGCCGCGGGTCGGCAGTCGTGAATCTGGCGAATGGCCCCATCCACCCGGCTTTTGAAAACGTCCAAATCCTCAAAGGCTTCCACCCGGATGGCCGCGACAAAATGGCCGTCCTGGCCGGGCCGGGGACCTATCTCCATATCGCCCAGTTCTGTGCCGAAGGCCGCGCCGGAGAGCATCGACGAGAGCACGCCCATAATTAGGGCCAAAGCCGTGCCTTTGAAGCCGCCGATGGGCATCAGCAGCCCGTCGATGGCCGCGGCGGGATCGGTAGTGGGACGGCCTTCGCTATCCAGCGCCCAGCCTTCGGGAAGCGTCCACCCATTCTGTTGATAGATGCGGATTTTGCCGTGGGAGGAGCCGCTGAAGGCCGCGTCGAAGACAATCGGGCGCTCCTCCCCCGCGGGGATAGCGATGCCCAGGGGGTTGATGCCCAGAATCCGTTCGGCCCCACCCCAGGGGGCCATTGTGGGCAGGGCGTTCGTCGTGGCAATGCCGATCATCCCGTGGGCCACGGCCTGGGACGCGTAGTAGGCCATCGCGCCGCTGTGGTTGCTGCCCCGGATACCCGCCGCCGCGATGCCGTGGACCTGCGCCCGCTCGATGACCTCTTTGGTGGCGAAGTCCATACCGATCTGGCCCATGGAATTGCCGCCGTCCACCACAAGACACGCGCCCACATCCCGCACCACAGACGGACGGCCCGCGGGGTTCACGCCGCCGGTCGTCAGCTTGACGATATACTCCGGCACACGCAGCACCCCGTGGGAGTGGATGCCGCTCAGATCCGCATAGACGAGGGAATCGGCCAGCAGGTTGGCGTCGGCGTCGCTCATCCCACAGCGCGCAAAGACATCGGCCACCAGTGCCAGCAACTCATCCACAGGCACGCGCCGCCCGCTCTCCAACGATTCCGCCATTTGCTTCTCCTTTTCGAGTCTACTGCAAAAACCGAGTTTTTTGTGCAGTTCGCCCGGATTTCCAGGAGTGATTCGGTCTCAAAAACTCGGTTTTTAGCCTTTTTTGTACTGGTCAACGGGATGGTGGAATGGCTATTTCTTAACGCAAAGATGCAAAGAGGCAAAGAGGCAAAGGCACAGAGAGAAAAGCGATTTCTTTGCGTCTCTGCTCCTTTGCGTCTTTGCGTTGAAACTTCCACCATCTTCTTGACTACTACAGTTTTTAGCCTTTTTGCAGTGGAGTCCTTTTTGGGACGCTGATTTACGCAGATAGACGCTGATCCAGAGAAAAAATCAGCGTCTATCTGCGTAAATCAGCGTCCTATTCCCCTATGCAATCCAACCGAAAAATCCGAGTCGGGTCAGGTCGGCTTTGAGTTCTTCTTCCTTTTGCGGCGTCAATGACTGCAAAGGCAGACGCATCGGCCCGCAGTCGAAGCCCAGGAATTTCATCACCGCTTTGAAGGCGGGCAGGCCGCCGTGACCAGCAATCAACCGGATCATCTGCACCATCTGCCCCTGGTGCATCTGGGCGGTGGCGATGTCGTTGGCGGTAAAGGCGTCCACAATTCGGTTGAAGACCGGCGCGGCAAAGTTGTAGGTTGTGCCCACTGCGCCCTGCGCACCAGCACAGAGACCGCTGAGCAGCATCTCATCCGAACCAAAGAGCAGATTGAAGCGCCCGTTCTCCAGTTCCGCCGCGGCCTGGACATTGTATACGTCGTGGATGCTGTATTTGGCCCCGACCAGATTGGGGATCACCCGTCCACCCGCGGCCAGCAGACTGGCCACATCCACCTGCACGCCGGTCATCTGGGGGATGTGGTAGTAGTAGAAGGGCAGGTCCGGCGCGGCCCCGGCAATCTGGGCCATACAGCGCACATTGGCTTCCAATGTGGGCGGCTTGAAGTAGAAGGGGGGCACCGCGGAGATGGCGTCCGCGCCGATTTCCTGGGCGTGGGCGGCCAACTCCTGGGCCTCGACCAGACTGGTGTGGCCCACCTGCAAGATAACCGGAACCCGGCCCCGGGTAGCCTTGACAAAGGCCGCGGCCACAGTTTTGCGTTCGGCTGTGCTAAGGGAGACACCCTCGCCTGTGCTGCCGCAGACGTACAGACCGGTGAGCTTTTGGCTGATGAGAAAGTCCACCATCGGTTCAATCAGCCCTAAATTCAGACTGCCGTCGGTGTTCAGGGGGGTGAAAGTGGCAGGAATCAGGCCGGACAGATGGAAGTGCATGGGTTGGGACCTTTCGAGAGATTGGGGGAAGAATATCGGCCCGTCTATTTTCAACCCAAAGACGCAAAGATGCAAGGGCGCAAATCGCCGTTCGTCGCTCCAAAAATAGCCACGTATCGCAAGCTGTTAGCTTGCGTCAGCCCGCACTAACAGTGCGGGTTACAACGAAGAGCTTGCCGCGTCCTGGCGAATATAGACGTAATAGGCGCCCAGATCGTCGCCCGCGTCTGTGTGGAACCAGCTTTGCAGATGGGCCGGACCCGCATGCAGTTCCAGTGTGAACACCGCGCCCGCCATCTCCTCTGCTACCGGCTGCTCGGTCCGCTGACCGGCGATGGCGATGGCGGCCCGCTGCACGGGGATAGCGACACCCCCACCCCAGCCGCTCCCTACCGTCAATTCTCCCAACGGAACTGGCGCGCCGGGGATGGCCTCGTCAATCGCCCGGTCTTCTTCCACAGGCCAACGCCGCAACTCAAATGTGTAGCGGCCAGCCTCTGCGATCTCCACCTCCCAATAGCCGTTGCAGCGCAGACCGGCCCGCACATCGGCCTGATGCCAGGCGGTTTCGCACTCGTCGTTGCGCCAGTCGTGGCTGTTCAGGCGTAGCGTCCGCGCGCCTTTCCCACCGATGGGGATGGGGATTTCGCTGTCGAACTGGACCGACACCCGCTCCCACCAGCGCTCGTAGGCCAGGCGCAGTTCCGCCACCACCGCGGGATGCTCCGCCGCCACATCCCGCGTCTGCCCCGGATCGGCGGCCATATCGTAGAGTTCTGCGCCATTCACCAGCCGCCAGCGGTCGGTCATCACCGCGCTCTTGCGCCATTTGAGCGGATAGGCCAGCCGCTGGGAATCGGTCACCAGCGCCCGATCCGGCCAGCCGGGGGTCTCGCCGGCCAGCAGCGGGGCTAGGGATTGGCCGTCGAAGTCGTAGGCGGTCGGGTCGTCCACAGCGCAGAGGTCGAGAAGGGTGGGCAGAATGTCCACATTGGCGCTGATGCGTTCCACATCCCGCCCACCCGTCAGCCCGCCCGCGGGCCAGTGGACAAAGCAGGGGGTGCGGTGGCCACCGTCGTACTCCGAATTCTTTTTGCCCCGCATCCCCGCGTTGAAGCCGCTGGTGACAAAGTGCCGTTCGTCCACCTCCACCCCACCGCCGGAGCCGTTGTCGGTCATAAAGATCAGAATCGTATTCTCAGCCAGCCCCCACTCGGCCAGTTTGGCCCGCAGCACCCCCACATTTTCGTCGATACAACTGACCATCCCGTAGTAGTTGGCCCGGTCCGCGTGGGGGGTGTTGTCCCGATAGGGCGCGGAATAGCGGGGGTGGACCAGATGGGGGCTGTGGGGCGCGTTGGTGGGAATGTAGCAGAGGAAGGGGCGTTCCCGGTTGCGCTCGATGAAGTCCAGCCCGTGGCGAAACCAGACATCCGTGCAGTAGCCTTCCTGGGCAACCCAACGATCACCGTCCCAGTAGCTGTCGTCGAAATAGTCGTTGCCCCAGTAATCCGGCGTCTGCCCCACACCGCCGCCGCCGTGGACCAGCACTTCGTCAAAGCCCCGGTCCTGGGGTCGGTAGGGGAAGTTGTCGCCCAGATGCCACTTGCCAAAGATGCCGGTGACGTAGCCCGCCCGGCTGAAGAAGTCGGCCAGACTGATTTCGTCCTGGCGCAGGAGCGAGCGGCCTCCAATCGTATGCCAGACGCCGGTGCTGTTGGCGTAGTGGCCGGTGAGCAGCCCGGCCCGGGTGGGCGCGCAGGTCGGCCCCACGTGATAGTTGGTCAGGCGCACGCTTTCGCTGTGGAGCCTGTCCAGATGGGGCGTACGCAACACCGGATTGCCGTGGCAGGCCAGATCGCCGTAGCCCTGATCGTCGGTCAGAACGAAAACCACATTGGGGCGTGTAAGGGTGTCCATAGCTTTCTCCAGAGTTGTCAATCTTTCTGATTCGGAGTACCATCTTTGAGTCTACTGCAAAAAGCCATTTGAACCACAAAGAACACAAAGGGCACAGAGATTTACAGGAGAAATATCAGCGTTTATCAGTGTTCATCAGTGGCTGGCAGACCTTTTTGAAGTAGACTCATCTTTGCGCAGGGAAACGACGACCGCATCCCCCAGCCCGGCCAACAGATCGGCCGTGGAGAGAATGACCGTCGTCCCGCGCACACCAGAGCCAATCGAGACTTCCGTCTGCTCGGCCACACTGACATCCACCAGCACAGGCATAGGCCCGGATTCGGGGGTCAGCAGGCCAAAGGGTCCCACCGCGCCGATGGCATAGCCGGTGACTTTTTGCACTTCGTCCCGGTCCGCGGTCGTCAGGCGCGAGACGCCCAGATGGGCGCGCAGGGCTGCCCAGGAAATCTGCGCGGGACCCGCGGCCAGCACCATCACATAGCGCCCCTCTTCCAGCCGAAAGAGCAGGCTGCGCACCACCTGCTCCGGGGTCTGTCCCCGTTCCGCGGCGGCCTGTTCCAGGGAAGAGACCGGCCCCGGATGGGTGAAGACCCGGTGGGGGATGTGGAGAGCGGTGAGAGCGAGCGAGACGGGGGGAGTGGATGGCATAGTGTATCCTATTGGTGTGGCAGAGCGGTCTGTATTGCGTACTGCGTATTGCGTAAGCAGTGACAATACCGGCACACTCTGCTGTTTTTGTGTAGTGATGAACGCAAATTTTCGTACTACAATTCTGTCTCTTACCAGCTTCATACCTTACTACCTACGCAGCACGCAACACGGAGCAAAACAATGAAAACCCTCATCACAGGCATTACCGGACGGATCGGTTCCCAGTTGGCCCACAAATTGGTGGCAGACGGCCACGACGTGCGCGGGCTGGTCTGGCCCCACGACCCGACGGTCGAGCGGCTGGCCGGTCTGCCCATCGAACTGATCGAAGGCTCGCTGACCAATGCGGACGACGTGAACCGCGCCGTGACCGGGATGGAAGCGGTCTGCCATCTGGGCGCGGCCTTCCAGGCAGGCGGGCCGTTCACAAACGACGACTATATGGAAATCAATGTCAAAGGCACATTTTATATGCTGGAGGCCGCGCTGGCCAACGCAGCGACCCTGCGCCACTTCTTCTTCGCCAGCAGCGACGCCCTCTACAGCAAATATCTGCCCGGTGGTATCCCAGAGCCGATCCGGGAAGACGAATTCCCCCTGGAGCCGGGCGGGATGTACGCGCTGACAAAGCTGCTGGGCGAGGACCTCTGCCGGGGCTATCTGCGCAGCAATGGACTGCCCGTGACAATCTTCCGCTTTGCCATGACCCTGGGCGGGGCGGAAATTCTGAACTGGCCCCAGTTCTACGCCTCCCACTACGCCAAAGCCTATGCGAATAAGACCAGCCCCGCGGCTAAAGCGGTCTATGCCCAATTGCAGGCAGCGCTTGCCGACAATCCGAAAACGCTGATTGTCGCGCGGGACGAAAACGGGCGGGCCTACAAAAAGCACATTGCCTACGCCGACGATATTGTGGCTGGCTTCCCCGCCGCGCTTGGCAAACCCCAGGCCGTCGGCGGCACCTTCCAACTGGCCGCGCCGGAACCCTTCACCTGGGACGTGGCCGTGCCCTATCTGGCCGAAAAGCTGGGGTTGCCTTTCATTGATGTGCGGCTGGCCGAAGCCACGCCCACATTCTACGAGTTTGATCTCTCCGCTGGCCGCAACACCCTGGGTTACGCACCCCAGTTCGACATCAAACGGATGATCGACGCCGCGCTTGCCTGAGCCAATGCCCCCGGCGTGTGTACGGGCACGATAAATCGTGCCCGTACACTATCCATCTCAGCGAAATGGGACAACAACCCGCTCGAACACCCATTCGACGCCATCCACCTCATCCACCCATTCGCTGATGCGCACAAAGCCGAGCTTTTCGGCCAACCCAAGGGAGGGCGCGTTCTCTGGACCGATGGACAGCACAAAACGCTCTACCCCCGGCTGCTGGGCGGCCCAGTCCATCAACGCCCGGCACGCCTCCGCAGCGATGCCCCGGCGACGGAAGTCTGTATAGACAGTATAGCCAAACTCCAGCGCGTGGGGCGCGATCTCGGCCAGATAGTCCGGGTTTGGCTCGGTGTGAAAACCGATGTGACCCACCATTTCGCCTGTCTCGCGCAGGACAATCGCGCGCAGCGTCCAGGGCGCGTAGCCCGGTTCTTCGTAGCACTGGGCCAGCCGCCGCACCAGCAGGTCTTCCCGCAGGAAAAGCTCCGGGTGGGGCGGGACGCCGAGAATCCGCTCCGCTTCGGCGTTGTCGTGGCGCAGGCAGGCAGTGAAAAAATCCGGCGTCATCAGAATCAGGTCCAGACGTTCGCTGTGAATGATAGAAGTCATAACCGGTTGTACTTTCTGAGTGCGGCTTGCAGCCGGTCGTGGGGGATGGCGTGGACAGTATTGCCGTTGCGCCCGGTCATTGTCCGGGCGGCTATCATTGCGTTGACAATCGCCTCTTCGGTGGCGAAGACCGTCGCCTCGAAGAGAGGGGTGATGCGGTCGTTGGGCAGCAGATCGACCTGGGCCACCTCGGCCCGCTGCCAGCCGCCGGGATTGGCTGTGGAAAAGGCCAGAAAAATGTCGCCCGATGTGTTGGCCCCCATTCCACCCAAACGGGCAATGCCCAATCCCGCCCGCTGGGCGATCCGTTTGAGTTGGTGGGGCAGCAGAGGCGCATCCGTCGCCACGACTGCGATAATCGATCCCGCGCCCATCGGCGGTGGCCCGTTGTGAATCTCCGGCAGCAGATCGGGGATTTCCTCCCCCAGCGGGACACCGGCAATCGTCAGATGGCGGCGGGCGCCGTAGTTGGCCTGGACTAGCACACCGACGGTATAGCCGCCCTCCTCCGCTGTCAACCGCCGGGAGGCTGTGCCGATGCCCCCTTTGAAGCCGTGGCAGATCATCCCGGTTCCGCCGCCCACATTGCCCTCGGCCACCGGACCCGTAGACGCGGCGTCCAGCGCGGCGAAAACGTGGGCCGGTGCGACGTGGAAGCCGTTGACGTCGTTGAGCGTGCCGTCGTAGGTCTCCCCCACCACCGGCAGGCTCCAGAAGACATCCCCCTGAATCGGGTGGTAGAGTTTGCGTTCGACGGTCCAGGCGATGACCGCATCTCGCACAACGCCGACGCTGTGGGTGTTGGTGATCATCACCGGTCCTTCCAGAAAGCCCGATTCTTCCACCCAAATCGTGCCGGTCATTTCGCCATTGCCGTTGAGCGAGTGATAGCCTGCAAAGACCGGCGCGTGGACCGCTCCCCGGGGCAGGATGGCGGTGACGCCGGTACGCACATCAGCGCCTTCAATCAGTGTTGTATGTCCGACGCAGACACCTGCCACATCGGTGATGGCATTGAGCGGGCCAGTCTCGCCAGGAAAGGGAACGCCGAGATCGCGGGCACGGGGCATAGGGTTCTCCGGAGGGTATTGGATAGTAGATATTGGATATTGGATATTGGATATTTCGTTGGGTGTGTCGGTCGGGCTTTTGAAGTGAACAGTTATCAGTGACCAGTGTCAGTCGTCCCGAATCCACTGATAACTGTTCACCGCTCACTCTATTATCTGGCAGGCCGCCCTTTGCGTCAAAGCTCGTCGGCAGGGTAGAACAGCTACTGGTCAGTCGGGGGAGGACGGACGCGGCACATTCGGATAGGATTAGCAGTGGAGGCAGAACAATGACTGACCGGCTGTGGCGTATACCCTTATCCCAGAAGATTCTCCTTGCGAACTCACTGCTGGTGGCGGTGGGTGCGGTCGCGGGCACAGTCATTACCGTCTGGCACGTACTCAGCTACCCGGAGGACCTCCACTACGAACTGATCGCCTTCTTTGCTTTGACCGGCTGGCTGATCAGTTTTGCGGTGAATAGTTGGGTACTCAAGCGTACCCTCACGCCGCTGGATCGTCTGCAATCCGGCGTGGACGATGTGCGCCGGGGCCGCCGGGATGTGCAGGTGATCCCCCCGCCCATCAGCGACGAACGCTTCGACCGGCTCATCGACACTTTCAACCAGATGGTGCGCCAGCAGGAGGAAGACGCCCGCCGCCTCCACGACCTTTCCCGGCGCATTTTGCAGGCCCAGGAGGACGAACGTCAGCGGGTGGCCCGGGAACTCCACGACGAAGCGGCCCAGGCACTCACATCATTGCTGGTGCGTCTGCGCCTGCTGGAACGGGCACGTACACCGGAGGAAGCCCAGGCCCGTGTGGGCGAATTGCGAGAGTTGACCGCGGGCGCGCTGGACGAGGTGCGCCGGGTGGCCCTGGACCTGCGCCCGAAGATTCTGGACGATCTGGGGCTGGTGGCCGCGCTGGGCTGGCGGGCGGACGAATTCAATGCAGCCAACGCGGCCCAGGCCACAGTGCGGACGGAAGGCATCGATCACCGCCTGCCCCACACACTGGAACTGGTCTTCTATCGGGTGGCCCAGGAAGCGCTGAACAACGCGGCCCGCCACGCCAACGCCACATCGGTAGAGATGGCGCTGGCCCTGCAAAACAACACCCTCTCTTTGGAAATCACCGATAACGGCGCGGGCTTCGATCCACAGGCTGTCCCCAACGATAACGGCAGCCGCCACGGCGGGCTGGGGCTGCTGGGCATCCGGGAGCGGATGGGAATGATCGGCGGGCAGGTGGTCATCGAATCCGCACCGGGCCGGGGCACGCGGCTCGCTGTCTCCGCGCCGGTCGAAGAGAGCCACGCAGATTTCAACGCAGAAACGCAGAGAGGCAAAGACGCGGAGTGATGAACCCAATCCCCAATTCCCAATCCCCAATCTCCACCTCTCCCATTCGCGTCATCCTCGTGGACGATCACCCGGTCGTGCGGGTGGGTCTGCGCGCCCTCATCGAAATGGAGCCGGATTTGGCGGTGGTGGGGGAGGCGGGCAACGGCGTGGAAGGGGTGACGCTGGTGGAGGCAGAAAAGCCCGATGTGGTGGTGATGGACATTTCCATGCCAGAGATGGACGGGCTGGAAGCCACCCGGCGCATCCGCGCGGGCAACCCGGAGGTCTGCGTGCTGATCCTCACCGTCCACGCCCAGGAGCGCTATCTCTTCCCGGTGTTGAAGGCGGGCGCGGCGGGCTACGTCCTCAAATCGACGGTGGACACCCAACTGATCGACGCCATCCGCACGGTTGCCAAAGGGGGCGCGTTTCTCTATCCCAACGCGGCCCGGATGCTCCTGGAAGATTACGTCCACCGGCAGGAGAGCGGCGAAGCAACCGGCAGCAGCGACCTCCTCAGCGAGCGGGAGCAGGAGGTACTCACCCTCTGCGCGCTGGGCCACACGGCCAGCCAGATCGGCGACCAGCTCGCCCTCAGCCCCAAGACCGTCGAGACCTATCGCACGCGGGTCATGCAAAAGCTCGAACTCCACAGCCGGGCGGAGTTGGTGAAGTACGCCCTGGCCCACGGGCTGTTGGAGGAATACATATAAAAAGTGAGAAGTGAAATGTGAAATGTGAGATCGCCGGGCGATCTCACGTTTCACTTCTCACTTTCTTCAGGATAATCGGCAGTACGCTTCAGTATCGAAGCATCCCATTTTCATTTAGGGCAATCGCGCACCTTAAATTTTTCGGGGAAATCGGTCACGGAAGCCAGGTGTTTCAACGCAAAACCGGCTATTTCGGATTCGAAATTGAGCAATCGACACCCTTTTGACGTACAAACTGTCTCGAAATCCGCTACTATCACGAAGTACGCGATTGCCCTACATTTTCATTTTGTAGTTATTGCATTCTGGGGTACAATGGATCAGAACAAATGTTCTTGTCGCTGCTTCTTTCCCAAGGAGGAAACCCCAATGTTTACTGTCACAAAGTACCCCCACGCGACCTTTTGCTGGGCGGATGTCAACACCACCGACACTGTAGCGGGCAAGGCTTTCTACACCGCGCTCTTTGGCTGGAATTTCGAGGACCGTCCAATGGGTGAGGGCGTCTACTACACAATGTTCAAGCAGGACGGCCATTATGTGGCCGCGCTCAGCCCCTTGATGCAAGAGATGCAGGCCCAGGGCGTCCCATCCCACTGGCAAAATTACATTTCGGTAGATGATGTGGACGCCACCACTGCCAAAGTGGCTGGACTGGGCGGTACAGTGTTGTTAGCTCCCTTCGACGTTTTCGATTCGGGCCGTATGGCCGACATTCAGGACCCCACCGGCGCGGCGGTGACGCTCTGGCAGGCTGGCAATCACATCGGCGCGGAGCTGATCAACACTGTGGGCGCGATGTCCTGGAATGAATTGCAGACCCACGACACGACTGCTGCTGCTGCCTTCTACAAAGGGCTGCTCGGCTGGGAAACAGATACTACCCCGGATGGCTCGTACATTACATTTGTCAATAACGGGCGTATGGCCGGCGGGATGATGAAGATTCAGGCCGAGTGGGGCAATGTGCCCCCCAACTGGGGCGTCTACTTCTCAGTGGCCGACTGTTCGGCTGCTGTTGCCAAAGTGCAGGAACTCGGCGGCAATGTGATGGTTCCCCCTATGGAAACGCCAGGGGTGGGCACAATGGCTGTGGTTCAGGACCCACAGGACGCGACTTTTACAGTTATTCAATTGCTCAACCCCGATCACGCGTGGGAGTGAAGAATAAGGGGTGATGGAAGCCAGAAACCATCCCTTACGCGCTAACCTAAATCTGCCAGGTCTTTGAGGCCTGGCAGATTTTTCTTTTGTCATACTTTCCCCTACACGCCGATCATACTTTCCCCGATACCCCTCTTTTCTCTCCTCTGCTATGCTCTGTGTACGGCTAAATTGTGAATTGATTCGCAAAGACAGCCTATAGACTTACCAGAGGAACCGACCGATGAAAATGCGCCTGATCTTCGCAATTCCTGAAAGCGATACACTCAATCTGATGCACTCGCTGCTGAAGTCGGCCCTGCTGCTCAACCCCTTGGCGGTGGAAGTGGCGGAGGTCTCGACGCTGGACGGTTTGATGGCGCGGGTGGACGCGGACACAGACGATATTGTCCTGCTGGATTGGCTGCTGGCCGACGACCGCACCGCGGAGGTGGTGGAGGAGATTTTGGCCCGCAACCCGAAATTGCGGGTAGTGGCGCTCCTGCCCCTGGCCTATCGCCAATACCGGCAGCAGGTCTGGTGCGCGGGCGCGTGCAATGGCATCCCCAAAGAGTATATGGACCAGGAGTGGCTCTCGACCGTCCTCTGCCTGATGCACCGGGCAATGGAGCGGGAAGCGCGCATTCTGAAGACGAGTACAAACGGACACGGATTGACACAGATGGTCACGGATTCGCACAGATAAAATCTGCGTACATCTGCGGTTTCTGCGCAATCTGCGCCCTATTCTGAAGCTGGCTGAATCGGTAGCAGCAACGAAGGAAAAAACAATGGCACTAGTACAATTGCAGATCACCCGACGTACCTTTCTGAAGTCCGTCCTGGTTGGGGCGGGCAGTGTAGCGCTGAGTGGCTATTCCCTCGCACCAGCAGGAGCAGCGCCACCACTGGGCATGCCGCTGGACACACCACTGGACGAGGCCCTGCCCTGGTTCAGTCAGGGCGAAGTCAAGACCACCTATAATGTGTGTGATATGTGTCCCTGGCGCTGCGGGGTGACCGTACAGACGGTCGATGGCGTCATACGCAAGATCGACGGCAACCCCAAAGACCCCAAGAGCCGGGGCAAACTCTGCGCCCGAGGCCAGGGGGGCGTCTCGTTTATCTACGACCCGGACCGGCTCCAGTCGCCGATGGTGCGCACAGGTGAACGGGGCGAAGGCAAGTTCCAGGAAGTGACCTGGGAAGAGGCCCTGGACGAGACCGCGGCCAAACTGGCGGCCATCCGGGACGAATACGGCCCGGAATCCGTGGCGGTCTTCGGCCACACCGGCGGCGACTTCTGGTTCACCGACTATTTTGCCCAGGCATTTGGCACACCCAACGCAGCCAAACCCTCCTCCTCGCTCTGCACCATCCCACGGGAAGAGGCGGCCCTCTACACCTACGGCCTGACCGTCGGCGGCCACGAGCCGGTGGACTGGGAGAGCATCGGCTGCATTACCCTCATCGGCAGCCACATCGGCGAAGATGCCCGCAACACACTGATGCAGGACTTTTCCAATGCCTGGGCACGGGGTGCGAAGGTGATTGTTGTCGATCCTCGCTTCTCCAGTGTGGCGGCCAAGGCCGACTACTGGCTGCCCATCAAACCGGGAACCGATACCGCCCTGCTCCTGGCCTGGACGAATGTCCTTATCACAGAAGAACTCTACGACAAAGAGTATGTGGCCGAATGGACCTACGGCTTCGAGCAGTTGGCCGCCCACGTGCAGGACTACTCCCCCGAATGGGCCGCGGCCATCACCGAACTGGACGCGGAGCAGATTCGGGAGACGGCCCGAGTGATGGCCGCCAATCTGCCCAAAGCCGCGATTGTGCCGGGGCGTCATGTCACCTGGTATGGCAACGACACCCAACGGATGCGGGCCGCTTTCAGCCTCAACGCGCTGCTGGGTGCGTATGGCCGGGAAGGCGGGATGTACCTGAACAAAAGCCCGTACATTGAAGCCTATCCCCACCCGCCTTTCGCCGTCACAGGCAGCTCTGGCGGCTGTTCGGCGGAGCCGGGCGAAGAGAGCGACGAATTGCCTCTGGGCCCCAGCGGCAAGGCCAGGGCCGACGGCGCACGCCAGACTTTCCTGCGCGGTGCCACGGCTATGCAGGAATTGATCGAGCCGATGATCTCCGGCGAGCCTTACCCCATCAAAGCGCTGATTATCTACGGAGTCAACGCCCTGAACAGCATCCCCAATGTGCCGCGTACGATTGAAGCCTTCAAGAAACTGGACTTCATTCTGGTGGTGGATGTGCTGCCCCAGGAACACGTAGCCTGGGCCGATATTGTGATGCCCGAAGCGACGAATCTGGAACGCTACGACGAACTGTGGACAGTGGCCCATAAGACGCCCTACATCGCCCTGCGCGAACCCGCCATCGAGCCTCTCTACGACACCAAACCGGCCTGGTGGATGGTGCGGGAGTTGGGGATGCGCCTGGGTATGGAAAAGTATTTCAAATGGGAGACCGCGGAGGAATATCTGAACACCCGGCTGATGTCCATCGGCAGCAACATTGAAAAGATGCGGGGCGAAGAGGGCGTCGTCATCCAGAAGGGCAAGCCCTATCTGTCCGATTTCGGCGATACATCTCCCTTCCCCACCCACTCCAAGAAGATCGAATTCTATTCGGATGTGCTGGGGCTGGCCGGGCTGGACGCAATGCCTGTCTACGAGGCCGTCGAAGGGCCACCGGAGGGCTTCTTCCGTCTGCTCTATGGCCGCCACCCGGTGCATACCTTTGCCAAAACCCAGAACACCCCCCTGCTCAGCGAACTCTACCCGGAGAACGAAGTCTGGCTGAACATCGACAAAGCCGCGGAGTTGGAGGTGGAAAACGGTGAATATGTACGCCTGGAAAATCAGGACGGTGTGCTGAGCAAACCCATCAAAGTCAAGGCGACCCAGCGCATTCGGAACGACGCGGTATTTATGGTCCACGGCTTCGGCCAGGAGTCGCCGGGATTGAGCCGGGCCAACGGCAAGGGCGCCAGCGACACCAAATTGCAGACCCGCTACAAGCTGGACCCCATCAGCGGCGGCGCGGGGATGCGTGTCAATTTTGTACGGATTGTGAAGGAGGCCTGACGTGACAACCTATGCATTCTTACTGGATATCGGACGCTGCATCGGCTGTCAAGGCTGTGTGGCCGCCTGCAAAACCGGCAACGAACTGCCCGAAGGCAGACAGTACATCCACATTACCGAACAGACCCGGGGTGTCTTCCCCGACCTGGCCGGTTCCTTTCAAAACCATCGCTGCTTTCACTGCATCGAAGCGGCCTGTGTCGAAGTCTGCCCGCCCAATGCACTATACAAAGAGGACGGCCTCACCCGGCTCAACCGGGACGAATGTATTCGTTGCCGCCGCTGCGTGAAGGCCTGCCCCTATGGCGTTCCCGTTATGGCAGAGGACAAGCGTTCCAGCAAATGTGACGGCTGTATGGCGGTGGTAAAAGCCGGGGGGACGCCCTGGTGCGTCAAGACTTGCCCCAGCAACGCCCTGATGTACGGCGAGCGGGACGAGATACTGGCCGAGGCCCATAGCCGGGCTGCTGCGCTCAAGCTGCGCTATCCCAAGGCCCAGGTCTACGGGGAGCACGAGTACGGCGGTCTGGGGCTGATTATGGTGCTGCCGGACAGCCCCGAAACCCTGGACATTCCGCTGGACCCCAATCTCCCTGTGGCATTGCCAGAGAGTCCCGACGAGCCGGATACGTCTCCCGCCCCCAATGTCCTCCCCCTCCCGGATGGCTGGTTGCGGGAATTCCTACGGCTCAAATAAGGCCAGGAGATTGTAGAAGAGGCCAAACGAATGCCCATTGCTGATGTAAGGATTGACGGAAGTCTTTGTCCACAGATGACGCAGATTTCACAGATAGAATCCTGCAAAGCTGTGGATAGAACTTCTCTGACTTTTCGCTGTTTTGTTCACACCCCAAACTATTTGAAGGAGCTACTTCAATGCTAAGACGTAATAGTTCGCTCGTTTCGATTCTGCTGGTGCTGCTGCTGGTACTTTCCGGCTGCGCCAATATTATGCCCCCGCCTGTGCCGGTGGATTCTGCGCCCCCTGCGGCGGAAGCTGTGGCCGAACCCACCGCTATGCCCACAGAAGAGCCGATGCCAGAGCCCACCGCCGAGCCTGCCGCCGAAGCTGCCGTCGAAGCGGTCGCTGAGACAGATGTCACGGCTGTCGTCGCCGAGTATTTGGCCGCGATTCCTGATGGCTTTATGAATGTGGGCAAAATCGACACATTCAAAGAGGCCATCGATGCAGGCGCACTGGTCATTGACGTGCGGGAGGCCGGCGAGTACGAAGCCGGTCATATCCCCGGCGCGGTGAATGTGCCCCTGCGCACCCTCACCCAGAATCTGGACAAAATTCCGTCCGATATGCCGGTCTTTGTCTACTGCGCCAGCGGCCACCGGGCCGGAATGGCTCTCTCCTCCCTGCGCTCCCTGGGCTATGATAATGCGAAAGCCTTCTCGCCCGGTTGGAAGGGCTGGAGCGGGGCGGGCGAAGAAGTGAGTATGGAAGCTGTGGCGGGCGAGAGCTACGAAGTGCCCGTTATTGACGAAGCAACCTTTGAGGCCGTGGACGGCTTTGTCTCGAACATCCCCGAAGGGTGGCTGGCGATTGGTGATGCCGAGACGTTGGACGACGCTATCGCCGCCGGTGCCGTGCTGGTGGATGTGCGAGAGATGAGCGAATACGCGGACGGGGCCATCCCCAACGCGCTGAGCATCCCCATCCGCACGATTGGTGACAATCTGAGCGAGATTCCGATGGATGCGCCGGTGGTGGTCTACTGCGCCAGCGGTTTCCGGGCGGCTCTTTCCACCGCGGCCCTGCAAATTATGGGCTACACAAATGTGCGTTCCTTCCCGCCCTCCTATGCGGGCTGGGAAGCCGCCAACGGCGAGAGCGGTGATGTCCCCGCTGAGGTGGCCGCGGCGGTCGATTCCGACTTTGACGTAGTGGCAGTTGTCAGCGAATATCTGGCCGGTATCCCCGAAGGCTATATGAATGTGGGCAAAATCGATGACTTCAAGGCTGCCATCGAGAATACCAGCCCGGTGATCATCGACGTGCGGGAAGGCAGCGAATACGAAGCGGGCCACATCCCCGGCGCCATCAATGTGCCCCTGCGCACCCTCACCGAAAACCTGGACAAAATTCCGTCTGATATGCCGGTCTTCGTCTACTGCGCCAGCGGCCACCGGGCCGGGATGGCACTCTCCAGCCTGCGGGTGCTGGGCTACGACAATGTGAAAGCCTACTCCCCCGGCTGGAAGGGTTGGACAGCAGCCGAAGAAGAGGCCAGCACAGAGATGGTGGAAGCTGCCACCTATCCGGTGAAGGAAGTCGACGCCGAGGCCCTGGCCGCGGTGAGCGAATTCCTGACCAATCTTCCTGAGGGCTGGCTCTCTCTGGGCACAGCAGAAAAACTGCAAGAGGCCATTGACATCGGCGCACAGTTGGTTGACGTGCGGGAACCCAGTGAATTCGAGGCCGGGGCCATCACCGACGCGTTGAATATCCCCATCCGCAGCCTGGGCGCTGATCTGGCCCAGATCGCCACGGACAAGCCGGTAGTCGTCTACTGCGCCAGCGGTTTCCGGGCGGCTCTTTCTACCGCCGCTCTGCAAATTATGGGCTACACGAATGTGCGCTCCTTCCCGCCCAGCTATGCGGGCTGGGCCGCGGCCCAATAGGCGTCCCCTTTGGGGAATCGTGTCACGAACGGTTTATGAACGCTGCTCAGTTTAGATTTTGTTGACATATATTCCTGGCGAGTCACGGACCCGCCAGGAATATATGCATACAGGGACAGAAAGAGCCACGGGTACGAATTTTCAACGCAAAGAGGCAAAGAATGGAAGCGGCAAAGGTATACCCTGCGTCTCTCCGCATTTGCGGCTCTCCGTTAAATTCCAGCATCCCCCGACCAGCGCACGAATACAACGAAAAGAGTCTACTGCAAAAACCGAGTTTTTTGTGCAGATCGCCCGGGTTTTCAGGAGTGATTCGGTCTCAAAAACTCGGTTTTTAGCCTTCAGCGCACGAATACGACGGAAAGGAACCGCGATGAACGATGAGCCATTGGGCTGCGCACGTACGACTGGCACTACGACAGGAGAAGATGCCTCGGCTGCGCCACAGACTGGCGCAACAGAAGCCGATAGAACAGACGCAATAAAGGAGACGACGATGACTGCACGTGTAGGCGCGAAGGCACCAGATTTTCAGGCACCTGCCTATTTTCAGGGGAAGTTCACCAATGTAAAACTTTCCGATTATCTGGGGAAATGGGTGCTGCTCTGCTTCTATCCAGGCGACTTCACCTTTGTCTGAGCGACAGAAATATCGGCGGTCGCCGATAAATATTCTGCGCTTCAGGAGTTGGATGTGGAAGTGATCTCAGTCAGTGTGGATAGCCACTTTGTGCATAAGATGTGGAACGACCACGAATTGTCGAAAATGGTGGAGGGGGGCGTGCCTTTTCCCATGGCCTCTGACCAGGCGGGAAATGTGGGCCGTGCCTTTGGGGTGTGGGACGAAAGCCAGGGCATTGAACTGCGTGGCCGCTTCATCATCGATCCCGACGGCGTGATCCAGGCGATGGAAGTACTGACGCCGCCTGTGGGCCGCCGCCTCGCGGAAACGATTCGGCAGGTACAGGCGTTCCAGCACGTCCGCAACAGCGAAGGAACCGAAGCCATGCCAGCCGGCTGGATGCCCGGTGATATGACGCTGAAACCGGGGCCTGATCTGGTGGGCAATGTCTGGAAGGTGTGGAAGCCTTCAATGGAAGAGTAAAAAGATTGGCAGGTCAATCGACAAGCTGGTCTCCTCCTTTTCGGCGGAGCGGGCGATCCCGGGGTTGGGGTCGCCCGCTCTGTTGTTTTCGGGGGAAGGTGTGGGTATAATAGGAACGCTGATTGGGCAGATGGCCGTAGATTTTCGCCGGTACGGACGATTCCATTTTGCCCAAAGACGGAGACACACGCAGAAATTTCCAGGCTTGAACGACGTCGTATTCGGTGCTATACTGGTGTCATAACTACTGTAGATAGATTGCGCTTTGTCATTGATACAAATGTTGTCTTCGAGGGGCTGACCAAACAGGGAAGCGCTTCGGGCTTGCTGATCGATTCGTGGCTGGCAAATCTGTTTCAGCCATTTGCCACAAACGCATTGGCCTATGAATATGCAGATGTACTCACACGCAAGTTGAGTCCACATCGATTGCAGAAAATATCCCCTGTCCTACAAAGCTTGCTTGCAGCAACCGATTTCGTACCGGTCTATTACACATGGCGGCCCATCGCCAACGATTCGGGTGATGATCACATCGTGGATTGTGCAATGAACACCAATGCGTCGGTCGTCACTTGGAATGTGCGAGATTTTCGTACCGCGCAAGCGCAACTCGGCCTATCCCTGTTAACGCCGGTGCAAGCAGTTCAACGTTTGGCCGAAAGGTAGAAAGGATTCAGATACAATGAGCAGATTGACACTGCGTCTTCCCCAGACACTCCATACCCAACTTGCCGGTTTGGCCGAAACCGAGGGTGTTTCGCTGAATCAGTATATTGTCTATGCCCTGTCGCGTCAGGCCACATTGGCCTATGCTGTGCAGCCCGTTTCCGAACAGGCCGTGGCTGAACAGCGAGCCTCCTACACCGCCCTGCTCAATTCGTTGGGAACGGCTACCTTTTCCGAGATCGAAGCCACCCTGGCCGAGCGGGAAGAAGTGGAGCCAGAGCCAGGGCTGACACCGGAGGTCGTCGCCCGGCTCCGGCAACGGATCGCGGCCAAGAAACAGACACCCCAGCCACCGATCAACTGACTCTCCGCTTTCCTCTCTTGTGGTATAATCTGTGTATGGATACCATAAACCCTACAGGCACACTGGACCGCAAGGCATTCTCTGTCGTTTCGCTCTATGACGAATCCGATGAACGCGCCTTCTGGTTGACCCAGACCCCCCAGGAACGCCTCGCTCACATGGAACGGTTGCGCCGGATCAATTATGGACATCGAGCTACCGAACGACTTCAAAGAGTTCTTGAGGTTGTTGAACTCACATCGGGTTGAGTACCTGCTGATTGGTGGCTATGCAGTTGGCTACCACGGCTACCCGCGGGCCACAAACGATATAGATGTGTGGGTGGCAATCCACACCGACAACGCTGAACGACTGGTCAATGTGATGCAGGCGTTCGGCTTTTCTGTTCCGGGGCTATCGAAGGAGTTGTTCCTGGAACAGGAAAAGATCATTCGGATGGGTGTACCTCCTATGCGAATTGAAGTCCTCACCAGCATCTCCGGTGTCATCTTTGATGAATGCTATGCGGCCCGCATTGTGGGTAAAATGGATGGTGTGCAAGTCAACCTCATCAATTTGGACCACTTGAAGCAGAACAAAAAGGCAAGCGGTCGTTACAAGGATTTGAGCGATCTGGAACATTTGCCATAGGACAGAATTGAAAATGGCCGTAATGCTGACAGCAGAAGTCTACCAAGACGATATTGCAGTAACCCTTGCGAATGTGCTGGCGACAGCCAACAAACGCGCCAGCGAGATGGGCGTAGATGTCACAAATAGCCTGCTTACCCTCACCCAGCGCATGGCAGACGACGTGCTGATTTGGCGTATCAACTATGGCCCCAAAGAGTATATCAATCGACGGGGCGGCGATCTTGTGGTCGATGTAGCAGCCACCAGCGGGAAAGTGGCCCAGGTGCTGTGGGGGCAGTAAAGATTGGCGGTCAAAAAACCGGTCGGTTTCGACCTTCCGGGAAGCGGCCAAACCGACTTTCGCACTCCCTGATTTCGTGGCCGCTTCCCGGAAGGCTGTCGCGCGTTACCTAATCGTCATCCCTTCGCGGATAGGCCCTGACCCAGAATACGAAATCTGGGCGCGGTTCAGATTCTATTTTTGCGTTCTTACCACTTTCGAGAGGAGTAAGCATGCCTTCGTGCGGCTTGTGCCCACAAAACCCGCACGAGGGCGTGCTCGACTCCTCGATAATTGTAAAGGTCGGTTTCCCGTCAAATGAACCACGCCGAGATCTGCGTTTTCAGCGTTTATCTGCGTCCAGTTTTCTTCACCAACAGCCCGATCACTACAAAATTCCACATCTTCACAGAAGTTCGACTTTTTCCGAAAAGTCGAACTTCTAGCACATCCACCACCCCCCGAACAGGAGACCCATGGCCCAGCCACAGACAACCAGCAACGACAAAGGCTTTACAGACAAAGGCTTTGCGGACAAAGGCTTCGAGGAATCCCTGTGGGAGTCGGCCAACCGGCTGCGGGGCAGTGTGGAGTCGTCGGAATATAAGCACGTGGTCCTCAGCCTGATCTTCCTCAAGTTTGTCTCGGACAAATTTGAGGAGCGCCGGGCCGAACTGCTGGCCGAGGGACGGGAGAAGTACGCGGAGATGGTGGAGTTCTATACAATGCGCAACGTCTTCTACCTGCCGGAGACTTCCCGCTGGCGCTATATCCAGCAGCAGGCCAAGCAGACGGACATCGCCATCAAAATCGACACAGCCCTGGCCGATGTGGAGAAGAGCAACGCCTCTTTGCGGGGCGCGCTGCCCGACAACTATTTCTCCCGGCTGGGGCTGGACGGCAGCAAACTGGCCGCGCTGATCGACGCCATCAACAACATCGACACGATTGGAGATCGGGGGGCGGACGCGCAAGAGGATGTGGTGGGCCGGGTCTACGAGTATTTTCTGGGCAAGTTTGCCGCCTCGGAGGGCAAGCTGGGGGGCGAATTCTACACCCCCAAATCTGTGGTCAATCTGCTTGCGGAGATGATCGAACCCTTCCGGGGCACAATCTATGACCCCTGCTGCGGCTCCGGGGGGATGTTTGTGCAGTCGCTCAAATTTGTGCGCAGCCACCACGGCAACACCAAAGACATCTCCGTCTACGGCCAGGAGTACACGGCCACCACCTACAAACTGGCCAAGATGAATCTGGCCGTGCGGGGGCTGTCGGCCAACCTGGGCGACCTGCCCGCGGATACCTTTTTCCGGGACCAGCACCCGGACCTGAAGGCCGACTACATTCTGGCCAACCCGCCCTTCAATATGAAGGCGTGGCGGGCCGCGGACGAGCTGACCGACGACCCCCGCTGGGACGGCTACGAGACCCCGCCCACGGGCAACGCCAACTACGCCTGGATTCTGCATATGGTTTCCAAGCTCTCGGCCCAGGGGGTGGCGGGCTTTGTGCTGGCCAACGGCTCTATGTCCACCAACACCAGCGGCGAAGGGGCCATCCGCCGCAAGCTGGTGGAGAACGATCTGGTGGACTGTATGATTGCCCTGCCCGGCCAGCTCTTCTACACCACCCAGATTCCGGTCTGTCTCTGGTTTCTGACCAAAAGCAAGCGGGCGGACGGTGAACGGGGCTACCGGGACCGCAGGGGGGAGACCCTTTTTATCGACGCCCGCAAGATGGGGTCGATGATCAGCCGCACCCAGAAGGAGCTGACCGACGCGGAGATTAGAATGATTGCGGGAGTGTATCACGCCTGGCGAAGTGGCCCTCACCCCCGCCTCTCCCAAGGGGAGAGGAGCCAAGAACTCCCCTCTCCTCCTGGGAGAGGGGCTGGGGGTGAGGGCTATGTAGACGAGCCGGGCTTCTGCAAAGCCGCCACGCTGGCGGAGATTGCCAGCCACGACTTTGTGCTGACCCCGGGGCGCTATGTAGGCGCGGCCGCGGTGGAGGACGACGGCATCCCCTTTGAGAGCAAAATGGAGGAGTTGAGCCAGACCCTCTACGCCCAGATGGCCGAGGCGGCCCGGCTGGACGGGGTGATTCGGGCGAATTTGGAGGGATTGGGTTATGGGGAGTGAGTGGCAAGAAACGACTCTTGGAGACATCGCTAGTAAGAGCGGGTTTGGTTTAGTTGACGGCCCTTTTGGGTCAAATCTGCCAGCTTCCTGCTACACCCCATCGGGCATACCAGTAATTAGAGGCAGTAACCTTAGTCTTGGAACAGACCGCTTCCGAAGCACTGAGTTCGTATACGTATCTCCAAACACGGCAAAACGCCTTGAGCGAAGCCTTTGCGGTCCTCTGGATATCATTTTTACGAAAAAGGGTACTCTTGGTCAAACAGGACTGATTCCGGAAAAAGGGAAATATGCTCAATATCTGATTTCATCGAATCAGATGAAGTTAACAGTGGAGCGTAATATTGCGTACCCGCTTTTCGTTTATTACTATGTTTCCTCACGGTCTAGCGTAGACAAAATCTTGCAAGATTCAGAAGCGACCGGAGTTCCCAAAACAAACGTAGCGTATCTCAGAAACTTTCCAATAACCCTCCCACCCCTCCCCGAACAAAAAGCGATTGCCCACATCCTCGGCTCTCTGGACGACAAAATCGAGCTGAACCGGCGCATGAACGCCACACTGGAAGGGATGGCCCAGGCCCTCTTCCGTAGCTGGTTTGTGGACTTCGACCCGGTGATCGACAACGCCCTGGCCGCGGGCAACCCCCTCCCCGATGAACTGGCCGAGCGGGCCGAAGTCCGCAGCCAGGCCCTGGCCGATGGCACGGCCAACTGGGAGGCGGCCCAGGCATTCCCCGCCGCTTTTCAACGCAGCGAAGAATTGGGCTGGATTCCGGAGGGGTGGACAGTAAAAAAAGCTGATGAAATAGCGAAAATTACAATAGGAAAGACACCGCCACGGAAGGAATCTCATTGGTTTTCGGATAATAGCTCCGGCAATATTGTATGGGCATCGATTCGAGATATGGGTAATTGTGGCGCATTCATCGGTGACAGCAACGAATACCTAACGCCTGAGTCTATTGGCAAATTTAATATTCACGTGATTCCAGAGGGTTCTGTCATTTTGAGTTTCAAGCTCACTATAGGCAGAGTTGCAATAACTCAAAGAAAAATGACGACAAATGAAGCTATTGCTCATTTTGTGAATCCGAAATTTGGGCTAACAAAGGAATTTTTGTATTGCTATTTGACGAGCTTCGATTTCTCGAGTTTAGGTAGCACGTCATCTATCGCAACTGCGGTGAATTCAAAAATTATCAAGGGAATGCCCTTCCTCATTCCCAATCGCACTTGCTTAGACAATTTCAAAAGAACAACACAAATTTGGTTTGAATCCATAAGTAACAATACTGTTCAGGCTCAAACTCTCGCCGCACTGCGCGACACCCTCCTGCCCCAACTCATCTCCGGCGACCTGCGCCTCCCCGACGGCGCAACCCTGGCCGAGGAGGTCCTGGCATGAAATTCACCGAAGCCCAACTGGAAGCCGCCATCCTCCAACTGCTCGCAGCCCAGGGCTACCCCCACGTCCTGGGCGAAAGAATTGCGCGTCCACCCGAAGAGGTACTGATTGAGGCCGATCTGCGCGCCTATCTGGCCCGGCGCTACGCGGACGACGGCATCACCGACGGCGAAATCGAGGCGGTGATTCGCCGTTTGAAGGGCTATTCCAGCGCTGATCTCTACGCCAGCAACCGGGAGATTGTGAAGCTGGTGGCCGATGGCCTGCTGCTCAAACGGGAAGACCGGACGCAGAAAGACCTCTACGTCCAGCTCATCGACTACAGCGGGCTGGTGGCCTTTCGCCAGCCCCAGCCCGGCCAACTCCCCCAGATTGGGCCGCCTGCCCTGGCCGAGGCCAAAGGCGACTACCGCAGCGGCGGCAACATTTGCAAAGTCGTCAGCCAACTGGAGATCGTCGGCACGGAGAAGCGCATCCCTGATGCCATTCTCTACATCAACGGCCTGCCTCTGGTCGTCTTTGAATTCAAGAGCGCCATCCGCGAAGAGGCCACCATCCACAACGCCTACGAGCAACTGACCGTGCGCTACCGCCGGGCCATCCCCGAACTCTTCAAATACAACGCCCTCTGCGTCATCAGCGACGGGGTGAACAACAAAGCCGGGTCGTTCTTCGCGCCCTACGAGTTCTACTATGCCTGGCGCAAGACCGACGGCGGCGATCTGGTCGAGACCGACGGCATCGACTCCCTTTTCTCGCTGATTGCCGGTCTCTTTCACCCCACCCGGCTGCTCGACGTAATCCGCAACTTTGTCTATTTCCCCGACAGCTCCCGCCAGGAGGAGAAGATTCTCTGCCGCTATCCCCAATACTACGCGGCCAGCAAACTCTACGCCCACATTCTGGCCCACCGCCAGCCCGCAGGCGACGGCAAAGGGGGCACCTATTTTGGCGCGACCGGCTGTGGCAAGAGCTATACAATGCTCTTTCTGACCCGGCTGCTGATGCGCAGCGTGGCCCTGGCCAGCCCCACAATCGTCCTCATCACCGACCGCACAGACCTGGACGACCAGCTTTCCCGCCTCTTTGTCAACGGCAAAAACTTCATCGGCGACGACGCGGTGGTCAGTGTGGAGAGCCGGGCACATCTGCGCGAACTGCTGAAGGGGCGGGCCAGCGGCGGCGTCTTTCTGACTACCATCCACAAATTCAGCGAAGACACGGAACTGCTCTCCGAACGCACAAATATCATCTGCATCTCCGACGAGGCCCACCGCAGCCAGGTCAATCTGGACCAGAAGGTGCGGGTGACCGCGGAAGGGGTGGTGCGCAGCTACGGCTTTGCCAAATATCTCCACGACGGCCTGCCCAACGCCACCTACGTGGGCTTCACCGGCACGCCCATCGACGCTACCCTGGATGTCTTCGGCCCGGTGGTGGACGCCTACACAATGACCGAATCCGTGGCCGACGAGATTACCGTGCGCATTGTCTACGAAGGCCGGGCGGCCAAAGTGCTGCTGGACAACGACAAGCTGGAGGAGATTGAAGCCTACTACGCCCAGGCCGCGGAGCAGGGGGCCAACGACTACGCCATCGAGGCCAGCAAACAGGCCAACCTGAAAATGACGACGATTCTGGGCGATCCCCAGCGGCTGCGGGCATTGGCCGCGGATTTTGTGGAACACTACGAGGCCCGCGTCGCCGAAGGGGCCACAGTGGCGGGCAAGGCGATGTTTGTCGCCAGCAGCCGTCCCATCGCCTACGCCTTCTACAAAGAGGTGATCGCCCTGCGTCCCGCCTGGGCCGAGGTGCGGGTCTGCGCCGAGGGGGAGGAACTCAGCGCCCAGGAGCAGAAGGAGATTTTGCCCAGCCCGGCCATCCAACTGGTGATGACCCGCAGCCAGGACGACGAAGCCGCGCTCTATGAGATGCTGGGCAGCAAAGAGCAGCGCAAGGAACTGGACCGCCAGTTCAAAAACGCCAAGTCCAACTTCAAAATCGCGATTGTGGTGGATATGTGGCTCACCGGCTTCGACGTGCCCTTTCTGGACACGATGTACATCGACAAACCGGTCCAGCGCCACAATCTGATCCAGACGATCTCCCGTGTCAACCGCAAATTTCAACAGAAGGAAAAGGGGCTGATCGTCGATTACATCGGCATCAAAAAGCAGATGAATCTGGCCCTGGCCCACTACGCCCAGGCCGACACCGCCAACTTCGAGGAGATCGGCCAGTCGGTGGTGGTGGTGCGGGATCATTTGGACCTGATGCGGGCCATCTTCCACCGCTTCGACAGCCGGGCCTATTTCCGCGGCACGCCCCTGCAACAACTGGACTGCCTCAACCGGGCCGCGGAATATGTCCAGATCACCGACGAGTTGGAGAAGCGTTTTATGTTCCTGGCCAAGCGGATGAAGGCCGCCTACGACATCTGCGTGGGCAGCGACGCCTTCACCCAGGCCGAGCGGGATCAGCTACACTTCTATCTGGCCGTGCGTTCTATCGTCTTCAAGCTCACCAAAGGCGACGCCCCGGACCTGGTGCAGATGAACGCCAAAGTCCGGCAGCTAATCAGCGCGGCCCTGCAGAGCGACGGGGTGGAGGAGATTTTCAAGCTGGGCCAGGGCGACACGTCCCAGGTGGACATCTTCGACCCGGACTATCTGGCCAAAATTGCCAAAATCAAGCTGCCCCACACCCGCATCAAACTGCTGCAACAGTTGCTGACCAAAGCGATTGACGAGTTCCGGCGGGTCAACCGGCTGAAGGGCATCGACTTTTCCGCCCAGTTCAAGGCCCTGGTGGAGCGCTACAACGAGCGCCGGGAGCAGGACGTCCTGCGCAGCGAAGTGCTGGACGACTTCACCGAGGAGATCATCGACCTCTACCACGCCATCCAAAAGGAGCGGGCCTCCTTCGCCGAATTGGGCATCGACTTCGAGGAGAAGGCGTTCTACGACATCCTCAAATCCCTGACCGTCAAGTACGATTTTGTCTACCCGGAGGCGAAGCTCCTGGCCCTGGCCCGCAAAGTCAAGGTTATTGTGGACGACAAAGCCCGCTACACGGACTGGAGTCGGCGGGAGGACATCAAAGCCGAACTGAAGGTGGACCTGATCATCCTCCTGGCGGAGAACGGCTATCCCCCGGTGGACCGGGACGAGGTCTACAAGGAGATTTTCGAGCAGGCGGAGAATTTCAAGAAGTATCAGGCGTCCGCGGCGCGAGGTTTTTGAGCCAGGGATGAAAATGGGACGCTGCCGATTGTAACCCGCACTGTTAGTGCGGGCTGGCGCAAGCTAACAGCTTGCGTTACAGGGCTATTTTCAGAACAGGCGACACGGCCGGCTGACACCGGTAAAGACGAAAATGGGGACGCATAGCGTCCGCAAACCGTTCCCACGCGGAGCGATGGGAACGAGCGATTGAATCCGTGTTCCTTTCTATCCGTGTATACAATCCGGCTATTTTCACATCGACCAATCCTCATCCAGCGTCGAGAGTTGCTGAGACGTCGACCACCAGAGTCGGGAATGTGGCGGAGATGGCTTGCTCACCCCGTCCATACCGTCGTTCCCCATAGGATGCGCCGTCCAGATGCAATACAAGAATTGTCTCTGTGCGGGGGTCCACAATCCAATATTCGGGGATACCCGCCTGGGCATATTCCCGACGTTTGGTGACCAAATCCAGGTCCGGGTCGTCCGGGCTGATTACCTCCACGACCAAATCTGCGCCGGTCCACAACTGATTCTGGCGGCGGGGGTCTGTGGCCGATGCCAGAAAGATCAGATCGGGTTCCCGGATTTTTCCCGGCCACAGGCGAAGACGCAAGGGTGAAAAGAGGACTTTGCCCTGGATCTGCCGCGCAAACACCAAAAGAACAGTGTAGAGATAGCCGACGATGGACTGGTGTTTGTCGCTGGGCATTGGCAACACCGCCACAATGCCGTGGGAGAATTCGATCAGATGGTTTGTATCCAGCGCCAGGTAATCGTCCTCGCTCCAATGGCCCTGATCGGGAAAGAGGCGTGCGATGTCCCAGGCCGGTTCGGTCGTACGTACCGGCGGCGCCACAAGGCTTTCGGCAATGGGCATGGGTCTGGTCTCCTCCTCAAATCATTTTGTCTACGGCTATGCCATTGAGCCACAGCATCAGTCGATCGCAGTACTCCGGGCGTGGCCGTGACCCGCCCGCCGGTCACTTGTGAATTAAGAAAATAACCGGGCAACTGTAGGGGCGCTGCTTGCTGCGCCCGCAGGTGTCGGGCGCAGCAAGCAGCGCCCCTACGTCATTACCCGATCAATTTTTTAATGTCCAACAGACCGGCTATGAGCACGGGTTGCGGCCTACTGAGCAGAGGACTCTACCGAGTAGAGGGCTATAGTATAGCACGGGAGGCATCTGTCGAAAAGGGCTTTTTTATCGCGTTGGACTCATAAATCGAAGAGTACTGACCTACACCCGGAGCCGTGCGCCCCCCCAATCGCCCAATCACCCAATCCCCTATTTCCCCCAACTTATCGCCTGCTCATTCTGGAACCGGTACTCCACCGACACCCCCACATCCAGCCGTCGCTGATCGCTGCCGTCCTCAGTCATCAGATAGACCGCCCAATCCCCGTCCCGGTTGCTCAGGAAGGCGATGGACTGGCCGTCGGGGCTGTAGGCCGGCGCGACATTGTGGGGCAGACTTTCCAGCAGCGCGGACGCGGGCCGGGTCAGGGGGGTCAGTCCGCTGCCGTCCGGGTTGAGGGCGTAGATTTCCTGGTGGTTGGCCGTAGCGTCCATCAGCACAACGCGCCCGCCGTCGGGCCGCCAGTCCGGGTCCCGGTGCAGATATTCACGAGTCAGTTCCCGGTTGACCAGATGGCCGTCTTTGTCCACGTCCGGCCCGTCCTGGGTGATCTGCAAGCCGCTGTTGCTCTGGTAGAGAATCCCGGCTGCGTTCCAACTGGGCGATGTGGCCGTGTCCAAAGTGGGGATGTCAACAAAATTCTCCCCATTCAAATCAATGCGGCTGAGCGCGCGCAGGTCTTTGTGCACCAGCGCAAATTGCGAAAATTGGGGAATGTCGGGCAGGCAGAAGCCAAAGCCGGGACTGCGGCATACGTCCTGGCCCGTGACCCGGCTGAAGACGACGTACTGGCCATCCGGCGACCAGGCCGGGGCGCGCAACTCCCTGCCGCCGCTGTAGAGCAGCCGCTCATTGCTGCCGTCAGCGTCGATGACCAGCAATCCCTGGCCACCGCGCAGAAACGCGATTTGGCTCCCGTCCGGGCTAATGGCCGGGTCGAAGCCGCCGGTCAATGGGCGGGAGGAACCGCTGGCAAAATTGTAGAGGACAATCGAGCCATCCGCCGCGGCCAGGGCCAGTTTGCCGAGGGCAGAGGACTGGGATTGAGATTGGGATTGGGGATTGGAGACTGGAGATTGGGTGGTTTGTTGGGAAGCGACAGGCGCAACAGAGGCAATCGTTGAGGAGACGGCCAGCGCGGGTGCGTCGCTGAGGGCGTCGGAGATGGGCAGATCGTCGATGGCCCCATCCGTCGTCACAAAGCGGGCCGACACCCAGCCAAAGCCACCGGCTTCCAGCGCCACCTGCACCCAACTCCCGTCGTCGTTGCTGGCCAGCAGAGAGAGTTCCCCACCGTCCGGCACTTTTGCCACAATCGCATAGGTCGTGCCAGAACCCGAACGCACGTTGAGTCGGGAGCCGTCGGTGACAACCGTCCCGGCCAGAGCGCCTTCGATTGTGGCGCTGCCCGTCTCGCTTTGGGCTGGGGGTTGAATAGCGGCCCCGGTTTGATCTATCGCGGGCAGGGCCAGCACAGGCACGCTTTCCACAGCGAAGGCCACCACCCGGCCCCGGCCCACCCAGCCCACAATGCCATTGGCATCGGTTGCCAGCAGCCACCCACCGTCCTCGCTGCGCCCGACAACCGTCAACGGAGCGCCTGTGGCTGCCTTCGCCAACACCTCTCCCCCCGGCCCGGTCAGCAGATCAGCGCCGCCGCCCCGCACAATAGCGGTCACTGTTTCGCCGCCGCCGGGCGCGGCCAGGGGTGTGGGGGTGGGTGTGGGGGTGGGCGTCGCGGTGGGCGACGGTAAGGGCGTGGGCGACGGGGTTGGCGTCGGCGTCGCTGTGGGAAGAGCAGTTGCACCCGCAGGCGCTCCCCCTCCTACGGTCGGCGCAACGGTCGGTGACGGCCCCGGCCCGGCCACCCCTTCCACCACCGGCAGGGTGAGCAGATCGTAGATGATCACATCCTCGACCCGCAGCCAGCCCACCACTCCATCCCCAGCTGTGCCGGTGATCCAGTCACCGGCCTCTGTGCGCCCGGTCGCGTCCAACCGGTCGCCGGGCGCGAGGTCGCGCAGGGCTTCGCCGCCGGGCTGGGCATAGAGGGTCGCGCCCCTTCCCCGCACCAGGGCCAGAATCGAGTTGCCCTGGGCTTGGGTCGAAAAAACAGGCAAAAGCGCCGCCAACAGGGCAGCGCCGAGTAGACCGATAATAGCTTTCTTCCAATTCGACGCGATTCCCACGAGCGTTCCCCTTATGAAATATTGGGTAGTGGATATTGGGTAGCGACGATTGGTCCGTGCAATCGCCACTACCCAATATCCACTACCGACTACCTATTACCCAGGAATTGACAACCCCGGCCCTTCTTCTGTACAATAGCCGCCGACCGGACGTTCGTCCGAGAGGCCATTATCGCCAAGAAATGCGCTTTGTGTCAAAAATTCAAGTGAGCCGTGACCAGTAATCAGTTCTCCATCCGCTGTCGTGGGCCGCGGGGGATGGAAATTTTGTATACACGGATCAGCCAAAAAAATCTGTGTTCGGTACTGGTCAGGAAGCTATTGAACTTTAACGCAGAGTTGCAGAGATGGGGAGACGCAGAGAATCGCTTTGCGTCTCTGCTTCTTTGCTGCTTTGCATTGAAAAGCAATACTCCGAGATGTCGCTGACCAATACAAAAAACTGTGTTCCTTTTAATCCGCGTATATACACAATTTTTCAAGCCAGTAAGCAGTCTCGCCGATTGCACATGACTGACAACAGTTCACTGGTCACTGATTACCGGTGGCTACGGGAAACGAGCGAATGACCGGACAAACCACACCTGATTCCAAAGACGCCATTCTGGACGCTGCCCAGGATTTGATCGCCCAGCACGGCTACGCGGGCTTCTCTATCCGCGACCTGGCCCGGGGGAGCGGACTGGCCAAAGGGACGATCTACCACCACTTTCAGGACAAGCGGGATATTTACCGCAGTGTGATGGTCCGGGACCTCTCCCAGCTTTCGGCCCGGGTGCAGGAAGCCATCGCCGACGCCGACGCCGATGACCCGGTGGTCTGGCTGCGGGCCTTTGTGGCTGCCTTTTTGCAGCAGGCCGAGGAGCGGCGCAGCCACATCCGCGCGCTGGTGCGGGAGTTGAGCGCGATGGAAGACGGGATGCTCCAGATTGCCCGGCAGGTGCGGGAACAGGTGGGCGGCCAGGTAGCGGCGGTCATCGAAGAGGGCATTGCCCTGGGCCGCTTTCGGGCCGTCCCGCCCCAGGTGGCGGTGATGAGCCTGATCGGGGCAATGAATACATACGTCGCCTGGCAATTGGTGGTGGAAGATAGCCCCGTCGACGCGCAGGCTGCGGATGCATTGATAGATTTTTTTCTGTACGGACTGATGAAAGAGGAGAACTCGGATGGCTGAAACACCTGTATCGACCCGGCGCCGTGGGCCGTGGCTGACCCGCTGGATCGTCGTTCTGTTGGTGGTAGTGGCTGCGCTGGCGGCCCAGGGCTGCTCTGTGCAGATGCCCTGGGCGCAGCAAGAGGAAGAAGCGCCCCTGGCCTTGCCCAGCTACCAGCCCACCCAGGGCGAGAATGCGCCAACTGTCCAGGAAGTTGCCCCAGCCGCGGAGCCAGCAGAAGCGTCAGCAAGCGCAGACGAATCTGCCAGCCAGGTGTCCGCACCGGCCCGGCTGGGCGCGCTGACCTACAGCGGCGAGATTGTGGCCGAGCAGCAGGTGCGGGTGACCGCCGAGACCGCAGGCCGGGTGCTGGAAGTAAGCGTGGATGTGGGCGATCGGGTGTCCATGGGCCAGATGCTGATGCGCACAGATACTGCGATTCTGGAAGCCCAGCGGGAACAGGCCCTAGCAGGGCTGATGGCGGCCCAATCCCAACTGGACCTGCTCCTCTCGGACCCGGAAGCCGCCGACATTGCCGCGGCCCAGGCGGCCCTCAATGCGGCTGGCGCGGGCTATCAGCGGGCGGTGGAGGGCGCAACCGAGGAAGATTTGACAATGGCCCTGGCCCAGGTGCGCCAGGCCGAGGCTGCGGTCAATGTGGCCCAGGCCGCCTACAATCAGGTCAAGGGCAACCCCAGCATCGGAATGCTGCCCCAGAGTATGCAGCTACAACAGGCCACCATCGGTCTGGAAGCAGCCCGTGCCCAATACGAAAAGGTGGCCAAGGGCGCAACCAGCGATGTGATCGCCGGGGCCTATGCCCAGGTTTCCAATGCCCGTGCCCAGTTGGAACGGCTGCAACGGGGACCGAAGGCTGCACAGGTGCAGGCCGCCGAAGCCCAGGTGAAACAGGCCGAGACTGGTCTGTATATGACCCAACTGCAACTGGACAAAGCGACGGTCAAAGCGCCCATCGACGGGATTGTCTCTCAGATGAGCATTACCGCCGGTTCTATGGCCGGGCCGGGTGCGTCGTTGCTGACGCTGGTTTCCCCAGAGGTGAAGCTGGTGATTGGGGTGGAAGAGGCGGCCATGGGCAGCCTGCGTATGGGCCAGCCCGCATCGATTCAGGTGGCCGCCTGGCCGGATCGCACATTCGAGGGCACTGTCAAAACGATTGCCCCGGCCCTGGACCCGGCCACCCGCACAGTGCAGGTCACAATCATCCCCACAGGTGATACGGACGGCAGCCTGGCTCCCGGAATGTCGGCCACCGTTACCCTTCTGGAGGCCGCCCAATGAAGCTCTGGGACCTTTCCATCCGCCAGCCCGTCTTTATGACGATGATTCTGGCTTCGATGATTGTGCTGGGCACAGCTTCCTATTTCCGCTTGCCCATCGATCTGCTGCCCGACATCAAAGTACCGATTATTGCGGTCCAGACCATCTATCCCGGCGCGGGGCCGGACGAAGTGGCGGATCAGGTGACGAAACCCCTGGAAGATGCGCTCAACGCCCTGCCCGGTGTGGAAGGGGTCAGTTCCACCTCCTCCGAGAGTTCCAGCCTGATTATCATCGAATTCTCCCTGGACACCGAAGTCAGCGACGCCAGCCGGGAAGTGCTGGAAAAGATCAACCGCATCCAAAACCAATTGCCCACCGACGCCTTCACACCGGTGGTCCTGCGCTTTGACCCGGCGGATCAGCCGATGCTGGTGATCGGCGTGGCCGACGCCACAGGCACAATGTCCCCCGCGCAACTGCGCCAGGAGGTGGAGGATCGGATCCAAAGCCCGTTGGAGCGGATCGACGGGGTGGCTTCGGTGGAGGTGAACGGCGGTGATGTGCGGGAGGTGCAGGTGCTGCTGGACCTGGACGCGCTCCAATCCCGGCGGATTGCGGCCCAACAGGTGAGCGCCGCCCTGCGCGGCGAGAATCTCAACATCCCCGGCGGCAGCATCATCGAACAGGGCAAAGAACTGCTCATCCGCACACCGGGCAACTTCCGCACAGTGGAGGAGATCGGGGATGTGGTGGTGGCCTATCGGGGCGGGCCGGTCTATCTGCGCGATGTGGCGACGGTGCAGGACGGCTTTGTGGAGCGCACTTCCTTCACACTGCTCAACGGCAAAGAGTCGGTCGTGGTCAATGTCAAACGGCAGAGCGGCTCCAACGCCCTGGCCGTGGCCGACAAAGTAAAGGCCGAGTTGGAGAATGTTCGGGTTGAACATACGGACCTGACGCTGGCCGAGGCCCAGGACACATCCATTTTCGTGCGGGACGCCACCAACGACGCCATCAGCGATCTGCTGCTGGGTGGGCTGCTGGCTGGTCTGGTCGTCCTCTACTTCTTCCGCAACTTGCGCAATACACTGATCACAATGAGCGGTCTGCCGGTGATCGTTTTCGGCACCCTCTTTCTGATGGACCTGGCCGGCATTTCCCTGAATATGGTCAGCCTGCTGGCCCTGGCCCTGAGCGTGGGGTTGGTGATCGACGATGCGATTGTGGTGCGGGAGAACATATTCCGCTGGATGAATATGGGCTATTCGGCCAAAGTCGCGGCCAGCAAAGCCACCGAGGAAGTGGTGCTGCCTGTGCTGGCCACCAGCGCGGCGATTCTGGCCGTCTTTCTGCCCGTGGCCTATGCCAGCGGCATCATCGGCCAGATTTTCCGGGATTTCGGCCTGACCGTCGCCTTTGCGATTATCGTCTCTACCTTCGAGGCCCTGACAATGGCCCCGATGCTGAGCGCCTATTTCTTTGCCCGAGGCGAGAACGAGGAGCGGGAGATCGACGAGAGCGCGGGGGATGAGATGGCGCCCGAAGGGCGGATGTATACCATCTACGGGCGGATTCTGGGCTGGGTGCTCCATCACCGGGGCGTGACCGGGCTGATCAGCGCGGTGGTGTTGGTGGTGAGTATTGTCAGCGCAGGCTTCATCCAGCAGGCCTTCCTGCCGGGGCTGGACCAGCGGGGATTCTCTGTGCTGATGGAACTGCCCAAAGGCACGACCCTTGCCATCACCAAAGCCGAGGCGGCCCAGGTGGAATCGATTGTGGCCCAACACCCGATCATCGACAATGTCTTTACGACGATTGGTGGACAGGGCACGCCGGAGAAAGCCCGTATTACGGTCACGCTGAAGGAGGGGCCGGAGACCCGGGAGGTAATCGATGAGTTGCGGGGTCCTCTGGCCGGTGTGCCGGGGCTGGCCTTCCAGATTTCCGACAGCGCGCTCTCCGCGGGCACAGATGTGGCGGTGAATGTGAAATCCCTGGACGGCAACCAGGCGACACTGATCGCCGCGGCTGAAGATTTGATGGCCCAAATGAAGAGCCGTCCCGAACTGGTCGATGTCTCTATGAGCTATGAGGTGGGCAAGCCAGAGGTACGGGTGACTGTGGACCGGGGCCGGGCTGCCCAGTTCGGCCTGAACACCGCGCAGATCGGCTCGACTGTGCGTTCGCTGATCAACGGCGAAGCGGTCTCCACCTATCGGGGCGAAGGCGCAGAGGCGGATATTCGGGTGCAGTTGCAGCCCAGTGACCGGGCCAATGTGGAGGATATTCTGCAACTGGGCATTCTGTCGCCCGCGGGTCAGTTGGTCCCCCTGCGCAATGTGGCCGAGACGACAATTGCCGCGGGGCCGAGCACCATCAAACGGGAAGATCGCCAGGCGATTATTACGGTCAGCGCCAACTCTCTGAATGGGGACGGGGTAGTTGCCCAGAACGCGGCGGTTGCCGTAATGGATGAGATGGCCCTGCCCGCGGGCGTGGAGATGGCCCTGGGCGGCGATGCATCCTTGCAGGCCGACTCCTTCTCGAATCTGCTCCTGGCGCTGGCGCTGTCGATTGTCTTCATTTATATGGTGCTGGCCAGCCAATTCGCCAGCTTCACCCAGCCTCTGCTGATTATGCTCTCTATGCCCCTGGCGGTGGTCGGCGCGATTCTGGCACTGGTGGCGTCGGGCAGCCCGTTGGATATGACGGCGATGATCGGCTTTATTATGCTGATGGGGCTGGTGACGAAAAATTCGATTCTGCTGGTGGACTTCGCCAACCGTCAGCGGGGGCTGGGCCACACCGCAGTAGAGGCCATGCAGATTGCCGGTCCTGTGCGTCTGCGCCCGATTCTGATGACGGCCATTTCCCTGATTTTGGGAATGACACCGGTGGCTCTCGGCCTGGGCGCGGGTGGCGATTTCCGTGCGCCTATGGCCATCGGCATCATCGGCGGGATGACAACCAGCACCTTTCTGACCCTCTTTATTGTCCCTGTGGCCTACAGTCTGCTGGTGGGCTGGCAGGACAAGCGGGCTGGGCGGGCTGCGACGAGTGTGCCGGCCTCACCCCGGGGGCTGGAGCAGGTGATGGAGCCGGGGGATTGACGGGCGGATGATAGGGTGAAGGCGTTTTCTATAAAAGCACAAAAGGTGGGTCGGGCGGATTGGTTGCGCCTGACCCACCTTTTTTGTTTTCCATCTTCCCCGGCGTTTCAGTGCCAGAAGACTGTCCCCACAATCAGCAGCCAACTGAATTTGGCCGCGTCCGGCGACCAGAAAGCCAGAGGCATTGAGAGCAGAAAGACGGCCGGGGTCCACAGCACCCGCAGCCAGACCCGGCGAAACTCAGCCTTGGGCAAGGGCCGTTCCACCAGCCGCCCCTGGCTATTGGCCGACCACCAGAGCAACGCAAACATCAACCCCGCCCCACTCATCGCCCCCGCGTAAAAGAGAGTCCCCACCCGGTTGCCAAACTCCCCGATCACAGCCGTGGGAAAGGGCAGAAAGCCGATCAGCAGCAGAAAGAGAATATTGAGCAGCATCAGCCGCTCGTCGTAACGGCGCAGATGGCGGAAGGTCCGGTGATGGGCCATCCACATCATTCCGATGGCCAGGAAGCTGATGATATAGCTGAGATAGCGGGGCCAAAGCCCGGCCAGCGCGGCCAGCAGTTCCCCGTTGCCTGCGGATTCCGGCAGCGAGGGCAGACGGATTTCCAGTGCCAGCAGCGTGATGGCAATGGCAAAGACCGCGTCGCTGAAAAAGACAATTCGTTCCAACCCCTGCTCGTCCTCGTGCGTCCCCTCGCTCCTTTCCCCTGTGACCGAATGTTGGAGGGCGGTGGTGTGACCGTTTCGGCTGTTCCTCACTGGAATACTTTGCTTCTGTTTCATCCCACAGGCTCCTTTTGACGGTAGCGTTTGAGTTCCCGTGCCCCTACTTTACCCCAGGCCACCGCCCTTCAAATCGGGCAGAAGGCGGAGTGGCAATCCGTCTTTGGACGGAGCAACCGGAATCCAACCCGCTCTATACTGCTGGGTGTGGGCAGCGGCTCTGCGACCGGCCCGCTCAGAAACCGTCAAACCAACAGGAGAGAAGAAAATGTCGGCACAACAGTCTGATCTATACACATCGCAAGCCACAGAACCGTCCACGGACTGGCGAGCGCAACGCCGTGCGGAAAAGGCGGCCTGGCGGGCCGAACGGCAGGAAATGCGCCACAATTCCCCCCTCGGCGGCTGGAGCGGGGGCATGACACTGATCGTTGTGGGTCTGGCCTTTCTGGCCAGAAACGTCCTCGGCTGGGAATGGTCCAATCACTGGTGGGCACTGTTCCTGTTGATTCCAGCGCTTACAGCCCTTTCCAGTGCCTGGGTGATGTTCCGCAGCGACGAAGCCTACGTGCGTCAGGCCGCGGTCGGAGCGCTCTTTGGGGGCACTTTTATGCTCATTCTGGCCGGGGCCTTCTTCTTCGATATCAGTTGGCAGCTCATCTGGCCCTTCTTCCTGATTGGGATCGGCGCAAGCATACTTTTGAGGCGCAGCCTTTCTGCGCGCATATCTTCCTGAATTTCACAAAGAAATGTACTGGTCAACAGGATGGTGGAATGGCTATTTCTTAACGCAAAGGGGCAAAGAGGCAAAGGCACAGAGAGAAAAGCGATTTCTTTGCGTCTCTGCTCCTTTGCGTCATTGCGTTGAAAATTCCACTATCTTCTTGACTACTAAAAATTTCACAAAGAAAGTAGGCAAACTTCAATGAAAAACCGAGTGATTCTCATTTTTGTCCTGTTTTTGCTCCTGTTGGGGGCGTGTGTACCCGGGACGCCTGTCCCGGCCACAGCTACGCCGATAGCTGCACCGACTGTCGTACCGACCGCGACTGACGACACGCCAGCGGTCGGGCTGACTCTCACCTGGCAGGAGGGCGACAACTGCATCAGCGCCCTGCTGCAGCCGGAGAGCGGTGTGCTGATCGGCCCCTGTGATGGGCAGCAGACTGCCTATCCCTTCAGCGCCGACACGCCGGACGCGGCTGCTCTGCTCGCCAGCTTTGTGACCACCTATGCCCCCTCTACGACTGAGACGCCTATCGGCACGCTCAATCTGAAGGGCACAGGCACAACCCCGGCCACGGCGGCCCAGCAGCGCCAGATGGCCGAGACCGCTCGCTGGCTGACCGAAACGGCGATGGCCGGGCGCAGCAGTGCCGCCAACTATCTGGCCCTGAGCTGGCATCGGGAGGGGGGCATCGCTGGCTTCTGTGATGACCTGGCGATTTCCACCACCGGTCTGGCCGAGGCGACTTCCTGCAAAGGCACGGCTCCCGTCGTTACGCTGAGCGACGCCCAACTGAGCCAGTTGTACACGTGGCTGGATACGCTGCAAGCCTTCGATACCACCCAGAACGATCCGCTGGGTGCGGCTGACGCTATGCACATCAGTCTGCGCTTCAGTGGCCGGGGGACAGAGCAGGCCGACGCGGATCAACAGCAGGCGGTGCTCGATTTCGCCGCAGCGCTTTATGCTGGGCAGAGAAACACCGCTGATCGGGCAGGGGCAATGGCGGTTGTGGATAGCTTCCTCGCCGCGTTGCAGGCGGACCCGTCGGGGCAGGCGAACCTGAGCTATCTAAGCAGCGATCTGCAAGCCGAAGTGGCCGGGGGCAAACCGGTGGCGGCGCTCGTCGGGGTGCAGAATCTGATTCCTGCCTATTCGCTCAGACAGACAGACGGGGGCGGCGCGGGTAGTGAGGCGGTAATCGTCGCCACTTTGGACTACAGCAGTCCCTATCGGCTGGCCTTCTATCTGGCACAGGAAAATGGGGTCTGGCAGATCAGCCGGATCGAGACACCGATTTCAGCCGCCTATCAGCCTCTGGCCGAGCAGGAATGCAATGACCTGCGCGATGCTGTCGCCAGCGCCCTGGGCGTGGAAGCCACCGTCGGCACGGCTGACTTCAGCGATTTTGTGACCGGCCAGACCGGAACCGGCTGTCTGGTCACAGCCACCGGCACTGGAGAGAACTTCAACAGCTTTCTGGCTGTGGCGGGGCATCTGCAAGAGGTGTTGACGGAACGGGGCTGGGTGGTCGATACGGCATATCTAGCCGATGGCCCCACCGGAACGGCGACGGGTCTGCGTCTGGGGCAGAAGCTGGCCCTGCTCAGCGTCGGCTGGCAGCCCAGCACCGACGCCAACTGCCCGGCAGACAAAATCATCACCGACTGTGGGCTGACGCCAGCCCAGCAGGTATACACAATTACGCTCAACAGCGCCGGTTCAACGGCAAAGTAACAGCCAAAAACAAGCGCCCGGTCCCACAAAGCAAAGGAGTGTTCCCGTATGAATATGCACGCAAGCGTTGCACAGACTCAACCCAGACGACCGCTATCAACCGCGATTCTCAGCCAATTTCAGACGCATCCCGTTGGGTCGGCTGTGGCGCTCTTCGCCATCGACCTGCTGCTGGGGATGCTCTCCGGCGCGGCTGTGCAGGCCCTGTTGCCCCAAGCCGACGCCCCCTTCATTGCGATGTGTGTGGTGGCGGTCGCCATTTTGGGCCTGCTGACTCTCCTGCACTGGTGGCGGGAAGTGGGCTTCAATGGACCGAATGATTGGCGAAGTTTGGGGCTGCTTTGGCTGCCCGCGGGTGTGGCGGTTGTGCTGCCTCTGCTGGGCGGGGTCCAGTGGCTACCAGCCGGGACGGCCTTCTATTTCACCGTCGCCTATCTGATTACCGGCTTTATGGAAGAGGCTTGGATGCGTGGGCTGGTGTTGCGGGTGCTGCAACCCGTCGGTCTGGTGCGGGGAGTACTGCTCTCGGCCCTGCTCTTTGCTCTGCTCCACAGCACAAACTTTCTCTTCCGCAACCCGGCGATTGTGCTGGCCCAAATGGTCGGGGCCTTCTGCTTCGGCGTCGCCTTTGCGGCCCTGCGTCTGCGCACCAACACCATCTGGTTTCTGGTCGGCCTGCATATGCTCCACGACCTCTTTCTGCACGTGACGGTCTTCCCCGTCATCCCGCTGAATGTGGTGCAGGATGTGATATTGCTGATCTACGGCATCTACCTGCTGCGGGGGATGGCTGGCGGAAGCCATTCTGACGGCGATTCTCATTTGGAAGGGGAAAAGGGCAAATCTGAATTGGTGCAGTCTGACAAGGCCGCAACAACGCCCTTTTTCCGGTTCCAATATGACCTTGACCAATACTCTTTCGTTCAGAAGGCCAATCTTCGCTAAAACTGGCGGACCACCAAACAGGAGAGGAGAACGGTGCGTATGGAAGTCATCAAACCCATCAATCTGCTGGTCCGCTTCCTGCTGGAACTCTGCCTCCTGGCGGCGCTGGGATACTGGGGATTTCAGACCGGTCAGGAGATGGTGGGGAAAGTCGGGTTGGGCATTGGCCTGCCGCTGGTGGCCGCGGTGACGTGGGGCATCTTTCTGGCGCCAGCCTCGGACAGACGCCTGCCAGAGCCGTGGCTACTGCTCCTGGAACTGTTTCTCTTTGGGGCGGCCCTGGCAGCCCTATACAACACACAGCAACATTTCCTGGCCCTAAGTTTCGGGCTGATCTACAGTATCAACAAAATTCTGATGGTTATTTGGAGGCAATGATGAAGAGCAGAAATTGGCTTGCGGCCGCGGGGATTCTTTATGTGGTTGTCTGGGTAATTGGCCTGTTGATTGCGTCTGGCAGCCCTGGCACTTCGGCCTCAACCGCTGAATTGACCACCCATTTCCTGGCCCATCGGTCTGCCCATCTGATTCGGTCCTACCTGATCGACGGGATTGCAGGTGTGGCCGTACTGATCTTCGCCGGGGCGCTGGCAAATGTCTTCCGCAGTTTTGACGACAGCCAGAACGCCATACTCACGAGCGTCCTGTGGGGGGCTGGCGTGGCCGCGGCCAGCATCTCGCTTGTACAGGCGGGCCTTCAGGAAGTGCTGGTCAATCCCGATGTGCTGGCCGCGGGCGATGGCTCGATCCGAACGATCCTCGTGCTGATCAATACAACCGATACCTTCAAACTGTTGGCCCTGGCCCTGTTCAGCGGAGCGGCCTCCGCGCTGATCCTTCGCACCCACGCCCTGCCCCGCTGGCTTGGCTGGCTCGGTGCAATCCTCTCTTTGGCGCTATTCATCGGCGGTCTGAGTTTTCTGCTGGAGAGTCCTGCGCTTCTCTCGGTTTTGTTTGCGTCGCTTCCCCTATTGCTGGTGTGGGTTGGCGCGGTGAGCGTGGCAATTCTGCAACGGACGGAGCAGTCAGCCTACACAGTCCCGGCATAGGATAGCGACCCAACCAGTCGCCCAACTGACAAGCAGGAAAAAGATGATTCGCGTTCTATTGGTGGATGATGACGAGCGGGTGCGGCGGGGCTGGCAGATGCGGCTGGCCCTGGAGCCGGAGATTGGGGTGGTAGGTATGGCCGGGGAGTTGGCCGTCGCCGTCGCCGTCGCCGCCGATTCCCAGCCCCACGTCATCCTGCTGGACATCAAACTGCCTGACATCTCCGGGATCAGCGGAATGGAGCGACTGCGGCAGGCCGCGCCCCACTGCGCCATTATCATCATTACCGTCTACGACAGCGCAGTCAACCGGGAACAGGCCCTGCACGCGGGGGCCGATGCCTTCATCAGCAAACAGGCCAACTTCGATGAACTACTGGTGCTGATCAGACAGTTGGGCGCAGAATCGGTTCGCTCACAGGTGGGCGAGGTGAAGAAAGCAGACCGCTGACAGAGGCCCATTCTTTTGTGTACAAAACAGCCCGACGGACTATACAAATACCCGTCGATGTGGCAAGATTTTAAGCGTAGCCTCCCTGACAAATCGGGTCTTTGTAGACTGTAGAGTAGACCGCAGATTCTGGTGCGAGGCACTCTTTCTGTCGCGTGCACGGCTGATTGTAGCAAAAGGATTGCCCATGACCATTCGTATTTTGCTGGTTGACGATCACGCGGTCGTGCGCCAGGGATTGCGCATGTTTTTGAGTCTGGACCCGGAATTGGCCATTGTGGGGGAAGCGGTCAACGGGGCGGACGCGCTGGAAAAGGCCCACGAGCTGCAACCGGATGTGATTCTGATGGACCTGATGATGCCGGTAATGGACGGTATCACCGCCATCGGCATCCTGCGCCGGGACCTGCCCGACATCGAAATCATCGCGCTGACCAGTGTGCTGGAGGATGCGTCGGTCTTCAACGCCATGCGCGCAGGGGCCACCGGCTACCTGCTCAAAGATACGGAAGCCGACGAACTGTGCCGGGCCATCAAAGCCGCGGCCGCGGGACAGGTGCAGCTTTCGCCCCAGGCGGCTGCCCGGCTCCTGCGCGAAGTTCCCGCCCCCAACAGCCCAGAGCAGTTGAGCGAGCGGGAGAAAGAGGTGCTACGCCTGCTGGCCCAGGGCATGGCGAACAAAGAGATCGCCGCGGCACTGATCATCGGTGAAAAGACGGTCAAGACCCACGTGAGCAATATCCTGGGCAAATTGGGCGTCGTCAGCCGCACCCAGGCCGCGCTCTATGCGGCCCGTATCGGTCTGGCCTAGTCCCGGTATAGTCACGGAAGATCGCCCATGCGTCGCCTGTTTCGCTTTGAACACCTGTCAAGCAAGCTGGTGTTGGCCGTCGCTCTCTTTATGCTGCTCTTTCTGATGACGGTGGTGACGGCTGTTGGCCTGGGCCTGACCCGCCTGCAACGGGATGCTGCCCAGCTCAGCGCCAGCGCCCTTACCCAGCAGGGACGTGCGGACCTCCAACAGCGGGCAGTCCTGGACGCAGCCATCAGCAACAACCAGCTTGCCCGCGCGGCCAGTTTGACCCGCATTGCCGCCGAATATCTGGTGGCCGCGGCCCACAACGGGGAACAGACCGCCTGGGACGCAACCCAGTTTCAGACCTATTCCCCGTACAACCTGCTCTACGACGCCAACCCCGACCGCATCACCGATCTGGTCGTTCCCTCCTATGTGGCAATGGATGATGCCCAATGGGCGCGGATCGCCCAGTCCGCCGCGCTCGACAATCTCTTCCCATCCCTACTCCCACAGGCCCCGGATGCCATTGCCATCTATTATCAGGAAGCCAGTATGGTTTTCCGCTACTATCCAGTGATAAATGTGGTGGAAAATCTGGCCGGATCGCCGGGGCTTGAACCGAAAAATGCCCAGTATGTCCTGGAAGAGTCTCCCGCTTCGCCGCCCAAAGACCCCCAGCGTCTCACAGTTTGGGACCCGCCCTATGTAGACAATATCGGGCTGGGTCTGCTGATTACGGCCAACACACCGGTCTATTTTGGGGATGCGTATCAGGGCGTCGTCTCGATTGACCTCTCCCTGGCGCGGTTGGTGGAGCAGTTGCAGAGCATCCAGCCAACTTTGAGTAGCTATGCCTTTATTGTGGATGGGAACGGTCAACTCGTGGCTGCGGCTACTCAGGGGATTGCCCACTTACTTCATCAGGCCGGGGATGAAGACGAAGAAAACCTGGCCGATATTCTGGGCGTTTCTCTGGCTGATTCTGACCTGGCAACGATCCTGCCTGCAATGCTGCAGGGCGGCGTAGGGCTGGAACAGACGACCATCGGCGGCGAGGCGGTGCTGTTGGCTTTCGCGCCCATGCCCGATCTGGGCTGGAGCCTGGGGATTGCCGTCCCCCTGGCCGAACTGACCGCTCCTGCCGACGTCCTGGCAGCGGAAACAGCCCTCAACGCCAACGCAATCCTGCGTCTGACTCTGGGAGTCGTCATCTTCTTCTTCCTGACCGCGCTGGTAGGGGTGGTTCTTACCAATCGCCGTCTGACCCGACCCATTGCCGATTTGGTGCGGGGAACGGCAGCCGTCTCCGCGGGTGATCTGGACGTTTCTATTCCGGTCACGACACGGGATGAACTCGGACAGTTGGCCGCTTCGTTCAACAGTATGACCTCCGGTCTGCGCCAGAGCCGGGCCTCGCTCGAACAGCAAAATCGAGCACTGCAAAGTGAAATGGCCGAGCGACAGCAGGCAGAGACGGCCTTGCGCCGCAGCGAAGTAGAGCATCGCCACGAGTTGGAGGGAAGGGTGGCCGAACGCACCCGCGAACTGGTGACGCTGCTCAACGTTTCCCACGATCTGACGCTGATTATGGCCCTGCCGGAACTACTGCAAATGATTCTGGGCAAACTGGGCGAGGTGGTGGAGTATGCCGCGGCTTCGATTGCCATTGCCGATGGCGAATTGCTACAACAGGTGGCCTATCGCGGCCCGGCAGCCGAGGAACTCGCGTTGACAGTTCGCCCGTCCCGGCAAGATTTGGGCCAGATTTGGACACAACTCGAACGGGGAGAAGCGGTTGTCATCCAGGACTTGGACGAGGAAACACCGGTTGCTGCCGCCTATCGGGCTTTGTCGCCCAGCGCTGTGACCGAGGAGATGTACCAGGCCAACAGCTATTTGCGGGCCTGGCTGGCGGTTCCCCTGCGTCTGCGCGGCCAAACTGTGGGAATGCTGGCCTTGCAGCATCCCCAGCCCGGCCACTTCTCCCACCAGCGCATCGACCTGGCGTTGGCGTTTGCCAATCAGGCGGCTATCGCCATCGAAAATGCCCGTCTCTACGAGCAGGCCCAATCCCTGGCCGCGCTGGAAGAACGGCAGAAGCTGGCCCGGGAACTGCACGATTCAGTCTCCCAGGCGCTCTACGGTATCGCGCTGGGGACGCGCACAGCAAGCAAAATTATCTCCACTATGCCCCAAGAGACCCAGGCTCGGCTGGACGAACCGGTTGCCTACATTTTGCAGTTGGCAGAGGCGGGTCTGTCGGAGATGCGCGCGCTGATCTTTGAACTGCGCCCGGAATCCCTGGAAAGCGAAGGGCTGGTCGTCGCGCTGGAGAAGCAGACCGCCGCCCTGCGCGCCCGCCACCGCCTGACAGTGCAGACCGATCTGGGCACAGAACCGAATGTGCCCCTGCCCGTCAAAGAGATGTTCTACCGGGTCTCGCAAGAAGCGCTGCATAATATTGTGAAACACGCGGGCGCTTCCCAAGTGTCCGTGGGGCTGGGCGTGGCAGATGGCCGCCTCACCCTCACCATCCAGGACAACGGCCAGGGCTTTGACACATCTGGTCAATTCCCCGGCCATCTGGGACTGACCTCTATGCGGGAGCGGGTGGAGCGCATTGGCGGTGAATTCCAGGTCCACAGTGCTGCCGGTATGGGCACTACCATCACCGCGATCGCGCCAGCCGATTGACTTTGCCGGTAGACTTCGTTTTGGGTGTAATTCAATTTCGGGGCAGAGTGGGTTTGCGACGACCGCTCCGGGCTAAAGACCCGGAGCTATTGAGCGACGCCCCCTAAACGGGGCTGCAAGAGAGCCGAGCAGAGGACGGATAAGCCGGATTTATCCGGCGTGGCTCGATAGCCCGGTGTCTTTAGCACCGGGCGGCACAGACGATTCTACTTCGCCCCAAATCTGAATTGCCCGCGTTTTTTCCTCCTTGCGTCTTTTTTCCTTTCTGGCTATACTGTCTTCTCCCTCTGCTTTATCTGCACACCCCACTCGCCGAGAAGCATTTATGTCTACGTCCACCACAATCCGCCTCCTCATCCTGGGGCGACAGCCAACTCTCTCCCAGGAGTTCGAGTCCCTTTGGCAGAAATTGCGCGCAGCCGAGCCGGACTCCACCCCACCAGCCCTGCGCGTATTCTGGGTCAACAGCCAGGTCCAGGCCCTGGAAGCCCTGCGGGTCCACCACTTCAACGCGCTGGTGCTGGAAGTTGATAACCAGCGGCGACACCGCACCCGCTTCTGCCAGGAGCTACGCCGCCGCTTCCCGGCCCTGCGTATCGTTTCCCTTTGCCCAGAGCCACTCAAAAGGAAACGGTTTGCCTTTGACGAAACCCTTCGCCTGCCCCTGCGCCCCAAAGCGGTGGAAAATCTCATACATCTGCTCCACCAGAACAACAAGACCGAACTGCGTTTTGGCCGGATTCACCTGAATCTGGCGACTCGCACGGTGCAGGGTCCCCGGGGCAGCCACCATCTGCCGCCGAAACAGTGTGCCCTGCTCCATCTGCTCCTGTCGAATGGGGACGAGATCGTCAGCCGCCAAACGATTATGCGTACCGTCTGGGAGACCGACTATCTGGTGGATACCCGCACTCTGGATGTCCACGTCCGTTGGCTGCGCGAAAAGATCGAGCCGGACCCTTCCCACCCGGTCCATCTACTCACTGTGCGCGGTCAGGGTTTCCGGCTCGCCGCGGGTTGATTGCCCCCCTGTTTGTATTCCGTCCATTTTCTGTGGAATAATAGAGGGATGAATCGGCAAACAACGCTTGCTCCCTCTATCCCCGCCACCGCGGAACCGCCCATAGCCACGGCTGGGGATACGTCCTCTTCTGGCCTGGCCGAAAACCCATTGAGCGAACGGGAAATGGATGTGGCCCGGCTGCTGGCAACCGGAGCCAGCAACGGAGAGATCGCGTCGGAACTGATCATCAGCCCCCACACTGTCAAAGTTCACCTGCGCAATATCTACGAAAAGCTGGGCGTGAACAGCCGCACCGAAGCCTCTATGCTGCTTGTCAGCCAGGGCTGGATTTATGTGCCGGGGGTGGAGACCGGCGGAGGGGCTGCTGAGGAAGAACCCCTGCCAGACCCGGAACCGTTGGAAGCCTCGTCTGGACTGCCATTCCGCTGGCAGCCCCTCTATCTTCTTGGCGTCTTACTCCTGAGCCTGGGGATTCTGGTCACACCCTTCTTCACCCGCCCGGCCCAGTCGGTCGTCAATCTGCTCAGCGATGGCACTGTGCTGGCAGTGGGCCGCCCGGTGATCGCGGAGATGCCCCGCTGGGAATCCCGCACACCCCTGGCCACAGCCCGCAGCCGTCTGGCACTGGTCGCCTTCAACGATACTTTTCTCTATGCGATTGGCGGCGAATCGGCCCAGGGGCAGCCCTTGGCCGGGGTGGATGTCTACGATCTGCGTATCAATGAGTGGGCAAGCGGTGTGCCTCTGCCGGTGGCTTTGGCAAACGCGGCCACCACAGCCGACGCTACCCGCATTCTGCTGGCTGGCGGAAATATGGCCGACGGAGAAGACGGGGAGATACTGAGCGATCGGCTGTTTGTTTTTACCCCCGCCAGCCAGCGCTGGAGCGAATGGGGACGTCTGCCCGCGCCCCTGGCCGGCGCGTCCCTGCAACTGGTGGGCGATGGCCTCTATCTGCTGGGCGGCTGGGACGGCCAGGCCATGCACGATGAGGTCTGGCGCATCCCCGCGCAGAGCAGCCCAGATGTTGCACCCACCGATTGGCAGGTAGTCAGCCGCCTGCCCAGAGCGCGGGCATTCGCAGGTAGCGCGGTGATAGCCGACGATCTCTATGTGGTGGGCGGCTACGATGGCAGACAGGAACTGGCCGACGCGGCTGTCTACAGTACCCAGACTGGGGAGTGGCGGGCCTTGCCCGATCTGGCAGACCCCCGGGGCGGGGTCTCGTTGCTCTACGATGGGCTGGCTCTTTTTGCTGTGGGTGGCGGCTGGAGCCATCAGGTAGATACTATCGAACGCTTCGACCCGGCCACCGGGCTGTGGAGCAATTTCCCGGCACCGATTCAGGGCGAATGGCGCCATTTGGGCGGCGCGGCCAGCTCCCTCGGCCAACTCTATCTGGTCGGCGGCTGGTCAGGCAGCTATCTGGATGTCCATCTCCGCTACCAAAGCTCCTTCCGCACCTTTTTCCCCAACACAACAAAGGACGGCGGTACACCCGACGCCCCTCCCGAATAAGTGAGGAATCGACCGCGCCAAAATTTTGTATACACGGATCAAAAGAAACACGGATCACTCAAATATCCGTGTTTCTTTTGATCCGTGTATACAAGCCCAACAGTGAATTTACACGGTAGGCTACCGCAGCAGAATCGTCGCGCTGATGCCCAAATGATCAGAAATCGCATCGGGCGGAATGGCCAATTCACGCAATCCGACATCGGGCGAAGCGAGGATATAGTCGATGCGCCGGGTGGGTGCGTCCGCGGGGAAGGTGAAGCCCGGTTGCAGACCCGCTTCTGCGATCAGGTCGCGCAAGCCCACCGCGCCCAGACTGAGCAGGACAGGCTCCATCGGTTGCGAATTCAGATCGCCCGTAAGAATCAGCCTGCGCATGGGGTTGCCATCGAGAAAGTGCAGAATGCTGGCAACCTGCTGCTCCCGGATGGTGGCGTCGATGGAGAGATGATGGAGATGGGTGTTGATAAGCAGCAGAGACTGCCCGTCTCCCACATCGATCTCGTGATAGGCGAAGCCCCGGCTCAGGGGCAGGCCAGGGGGCGGCAGGGCAAACTCGTCGTGGCGGATCACCGGGAAACGGGTGAGTAGCGCGTGGCCCCAATCCAGCCCGGATGTGGAAGTGAAGGTGGCTTTCATACCCAACCGCCAGGAGAGCCAGACAACCATATCCACGGACCCATTCACCACCCATCCCCGCCCCACCTCCTGCAGGGTGAGAATATCCGCGTGCTGGCTCTCGATCAGCCGGGCCATTCCCTCCAGATCGAGGGTCCCCTGCATAGAAAAACCGTTGTGCACATTATAGTTGAAGAGCCGTAGGGTATCGGACTGGGCGCTGGCGACCGCGGGCTGTTGCCAGATGACAGTCGTCAGGCCCAACACCAGAGCCAGAGCCAGGGCCAGGCTATGCAAAGAGGGCAACCCCAAATGGTCCAGGGCTGGCCGCAAGTGAGTGGATGAAGCCCATCGGTCGCTGACAAAAAGTGCGCCGCCCCCCATACCCACGACAGCCAAATAGAGAATAAATTCCCGGCTGATAGGCAATCGAATATCGTAGCTGACGTAATAGAGGAAAATCAGCAGCACAAAAAGCATCTGGGAACCCCACCAGAGCCAGGCCGTGTGGCTCACGCCCACCCGGCTGCGATAGCGGGCCAGATGGGTGCAAGCGGTCGTGAGCAGCAGCCCCGCGCTGATCTGGCTGACCAGAAGCGAGAGGGCCGACGCGACCGGGGAAAGGGTCGGCGGATTGATGGTTGTCATCAGCAGCACAAAGGCGACAAGCGCCACAGCCCGGCCTGGCGGCAACAGCCAGGCCAGCAGAACAGCCGCAAAGAGTCCCCCCAGCAGCCAGAAGATGCTGAGAGGCAGGGGCCAGCCAGTCAATGCGTTGAGCCGAGCCAGATTGCCCCCCACAATCAGATAGTAGACAAAGAAGGGGCCAAAGAGAAGCAGGGGCAGGGAGTTGCGGCCAGAGGCTTCCCGAAAGGGCAGGGGCACAGCCACACGGCGGACAATCACCCGCAACAGACCCCACTGTCCGCCCACCAGCAGCAGCACGACACCAAAGCCATACCAGGTATTCTGCCAGATGGGATCGTAGGTGAGGAAAAGGCTGTGAATCGCACTGTCCATCGCCAGGCCGGAGAGGAGAAGCAGGGCAAAATGCCAGCCAGCTTCCGGTTTGTGGATGCGATCCCCCACCAGCCAGCCCAGGGCCACAGGCAGGAAGATCAAAAAGGCCAGCATACCGACAAAAACGAAGATGGCATCCACCAGCGGATCGCCCCACCACATCTGGGCCAGCAGACGGGTCGCCCCCACCAGAAAGGCCGTGCGGATGAGGAGGGGGCGGGTTCCCATCCGGCGTAAAAAGGGACCGATCAGAATCGGGAGGGAGTAGAGAGCCAATGCCAGCCCGCCCAAGGCAAGGGATGACCAGCCGAAACGGTCGCCGAAGAGCCAACGGAAATAGGAGAGGTTGGCGCGCAGCAATTGGGTCCCCAGCAGAACAGTGGTGACGATAAGCAATAGAAGCGCCCAATTATTGGGCACACGTGGTTTAGGTAGTCGCATAGACATCTACTCGAAACAATTCCACAAAGGATCGCAGTAACGTTTCGGGCTGGGAGCGCTGCCATCGTCGACAGCTCGCCCGGTGGCGGGTAAAGGCTGGATTGTTTATTGACCCGCCAGCCGCTGAATCTTGTCGCTGGTCTCCCGCCAGGAGACTTTGCTCAATCCCATCTTCTGACGCAATTGTTCCTCTTTCATACCGGTCTTATAGTCCCGCACAGCGCTCGTCCAGCGCAGGGTCTCGAATCCCACTTGGGTGCGCCGGATTTTGGCCCGCTTGCCTGCTTCGTCCAGCACATATTCCAGATTACGGGGCGTGCAGTCGAAGAGAAAACGCTCCGGCTTGTATTGGGCCAGATAGCGGTCCAGGGGTTGCAGTATGCTGGGGTGCAGGGGCAGACGACGGGTCTTGTGGCTGTAGCGGGGATCGTCGTAGCGGATCAGCACTTCGGGCGAATGGGGCTGGCTGCGGTCGATCTCTTCGATCAGCAATTTGGCACATTCGCTCTTCTTCATCCCGGTTTGCAGCAGCAGGCTGACCAGCAGATAGGGCCGGGCGTCGGGCTTGTCCCGATCCCGATCCCAGTCCTGGCAGGCCAGGATCAGCCTGTCTACTTCGTCTTTGGTCAGGATGGTGGGTAGGGGCGTGCGCACAGAGAATTGGACAATCTCCTGGGCCGGGTCGTTGGCGATGACGCCTGTATCGTGCAGCCAGCTAAAAAAGACCTTCAGGGTGGTGATGCGCCGGGCCAATGTTTTGGCGCTGCACGGGCGTCCCCGTTCGCTCTGCATCCATTGCAGAAACTCGGTCAGGTGATCGTTGGTGATCTCCCGCAGCACAGCGCCGTCATCCATAAAGACCCGCAGAATTTTCAGATCGTTGCGAAAGGCTTTGATGGTGTTATCGCTGAAACCTTTGCGCACCATATGTTCCTCGAACTCAGCCACAGCAGCGCCGAGGAGGCTATTGCCCCGCAGCGCAGGTACGGCTGCTGTGGCCGGATCGATCTCCACACCAGCAGTAGCAGTCGTCGATTCACTCATTGTGATGCTCCTTTCGGGGGCAACAGGGAAGGAGGGTGATAGTTGTATTGTTGCATTGAATCGTGTACACTCACGACTGCTAAACAGTTGCCGGTGTTGATAGTGGGTGTCGGCGATGGGTGCCGATGACGTTCGTCCCGATGATGTTCGTCGTTGTCCCCGGCCCAGTTGGATGGCTGGCCGATTGCGTGTAGCACTTTTGACTATACGCATACTATACCGGCAAATTCTGCATAATGCAATCTGCTATTGCCGAAGGTTTTGACATCCATTGTTCCTTTTTGTACAATTGCTTGGCGAATGACAATAGATGAGAAAAGACAGTAGACAATGAGCGCAAGAATTTTCTGGACGTTGCTATTATTGGGCGTCTGTATTGGTTGGCTGGTATTGAGCTATCGCCCCCAGTCTTTGGCTGGTGTGGAGATAGCCTTTGGTTCGACAGCCACACCGATCTTTCTCTGGTTATTTACGGGTAGTGCATTGCTGTTTATCGCCATTCAAACAATTCTGGTCGCCAGTGTACGCACCTTTCCCACTCGGATTGCCCGAGGCGAAACCACCCCGGAAGATGGCCAGGTGCCCGGAGAAAAAGATATCCGCATTCTTCCCGGCGCAGAATATTTCTGGACAGCACTACCACTCCTCATTTCGCTCGGCTTTTTCTGGGTGATCTGGCAATTTTTGTCAATGTAGGCTTGTCAATACCGCACAACGCAGTTGTTTTCGTTACGAGGGCGATTTTTTATGCAGAACAATACACGGCACTTTGCAGCAATCGGTGTACTCGTCGTCATTTTTACCTTTGTCGTCTTTTGGATTCTGGATGCAGTTCTGAAATTTCCTCTGGCCGCATCCACCCAGGCAGGCCCCATTGACTCACTGATCCAGGGCCATCTTTGGATAATCGCATTCCTCTTTTCCTTGGTGGTTGTCATTGCCATCTATTCTCTCTTCCTCTTCCGACGTCGAGAAGGGGATACCGAAGAGGGCCAATACATCCACGGCAATACCACCCTGGAAATTCTTTGGACTGCGCTGCCGATGGTAGTTGTGATCGCTTTTGGATATTGGTCGACGGTTGTTTTGGTCGATATTACCCAACGTCCGGACAACGAAATCATCGTCAATGCCGAGGGCTATCAGTGGGGCTGGAACTTCTCTCTGCCCAACAGCGATGCTGTCACCCAGGAACTGGTCCTGCCCGTGGATACGCCTATCCGCATGGACCTGACATCCAAAGATGTGTTGCACAATTTCTGGGTTCCCGAATTTCGAGTGAAGCAGGACATTGTGCCGGGGCGTACCACCTACCTACGCTTTACACCGACTATAGAGGGTGAATATAGACTCATCTGTTCCGAGCTGTGTGGCCTGAACCACACAGGGATGATTGCCCCTGTACGGGTTGTTTCCCAGGATGAGTTTGCCGCCTTCTGGAATCAGGATGTGCAGACCGCCAGCTCGAAGTAATCCCAAGTGGGTGTAGCAGTTGTCGCTACACTTCTTGTTTTTGATTCACGCGTTTTTTCTGAACGCATAGGGGGTTCTTTCTATGTCGCTATTTTCACTCGGACTTGTACGGGCAATCGTCGGTCAGATATTGGGCATGCTGACGGGTATGGCCACAACGATGCTCATTCGGGTTATGCTCGGACTGCCCGCCTGGGCCGCCGAGCCATCCTGGACAGTGGGTGCGATCTTCAGCATTATTGGCGCGCTCTGGGCTGTGGGTGCGCTCTCTGATTGGGCCAAATGGATGAAGGGCGAGGAAACGCCCATGCACCACGGCCCGCCCGAGGGCAAACCAGCCTGGACCCGCTACTTTGGGGTGGACTACAACCACAAAGTCATCGGTGTCCAGTACACTGTCTGGGGGATTTTCCTGCTCCTGGTCGGTGGTACAATGGCCCTCATTTTTCGCACAGAACTGGCCGAATCAGGACGCCAGTTTTTGAGCCTGGAGCTGTACAACAACTTCATCGGCATGCACGGCTTTATTATGATTTTTGCCATTCTGCTCGGCATCGGTGGTATGGCCAACTATCTGGTCCCGCTGATGCTGGGCGCCGAGGATATGGCCTTCCCCCGTCTCAACGCATTGGGCTTCTGGTTCAATGTGCCGGGCAGCCTGCTGCTGCTTTCCAGCCTCTTCATCGGCGGCTGGGATGCGGGCTGGACTGCCTATCCACCGCTCAGTGCGCGTGGGCCAATCGGCTATCAACTGTTCTTTCTGGGTGTCTTTGCCGTCGGTCTCTCTTCCATTGTAGGCTCGCTCAACCTGCTCGTCACTATTTTGCAGATGCGCCCCAAAGGTATGAGCCTCTTCAAAATGCCCATCTTCTGCTGGGCTGTCTTTGCCACCAGCCTGATTCAGTTGACAGCCACCCAGTTGATCGGCCTCAGCTTTTTGATGGTTTCTACCCAGCGAGCACTGGGCATGGGATTCTTCGATCCCGGTCTGCCGGGTGCAACCCTGATGACTGGTCTGGGTGACCCGATTCTCTTCCAGCATCTCTTCTGGTTCTATAGCCATCCGGCTGTCTATATCTTCATTTTGCCTGGGCTGGGGATTATCAGCGAACTGCTGCCCGTCTTTAGCCGCAAGCCGCTCTTCGGTTACAAATGGATTGCTCTCTCCAGTCTGGCGATTGCGATTGTCGGTTTTCTGGTCTGGGGCCATCATATGTTTGTCTCTGGCTATGCGCCCGTGCTGCGCTACGCCTTTATGTATTCCAGCCTGTTGGTGGCTGTACCGACGGGCGTCAAATTCTTTAGCTGGCTGGGCACGCTCTGGGGCGGTAAGTTGACCTTTGAAACGCCTATGCTCTTTGTATTGGGCGCTATCTCCGTCTTCCTGATCGGCGGTCTCAGTGGCCCGATTCTGGGCACTGTGCCGTCGGACCTGCCCCTGCACGACACCTACTTTGTGGTGGGCCATTTCCATGCCACAATGTTTGGCGGCTTTGTCTTCCCCTTCTTTGCGGCTCTCTACTTCTGGTTCCCCAAAGTTACGGGGCGGATGTACAACGAGACCCTGGGTAAAATCCACTTTGCGATTATGACCCCGGCCTTCTGGGTGCAGACGCTGGGCCAGATGGGTGTGGGCGTGATGGGGATGCGGCGACGCATTGCCGACTACGACCCGACGCTGGGCGGAGGCTCAATCGAAGCCTGGCAACTGTCCATTACGATTGCCGGTTTCCTCATCGGTTTTGGCGTGCTGCTGATGCTCTGGAACTTCTTCCAGAGTGCGGAAGTGGGCGTGCTGGCCGGTGACAATCCCTGGCGCTCCCGCTCCCCCGAATGGCAGATTCCTTCGCCCATTCCTGAGCATAGCTTTGCTTCGCCTATGGTGGTGCATGGCGAACCCTACGACTACGGTCTGCCCGAACCCTATGTGGCCTTTGCCGCGGCAGGGGATGACTAAGAATACAGCGATGATGATGGGATGATGGGATGAAGAATCTCCATCGTCTCGTCATCCCATCATCAATGTTTTATGGAGTGACGAGCAATGAGTGAACGCAAGAAACCAGTCGCCAAAGCCAAAGTCAAAGCAGGCATCTACCGCACGGGATATATTGTCGCCATTATCCTGGCAGTTGTGACCGGTGTCGAGTACTATATCGCAACCCATTTCAACAGCTTTGCAGTTATGATGCTGTTGGGGCTTGTGAAGGCGTACTTCGTCGTCAACTACTTTATGCACATCAAGACCCTCTGGACGGAAGAGGAGAGCCACTAAATGAGCGTTGCTACACTGGGACATCAGGCCGATCACGGCCACGCTGACGGTCACGACGACAGTCAGGCCGCTTATCTAGAACGAACCCGCCGCAACCGGCTGGGTATGTGGCTCTTCTTTGCATCGGAAGCCTTCATCTTCATCGGCCTGCTGGCTGCCCGTTTTTATCTCTGGGTAGACGAGGGCGGCCAGATGATGCGCCCTGAGCTAGATCAGGTAGTGGGCCTGATTGTTACCGTCGTGCTACTCTTGAGCAGCTATTTTATGAACCGGGCTGAAGTCTCAATCGCCAACAACAACCGGCGCGACTTCTTGTGGAGCCTTGTCATCACCGCCATTCTGGGCACGATCTTCCTGGTCGGTGTCATCATCTTTGAATGGGGGATGTTGCCTTTCATCTTCGAAGGCCATCTCAAGCCATCTGACGGCGTCTTCGGTGCGGTGGTCTTCGGCATGACGGGGATGCACGCCCTGCACGTCCTTTCTGGCATTGTGTTGATCGGCAATGTCTGGTGGCTGGGGCGCAAGGGGCACTTCTCCGCCGAGCGCCATTGGGGTGTGGAAGCCACCGCCATCTACTGGCACTACGTCGATCTGGTCTGGATTTTCTTCTACCCGGCCCTCTACCTGATCGGCCATGCCTACGGAGTCGGTCACTGAGATTTTTGACGGTCGTACTGAGAAGGTGATGTGTGGCAATCTTCACGTTTCACACATCACCTTTCGCTGACACCTAATGGGTGTCTGTTCAAAAGTGTACTTTTCCATCTTATGGATCCAATCACAAAAGCGCTCCTATTGTCGTGGGATGTACGGTTCGAGATTCTTCTCCCGCTCACGCTGCTGGGAGCGCTTCAATTTATAGGCTGGCAACGGTTGCGCCAGCGCGGGGCCGGGCGTTTTGCTACTGGCTGGCGGCTGGCTTCGTACCTGATTGGTCTGGTTGTGCTGATTGTGGCACTGCTTTCGCCCATCGATGTGCTTGCCAGCCAGCTTTTCTCCCTGCATATGATCCAGCATCTGTTGCTGGTGATGGTGGCCCCACCCCTGATCTGGCTGGCCGGACCCTTCGCCACCGGGCTGTGGGCCTTGCCCCGGCCCCTGCGTTTGCAGGTCGGTGGCTGGTTTCAGCGCGAAAGCCGCTTTCGGGAGTTTTTGCGGCTGGTGACACAACCGGGCCTTTCCTGGCTGCTCTTTGTGGGTACGCTTTTTCTCTGGCACGATCCCAACGCCTACAGCTTGGCCCAGGGCAACGGCTGGATCCACGATCTGGAGCACCTGACCTTTTTTGGCACCGCTATGCTATTCTGGTGGCGGGTGATAGGCTCCGCCCCCCACATCCACGGCAGGAGCAGCCTGCTCTCTCGCATTGGCTATGTGATGGGAGTTGTGCCCGCCAATATGCTGCTGGGGGTAACAATTTCCCTGGCAGAGTCACCCATCTATCCCTACTATTTGGGTGTGCCCCGGCTCTATAGCGTGAGCTTGATGGACGACCAGATGATTGCCGGGCTGATTATGTGGATTCCGGGCACGATGATGTATATCGCCGCCGCGTTGATTTTGGTGGCCCGGCTCTTTAATAATGCAGATCGCAAACCCGATCTGTCCAAGGGCGAGGAGGGGAAGAATGTCCGACGTACACCCCACCCACCACGACTGGCAGTTATAGAATGACCAAAATGTGTAGGCAAGGGGCGCTCTTTTTCTTGCTTGTTCTGCCCCTCATTTTTTCTGGACGTTCCGTTCTGGCCCACGCCGGTGTCGGAACCCAGCAGATCAACAACCAGGATATAGGCCCCTACCGGATATGGGTCTGGTCGGACCCGGAGCCGCCCACGGTGGAGAGCTACCACGTGGCTGTGGCCCTGACAGAATCGCTGGACAATGACCCCAACGGCTTTGCCGGCAAGTCGATTCTGAATGCGGATGTAGTGGTAGAAATGGAGCATCAGGCCAGCGGATTGCAACTGATTGCCCAGGCCACCCACGAAGACGCCCTCAACAAACTCTTTTACGAGGCGATCTTTGAACCACCACAGACAGGCACCTGGGAGATTCGTGTGATTGTTCAGGGGCCGGACGGTCCGGTTCAGACGAGCTACAGCGACGAGATCGAGTCGCCCATCTTTCCGTGGATGGCCGTCGGCGGTGGGTTGCTGGCCCTGGCGTTGGCCGGTGCAGGAACCGTTCTCTATCTCAAAACAGGGGAGAAGGACGTAGCCCAAAAGCCACGCCCAGCCCGATGAGCACATTCCGACTTCTTTTTAGTCGCCACTATTGGTGGCAGACGCTGATTGTGTTGCTGGCGATGGCCGTGATGGCTGGGCTGGGCCAATGGCAGTTCGCCCGGCTGGATCAGCGACGAGCGGCCAATGCAGAGTTGCTGGCAAAATTGCAGAGCAACCCGCTGGTGATCACCGGCGCTGACCTGCCCGAAAGCCCGGATGCGCTGGAAGACCGGCTGGCCGAAGTCACAGGCACCTATGACTTTGCCCGGCAGATCGCCGTGCAGGGCCAGTTTTCCGAAGAGGCCCCCGGCTATTGGTTGGTAACACCCCTACAGATCGAAGGCAGCAACTCTGCTATTCTGGTCAACCGGGGCTGGATTCCAGCCGCGGAGGGTGAAGCGGGCGACTGGTCCGCTTTTGATGAGACGCCCGATCCGCCAGTGCGTGGCTATCTGCAAAAGTCCCGCAAAATGCCCGACGGCAGCACATCGGTTGTCCCAGCCGATAGAGCGAAGGGTTGGTGGCGATTGGACATTGAGTCCATCCAGAGCCAGATGCCCTACTCCCTGCTGCCCGTGGCTTTGCAAGTGGCCCCGGACGAAAGCCGATCGCGCAATGAGCTGCCCCGCCGGGTAGCCGTGGATTTTGACCTGAGCGAAGGCAGTCATATGATCTATGCGATTCAATGGTACGCGTTCGCGCTCATCGCTGGAACTATTTACGTCGTGATTCTACGCCGCCGGGAAGCCGGTGCTACTGATGGAAATTAGGACGCTGAGAATATCGGCGCGGATCTGTTGTTTCCGCAAAACCCGCGTCCTACTTGAAATGATCGGATAAAGAATGCAACTGCGCAGCACAGTGTTGGAAGAAGCCGCCCTCAACGAAAACCCCCAGGATTTGCTTCGGGTCTATAGTCGTATCTCCTGGCGGGACCTGATGGCGCTGACAAAGCCCCGTATCATTTCCCTGCTCCTGCTCACCACCCTGGTGCCGATGTTTCTGGCCGGGCCGGTTGCGCCCAGCGGCTGGCTGATTCTGTGGGTGATGGTGGGTGGCTTTCTGGCTGCGGGCGGGGCCAACGCCTTCAACCAATACCTGGACCGGGACATCGACCACGTGATGGTGCGTACCCGTCTGCGCCCTCTGCCCAGCAAGCGCATGCAGCCGCGCCAGGTGTTGGTATTCAGTCTGCTGGCGAGCGCGGCCAGTTTTGTGGTGCTGTGGCTGGGAGCCAATCTGCTCACCGCCCTACTGTCCACAGCCGGAATCGTCTATTACGTCTGGATCTACACCCGTCTGCTCAAACGCAGCAGCACCCAGAATATCGTTATCGGTGGCGCGGCTGGCGCCATCCCGCCACTGGTGGGCTGGGCCGCGGTGGCAAACGAAGTTTCCCTGCTGCCCATCTTTCTCTTTCTGATTGTCTTCTATTGGACGCCACCCCATTTCTGGGCGCTGGCACTGATGCGTCAGAAGGAATACCGGGCCGCGGGTGTGCCGATGCTGCCAGTGGTGGCCGGTGAAAAAGAGACCCATCGGCAGATTGTTCTTTACAGCGTTCTGCTTCTGCTCATCTGCACAATGCCTGTCCTGCTGGGACTGTTGGGACCGGTCTATCTGGTACTTTCTCTGGCGCTGAATGGGGTCTTTTTCTGGCAGGCGGTGGACATTCTGCGCCGCCCGACCAACGCCAACATCTGGCGGCTCTACAAATTCAGCCTGCTCTATCTTACACTTCTATTTCTGGCAATGGGGGTAGATAGCCTCGTCTACACCATTCCGGAAACGGCAGCCTATTTCGCCCTGCGTCTGCCATTCTAGTACCGCCGCCCGGCATCAACCGAAAAAACCGGGTTTGCAACCCCTTGCCATCGTGGTATCCTTCGTGTGCTACACGCAGGCATTTTGTTCTCCGTGTCGGTTCAGACATCTAGCATAAGGAACGCCCATGGACATCTATCCCGCTGCCCGTCCCTCGCTGCTCCAGCGTGTGTTGGCCTGGTCAGTCCATCTGATCACAGCTTCTGGCGCGGTTTTCGGCCTCTTTGCCCTGCACGCCATCCACGAAGAGCGCTGGCTGATCGCTTTCTGGCTGATGGGTGCAGCGGTGCTCGTAGACGGGATCGACGGGACACTGGCCCGCCGTTTCAAGACCAAAACCCTGGCGAGCAAAGTAGACGGCGCAATGCTGGATAACATTGTAGACTTTTTGAACTATGTGATTGTGCCCGGTTTCTTTCTGATTGAGGCTGAACTGCTGCCCCCTCTCGTGCGCTTGCCCCTGGCTGGGCTGATTACCCTCTGCTCAGCCTATCAGTTTTGCCAGGTGGATGCCAAGACCGATGACCACTTTTTCAAAGGCTTCCCCAGCTATTGGAATATCGTCGTCTTTTACCTCTTCCTCTGGCAGTTGCAGCCCCTCTACAATGCGCTGATTTTGGCGTTTCTCTGCGTGCTCGTCTTTCTGCCAATCAAATATATCTATCCGTCGCGCATGGAATATCTGAGCGAAAGGCAAATACTGCGCACGGGGATGCTGGGGCTGACTCTGCTCTGGGGCGTCGGTTCCTCCTGGCTGCTCTTCCACTATCCCCGCCCCCAGCATCAGGTGACAATCTTCCTCATCGCCTATATGATTCTTTACATCGGGGCCAGCATCTACCGGCAGATTGTCCCCCTGGGCGAGGGGTGGGACCCCAGCCGCTTGGCTGGGCTGCGCAGGCGTGTGCAGCGGTAGTCTGCTTGTTACGAGAAAAAGAGGTATCTCTGGAATCTCGGGTGGTCAGACAGACCAGCGCTGATTGAGTAGGCTGGGGCTGTTTCCAGCCGTATCGAAATCAAGCGGGCCGCCACCTGAATTCCCGTTGAGCCAAAAAGAGAGGCCGACACATCGATGTGTCGGCCTCTCTTTTTTCCGTAATAAGTGGTGGATTATCCCTTCGCCACCCACACCGGCTCAGGATGAATCTCCGGCTCTGGTTTACCACCCGGATCGGGCCGACCACTGCCTTCCAGACGGCTGATGGCACGCACGCTCATATCGCCGTTCATCTGAATCTGGCAGGAAAGACGCACGCCGCTCAGTCCCCGTTCGGCCAATTTTTCCTTCTCGGCCTGGGTCATCATCTCCGGCTCACCGGCCACAAACTCCACCCGGCAGGTGGTGCAGCGACAATTGCCGCCACACGCGTGTAACTGGTCCACCCCGGCATCTTCCGCCAGAGCGAGGACTAACCGCTTGCCTTCGGCCACGTCAAACGTTCCAAATCCTTCTACTGTCAACTGGGGCATTGCAAACCACTCCTGTTTGTCTTTATGTGGGTAAATAACTACCACTTTAGCCTACCCGATTCGCCCGTCCCGCGAGTGTACCGACGATCACATTTCTTCCACAAAAACGAACAGAAGATCGTTGACATTCGTCTGGGTGGGACCCGTGCGCAGCAGATCCTGGCTGGCGACCAGATAGGGATAGGCGTCGTGGCGGCCCAAATGATCCGCAGCAGAAAGGCCAGCGACTTCCCCCCGTGCCACTGTGCCCCCATCAGCCATTGCCCCTGCGCTGTCTGTAGGGCCGTCTGTGCCATCGGTTGCCAGAGAGACGACTGTGATGCCCTGGCTGCCCTGCAAGGCCAATGCAGCGGCCAGAGCCACCTCCTGATTGCGTCCCCCCTTGCCCGGATTGCTCCCCAACTGGACTGTCGTCTCCCCGCCCAGAATCAGGCAGGCCGGTGCATTAATCGGGTTGCCGCTGGTCTGCACTTCCCTTGCCAGGGCAGCCAACAGACGCCCCGCGCCTGCCGCGTCCCCATCCAGAAAGGTGGTCAGTAGCAGGCTACAATAGCCCTCTTCCTCTGCTGCGGCCTTGGCGGCCTGGGCTGCCAGAAAATTGTCGGCCACCACCACCGTTTGACTATGCGCAAAAACCGGGTCAGAAGCATCCGGCGTGTCAGAAATTTCGCCCTTCAGCCCGGCCTGCAATCGGGCCACAATCGCGGGGGGCAATTCTTCCACCAGATTGTACTTCTCCACCAGCGCCCAGGCATCGGCCCAGGTGGAAGAGTCGGGCACTGTCGGCCCGCTGGCAATCACATCCAGCGGGCTGCCGATCACATCGCTGAGGACGAGGGTGATGAGGGCCGCGGGTGCGACGGCCCGGGCCAGTTGCCCCCCCTTCACCCCGCTGCAATGTTTGCGCAGACAGTTCATCTCGTTGATCGTCGCGCCGCAGGCCAGCAGACTGGCGGTCAACCCCTGCAAATCGGCCAGAGTCAGCCCTTCTGCCGGGGATACGAGCAGGGCCGAGCCGCCCCCGGAGAGCAGCGCGATCACCAGATCGTCGGAGCGGGCATCCCCAGCCAGGGCCAGAATCTCCCGGCCAGCCGCCACACCCGCCGCGTCCGGCGTGGGATGGCTTGCCTCCACAACCCGCACCCGTTCGGTCGGCCCGCTGTGATCCGTCTTCACCACCACCAGCCCGTCGCTGATCCGCTCGCCCAGGACAGCTTCCACGGCCTGGGTCATCGGCGCGCCCGCCTTGCCCGCGCCGACGACAAAGACCCGCTGATAGCTGTCCAGATCGTACCGTCGCTCGCCCACAGTGAGAATGTCGCCCTCCTGTTGGAGCGTCCGCTGGACTGCGGCAGCGGGATCGACGGCTGTGAGCGAAGCCTGCAAAATGCGGGAAATTTTCTTGCGCACAGGTGGGTTAGGGAGAAAGACAGATGGATCAAAAGTCATTAAGCGGTTCCTCAATCTGCATGTGAAGGGATAGAAATTTAGGTGGAGACAGAAAAAATCCGATGAATGGCGTGGGGTACTGGCCGTATTATTCGCCTATACTTGTGCAGGAACAAAAATCAATATGCATTATTAGTGCCGTAAGCATATCGATTACTTCTTGGAAGGCGTCAAGCGGCGGGCATCTCCTCTTCATTCACTATTGGAGAACGGTTTTGGATCAAACAATTATAAGAGACATCTCTATCGTCATCGGCCTCTGCGTCGTTGTATCCCCAATCGCACTTTGGATATTCCGTCGTATCTGGGGCGAAGGACTCGTTATGTGGGGCATATTGGCCGTCTTTGTGACGGGAAACGTGACCTGTATTGTCGCTTTTTCAGTGGGTCGGATTGGCATCTCGTGGCCGTCGATTCTCATCGGAGCCGCGATCATCACAGTCTGCACTACCTCGATTACGATAGCGCTCAAACGCAAATTTGTCGATCCCATCTCCCAACTCACGGCGGTGGCTGATGCAATGGCTGGGGGAAATCCCAACCCAACGATCCCTGCAATCGGTAAGAACGAACTGGGGCAACTTGCCCAGTCGATCCAGGCCTGGATCGACTATCAGGTCGAACTCACCGATCTGGCCCTGCGGATGACCGAAGGCGATCTCTCTATGGACGTCCGCAAACGCTCTCCCGACGACCAGTTGTCCGAATCTTTTGCCTGGATGCTGGATGCCCAGCGGCAATTGATTTTGCGTATGCAGCGGAGTATTCGGGATGTCTCTGTCGCCAGCCAGCAGGTTCTTTTCGCCTCGGAACACAGCGAACAGGCCACCCAGCAGATTACCGGCACAATTACACAGGTGGCCAAAAGCACTGTTCTGCAAACCGAATACATCGCACAAATTCGTGATCTGATCGAAATTCAGGTCAAGTCCGTCGATACAATCGCCCAAGGAGCGACCCATCAAAGCAAAGCCGTGGCAGAAGCAGAAAATGTTCTCTCCAATCAGGTGGGCGTTGCCATGCATCAGGTCAGCGAAAGCCTGGACGCCAGCCGCCAGGCAGCCTACGGCGCTGGTGAAGTCGCCCAACAGGGGGTCGCAGCAGTCGGCAAAACCATCGACCGCATCCGGGCTATGGCCGGTGCTATGGAGCAGGTTTCTGGGCGGGTGGTAGAGATGGGCCATCGATCCCAACAGATTGTAGCGATTGTGCAAACGATTGACGAAATTGCCGAGCGCACCAATCTGCTGGCCCTGAATGCAGCCATCGAAGCAGCCCGGGCCGGCGAACAGGGCCGGGGCTTTGCGGTGGTGGCGGATGAAGTGCGCAAACTGGCCGAGCGATCTGCCAAATCGGCCAAGGAGATCGGCAGCCTCATCAACGCTGTGCAGGAGACGGCCACCCAGGCCGTGGCCGCGATGGAACAGAGCAACCGGGAGATGGAGCAGGGCCTGGGCACTGCCGACGAGACCCAAAGCAGTCTGGACCAGATTCAGCGGGCTGTGACCGATGTGGAGAAACGGATGACTGGTCTGGGCGACGCGGTATCGGCCATCTCAAACGGCAACCAGACACTGCTCTCCGTCATGCAACGGGTCTCTACGATTGGCGAAGAGAACACCCTCGCCAGCCGGGGACTGGCCGACGGCAGCGACGGACTGTTGCGGGCCATCGAAGAACTCTCCGCCATTGCCGAGGAGAACAGCGCAGCCGCGGAGCAGGTGGCCGCGTCCACCGCGGATGTGGGCAGCCACGACAAACTGGCAGCCTCGACGGCCCACACACTGCGAGAGATGGCAAACGATCTGAGCGAACTGATAGGCCAATACATACTGCATAGCGATGGCGAAGAAGAGCCTGCCATTGCTACGCCGATCCTGGCCTATTCGCCCGAACCACACCCCCAGGCAGAATGGATGCCCGCTCTACAATCCACAAATGGACACAACTACCCGGCGGTCGGAGGCAACGGCATTCACCGCAATGGGCACGAGTAAGGAGAAGTTCGACTTTTTAGAAAAAGTCGAACTTCTGATTTCGTCTCCACTACACTTGCCCCACCCGCGCAAACTTCTGCAACCCCGCGTCTCCCTGCACCTGCCCCACATAAAGATCACCCCGGCTGTCGGCCCAGATGCCGTGGGGACAGTAGGCGAATTCGCCGGGCTTATCGCTCGGCTGTGCGCCGCCCCACTTGGACAACAACTCTCCGTCCAACGTCCAGACGCTCACCTGCTGCTCTAATTCCGCCACATAGACCACATCTTCGTTGGGATCAAAGAAAATCGTGTCCGGCTTGAGTAGCCCCGTGCGCTCCTCCAAATACTTGCCATCCGTGTCGAAAATCTGAATGCGGTCGTTGGTGCGGTCACAGACCCACACCCGGTCGAAGCGGTCGATGCGTACGCAGTGGGATAGCTCGAACTGTCCCGGTCCAGCTCCGTATTCCCCCCAGGAGAGAATGTGCTCGCCCTCGGGCGTGTATTTGTGAACCCGGGCATTCTCATAGCCGTCGGAGATAAAGAGTGAACCGTCGGCAGAGATCGCCAGATCCGTCGGCTTGCGGAAGGGTTCGCCCGGCGCGCCAGCCACACCCGGCGTGCCGATTGTCTGTACCAGCTCGCCCCGGTTGTTGAATTTGAAGATGCAATGGGTGTCCCGCTCCACACACCAGACGTTGTCCTCCGGGTCGATCCAAATGCCGTGGGCGTCTTGGATAATCCCCTCGCCCCAGGAATCGACAAAGTTGCCCTCCCGGTCGAAGATGACCAGCGGGTGGGCGCTGCGGGAGTAGACGTAGACCCGATCTTGCGAGTCGCAGCCCACGCCGGGAATCCAGCCCCATTCCCAGCCGTCGGGCAATTTGCCCCAGCCTTCGACTACTTCGTAGGTGTACTTGCCTGTGCCAAATGCCATCTGTCAATCCTCCCATGCCTTGACTGCAATTTTGATCACCTCTTCGTCACCCAGTCGATAGGTTCCATCCAGGGCGTGGAAGCCTTCGGCCACCCGGTCCAGGGGCAACGTGTGGCTGACCATCTCGGCGTAGGGGTATTCGTTCTTTTCCAGAATGCGCAGCCCCCGCACAAAATGCTCGTACTGGCTGCCCCAGATGGCCTCGAAACGCAGATTCTTGCGCATCATCAGCCGGTTGATGTTGAGTTCAATCGACCCCATATCCACAAAATGGCCCACCTCGACAAATGTGCCGCTGCGTTTGACATAGCCCAGCCCTTCCGGGGTGGCGGGCAGGAAACCCGAACACTCGAAGACCACATCCGCGCCCTCTTTTTTGGGCGTATGCCAGAGCACCTGCTTTGTGCGCTCCTCGACCGAGCGCACTTCTTCGATATTGATCGTCACATCCGCACCGTACTTCTTCGCCAGTTCCAGCCGTTTGGCCGGACCACCCACGACGATAATCTGGGCCGCGCCCATCAGCTTGGCGCAGAGCAGTGTGACCAGCCCAATCGCGCCGCTGCCCTGGACGACGACTGTATCCCCCAGCTTCACCTGGCCGCGCATGGCCGCGTGGACGCCGACGGTGAAGGGTTCGGTCAGCACAGCCACCTCCGGCGAGGCGGTCGTCTTCATCAGACAGGTGGTGGGCAGGCCCAGGTAGATGTAATCGGCAAAGCCGCCGTAGAAATGGGGCGCGACATCGGGTGTGGTGTAGAAGCCGTAGGCCCCATAGCCCTGAGTCCCCGGCGCAAAGATCACCCGATCCCCCTCTTCCAGGGAACGGCCCAGATAGTCCTCCGCGCCGCCCGGCCCGATGGCCTCGATGATGCCCACATTTTCGTGGCCGAGCAGCATCTCGCCCTGAATGCCGTTCTGCCAGTTGTGCAAATCCGTGCCGCAGATGCCAGCCAACTCCTGGCGCAGCAGAATCTTGCCCGGCTCCGGGTCGGGAACCGCATACTCCCGAATCTCGAAGGATTGTCCGCTGGTAACCACTGCCCTGCCTGTGCGTGCCATATATTCCTCCTCTTTGTAGGACAGACTGGTAGTCCGTCAGGTTTGGGCGAACTGACAGTTCGCGCTAGAAGCATCACCGCGCATAGGCGTTGAATGGATTCGTCTCCATCAATTGGCGAACGGTCACTTCGTCCACCCCCGCGGCCTGCAATTTCGGCAAAAAGGTCTCCACCAGATAAGTGAAAGGCTTGGGCATACCCCCGCCTGGTTTCGATGGATCATACCAGCCCCGGTCGTGGCTCAGCATCAGTTTGTGGCCAAAGCCTGCGTCCAGCACCCGCTGAATGCGTTCAATGTAACTTTCGTCGCTCTGGCCGCCGCCGATGCCGTCGTATTCCAGCCACGCACCCCGCCGGGCCATCTCCAGATGAAGATCGAAGTCCGGTTCGTTCTGGGTATGGATCCAAATGAAGCGTTCGGCTGTATAGCCCGCGCCTTCCAGAATATCCAACTGATCCCGCACCACCCGCCCGCGGATGGTATGGCTGCCGATGATGGCGTTCGTCTCTTTGCCCGCCTGGGCCGCGGCCCGCAGCACCTTCGCCTCGGCATCGGTGATGTCGTCATCCCCCGCACTGACTTTGATCCAGGCGGCCTGCACGCCGCTACCTTCAATCTCGCCGGTCAGTTCGCCCAGCATCCATTCGGCCAGGGCGTCCTGGCTGGCGTCCAGCGCCCAACCGGGAATCCACGGCTGGCGGTAGATGCCTGTGGGGACAAGAATGGGCAGCCCGGTGGCTTCGGAGACGGCCCGGTCGATGTCGGCCCGGCGGCCCACACCCACCGGCGTACACTCCACCAGTGCAGTCACGCCCTGCCGCTTAATCTTCTCGACTTCTGGAGCCATCACAGGGATGACCTGCTCGGCTGTGGCAGCCCGCCAGTTTTCTTCTTCAATCGGGCCGAGATCGACAAAAATGTGTTCGTGGGGCAGAATCAGTCCCAATTCGCCAGTGTTGCGAGGGCCAAGTGTTGTGATGAGATGTGTCACCGAATTCTCCTGTGGGGTGAAGGTAAGCGGTTGTCTCTATTATCCTTCAGGCCCCAAAGATACGCAAGACGACTTTTTATACAGAGCCTTGACCCCCTTCCCGTTTTGCTGGAATTTGAAGTGCCGCGCAAGATCACATACAATCGGTTCAAGGATCGACGATCAATGAGAAGACAGGCCAATGGACCGCATCATCCGTTACCAGGGCGCGATTGTGCAGGACGACCGACTATTGCTAAGGCCGTTCAAGATTTTAATCTATCCACAGATTTCACAGATGGACACAGATTTCAGTCCTGATTCTCGGTTATCTGTGAAAACCCGTGCCATATGTGGAGCATTATTTCTTTGGAAAAGCCTAATCCGCCATCGCGCGCAGAACACAGGCAGAAGCTATTGGCTCTTGCCGGGCGGCGGCATCGAAGAAGGCGAAGCAGAAGACGGGAGAGGGGCAACCGCTGATGGATGACCTGCTCTTTACCTGCTGGGAATCACCTGTGGGGCTGGTGGAGATCGGCTGCACGGCTGTGGGGCTGGCCGCATTGAATTTTGTGGAGAGACCCCGCTATCCGGTCTCCGCGGCGCCCATTCTGACCGACGCGGCGGAACAGATCGCAGCCTATTTTGCCGGAACCCTCACCGCCTTCGACCTGCCCCTGGACCTGCGCGGCACGGACTTCCAGCGCCGGGTCTGGGCGCAACTACTGACGGTTCCATTCGGCCAGACCGCCACCTACCTGGACATCGCCCTGGCCCTGGGAAATCCCCAGGCTGTGCGCGCGGTGGGTGCAGCCAACGGCCAGAATCCGGTTTCGGTTGTCGTGCCCTGCCACCGCATCATCGGCAGCGACGGCAAACTTATCGGCTACGGCGGCGGTCTCTGGCGCAAAGAGTGGCTGCTGCGCCACGAAGGCAGCCTGCTGCTTTAGCACAGCCTGCTGCTCTAGCACAGATTGGCGGGACCAGCGAGACTATTTCTGATATAGTGCGTGTTTCGTGTACCAGTTCACGAGTCTACTGCAAAAACCGAGTTTTTTGTGCAGATTGTGTAGTAGCCAAGAAGATGGTGGAATTTTCAACGCAATGGCGCAAAGGAGCAGAGACGCAAAGAAATCGCTTTTCTCTCTGTGCCTTTGCCTCTTTGCATCTTTGCGTTAAGAAATAGCCATTCCACCATCCCGTTGACCAGTACAGTTTTTAGCCTTTTTGCAGTGGAGTCAGTTCACGCACTACGCACCACCAAATCAGTGCAAGAAATGTCAAGCAAAGAATCTGTTTTATCCGCGTTCACCCGTGGCTCACTTTTCCCACCACAGGACATTCTCACCAATGGCGAAGACCCGTCGCCCACGACGCAACCAAAAATCAACCACCGACCTGACCGCGTTCTTCGCTGAGCTGCGCGCCAATTTCAGCAAAGAGGGGCTGGGACTGGTCTTCTTCCTGCTGGGCGGCTACTTCGGCTTTGCCTTCCTGTCCTCCACCGACGGCGTTTCGTGGATCGAGCGGATGCTGGGCAGCACGGCTTTCCTGGCGATTGTCGGCCTGCTGCTGCTCGGCGCGGTGCTGATGCTGGGCGAACGGGCCGGCTATTGGAATCCCCAGGCGATTGTGGGCGGGGAACTGCTGCTGCTCGGCCTGGCCGCATTCGCCTTTGTACAGGCCAACAGCACTGTGGATTGGACACCCCCGGCAGACGGGAGCAGCGGCGGAGTCGTCGGCTGGGGCATTGGCAGTCTGCTCGTCTCCCTGCTGGGACGCTGGCCGGGGGGACTGGTCGCACTGCTCCTGGCCGGTGGGGGTCTCTATCTGCTCATCCGCCACACGCCGCTGATCTACGCCGTCGGCTATGCCCAGCGCTGGCTGACACCCCTGAGCCTGCTCACCTATTTTGGCCTCCGGCAGCCTGTGGCGCCCAGCCAGAGTGCCGATGCGGCGATGCCCCCCCTGTCCAAAAATCCGGCCCTCAGCCGACCAGCGCTTCCCGACCCAGCAGCCGTGCAGGCCGCGCTCCCGCCGATGCCGCAAGCGCCCCCGACCGAAAAGCCAAAGCGGTCGGCCATCCCCAAACGGCCCACCCCGAGCGCGGCCCACAACAAACTCCAGCCCGTGCGTTCTACGGGCAATCTACCACCCACCGATTTTTTGACCGCGGACTCGGGCCAGTATGGCAGCCGGGACACGGCAGATGTGGGCAAACTGATCGAAGATACCCTGGCCGATTTCGACATTCCTGTGCAGGTGGTGAATGTGGAGAGCGGGCCGACTGTCACCCAATTTGGCGTCAAACCCCTCTATATTGTGAGGGGCGGCCAGCAGCGCAAAGTGCGGGTCAGCCGCATTGTCAATCTGGCCGACGACCTGGCCCTGGCCCTGGCCGCGCCTGCCGTGCGCATCGAAGCCCCTGTGCCCGGCTACCCGTATGTGGGCATCGAAGTCCCCAACACAGACAAAATCGACGTGGGGATGCGGGGCATTCTGGAGAGCGCGCTGATGCAGAGCAAAGGCGGTCTGCTGCCCCTGGCCCTGGGCCGGGACACCGCCGGCGCGCCGGTGATCAGCGACCTGACCCGTGCCCCCCACCTGCTCATCGCCGGTTCCACCGGGTCGGGCAAATCGGTCTGCATCAACGCCATTATCGTCAGCCTGCTGATGCATCACGGCCCGGAGAGCCTGCGTTTTGTGATGGTGGACCCCAAAATGGTGGAGCTGCCCGGCTACAACGGCATCCCCCATATGATCGGCAATGTCATCACCGAAGTGGACCAGGTGACCGGCGCGCTGGCCTGGTTGCTGCTGCAGATGGACGACCGCTACCAGACCTTCCGGGAGCTGAAAGTCCGCAACATCACTTCCTACAACGAACTGGCCGCCAAACAGAAGGAGCTGCCCCCCCTGCCCTATCTGGTGCTGGTAGTGGACGAACTGGCCGATCTGATGATGACCGCACCGGAGGAGATCGAGCGCCAACTGGTGCGCCTGGCCCAGATGGCGCGAGCCGTAGGCATCCATCTAATCCTCGCCACCCAGCGCCCGTCGGTGGATGTGGTGACGGGGCTGATCAAAGCCAACTTTCCCACCCGCATCGCCTTTGCTGTGACCAGCCAGATCGACAGCCGGGTGGTGCTGGACAGCCCCGGCGCGGAGCGGCTGCTGGGCCGGGGGGATATGCTCTTTATGCGCCCGGACTCGGCCAAGCTGGCCCGTGTCCAGGGCTGCTGGGTCTCGGACGGCGAGATTCAGAAGGTGGTGCAGTTCTGGAAGAAGCGGGACGCGGAGGAAAACCCGGATGGACCCAAAATCAAAGTTGCGCCCTGGCTGGGGCTGATGGACCGGATGGAGGACGAGGACGAACTGATTCTGGACGCCATCGACGCCATCCGCGGCCAGGAGACGTGCAGCACCAGCTTTGTCCAGCGCAAACTGGGCATCGGCTATCCCAAAGCGGCCCGACTGATGGAGCAACTGGAAGCCAAAAAGGTCGTCGGCCCGGATATGGGCGGCGGCAGAGGGCGGGAAGTTCTGCTGAAGGAGGAGGAGGAAGGTGAGGGCGAGGAGGGGTTGTTTGAGTAGGAAAAGAAATAGTGAATGGCGAATCTGTCAGGTTGACTTGGGCAGGATCATTTGTAGGTGCGGCTTGTTGGACATTAAAAATTGATCGGGTAATGACGTAGGGGCGCTGCTTGCTGCGCCCGCAGGTGTCGGGCGCAGCAAGCAGCGCCCCTACAGTTGCCCGGTTATTTTCTTAATTCACAAGTAGCCGTATATTGTCGCTATGCCCCAGATTGTGCGGCAAAATGCCCCACCTACGCAGGGCAATCGCGAGTAGAGAAGCAAGGGAGCAAATCCGCCGATTGAGTAGGCGATAAGGCTACGTTCCCTGAGAGTTCAGATCCCATCGCCGTATCGAAATCCAGGATTCGCGACCGTTCGGCCCGACTGGGCTTCGATATACCGCCTGAAGGCGGCACTCAGCCCGCGTCGGTCCTCACTACCACCTACTCGCGATTGCCCTGCCCACCTACGCCTGCCAGACTGATTTCTTACCTGTAGGATTCTGCGCTTCGCGATTGCCCCGTGAGAGCCGGTACGCCCTGTACAGAGCCGATGTGAAAGAGACAGGTGCTGTACGCCGGGCACAGAAGCTGTGGGGGATGTACAGCACCTGTACGAATGATACCGACGCCGTACCCGGTGTACAGCGTCGGTGCATAAGATAGAGATGTGGTGGGCGGTCTACAGCCCCTGTGCTGGAAATAGGGAATACGCCCCTCGCTCCACTTCACTGAATTATTCGCAGATTCGTCAGATGGGCCAGGGCCGGGTTACACCTTCCCGGAAGCGGCCAGAACGACTTTCATTGGACTTTGGACAAGAGAGAAGAGAAATAGACGAAACAGAAAGGTTGACGAAAAAGAGGAACTGATCCAGAAATAGTGCATGGAAATCAACCAAAGCACGAAACAACTGGAGCAGTTCCGGTACAA
>JAUIHI010000061.1 GCA_030432295.1 Anaerolineae bacterium | reverse complement strand
ATCAGGCCATCTGGACTGAGGCGGAGAAGAAGAACACCAACTCCTTTATCCACTTCCTGGAACATTTCATGGCCTCAGTCAACACAGACCACCCGGTTCTCCTTGTCCTGGATAATGCTTCCTATCATCACAGTGCCGGGGCCGAAGCCGCTCTTGCTCTCTGCGAAGAACAGGGCATCCTTATCTGCTGGTTGCCCCCTTATTGCTCAGACCTCAACCCGATTGAGCGCTTCTGGGGCTTTCTTAAAGAATGGGCCTGTGCCAACAAACTTTTCGCTTCCGTCTTGGACCTACTTGCTTCGGCCACCAACTGCCTTCACAACCAAAACAATTTGCTTTCTGATGACCGATTTCTATTTCTAAAAACTTAGTTGGTTTTACTTATCTATTGTCATACACTGGCAAAGGCTGGTGAATCGAGAGAAGATGGACGGGGTTGAACTGTAACAGGAGTCGGATGTATGACCGAAAAACGCAAACTGAACTGGTGGCAGAAGCCGCTCTTTGCCTTTGCCGCTTCCAAAGCAGGTGGCTGGTATTTTCTGAATGTCGGCTCCCGCCTGGACCCGGTTTTGATGCGAATGAGTGGCGGACGCTGGAACAGTGGAATGGGTCAGCCCGTGGGGATATTGAAAATCCGGGGTGCAAAGAGTGGTCTAATCCGGGAGACGCCCCTGCTCTGTATCCCGGACGGCGAAAATTTCATTGTGGTGGCGTCCCGCACAGGGCTGCCCAAACATCCAGCCTGGTATTACAATCTGCGCGCCAATCCGGCGGTTCGCCTGACAATCCACGGCCAGGAACGGGGCTATGTGGCCCACGAATCCACCGGCCCGGAGCGGGACGAACTCTGGCGCAAGGCTGTCTGGTTCTATCCCGGCTACGCTGTCTATCAGCAGCGGGCCGGCGAACGGTTGATTCCTGTCTTTCTGCTGCGGCCAGCCGAGTAGGAAAAAGGGGCGCATCGTTCTACCCCCGTGAGTTTCAGGGACGACGGACGCTGCGGCGCAGAAGCGCAGGTGGTGCCTGCACAATGGTGACCGGTGCGATGTCTCGATAGCCGAGCCGGGCATAGAGGGAGTGGGCCATATCTGTGGACAGGAGCAGGCTCTGACCCACACTCTCTTTGGTACTGTCGGTTAGCAGTTGGCGCATTAAGGCCGTGGCATAGCCTTGCCCTCGATTGGGTAGGGCCGTAAATACGTGGGAAACCCAGGCAATCGTTTCGTCATAACGGGCATTGCGCCCGTAGGCAGTCGGGGTATTATTTACGGCCACAAAGTAGTGGGACAGTGCAGGATCGTGCAACTCATCGAATGAGACAGGTTCCAGCCCGTCGATGGCGCTCAATGCCAGGGCGTCGCCTGGCCCCGTGGCCCTGCGCACTTCTACGCCCACAGCAGCTTCTGTTTCGGCGGGCAGCCAACCGGCCAGGTTACAGGCCATCAGCCATTGGATTTCCACCAGACGAAAACCGGCGCGCACAAAAGCCCGCTGGCGTTCCGGGGGCGCGTCTACCACAAAGAGCAGGTGATCCCGTTCGGGTCCGTAGTTGCGCATAGCCAGCAGTGCGGCCTGGGGTGAACAGTCGCCGGCGAAGAAACGATCCACGGCCACAGGCTGGCCGTCGCGCGTCCCCTCGGCGTGGACACAGAGCAGGGGACCGACCGGGCCGATGCTGCCCTGGTGGCGCTGGCGCTCGGTTAACAGGTGGGTGTGGGCGAGGAGTTCGGGGAGGGGGGAATGGATTGATATCCCACTCTTCTCGTCTGCCGCCTTGCTCCTTTCATGTTTTTTTGTCATCCTTCCATCCCCAACATCCGCACCAAAAAGGCCCAGACATCGCTGATCTCGTCGATGAGAATCGCAGTCGGCTTGCCCGCGCCGTGGCCCGCCTTCTGCTGGATGCGGATGAGCGTCGGGTTGTCGCAGCCCTGGGCCGCCTGGAGTGTGGCCGCGAATTTGAAGGAATGGCCGGGGACCACCCGGTCGTCGTGGTCCCCGGTGGTGATGAGGGTGGGCGGGTAGCAGACGCCGGCGCGCAGATTGTGCAGCGGAGAATAGGCGTGGAGGGTGGTGAACTGCTCTGGCTCGTCGCTGCTGCCATATTCAGGAACCCAGGCCCAGCCAATTGTAAATTTGTGGAAACGCAGCATATCCATCACCCCCACCGCAGGCACAGCCGCGCCGAAGAGTTCCGGGCGTTGGGTCATGGCCGCGCCCACCAGCAGCCCGCCATTCGAGCCGCCCTGGATGGCCAACTTGGCCGGGCTGGTCACGCCCTGGGCGATCAGCGCCTCGGCCACGCCGATGAAATCGTCGAAGACCCGCTGCTTATTCGCCAGCATTCCCGCCTTGTGCCACTCGCTGCCATACTCGCCACCCCCGCGCAGATTGGCCACGACCAGCGCTCCGCCCATCTCCAGCCAGACCAGGCGGCTGATGGCGAAGCCCGGCGTGAGGGAGATGTCGAAGCCGCCGTAGGCATAGAGCAGCGTGGGGCGCGGACCGCTCCCAGCCAGATCGGCCCGCTGCACTGTGAAGTAGGGCACTTGGGTTCCGTCCGCGCTGGTGGCGAAAGCCTGGCTGGTGGTGTAGTTGCCAAAATCGAAGTCGATGTGGGGTTCGGCCAGGAGCTGGCTGGCGTCGCTGGCAAAATCGTAGCGGTAGATGCTGGTGGGCCAGGCAAAGGAACTGAAGGAGTAGAATAGCTCTGGCGTATTTTCTGTGCTGGCAAAGCGGCGGGGTGGCGAGCCGAGCAGCGCGGAACCCAGGGTGGGCAGGCCGATTTCCCCCAGCAACTCGCCGCCCCGGCTGTAGCGGGCGATGCGGTGATGGGCGTCGTGCATATAGAGGGCCACGAATGTCTCGCCCACCAACTGCACTTCGGCCAGGGTGTCGTCACCGCTGGGGATGATCGTCTGCCAGGCTTCCCGCTGGGGTTGGCGGATGTCGATGGCGATCAGCCGTCCCTGGGGCGTCTCCCAATCGGTCTGAAAGTAGAAGATCGGTCCGTCGTTGCCGACGAAGTGGTATTTGGCCTCCAGTTCAGGCAGCAGTTCGGTGACGACCAGATCCCCTTCCACTGCTTCGGCCAGCGGCCCATAGAAAATGCGGTTGCGGCTGTCGGTCCCCTGCCAGACGTGGAGGATCAGATGTGCGCCGTCGTCGCTGACGGTGGGGTGAAAGCCCCACTCCTTTTCGTCGGGCCGGGCGTAGACGCGCAGGTCGTCGCTTTGGGGATGGCCTATCCGGTGCAGATAGACGGTCTGGTGATAGTTGACGCCCTGATATGCATCGCCCTCCGCGGGTGGGGCATAGCGGCCATAGAAGAAGCCGCTGCTGTCGGGCAGCCACTCCGCGCCGGAAAATTTGCTCCATTCCAGCGTGTCGTCCAGATCCTCACCGCTCTCCACCGCCCGCACCTGCCAGGTCAGCCAATCCGAACCGCTGGCGCTGGTGGCATAGGCCAGCAGTTGCCCATCCGGGCTGACCGCCCAACTGCTCAGTGCCACTGTGCCGTCGTCGGAGAGGGTGTTGGGGTCCAGAAGTGTGCGGGCATCGCCGTCGGGCGTCTCCATCACTACCAGCACGTCCTGGTTTTGCAGACCGCTGTTGCGAGTCTGAAAGTAGCGGTTGCCCCGCTGATAGATGACGCCGAATTTGGGGTAGTCCCAGAGTTCGGTCAGCCGTCGGTGGATGGCAGAACGGGCGGGGATTTCGGCCAGGAAACCCTGGGTCAGCGCGTTCTGGTCTTCAATCCACGCTTGGGTTGCAGGCGAATCCGTATCCTCCAGCCAGCGGTAGGGGTCGGTGACAAGTGTGCCGTGGTAGTCGTCCACCTGGGCAGAGCGGCGGGTGGGAGGGTATGATAGGGTGGCTGTTGGTTGCATTGAGATGTCTCTGATCTGTGAAGTTGATTGGTTGATTGGTTCATTGGTTGTCGCTGGCGTCGAACCAGCCGACCAGTCAACTAATGACGGTAGTTTCGCTCATTTTTTAGGGTGAACTGGCTAATGGCAAGTGAGCCAGGGAAGAGTAGACGGATTCCGGGATGCCGAGCAATCCCAAGATGCGGCGTTGCAAGGCCGAAAGCGGTGTGA
>JAUIHI010000015.1 GCA_030432295.1 Anaerolineae bacterium | reverse complement strand
AATTTCGCTTCTTTTTGACTTCGCGTCTCTTTCATCTTTTCATCTCCTTTTCTTTCTTCTCTTCACACCCTACCTTCCATCATTCTACACCCTTCCCTTTTTCCTGCCACCAACTTGAATTACACCCGAAAGTGTATCTCAAATCCGGGGATCAGACCTGGCAGGTTTGTGAAAACCTGCCAGGTCTCGCCAGAACTTCACATCCCCCCGGCCCAAGCAAAATTCGACTATCCTTGCGCCTCTCTGGTATGATGTCTGTTTGTACGCCGTCCTTTGTAAATTGTAGCAATGAGAGAAATATGCTTACTACACGCACCGACCTGCGCAACATCGCCATTATCGCCCACGTGGATCACGGCAAGACGACCCTCGTGGACGGTCTGCTCCGCCAGGCCCACGTCTTCCGCACCAACCAGCAGGTGGAAGAACGGGTGATGGATTCCAACGACCTGGAACGAGAGCGGGGCATCACAATCCTCGCCAAGAACACCGCCATCCGCATCCCGGACCCGGAGACGGGCGAAGAGGTGAAGATCAACATTGTGGACACCCCCGGCCACGCGGATTTCGGCGGAGAGGTAGAGCGCATCCTGAATATGGTGGACGGTGTGCTGCTGCTGGTGGACGCGGCAGAAGGGCCTATGCCCCAGACCCGCTTCGTCCTGCGCAAGGCCCTGGAACTGGGCCACCGCGCGGTCGTCGTCATCAACAAAGTGGACCGCAAGGACGCGGACACGGACCGGGTGCTGGACGAGACCTTCGACCTCTTCATTGAACTGGGCGCGACCGACGAACAGGCCGAGTTTCCAGTGGTCTATACCATCGCCACCACCGCCCAGGCCGGTCTGACGCCGGATGTGGGGCCGGACTTGCAGCCCCTCTTCAATGTCATCCTGCGCGAGATTCCCCCGCCCGTCGTAGACCCGGACGCGCCCCTGCAAATGCTGGTGACGACTCTCGACTACGACAGCTACCGGGGCTTGACCGCCATCGGGCGCATCTTTGCCGGCAAAATGGAGAGCAAACAGGCCATCGCCCGCGTCACTTTGGGCTTTGAGACTTTGCCCGAACGGGTGCGCTATCTCTTCGTCCACGAGGGGCTGGAGCGGGTGGAAGTGGAGAGCGCCTCTGCCGGGGAGATTGTGGCCGTGGCCGGTGTGGATACGGTGGCCATCGGCGAAACTCTGGCCGACCCGGAACATCCAGTCGCCTTGCCTGTGATCAAAGTAGAAGAGCCAACGGTTCGTATGACCTTCGGCGTCAACACTTCGCCCTTTATGGGCCGGGAAGGACGCTGGGCCACCTCCCGCCGTCTGCGCGAACGGCTCTACGACGAATTGAAGTCGAATGTAGCCCTGCGCATTGACGAGACTGACAGCGCGGACACATTCCTGGTTTCGGGCCGGGGTGAACTGCACCTGGCGATTCTGATCGAGACAATGCGCCGGGAGGGCTACGAATTCCAGATTTCCCGCCCAGAAGTCATCTTCCATACGGACGAGAACGGCGTTTCCCAGGAACCCTACGAGGATGTCCACATCGAGACCAGCCCGGAGACGGTGGGTGTTGTCATCGAAATGCTGGGCAAACGGCGGGGCGAACTCTTCAATATGAGCGATGCCCGCAACGGCACAGTCGAACTGGACTACGTCGTGCCCACCCGGGGTCTGCTCGGCTTCCGCTACCAGTTCCTCACCGCCACCCGCGGGATGGGGACGATCCACTCCATCTTCCACGGCTACGGGCCGATGGCGGGTGAGATCGGCTCCCGCTCCCGGGGTTCCCTCATCTCCTGGGAGACGGGCACGTCATCGACCTACGGGCTGCGACAGGCCGAGACCAGAGGTGAACTGTTCCTGGGAGCGGGCGTGGAGGTCTACGCCGGGATGGTCATCGGCGAACACCAGCGCCCCGGCGATCTGGAAATCAACATCTGCAAGACCAAAACCCTGACCGCGGTGCATACGGTCTACTACGGCGTCGAGGACAAATCCACCCCCCCGCGGGAGATGAGCCTGGACGAGTGTATGGAATATCTGGCCGACGACGAACTGCTGGAAGTGACACCGATCAGCCTACGCATCCGCAAGCGCATTCTGGACAAGAATCTGCGCGACCGGGAGACCAAACGAGCCAAGGCTGTGCTGGCGTAGGCGGGGAGTGGCTCCACTGCAAAAAGCCATTTGAACCACAAAGAACACAAAGATTTCAAGGGAAGTATCAGCGTTTATCAGTGTTCATCAGCGGCTGGCAGACCTTTTTGCGGTGGACTCAGGGAATAGAACGCGGACAATCACAACAGATAAAGCAAGAATTGCCAGGATGAGCCGACACGCGGCCTTTCCTGGCAATTTTTGGTTTTCGGTATTGGTCAGCAACATCTTGAAGTACTGATTTTCAACGCAGAGTCGCAAAGGTGCAGAGATGCAAAGCTGTTCTCTGCGTCCCTGCACCTTTGCGACTCTGCGTTAAAGTTCAACATCTTCCTGACCAGTACACGATTTTTGGTTTTCTGGTTCAAGCGTCCAACGACCGGAAAATATCGATTGCAAAACAGAGTACCCTCGGCTATAGTGGCTCCGAAAATCAAGAATTTGTTGCAGTACATTCTAGCCTATCGACTGCTCATTTGTCCGTCATGCGGTCTGGGCTGCAAGAACAGAGAGTGGTTCGATCGTTCGTCAAAAGAGCCAGCGTAGCGCAGCGCATTTCACAGGAGACGAGACAATTATGGAATTCAACCCAAACAACAATGTTGTCAAGCTCTGTCTGCAAGGTATGGGCATGGAAGAAGCAGGTCAACCCGAAGAAGCGCACAAACTCTTCCTTCACGCCTGGAACGAAGCGACAAATGATTCTGAAAAATTCATTTCAGCCCATTACGTAGCCCGACTTCAAAAAACTGTTTCCGACAGATTAAGCTGGCTCGAAACGGCTTTGCAGTGTGCATTAAAAATAGACGACGACACTGTCAGGAGCGCTTTCCCTGCTCTCTATGCAAACATTGCCAAGTGCTATGAGGACCTGGGCGAGGCTGACAAAGCAAAAAAGAATGCTGAGTTAGCGACTTCGTTTAGGGATAAACCTTCTGACAAAGGCCCCTTTTATCACGGGACAAGAGCGGATTTGCAGATTGGCGATCTGCTGACAGCAGGGGGCATCTCGAACTACAAACCCGAACTCAAGATGAATCACATCTATTTCACAGCGCTTGTCAATAGCGCGGGGCTGGCGGCTGCATTGGCAAAAGGCAATGGACCTGAACGCGTCTATATCGTTGAACCGACAGGGGGTTTTGAAAATGACCCGAATGTGACAGACAAAAAATTTCCGGGCAACCCGACACGCTCCTATCGATCCCAAGCACCCTTGAAAATTATTGGCGAAGCAACAGATTGGGTGAGACAGACACCGGAGGAAATACAGCAATGGCGTGAAAGACTGGCCAAAAACACAGGGGAAATTATCAATTGATTGTGGAGGTGTATTGGTCAGTAGATGTCTAAATTTAACGCAAAGGCGCAGGGGCGCAAAGGGCGCAGAGAACAGCTTTGCTGCTTTGCATTGAAAATCAATACTTCAAGCTGCTGTTGACCAATACAAAATGTTGTCCCGTTCTATCAGATTCAATAAGAAGGGAGATAGCAAGTTGATGAAAAATTTTGCCATCCAACGTCCCACGCTGTTTTCTGTCATCGTCCTGCTCGTGCTGGAAGCCATCGTGTTCGGGGCCTTGCTCATCGCCAACTTGGCAGGCATTCCTCTGCTTTCACTCGATCTGCCAATGCTGTTGCTCAACGCTATCTTCGCGGCAATCCTTATCGGTGTCATGCGCGGGTGGGGTGAGACAGGCTTCAACGCCACATCACGTTGGAAGAATCTGCACTTCCTTATCATCCCGTTGGTACTTCTTGTCGGTCCAACACTGTTCCTTCAACCGCAGCTCCCGTCACCTGACCGCATCATCGTTCTCATCATTGTCACATTGCTGATCGGTTTTCAGGAGGAAGCAATCTTTCGCGGTGTCCTGCTGCGTACGTTTATGCCCCGCGGCACGATGCAGGCGGTGCTTATTTCCGCTACGATGTTCGGGATTATTCACGCCAACTCGTTTTTGGTCGGGCGCGATCCCCTGTTCGTTGTGTCGCAGATCATCGCATCGTTTTTGGGAGCCGTCGGACTCGGCGCATTGCGCATCCGCATGAATACAATCGTGCCGTTGATTCTGCTACATGCGTTCAACGACTTCCTGCAATTCAGCGCCACAGGCGGACTCGAAGCAGGAGAAGTCGCGCTCTACATTTCATTATTGAAGGTTGTCATTGGAGGTTTGATGGCGCTCTATGGTTTCTATCTTCTGCGCGGTCACAAGGAAGAAACCAGCACAGTTGAGTAACCAATCGAATCCAATTTGAACGATACCAAATTCCACCATAAAGTCTTCAAGCAAAAGCCCGCCCAACAAAGCGTGCACTGGACGCTGAGGATTCTGCGGCACTTTCAGGCATTTTTCTGGCTTTGAGTTTTTCGATACTACAGTGAATCGTAGGTTCGCATAAGCGATTGCAAGATAGAGCACCCTAAACTATATTTATTCTCTCAATTGCTGGATAATGATGGTTAGGCGGCAGGAGCAGTACTGAGCCTAGCGAACTTTGGGGAGGACGCCGCGGTGACGCTGCCGAGACTTTCTCGACTGTTGTTCTACCAAGAGGGACCGCTACCCTCGCCGATCGCAACAACACAATTTCAAGGGGAATGAGATGTCCAACAGCATGACACTGTATGTGGCGCTTGCCATCTTCACGGGCGCGCTAGGCGCTATCCACGTCCCGATCAACGGTGCCCTCGCAGTCCGCATTCAGTCGACAGCTGTGGCAACGTTCACATTCTATGGGGTCGCCTTCCTGATCATCGCTGGAATCACTCTGTTGACCGCCGATCGGGAGTCGATTCGCCAACTGGGAAGCGTTCCAATCTGGCTCTATCTGGTTCCAGGGGCCATCAGCGTGCTGGCCGTCGGTTCAGGCACCTTCCTGATGCCGCGGCTTGGTGCGGTCAATGTCTTCGTCATCACTGTCTTCGCTCAGACCCTCGTCCGCGTGGTGATATCGCACTACGGATGGCTGGCATCGCCTGTGGATCCAATCAGCGCCCCGAAGCTTGTGGGGGCCGCTATGGTAGCATTCGGAGCGGTTCTCGTCGTGCGCTATTGATGAACCGGATGTGAGGAGAGGTGTACTCCTCTCCGAAGCCAAGAACCGACTTGCCACCTGATGAAGTGGCCTGGAAAGCTATCACTTCATCTCGGCTAGGGAGCAGATGTAGCCGTCACACAAAAGCAACAGGAGACTCGCAGGTACAACTTGCGAGTCTCCTGTTGTTTTTGTACATCGCTCTGCCTTATCGGCAGCATCTTTCTTCCATCAAAAATCCGCGTAATATCCGCTCGATCTGTATTGGTCAGGAGGGTGTTGGAAAGAAAATGGGACGCTGATTTACGCGGATAGACGCTGATTCAGAGAAAAGAATCTGCGTTTTCAGCGTTTATCTGTGTCCAGCTATTTTTCTATCATCCTGACCACTACAAATATCCGCCCGATCCGCGTTCCATCCCTCCTACAGACCGGCAAAGCGCCCCGGCCAGGCATTCTCGTTGACGATCCAGCGCGGTTTCTGCCCCTGCGCGGCCAGGACGATATTGTCCACCGCGCCGTTGTGCATAGCATCCACGCCCCGGTCTGTGTTGGAGGCGATGTGGGGTGTGACCACCACATTCGTCATCTTCAGCAGGGGATTGTCGGCCAGGGGCGGCTCCGGGTCGGTCACGTCCAGGGCGGCCCCGGCCAGATGGCCGTCGTTCAGCACTCTGATCAGCGCGGCTTCGTCCACCACAGGACCCCGGCTGGCGTTGATCAGATAGCTGCCCTTCTTCATCATCCGCAGACGGGTTTCGTTGGCCAGATGGCGCGTGCTGGGCATGAGCGGCGTGTGCAGGGAGACAAAATCCCCTTCCCGGAAGATTTCGTCCAGGTCGTCGGTCAGGGTGATGCCCTCTGGCGTGGGGGTGCTGGCAGGCACAAAGGGGTCGTGGACCAGTACATTCATTTTGATGCCGTGGGCAGCGATCTCCGCTACCCGGCGGCCAATCCGTCCGTAGCCGACCACGCCCAAGGTGCGGCCCAGCAGTTCCGTGCCCCGCATATCGTTGCGGTTCAGGCCGCTGTCAAAGTTGCGCAACGACATATCCCCCACAATCACCCGCTTGGCAATCGCCATCAGCAGGGCAATGGCGTGCTCGGCGGTCGATTCCGTGGGCGCGTCCGGAGTATTGCAGACGAGAATGCCCCGTTCGCTGGCCGCGTCTACGTCGATGGGGTCCACACCGATGCCGGGCCGGGCCAATATCCGCAACTGGGGGCCGATCTTGTCCATCAGCGCGCCGTCGAATTTCATGCGCACACCGCTGACCACCTCACAGCCAATCATCTTCTCTTTGTCGCCGTCGGTGATCAGTTCGGCCACCTCGCGAATACGCGCCTGCAATTCGGGCGCGACAGTCCAGTCCATCCAAACTTTCGGTTTCATCGGGTCTTCCTCTCCAAAGTTGTGGGGAAATAGGCAAGTAAAACAGTTTAGAAGTATACCAGAAAATGACCGGTAGACAAGCGTGGATTCGTATGTGCGCCTGTCGGTGCAGACATGCGTTATCCCTGCCCAGGCTACCCATCCCCTTCCAAAGGCAGAAACTGGTAGGGCGAGGCCAGCACACGGATCGACCGGGCCTGTCCCGGTGTACGCGCAATCCAGCCATTCTCATCCAAACGCAGGATCATACTGTGGACGGTGGGCGGGGTAACACGAAAGACCCGCTGCATCTCGGCTTCGCTGGGTGGACGTCCATGCGCGGCAGTATAGCTGTGGAGGAAAGCCAGATACTGGCCCTGTTTCTGAGTCAACGGCTGGCAAACCAGATGGTGGGTCGCCTCCTCCACATCCGAATCCCCGCGAAAGCCCAGCGCCCGATAAAAGGTGTCCGCCACCGGGTTGAGCGTGCGCAGGGTGAGCAGGCGAAAGTGGGATGACCGGGCCGTGGCAATAATCGTCTGCATCAGCAGTCGTCCCGCGCCCTGGCGACGGAAAGCGGGCAGAACGTAGACGTGGCGCACCCGCCCCGCGTTTTCGTCGGGCAGGTAGGGGTCCCGGTTCAATCCGCCCACCGCCACCAGTTGCCCGCCAGCATAGACGCCCAAGAGCGCCTCGCCCGGCTGGTCAAAACGGTTGCTGCCATCAATAAAATCATCCACCAGCCGGTCCACAAAATGGTGGCCCTCGGCCCGGCTTTCTGCCAACAGGGCTTCCATCTGCGCCAGAGGCAGTTCATCCCGCAACGGCGCTACTACTTGTGGTTCTTTGGAATTCGTGGAAATTGACATAAAATTGAATCTTTCATCGGGTGCGCGCAACGGACAAAAATAAGACGATTGTAGATGTCCCTTCCAGGCATAACCAAGCGCGAAGATGAGGACGCAGATAACCACAGATTTTATCCGTGTCCATCAGCGTTCACCAGTGGCTATCTTGCAGCCGACCCGATTGGGAACTCTACAGATTGTCACGGACAGAGAGCAGATGACCCCAGATTGGCACGGCCAGGCGCTGGTGATTGTACCCACTTACAACGAAAAAGAAAACATCACCCGGCTGGTTGAGCAGATTCGCGCCCTGGCTGGTGATGTCCACGTGCTGGTGGTGGATGACAACTCGCCCGACGGCACGGGTGATCTGGTGGATGATCTGACCGCGGCAGACGCGGGCATCCACGTGCTGCATCGGGCGGGGAAGCTGGGGCTGGGCACGGCCTACAAAGCCGGTTTCGCCTTTGGGCTGGCCCGACACTACCAATTTCTCTGCACAATGGATGCGGACTTCAGCCACAGCCCGGAGAGCCTGCCCGCGCTGCTCAGCAAAGCCAGCGCGGGCTACGATCTGGTGGTGGGCAGCCGCTACGTGCCCGGCGGCGCGGTGGAGGGTTGGCCCACATCCCGCAAAATACTCAGCTCCGGGGCCAATCTCCTGGCCCATCTGGTCCTGGGGGTCTCCATCCGGGACTGCACCGCGGGCTTTCGTTGCTACCAGCGCCACGTGCTGGAAGCCATCGATCTGGACGCCATCTTCAGCAGCGGCTACAGCTTTCTGATGGAAATGGCCTTTCACGTGCAGCAGGCCGGTTTCCACTGTGGCGAAGTCCCCATCACTTTCGTCAACCGCACAGAAGGCTCCAGCAAAATCAGCGAAAGTGAAATCTACAAAGCCTTCTACACCCTTGTCCGTCTGCGCACCCGCGCCCTGCCCTGGGATTGGGTACTAGCAAAGTTGCGACGTCAGAAACAGGAGACAATCGGGTAGAAGAGACGCCCTTGACCAGCGCGTCACCCGCAGAATCAGACAGGCTTGGCCCAATCCGCGCAACTTATGCCCGATTCGTGTGTTACCAATCTGTGGACAGACCGGTGCGCAGGCAGTAGTGTAGCCTTGGCCTTTGGACTCATCAACATCCCCAGGGCGATTGTGAATGTTGAAACTTTTCGTCCTGTCCGGTTTGACAGGCCACAGGCCAATCGCTACAATGGAAACCGCTTTTCGTCCAGCCATTCATTCTGTTCGACTACGAGCAGTGGGCAGCAAACACAGGTTCGCTGGTGCTGGCCTACGAACAGAGCGCATACATACAACCGTAGAGTACAATCCGTTTTTCAATTTTGTAAAGGGGAAGACCAATGGCAGAAAAGAGCACTTTTGAGCGCGTGCGTGATATTGTCGTCGAACAGCTCGGTATCGAGGCTGAGGAAGTCTCAATGGACTCCAGCATTACAGAAGACCTGGGCGCCGACAGCCTGGATGTGGTAGAGTTGATTATGGCTTTCGAAGAAGAATTCGGCGGCGAGATCACCGATGAGCAGTCCAAGGCAATGGCCACGATCGGGGATGTTGTCACACATCTGGACGCCCAGTAAGCAGCCGCCTGTTGGTCTATTCGTCTCCGCCCCGAACAACCGGCGGATGAGTATTCCAGCAAACACCAACTGTCCGAAAGAGCGAACTGTTAGGCAGTTCGCTCTTTTTTTATTCGCGCAAGAAGTTCGACTTTTTTGAATAAGTCGAACTTCTTGGTAGATACCAGGGAGGATTGGAAACGGCCTTGCCAATCAGACCGCCGACCCTTCTCCTGAATGCGGGGGGAACCAGCCGCCGCATGGGCCAACCCAAAGCACTGCTCCCCATGCCCGGCAGCGGCGAACCGTTGATCCGCCATATCGCCACCCAACTGCTGCCATTGGCCGATGATCTCCTCGTCATTGCCAACGATCCAGCCGTAGCGGATGCGCTGCAACCTTTGCCCACCCGCTGGCTGACCGACGCCTATCCCGACAGTGGACCCCTGGGCGGCCTCGCCACCGGGCTGGCCGCGTGCCAGGGCTGGTGCATCTGCGTCGCCTGCGATCTGCCCTTTGTTCAGCCGACTCTCTTTCGCTACCTCATCGACCAGACCGGCGATGGCTGGGATGCGATTGTGCCTCTGGTGGAGGATCGCCCCCAGCCCCTCCACGCACTCTATCACCACCGGGCCTTGGCCGCAGTAGAAGCGGCCTTACAGACGGGCAAGCGCCGAATGGATAGCTTTACCTCGCAAGTACGCGTCCGTTTTGTAACCGAAGATGAAGTGCGCCCCATCGATCCAGAACTGCGCTCCTTCGTCAATGTCAATACGCCAGAGGAGTGGGCCGCACTGATAGACCGGGCTGATAACCCGACCGGCGGAACTTCCCGGCAGTAGGAGCCGTTTTGCGGAGTATGATGACAACCCGAACCACCACCGACCCCATTCGAATGATCCGACGGCTGCTCGTCGCCGCTCTTACCTCCGCTTTTCTGGCTGGGATAGTGGCCGTGTCTGCCCTCTTCTGGCTGGCCTGGCAGATCGACGACGCGGGCCTGGGCGATCCGCCCCAGCAGACCGACGCGATTGTTGTGCTGGGTGCGCTGGTGCAAGCCAACGGCGAACCGGGCCGAGACCTTTCGGCCCGCACCCGCTGGGCTGTCGCGCTTTTCCAGGAAAGGGTGGCCCTGGGCGAAAATCCGGTGCTGATCACCACTGGCGGCTACAAAAACGATCCGCTGAGTGCAGCAGAAGTGGCCCGGCGCAAGGCCATTGAATGGGGTGTGCCCGCGGAACGCATCTTTGTGGCCGATGGTGGCCAGACGACCGGCGGTGATGCCGAGACAGCCGCCGCTGTGATGGCCGCCCACGGCTGGCGCAGCGCCACTCTCGTCAGCCATCCCCTCCATCTCTACCGCAGCCGCTGGCATTTTGAACGGGCCGGTATCCCAGAAATTTACACCTACGCGGCGGGCAACCGGGAACGACTGCCCGCCGCGGCCCGGGTCTATCTGAGCAGCCGGGAAGCCTTCGGCGTCGCCTGGGCCGCGGTCGATGGCTGGGAACGTTTCGAGCCACTGGGCCGCTTTCTGGAAGGGCTAGTCTACGGCAGGCGCCGGATATAGGAATTGGCGATGAGCGCAGGGTGTTTTCCTCACGTGCCCTGCGCTCTTTGTGGTACAATATACGAATGGCAAAACGACAACAGAACCGAACCCATCGAAACTACCAGCGCGGCTCCAAAACGGGCCGGGTTGACCCGCGCCCGATGCTCAACGAAGAGGGCGCAATCGTCAAAGATTGGGGGGGCAAGCTGCCCATCGCCCTCTCCTTCCCTAACACTTATTATGTGGGGATGAGCAGCCTGGCTTTCCAAATCCTCTACAGCCGCTTCAATGCGGAAGAGGATGTGGTCTGCGAGCGGGTCTTCTGGGAGAAGGGGGGCGAAGCCGCGGGCAAGCAGTTGCTCTCTCTGGAAAACGAGCGCCCCGCCGAGGAGTTCGATGTCTGGGCCTTCACCATCTCCTACGAGATGGACTATTTCAACGTCGTCGAGATGCTGCGTCAGGCCAATCTGCCCCCCCTGGCCGCGGACCGCCACGACTCCACCCGCTGGGACGGCAGGGAATGGCCGCTCCTCATCGCGGGCGGGCCGGGGATTACAATGAACCCGGAGCCGATGGCCCCTTTCTTCGATGTGATTCTGATCGGCGAAGGCGAAGAGGCTATCCCCCAATTTATTGAACTCTGCCGGGAAGGGCTATACGAAGACCGTACCGCACTTCTGGCCGCGCTGGATCGGATGCCCGGCTTTTACGTGCCCAGCCTGCGCCCCTCCAATCGCAATCACGTGGACTTTCGCCCGGTCGAGCGGCTGTGGGTGCGGGAGATGTACAAATACCCCACCCATTCCACCCTCTACACCCCGGAGACCGAATTCAGCGGGATGCACCTGATGGAGATCGCGCGGGGCTGCGGCCGGGGCTGCCGCTTCTGTCTGGCTGGCTACGTCTACCGCCCGCCCCGGGAGCAGCCGCTGGATGTCCTCCTGGGCTGGGCGCGGGATGCGATTGGCCGGGGCCACAAGCGGGTCGGGCTGGTCAGCGCCGCGGTGAGCGATCACACGCAGATCGACGAACTGGCGACGGAACTGCACCGGATGGGCGCGTCCATCAGCGCCAGCTCTATGCGCATGGACCCAATTTCCATTCCGCTAATCACAGCTATGGCCGCGGGCGGCGCACAGACATTGACCGTTGCGCCGGAAGCGGGCAGCCAGCGCTTGCGCAATGTGATCAACAAAACACAGACAGAAGAACAGATGATGCGGGCGGTCGCGCTTGCCAGCGAACTCAACTTTCCCCAGTTGAAGCTCTATTTTATGGTAGGCCACCCCTCCGAAACCGACGACGATATCCAGGCGATTGTGGACTTTACGCTGGCGGCCAAAGCCCGTTTCAACCGGCGCATCGCCATCAATGCCACGCCTTTCGTACCCAAAGCCCACACCCCCTTCCAGTGGGAAGCGATGGCAGACCCGGCTACGATCAAAAATCGCCAGCGGGCTATCAACAAAGGGCTGGCCCGCCACGGCGTGGCTGTGCGGGCCGATTCGCCGGACTGGGCTGAAGTGCAGGCTGTCCTCAGCCGGGGCGACCGGGAACTGGCGAAAGTCCTGTTGGCGATTCCATCGGGGGAACTGAATGTGCGTACTTTCTTCCGCACACTGGAAGAGGTGGGGCTGGATCGGGAGCACTACGTGGGCAAGTGGACCGTCGGCGATCCCCTGCCCTGGGACATTGTGCAGAGTGGAGTGAGCGAAAACTATTTCCATTACGAGCTACGCCTGGCGGCCCAGGACAAGACCGGTCTCAGTTGTCCGCCGGACAGCGCGGGCTGTCTGACCTGCCAGGCCTGCGATCCGGATTGGGCCTTCCGCTACGGCGACAACGCCAACCGTCCGGTCCCCGCGGCCAAAGGCGGCGCGTGGCGGGCCGAGGATTGGCAGCCCTGGACGCGCCTGAAGGCGGAGAAGCATCAGACCGGCTACGGCGCAGTGACAGTGGCGGAGATTCCGTTGAATAGCAATTGACAGAAAGCTCTGAATTCTATGCCAACACATCCATTAGCCGAAGTATTCGGATTTCCTGCCGACAATCTATCTCCGGCCACTGAAAGATACCGCAACAACCGTCTCTGTCCCTATAACAACCGCGTTCCGTCCTGCACAAAAGACAAAGCAAACGATCCATTGGGAGTTTGTAGCATTTTTGACGGCGAACAACCGGTGATTACCTGCCCCGTCCGCTTTCGCCAGGACTGGCTGATTGCCGAAGATGCCGCTCGTTTCTTCTTCCCCTCAGAAATCCGCTGGACTTCGCTAACAGAAGTCCGCTTGAATGACCGAAATGGACGCTCGGCAGGCAATATTGATGTGGTAATTGTGGCTCACGACCAGAATGGTAAAGTTCTAGACTTTGGCTCGTTGGAGGTCCAGGCGGTCTATATTTCGGGAAATGTGCGCCTACCTTTTGCGGAATATATGGGGGATCGGCAGAAGAATTCGGCAATGGACTGGCGCGGCGAGCAATACTGGCCCCGCCCCGACTATCTTTCGTCCTCTCGCAAACGGTTGATGCCTCAACTGCTCTATAAAGGCGGTATCCTCGCCGGGTGGGGTAAGAAACAAGCGGTTGCTGTGCAGCGTCCCTTCTTTGATACACTACCGGAACTTCAGGAAGTTTCACCGGCACAGGCAGATTTGGCGTGGATGCTGTACGATCTCGAACTCGATCCAGTACAAAACCGTTATCAACTCGTCCATTCTCGCACAGTGTACACCTCTTTTGATGCCGCCGTCCGTCGCATAACCACCGCCGAAGCAGGGCCGATAGATTTCTTTGTGGCCCAATTACAGGAAAAACTAGACCAGCAATTAGAGAGCGGCAATCCACCCGATGCACCTACGCTCTCTGATCCCGGACTCACCTGATTTTCTATGCAAAGTTCTCCAACATTTCAACTTCCACTATTCAAACAGAATGACCTGAAACGGGTAGTGAATGTTGCGTCTGTCCCCTTCCGTAGCCCTTTTCGCTACCCCGGTGGCAAGACGTGGCTTGTACCGCGCATTCGTCAATGGCTGATCTCGCAATCGGTAAAGCCAGCGGTGCTGATCGAACCCTTTGCAGGCGGCGCAATTGTTGGACTGACAGCCGCCTTCGAGTCTCTGGCCGAACGGGTGCTGTTGGTGGAGCGAGACCCCTGCGTCGCTGCGGTATGGAAAACGATTCTTGGCGAGGACGGAGAATGGCTGGCAAATCGGATTGTCGAATTCGAGTTGACCACCCGCTCGGCGGATGCTGTGCTGGCAAAAGAGGCACAGACAACACGTGACTTGGCCTTCCAGACAATTTTACGCAACCGGATCAATCGGGGTGGGATTTTGGCCGATGGCGCGGGCCGGGTGAAGCACGGCGAGAATGGCAAAGGGCTAACTTCCCGCTGGTATCCAGAAACGTTGCAAAAGCGGATTTTCGATATCGTTCAAATCCGCAAACGGCTGACAATCATTGAAGGCGATGGGATTCAGGTTATGCAGGAGCACGCGGATTGCGAAGACGCTGTATTTTTTATCGATCCGCCCTACACAGCCGCGGGCAAACGGGCAGGCAGCCGTCTTTATGCCTATTCCGAGTTGGACCACAGCGAACTCTTTTCTGTGGCCGCTACTGTCAGCGGCGACTTTTTGATGACATACGACAATACGCCTGAAATCGAAGCAATGGCCCGCCAGCGCACCTTTCAACAGGTAGCCGTGGCGATGAAAAACACCCACCACGCACAAATGACCGAATTGCTGATCGGTCCCGATCTGGCGTGGCTACGCTAGAAACCACCCAATGCACCGAATCCCCCACCCCAACGGCGTCGTCACCTACGCCTTCGACAACCTGACCGATCTGCCCGTCGCCGGGCACGTGAGCACCCGACATGGCGGCGTCTCCCCCGTGCCGTGGACTTCCCTGAACTTCAGCGTGAGCCGGGGCGACGAACCGGAACGGGTGACGGCCAACTTTGCCCGTTTCTGTGAAGCTGTGGGTGTGGAGCCATCCCAACCCGTGCGTACCCATCAGGTCCACGGGACGGCGGTGGCGAAGGTGGATTGGGACGACGCGGGCAGCCGTCAGAGCGCCACCGACGCGCTGATCACCGATGCGCTGGGGCTGCCCCTCTTCCTCGTCTTTGCCGATTGCACGCCGATTCTGCTCTACGACAGCCGCCAGCACGCGTTGGGCGTCTGTCACGCGGGCTGGCGGGGCACAGTCAACGGCGCAGCCGCGTCTACCCTCTGGGCGATGCAGGCCGCCTATAGCACTGACCCGGCGGATGTGTGGGCGGGCATCGGCCCCAGTATCGGTCCGGCCAGCTACGAAGTGGGCGAGGAAGTTTTTCAGATGGCCCAGGCCAAACTGCCCGGCCCGGATCGCTTTTTCACCTTCCCCAACGGCCCGGACGCCAACCCCTATTTTGACCTCTGGCAGGCCAACGCCACCCAACTGATCGATGCGGGCATTCCCCCGGCACAGATCGAAATCGCCGGGATCGACACGGCCCAGCAGACCGCCGACTTCTTCAGCCACCGGGCCGAGAAGGGCGCGTGCGGCCTGTTTGGGATGCTGGCCTGGCTTCCCCCGACAGAAAGTAAGCAGTGAACAGTCATCAGTTCTCCATGCGCTTGATACGCTGCGGGGGATGACGGTTTTGTATACACGGACAAAAAGGAACACGGATCAGCAAAAATCCGTGTTCCTTTTTGTCCGTGTATACAAGCTATTTTTCAGGGCAGTAACGACGGGTGATCCATACTGGTCAGCACTCGCTGGTCACTGTTCACCGGCTCACTGGTCACCGCTTACTCCCCCGCGTGTGGTAAAATGGCGTGTAGTCGCGTCGCTGATCGTCAGGACATCCGCCATCCACAATGACCGAACCGTCTCTGCTGGAACGAATCTTACAAACCCTGGGCCTGGGCGACTTTCCGTCCCTGCAACGGATCGCCGATTCCATGGACCCCATCGCCTGGACGCTTGTGCTGCTGCTGGTGGGCGCGGTGCTGATGGCCGTCTATTTTTCCCTGAGCACCCGCTACGCCTTTACCAGACTGGAATCGACAGAGGCCACGCCGGAGATTCTACTTTTTCGCCTGAAGCAGGACCCAACCCACTTGACGCCCCAGTCCATTCTCAACCGGCTGGGGGGCGAGGCTACGCTGGAACTGCTGGAGTTCGGCGACAAAATGACGACGACCAGTTGGCGTTTCCAGTGGAGCGCCATCCGGGAAGAGTTGCTGCGCCTGCTCAGCCGCCAGAACGCGTTTGGACCGATCCACGTCCTGGCCCGCTACTACCAGTCCACGGACACGACCGAGCAGGATTCGCTGCGCATCCGCCGCACTGTGCTGATCCACAAGCTGGGCCAGCGCCGCTATCTGGAACCGGCCGCGGATGGATCACCGGCCCAGCTACGCCTGCACCGCCACCCCGCGGAGCAGATCGGCGAACTGGGCTTCGACGGCCCAACCATCTGGCTGGACGAGGGGCAGGAGATTCGGGAGGCAGACGGGCCGCTGGTGGAGATGGATGTGGTGGATTTTGCCACTGTGGAGGATGCGACTGTGCGGCTGCGCATCCAACGCACAGCCACAGCGGGCGGCGGTTTTGTCCTGCGCCTGGAAAAGCGGCGCAAGCATTGGATTGTTATCAACGAATCGATTGAGTGGACGCTATAGAAAACAGGCCAACCACAAAGGCACAAACACACAAAGAAAAGCAGTAGATTCTCTTCTTTCTTCCTTTGTGTGTTCGTGTCTTTGTGGTTCAAATTTCTACGTCTTAAGATAGTAAGAAACAGCGCATGGAACCATTCCCTTTCTCTCTACAGGACCTTCTCAACTTTGCGAATGTCCTGGTCTCATCCACAGTTGTCATTCTGGCCTTCTCCCTGTTGGCTTACACGCTGACCTATAATTTCCGCAACCCGGTAGCCCGGCGCTTTGCCTTTCTGCTGGGACTGGTGATGATCGTCTACGCCGCAGATGTGGCGCTGACGCGGGTGATCTCCCTCGGCTCGGCCGGGCGCTGGCTACGTTTCCAATGGCTGGGGATCGCCCTGCTGCCCTACGCCTACCACACCTTTTCCAACGCGGTCCTGCGCACCACCAACTACCGCACCCAGCGCCGCCGCTGGATCAGTCTGATCAGCGGCCTGATTTCCGGGGCCAGTGCCTTTTTCGCTCTCTTTACCAATCTTCTCGTCAGCCAGGTCAACTACGAGCCCCCCATCAGCTTTCTGGAGGCAGGGCCGCTTTTCTGGCCCTTTGCCATCTTTTTCGCGCTGGTCGCACTGCTCTCGCTGGAAAATATCCGGCTGGCCCGCAGCCGCTGTCTGACGCCGGAAAGCCGCCAGCGTCTGACCTATCTGCTCCTGGGCTTTATGGCCCCCGGCATCGGCACTTTCCCCTATCTCATCGCGCTGGGACGCCACACGGCCGGGGCCGATTTTGCCACCCCCATCTTTGGCCTGTCGATTATTGGCAACGGCTTTGTGGCGACGATGCTGGTGGTGATAGCCTATACCGTCGCCTATTTTGGCGTGCTGACACCGGATCGGGTGGTTCGTTATCGGCTGCTGCGCTTCTTCACCCGTGGCCCGATTGTGGCGATTCTGGTGATTCTGGCCGTGCAGACGTTGCCTACAGTCGAGCGGATTCTGGGGCTGCCCAGGGATATTGTGCTCTTTAGTGTGATTACCGGTGTGATTATCACCAGCCAGTTGATTCTGAGTGTGACCAAATCCCTGGTGGATCGGGCCATCTACCGGGAGGATCGGGAGGAGATCGTCTGGCTGCGGGAGCTGGACCGGCGGCTGCTCACTACCAGCGATCTGCGCCAGTTTTTGGAAAACCACCTGACCAGCCTGTGCGAGCTGCTGCGGGTTCCTGCGGGGTTTGCTGCGGCCACTGTCGGCCCGGAGCTGATTCTGGAGGCGGTCGTCGGCCCAGCCGGGACCAGAGAATCGATTCTGGAGGTGCACGACTGGAGCGACACCCTCAACAGCGCGCTGCGCTCCCGGATGCCCAACGGCGTGGCCCGCAAGGCGGCTACACTCCGCGAGACGAACGCGCCCACCATTCAACATTTCCACCCCATCTATCACGCGGGCTATTGGGTATGGCCGCTGGTGGAGGGCGGAGAGGAGAGCGGGCGGGAGGCTGTGCTGGGGATTCTGGGCGTGCAGGCCAGGGGCCAGGCCGCGATCTTCACCAGCGATGAGCAGGACACACTGGACCAGATGATCGACCGCATCGGTCTGGCGCTGATGGACCGCAAGCTGCAAAAACAGGTCTTTGTGGCCCTGCGCCGCATCATCCCCGGCATCGACCGCATTCAGCAGATTCGGGGCGTTGTGCCCTATGCCGCCGCGGAGCCGGACGCCACGCCAGAGGAGTTGCTGGAACCCAGCCCGGTCTACAACCCGGAATTTGAGAGTTGGGTCAAAGACGCGCTGACCCACTATTGGGGCGGCCCGAAGCTGAGCCACAGCCCGCTTGTCCAACTGCGGGTGGTGAACCAGGCCATCGAAGAGGCGGACGACAACCCGACCAAAGCCCTGCGGCTGGTCCTGGGCCGGGCTATTGAGAATCTGCGACCCGAAGGCAAGCAGGATTTGAGCACGCCCGAATGGCTGCTCTACAACATTCTGGAGATGCGTTTTATCCAGGGGCGCAAAGTGCGGGAGATCGCCGAGCGGCTGGCCATGAGCGAGAGCGACCTCTACCGCAAACAGCGGGTCGCCATCGGCCAGGTGGCCCGGGTGCTGACAGAGATGGAGCAGATCGACTGGGAAGCGCTGATCAGCCCGCCGTCCAACGGGGAAGCGAAGCCAGAAAACGCAGTCAGTTCCGGCGAACGGCTCCATTAAAGGTACTTGGACCCACTTAGCAGGCGCAGAACAGCACAGTTCCATCCGCGTTCCCACGTCCGTGAGGATTCCAATGACCTATCCCATTCCCGTGCATCTGCGACGAACGGTTTTTCTGGTCGGGCTGCTGCTGACAGCCGTCGTATTCTGGCTGCTGGATGCGCCGCTGAAAACGGTACACGCGCCCTTCGGGATCGTCTCGTTGGAACTGGCCCGCTATCCAGAAGTGGCGGCCCAGGTCATCACTTCCTGGGACGCGACACAGCAGGCCGCAGCCACAGTAGGCGTCTACTGGGACTTTCTCTGGCTGCTCTGCTATTCCACTACCATCAGCCTGGCCTGTGTCTGGGCGGCTGGCGTCTTCAGCCGCTCGTCCTATCTGGTGAGCATCGGCTATGCGTTGGCCTGGCTGCTCTGGCTGGCCGCGCTGCTCGATGTGGCAGAGAATGTGGCTCTGCTGCAAATGCTGGGCGGCGCAACCCAGCCGCCCTGGCCTGCCCTGGCCTACTGGTGCGCGCTGGCGAAGTTTGACATCATTTTTCTCGGACTTGTGTACGTCCTCGCCGGCGCTGGGGGCTGGCTGCTGAGCCGAAGAACAAAACAACCACAAATCTCCCGCTGAGACGCAGCGCCGCAGAGAGAGATAACACCACCCGCCATTGACACCCGACACTCGACACCGGACACTCGACACTTTCTCTCCCACCCACTGGAGCCACCCATGCCCAATCTCCTCGACCTTTCCGACAAGAAAATTCTCATCACCGGCGGCGCGGGTGCGATTGGCCGGGTGGTGGTGGGTGTGCTGGCCGCCCACGGCGCGACGGTCATTGCCAACGATATAGTCCCGGCTGCGGACGCCCACGCGGCCCTGCCAGACGCGGCGAATGTGCGCTATATGGAGGCGGACGCCACCGACGCAGCAGAGGTGGAACGACTCTTCGCGGCAATGGAGCAGACAGTCGGCCTGCCCGATGTGGTCTGTTGTCATACGGGGATGGTGGGCGCGTATCCTGTGCAGGAGTACCCACTGGCGGAGTTCGACAGTCTGATGGCGCTGAACGTGCGCTCGTCGTTTGTGATTGCCCAGGCCGCGGCCAAACGCTGGATAGCGACGGGCACGCCGGGGCTGCTCCTCTTCACCACTTCCTGGGTGCAGGACGTGCCCTGGCCGGAGATTACCCCCTACAACGCCAGCAAAGCCGCCATGAAAGCGCTGATGCGGGGCTTTGCCCGGGAGTTGGCTCCCCACGGCATCCGGGCCAACGCGATTGCGCCGGGGATTGTCGGCGTGGGGATGGCCAAACGCCAGTGGGACACAGACCCCAGCTATCAGGCCCGCGCCCGCAAAGCCATTCCCCTGGGCCAGATGCAGACGCCGGAATCGGTCGCCCACGCATTCCTCTACCTCTGCTCGCCCCTGGCCAGCTATATGACCGGTTCGGTGCTGCTGGTGGACGGCGGGTGTAGTCTGTATCCGATGGACGAATAGAGAAAAGGGAGAAGGGATAAAAGGATGATAAGACGAAAAGATGAGAAGGGCCGAGCAATCATCCCTTCATCTTGTCATCTCTTGCAGTATGCCTCGAAACGGTAGCCCTGTGCCCCCAACTCCGTCAGCACTGTTTCCAGCGCGGCCAAAGTAGCAGGCCGCTCGTCGCCGCCGTCGTGCATCAGCACAATCGCGCCGTCATAGGCCCGCTCCAACACCGGCGCGGCGATCTCGGCAGCGTCGGTCTTCTTCCAGTCCAGACTGTCGATGTCCCAAATGACCACTTCGTAACCCTGACCGGCCACCACATTCCAGGCATCCGGGGGGAGGATTCCATAGGGCGGGCGGAAGCAGGGGGCCTGGTTGTCCACGCCGATGGCCGTCTGGGTGGAGATCAGCTCCCAGGCCACCCGCTCCAGGGTCAGTTTGTCAAAGTGGGAGTGGTAGTAGGAGTGGTTGGCGATGCCGTGGCCCTCATCGACCGCCCGCTGGATTAGCTCCGGGTAGATATTGGCGTAGACGCCGTTGACAAAAAAGGTGGCAGAAGCGTCAAAGCGGGCCAGCAGATCGAGAAATTGGGGTGTCCATTCCTCGTGGGGACCGTCGTCAAAGGTGAGATAGAGGACTTTTTCGCGAGGGATGCCGGGAATGAAAATCACCTGGCCGGGAACGGGTGGGCTGCTCAGGCGCAATCCGTTGCGGTCGATGAGATCGGGCAGGGCGACCCCGTGCTGGGCGGCGATCTGATTCCAACGCTCGCCCGCCTGGATGATGTGCTGGGCGGGCCGCAGGGAAAGGGGCGTTTCGCCTGGGTGCAACTCTTCGCCCGCCAGCCCAAAGAAGACAAAGGGCACGCCGTGCACATCTGTCTGAAGAGGCTGGGTGGCAGGGATCGTCAGGGCCTGGCCGATGTGCAGTTGGTTGGCGTCGGCGATGCCATTGCGGGCCATCAGTTCCGCCACAGAGACCCGATAGCGGGCCGCGATTTTGGAGAGGGTCTCCTCCCGGCGCACCAGATGGGTCAGGACAGTCAATTCGCCATCGGCCCGGTGCAGGCCGTCGCTTTCCAGGATAAAGGCCGTCTCAAAGGCTTTCTCCCCCTCGGTCAGCCCGACCCGGATTTTTCCATCGGCGATGCGGAGTCCAGTCACGCCCAGCGAAAGGCTGAAGGTGACGCCAGCCGCAGCAGAGTCAGCCTCATTTGCTTCGCCCAGCAGGACGAGCATCTCCCAGCGTGTGCCCGCGGCGTAGGGTCCCCGGCGACTGGCCCGGCTTTCCAGCAGCAACACCAGGTCATCGACGCCGTCCCCGTTCAGATCGCCCACAGCACTCAACGGGGAGAGCCGCACATCCACGCCGCTCTCCAAGCGGGCCGACCAGCCACTACCCCGTCGGTTTTGCAGGAGTGTGATCCCCCCGGCACTTTCCCAGCGATAGGGCAAGTGCAGCGAGCCAGCCGGGACGGGCGCGCAGTTGGGGCAGCTTTTCTCCTGCGCGCCAGCAGGCAAGGCGTTTGCCAGAATGAACAGAATAGTGAGAATAAGAGTATATAAGCGCATAGAGGAATTTGTGATTGGCTTGGACGGTGTAAGGGGCAGGATACCATTGGGGTGTAAGGAATGCAAACGCTCATTATCCCACCATCGCATCCGTACCAGACAACTACAGTAAGAAAGGTCAGAGAATCGAAATGGCGACAATCCGCTGGGGTATTATCGGCTGTGGGGATGTGTGCGAAGTGAAGAGTGGGCCAGGTTTTCAGAAGGCGACCAACTCGGCCCTGGTGGCGGTGATGCGGCGCAACGGCGAACTGGCCGCTGACTTTGCCCGCCGCCACGGCGTCCCCCGCTGGTACGACGACGCCCAGGCCCTCATCGACGACCCGGAGGTGGACGCGGTCTACGTGGCGACACCGCCCAGCTCCCACAAAGAGTATACGCTGCTGGCCGCGGCCGCGGGCAAACCGGTCTATGTGGAGAAGCCGATGGCCCCCACCTACGCCGACTGTGTGGCAATGGTAGAGGCCTGCCAGGCAGCGGGCGTGCCTCTCTGGGCGGGCTACTACCGGCGACGGCTGCCCAAATTCGTGAAGATTCAGGAACTATTGGCCAGCGGTGTCATCGGCGATGTGCGCTCGGTGAATATCCGTCTGCGCCAGCCGGTCTCAGCCCAACTGCACCGGCCCGGCAGCCCGATGGATTTGGCGGACTTGCCCTGGCGGGTCAACCCGGCCATTGCCGGTGGCGGTCTTTTTCTGGACCTGGCCGCGCATATGCTGGACATTGTGGATATGCTGGTGAGTCCTATCCAGGAGGTCTCCGGCTTCGCCACCAACCAGGGCGGCCACTACCCGGCAGAGGATATCGTCACGGGCAGTTTCGCTTTCGAGAACGGCGCGCTGGGCACGGGTTCCTGGTTCTTCACCGCGGCGGACAGGCTGGACTGGACCGAACTGGAAGGCCCTCTGGGGCGCATCGGCTACGTCTGCTTCGACACCAGCCCCATTCAGCTGACCACCGCGGCCGGCGTGCAGGAGATTCCCATCACCCAGCCGGATCACGTCCACCAGCCGCTGATCCAGACAATTGTGGACGAACTCAACGGCCAGGGCCACTGCCCCAGCACAGGCGCAAGCGCGGCCCGCACCACTTGGGTGATGGATCAGATGCTGGTGGGCTGGCGCAATCGAAGCTGATAGGTACGCAGATGACGCAGAAACAGCAGATTTTTCTGTTGATCTATACACATAATTCGGAAAGTAGCGGCCAATGGCACTACTTACGCAATACGGAATACGCAATACCCAATGAATCTCCTCACCCTCGAAGCAGTCTCCAAGCAGTACTCCGAACGGCTGCTGCTGGACAAAGTGAATCTTTCCATCAACAGCGGCGAGCGCATCGGTCTGATCGGCGTCAACGGCAGCGGCAAAACGACCCTCCTGCGCCTGATCGCGGGGGAAGAAGCGCCGGACAGCGGCAGCGTCACCCTTTGGGGCAATGTGCGGGTAGAGTTCCTGCGCCAGGAGCCACTGCTGGACGACAACGCCACTGTCCTCGACCAGCTTTTCCGTAGCGACTCGCCCCAGATGCGCCTGCTGGCGGCCTATGAATCGACCAGCCAGCGGTTGGAGCGCAACCCCCAGGACGGGGAACTGCAACGCCACTTTCTCGAACTTTCCGGCCAGATGGGGCAGGGCGGCGGCTGGGCCGCCGAGGCCAACGCCAAAGCCATCCTCACCAAACTGGGCATCGACGATTTTGACGCAAAAGTGGGAACCCTCAGCGGCGGCCAGCGCAAACGGGTGGCCCTGGCCCGCGCCCTCATCGACCGGGCCGATCTGCTGATTCTGGACGAACCGACCAACCACATCGATGCCGAGACGGTGGACTGGCTGGAGGAGTATCTGGTCACAACACCGGGCGCGTTGCTGATGGTTACACACGACCGCTACTTTCTGGACCGGGTGGTCAATCGCATTGTGGAGTTGGACCGCCGGGAGCTGGTCCTCTACCCCGGCAACTACAGCCGCTATCTGGAACTGCGGGAGGAGCGCCACGAAAAGCTGGCTGCGGCAGAGCAGAAGCGCCGCCAGTTTCTCAAACGGGAGTTGGAGTGGGTGCGTCGAATGCCGATGGCCCGAGGCACAAAGCAGAAGGCGCGCAAAGAGCGCTTCGCCGAAATCGCGACCATCGAATACGACTCCGGCGAAGAGCGGGTGGCGATGGCTCTGGCCTCCCGTCGCCTGGGCACAAAAGTGCTGACGGCCAAAGGGCTGGTCAAAACCTACGACGGCAAACGGGTGGTGGACGGGCTGGACTTCCGCCTGGAGCCGGGGGACCGGCTGGGCATTCTGGGGCCAAACGGCGCGGGCAAAAGTACATTTATGGAGATTCTGGCGGGCAGGCTGACACCGGAGGCAGGCACGCTGGAATGGGGCGAAACCGTCGCGGTGGGCTACTACGACCAGAACGCCGACGATTTTGAGGAGCGCAAACGGCTGCTGGAATTTATCGAAGAAGAAGCCGCGCTCATCCGCACGAAAGAGGGCGAACGCATCGAGGCGGCCCAGATGCTGGAGTGGTTTCTCTTCCCCCGCACAATGCAGTGGGGACGTATCAGCAGCCTCAGCGGCGGCGAGCGGCGACGGCTTTATCTGCTGCGCACGCTGATCCACCAGCCGAATGTACTGCTGTTGGACGAACCGACCAACGATTTGGATGTGCAAACTTTGGCCGTGCTGGAAGAATTTCTGGACCACTTCAACGGCTGTCTGATTGTGATCAGCCACGACCGCTACTTTCTCGACCGCACAGTGGACTTCATTCTGCCCTACGAAAACGGCAAGCTGGGCAAGCGCTATCCCGCGCCCTACGAGAGCTACCGGCGACTGCGGGATGAGGAGTTGGCGGGGAAGGAAAAAGAAGAAGTTCGACTTTCAGAAGTTCGACTTTTTCCGAAAAGTCGAACTTCTGGCAAAAAACTCACCTGGAACGAGCAGCGGGAGTTGGAGCAGTTGGAGGCGTCGATTGCCGCTGGGGAGGCTGAGCAGGCAAAGTTGCAGGCAGCCCTCAACCGGGGCGGAGATGACTACACCCGCATTCAGACCCTGGCCGATCAGCTACAGAAAGTGGAAAAATCTCTGGAAGATGCCTTTGAGCGCTGGGCAGAACTGGCCGAACGGGCAGAAGCGTAGATTTACTGTTCCGGGGCAACGGCAGTGGGCGCAACCCAGACAATACCGTAGAGGCCGGTAGGCAGAGTAAAATTGGCCGTGCTTGCCAGAAGGGTTCCGCCTGGTTTGTCATAGACCAGCCAGCGGAAGGGACCGGTTCCCCAGTCCTTCTGTGCCACCCGCCAGCGGATCCAGCCGTTGCGCACGTGGCCCTGCCAGCCTTCCACATCGTGCCACATTCCCGACTTGTCCTGCCATTGGACAACCGTCCACGCGCCTTCGTAGGCCGACCCGGCCACGAGCAAAACACGGGCCAGACTCTCTGGCATTGGGGTGGCAGTGGCGGTAGGGGTGGGTATGGGAGTGGGTGTGAGCGTAGGGCGCGGCGGCAGGTCCGGGGCGGCCTGAACCAAAGTCGGCCCGGACGCAAATAGCGAAAAAAGAGCAATGAGTACGAGGGCTATTAGGGAAAAAGGAAGAAAACGGCCCACAGAAGGTGATCCTTTCACTGTCTTCAGCACGACAGACTACCGTTGCACAAAATGAAGAAGGGGAACCATTTGGACATATTGGGGTGGCACTGTCGGTAGTATATCCTTCTTCGACCACTTTCCGCAAAGTCTATCATTCAAAAGGGCCGCGGGCCAGAATAACTGACCTGCGACCCTTTGACCGTCGAATTTTTTCTCGCCCAATGCCTTTGGGGGCATTCATTTGTAGCAGATCAATCCTCGTCGGCATCCACAAACGTTTTGGCCTGCTCCCAATCGATCCAATTGTCCATCCCCACAGGCCAGGCGCTGATAAAAAGGCGGATGGCCGAGCGGGGCTGACCACCGATCCGCACATTGACAAAATCGGGCTTGGCAAAGAGCGAGAGTTTGTCTGCCGCCAGATAGCTCTTGGCAATGGCAGCCGCTTTCATCATCTGGCCCATGGCAGAGGGTCCCACAGCCTGCGCTTCGGCAAAGCCATAGTCACGGACAATACCAGCGATGGCCCCAGCCACGCCGGTTGGGTCGGAATGGGCCGCCACCCGCACCAGTGGCGGCACGACGCCTGTGGGCCGGTCAGCATTCAATCCGTCGCCCACAACCAGCGAGTGTGCCAGCCAGCGGGCAAAGAGCAGCAGCTTTTCGACCGTCGGATAGCGCATTATCTCCCGGGATGGGGGCAGTTTGCGGGCAATCTCCGGATCAGTCGCCCCGTTCGGTCGAGCCATGACAATACGCCCGCCGTTCTCGTGCACCATCTGGATGAGCTGCCAGAGTTGGGGGTCCTGCTCAAACTGGGCCAAAGCCGTGGAAGAAGTAGGGATCACAAGGCAAGTGATCCGCTCCGCGGCAGCCAGCGTCTGGTGTAGCCCCTGCTTGGAATGGGTGAGAATATCGCTGCACCGCTGTTCCTCGCTGTTATGAATCGCTACCAGTGTCGCGGGCATTCCCATTTGGCGAAACTCATAGGCAAAAGTGACGGCGGCCAATTCATCAAAATAGCTGGCCCATAAAATGATCACTTCGTTGGTTGATGTTTGCATTGTTTTTTCCCGATGTCTTAGATTTTCTGGACAGTTCCTACCGTTCCCGCTATTATATGCAACGAGCGTTGCACAAACGCTGCAAGCCATCTCAAACAGTCGAACTATTCCTCTTTCATCCACGCGAATCGACCATCCATGACGCTCTCCATCCGCCTGCTTGGCCCTATCACTGTCACACTCGATGGACAGGAAGTTGCATTGCCCACCCGCAAAGGAGAACTGATCCTGGCCTATCTGGCGCTGCATGCAGCCAAACCCGTTGCCCGGGAGCGCTTGGCTGCCTATCTTTGGCCAGAGAGCGAAAACGCGCTGGGCAATCTGCGCGCCGAACTGGTGCGCCTGCGCCGCGGGATTGGAGATATGGATCGGGAAGAGCCTCTCCTGGATATCGCACGCCAGAGCATTATCCTGGATCCAGCCCAGGCGGATATCGATATTTGTCAGATCGACCAGCTATTGGCCCAATGCGCGGCCCATCGCCATCCGGCCACGGTTGGGTGCGATCTCTGTGCTGAAAAGCTGGCCCAGGCCGTCGATCTCTATCGGGCTGGCCTGCTGCAAGATATGCTCCTACCCGATTCAGAGGAGTTGGCGCACGATCTGCAAATCTGGCAGAACACCTATGAAAACCGGATTTGGGCAGCCCTCGAAACACTACAGACTTACCTCTCCCAGTTGGGCAGACACGCCCAGGTGATTCGCTATGCCCGACGCCAGTTGGTGTTGCGCCCTGGGCTGGAATTCCCTACCCGTCAATTGATGGTAGCCTACACACTTTCCGGCAAGCGACAGGCCGCGCTTACCGCCTACGAAGGGCTACGCTACTACCTGGTTCAGGAGCTAGGCCAAAATCCATCTCCGGGACTTGCCCAACTGTACGAGCAGATTCGCAGCCATCAGATGGAGGCCGGCACAACCCCGCCCCTCACCTCCCCCTATCCCGGCCTGGCCGCGTTTGGCCCGGCCAATGCCCGCTATTTTTATGGACACGAGTCCACAATCCGCCAGTTGACAGAAGCCGTCTCCCACCAACCGCTGGTCCTGCTCACGGGGCCGTCGGGGAGTGGCAAGTCTTCGCTGGTCTACGCTGGGCTGCTGCCGAGCCTGCACCAGCAGCCAATCGAGCCAGTCATCCACTGGTCGTTTCTCACCTTTCGGCCAAGGCGAGACCCGCTGCAAAATCTGGCCCAGGCGATCTGCACGGGAAGCGATGCCGAAGCAGTGGCAGAGAAGCTGAACAGAGCGCTTGCCCTGGGGGAGAGTTCTCTGGGCCGCATTGTTGCGGACGTACTGACAGCAGAGAGCGATGAGCCAAAAGCGGGCCAAGCGCGCATATTGCTGGTGGTGGATCAGTTTGAAGAAATTTTCACCCTCTGCACCGACGAGCGCGTGCGCCGCTTTTTTCTCACAGGCTTCTTCGATACCCTGGCAGAAGCGGCGGGAGATATTTCTGTGTTGCTCGTTCTGCGCGCCGATTTCATGGGACAGGTCCTGACCTACCATTCGTTCTCTACCCTTCCCCCGCCGAACGTACATTTTCTGGGCCGGATGAACGACGCCCAACTGCAACGGGCCATCGAAGAACCAGCCCGCCAACACGGCATTGTCTATGAACCGGGCTTGATCGAGCGCATTCTGGCCGACCTGGACGATTCACCCGGCCAGTTGCCCCTGCTCCAATTTGCCCTGGCCCTGCTCTGGGAGACGCGCAGGGAACAGTGGATTACCAATGCCGCCTACAACGAAATTGAGCAGGTGCGCGGCGCGATCACCCACTATGCCGACAGCATCTATGCCCGGCTGGAACCGGCAGATCAACTGCGGGTACGCCGCATCTTCCTGCAACTGGTCCACCCAGGCGAAAATATAGAGGATACCCGGCGGCTGGCCTCCCGATCAGAAATCGGCGAGGAGCAATGGCCGCTTGTCCACCACCTGGCCGATGCCCGGCTGGTCGTCACAAACCAGGACGCGGGTGGACAAGAGACTGTGGAAGTGATCCACGAAGCGCTGATCCAGGAATGGAGCCAGTTGCGCACGTGGCTGGACGAGGACCGCATCTTTCACCTGTGGCAAAACAGGACACGCACAGGGCTGGAAACCTGGCTGCGGGGCGCAAGGGACGGGGATTTGCTTTTGCGCGGGCCGGTGCTGGCCGAGGCAGAGCGCTGGTTTTGGGAGCGGGGAGACGATCTGGAAAGCGCACTCCTCGACTTTATCCGCACCAGCATTCAGGCACGGGAAGCCCAGGAGTCCCAAGAGCGCCAGCGCCGCCAGCAACTGGAAGCGGCCCTGGCCGAGTCCCGCCGTATGGAGCAACGCGCTCTGGCCCGCCAGTTGGGTGCCCAGGCGGACCAGCAGATGAAACGCAGCTATGAGCTGGGCCTGCTTCTGGGAATCGAAGCCCTGGCACGCAGCGAGCGTGCACAGGACCGCACCGACCTGTTGACTTCTCTGGAGATCAACCCCTTTTTGCAGAAAATTCTGCACGGCCACATCTCATCCGTCTTCTACCTGAGCCTGGGACAGGACGGGAAATCCCTCATCTCCTCCGATGAACGCAACAATATTCTGATCTGGCAGTTGGACTCATTTACACACAAACGCCTGCTGCCGCCAGAGAGCGACGGTGTGGACTATGTGGACGATGTGGCCTTGGACCCGACCGGCGCGTGGATTGCCACTGTACATAACAGACAGATTGCGCTGTGGGAGACTGCTTCGCTTCGCGCCAGGCTTTTCGATTCAGGCCAGAACGTGGATATTTTCCGGCTCCGCTTTTCTGTGGATGGCCGCTATCTGCTCGCCATTGACACAGAGGGCGGACTCTGCCTGTGGGAAGCCCGCACGGGCCGCAAAAGCTTGCCAGCACCGCCTGTCCCCAGCCAGACCAGTTTGCAGGTTGGCCCCAATGCGGACCTGCTGGCCGTGGCCCAGGGAGAAGGGAAATTGCCTGGCGTGCGTCTGATCCAGCGGGAGACCGGCGCACTGCTTGCGCCCCCCCTGCTGGGCCATCGGGAGCAGATACACGGGCTGGCCCTCAGCCGTGACGGTTCTATGCTGGCTACGGCCAGTTTCGACGGAAGCGTGCGGGTGTGGGAGACAGCCACGGGCGAAGAGATTGTCCCCGTCTTGACCGCGCACACGGGCCGGGCACTCTTCGCCACCTTCAGCCCGGACGGGCGCTGGCTGGCTACCGGCGGCACCGACAATCTGCTTCTGCTCTGGGATATCCAGAGCGGGGAACGGCTGCCCATTCCCGCATTTCACCACAGCAATTGGGTGCGCTGTGCGGTCTTCTCGGCAGATGGCAAAACGCTGTTCAGTGGGGACAGCGACGGCAAAATCTATCTGTGGGATTTGACGATTGTTCAGCGCATGGAAGGGCATACGCACCGGGTGCGGACGGTGGCCGTCAGCCCAAATGGGAAGATACTGGCAACCGCTTCCTTCGACGGCACAGTCGGGCTATGGGACACAGCTACCCAGGAGCAGACGGGGACGCTCGCCACTGTGGCCGGGCGGCAAGTGATGGCGGGACTCTTCAGCCCAGATGGGCGCATGTTTGCCGCGGTGGACAACCGGGGGGAATTGCTGCTTTGGGAGACGGCCACCTGGCAGCGTCGGGCAGTGGAAGGCAACCCCCACAACGAGCCGTCCATTGCCCTGGCCTTCACGCCGGACAGCCGCCTGCTGGCCCAGGGCGATCTGGACGGCTATGTCAGCCTGTGGGACGCGACGACTGGCGAACTGATTCACCCTCCCAAACGCTTGCACTCAGGACTCTCCTCCTGGGTTCTCACGCTCACCTTTTCACCCGATGGCCAGGTGTTGACGAGCGGCAGCAAAGATCGCTCGATTGGCTTTTGGTCGTTGGACGGCTTTGCACCGGTTGCCCCTGCCATCGAAGCCCACACCAATTGGGTGACCGATCTGCTCTACAGCGCGGATGGACGCACGCTGATTTCGACCAGCAGCGATGGGACAGTGCGTTTCTGGGATCCACAGACAGGAGAGGAAAGCGCCTCGCCGCTAACGGGCCACGAAGGGCAGGTCTGGCAGGCCGAGTTCAGCCCGGTGGAGGGAGAAAGGGTATTGGTCACGCTGGGGGGAAACGGCAGTGTGATCTGGTGGGACCTGGAAAGTCGGACGCCTCTGGCTCCCCCCTTGCGCACCCACATCGAAACCGAATCGATGGCGCTCAGCCCGGACGGGGAATGGCTCTATCTGGCTTCGTTTGATGGCAAGGCCCACCGCTGGAAAGTGCCCCACGGCTCTTGGGTCGAACGTTCCCGCCAGATTGCTAACCGATCCCTGAGCGCGGAAGAGCGAAAGCTCTACCTGGACAGGCTGGATTGAGGCTGGCCGGACTGGGTTGACTGTACCGGTGAAATTTTGGTTGTGTGCAAGAGAGCGGGATTTTTGTATACACGGATGAAAAAGAACACGGATAGCTTTGTATTCTATCCGTGTTCTTTTTCATCCGTGTATACAAACTCTTCATTGGTTCTGGCCACGCCAGGTTAGGGTTTTGCCACAAAGGCCAGAATTGTGCGGGGATGGGTGTCCGTCACCAGCAGAAAGCCCCGGTCGCCCAGGCGGACGATTCCTTCCCAGTTGCGGGCGTCGGCTTCCAGCAGTTGCAGATAGATGGGCGGGGTGTTGGCAAAACGCACGCCGTCGTCTGTAATCTGAAACTCCACCAGTCGCTCTATCTGGGGCAAATTATTCACAATCAGGCGCAGCAGGGGATCGCTGTCGGCCTTCAGCTTGACATCGCCGGGATAGAAATAGTTGATGGCCCAGAAACGGCCATCCGCATCCGCGGGGTTGGCGTCGGTGATGCGATATTCTACCGGCGCAAGCGGCAGCGGAGCCAGAGGTGTCAGGTCGGCGGCAAAACGGTGGGCCACAGGTCTGCTGTTGATCAGCCGTCCGTTGGCCTCATAAATCGTCAGGAGAGTCGCGTCCTCCCCGCTGCCCCAGAGGACAATCGTCTCATCGGTCAGATTGTTGATGTCGGCCTGGGGCGGAATCTCCCGGGCCGATGCCAGGTCGATGTGCAGCGCGCTCAAATCCGGCTCCACCCGCCCGGCCAAAATCCATCCCATCATTGCGAAAGTTGGTTTGGTCTCCACCGTCAAATAGACATTTTCCCCATCAAAGACAATCGACTCCAACCCCTGATAGCCGGGGAATTGGGCACGCAGCCCCGGTGCGTCCACAGGCAACAGCCGGGGCGTTAGCGGGCCGGCCAGCGTGCCATCCACAAACGCCTCAATCTCCGCCCGATCCAGCACCAAAAAAGCTCCATCCCCGGAACCGAAACGGTCGGGGTATTGGGGCAGCAACACCAGAAAGTCCCCATACCAGGCCATCCCGGAAAACTCGGCCCAACTGCTTTGGGCGGGTCCGTCCAGTGGAATTTCCAGAATGGGCTGTGGGCCGAGGTTGGCGACGGCAGTGGGGGGCTGGGTTGCAGTGGGTGGAACCGGAGTGGGGTGTGGCGTGTCAGTGAAAAAAGGCGTTACGGTGGGATAGACAGTGGACGGGGCCGAGGACCCGAGTGCAGGCACAAATGTGGGCACAGCCTCCACCGCCGGGAGAACCGGACCCGACGAAAGTGGCGGCGGAAGACAGGCGGCCAGCAATAGCACCGACAATAGAGCCAGAACCCACACGGCAGGAGTTCGCCTTTTGGCAAAAGTCGAACTCCTGCTTGTCCAACCAATCAATTTAAGTTTCGGCACGTTTTGTCTCTTGCACAGGCAACGGATAGGCGGGCACAGCCGCGCGGCGGGTGGCAATGCCATCGTGATAGGTCACCAGCCAGGAGGGCATCCAGCCCACGGCCACGAATTCCACATCCACATCCGCACGCCGGGGTTTCACCTCTTCGGTGGTCAGATCGTCCAGCAGTTCGGCCCACTTGCGGGTGATCTCGTCGGCGGCGGTCTCCAACTCCTTCTCCACCGACTCCATCTCCTTTTGCAGGTCCTCGATCTCCTCCTGAGTGCGCTCGATTTCGCTTTTGGCTTTGGAGGTCATACTCCGTTTGCTGGCCGCAGTGCTGAGAACCCGGCTGCTGCGTCGGCCCAAGAAGAAGTTCAGGGCAGTCTCGCCCAGGCTCACCCATTCCTGCTGTTTGCGCGCGCCGTAGGCAGCCTCGTCCTGGGCCAGGTCCTTTTTGTATTTGTCCAGCCGATCCCCCAGCCGGTCCAGTTGGGTGCGGTATTTGCTGCGCAGTTTGTCCACTTCCTCGTCCCGTTTCTCCCGGGCCGCGTCCTGCAGGCGGATGCGAAAGGAGCGGTCGCTCTCCCCCGGTTCCTGGTGGATGTCCAGGGTGGCGTGGGTGGTAATTTTCAGCCGCTTGTTGTAGTAGAGCCAATCGGAAAGCTCATTGGCAATCGAACGTAACTCCCGTTCGGTGTTGACCTCTTCCGGCACAGGGGCGAAGAAAGGACCTTCGCTTGCTTCGGCGTGGGCCGGTCCCCGTTCCAGGGCTGAGAGGGCCAGGGGCAGAGAATCGGCCCGTTCCCATTCGATATTAGTCAACGCATTGCTGGTGACAGGCGAGAGCAGGACCAAATCCCGCTTTTCGTCGATGCGCTTGGCCCGATCCAGAAAGCGCACAGTGGCCGCGCCCAGCACAGCCGGCTCGTAGATCATCTGCACGGCTTTCACGTCGATGGCCCGTCCCGCGTCGTCGGCCACGACTTTGACCGCGCGGGAGCGGCTCATATCCACTGGCAGATAGGCCTGGGCCACAGACGGGTCCAGGGTGGCCTGGATGGCCGAAAAGCCTTTGGGCGCGTCGGGTTCGGCGGGCTTGGCTGGGGCGGGGGCAGAGGCAGCCACCGCAGGTTCGGACTCCTGGACAGTCTGACGCACTTGAGGCGTAGGGGCTGCTTCCACGTGGCTGGCGGCCTGGGCAGCCAACGCAGCCTTCTTCGGAGCCATCAAATCCCGTACTTGTGGACGGGTCAGCGGCCCGCGCAGATAGCTCATTACCCAGCGGGTGTTGAAGACGACCGGTGCGTCCTCGTGGACATTGTTCATCAGAAAGACCCGGCTGCTCAGGGCGGTGATGAGCGCGTCGTAGTCCACCGCGTCGGCGGAGCGGCCCGCCTCGGCAATCGCACCCTTCAGCCCCTGCAAGACCCGGTCTTTGTCCCGCTCGGCCTGGAGTTTGCCGATAAACCAGGTCCCCGCGTTGGTCAGCCCTTTGTAGTCGATGTCTACCGGGTTTTGGGTCACTAGCACAGACCCCAGCCCGAAAGCTCTGGCCTGCTTCAAAAGAGTGAGCAGGGGCTTTTTGGAGGGCGGTTCCTGCACCGGCGGGAAGAAGCCAAAAATTTCGTCGAAGTAGAGCAGTGCGCGCAGACTGGTCGTGCCCGTCTGCCCCCGCATCCACGTGACCAGCGCTTCCAACAGCAGAGTGACAAAGAACATCCGCTCGCTGTCGCTGAGATGGGCGATGTAAAAGATACTGTGGCGGGGCTTGCCCTCCGCGGTGAAAAAGAGGCGGTCGATGTCCAGGGGGTCACCTTCCAGCCAGGACTGAAAACTGGGCGCGGCCATCAGATTGTTGAAGGCCATTGCCAGACTGAATCTATCCTTCTGGGGGAAGAAAGTGTCCACATCAAAGACGCCCACCTGGCGCACAGGCGGCGACTGAATCGCCAGAATCAGCTTGGCCAGGTCCAGGTCTTCGCCCTGCTTCCAGTAGAATTCAAAAATATTGGAGAGCAGAATCGCTTCCCGGCTCAGAATCGGATCGGCGTTGACGCCCACCAGTCCCAGCAGCGCGGAGGTCGTGCCAGAGATGCGGTCACGGATGGTTTCGGCGTGGGTGTCAAAGCTCAGTTTGGGGGCGGCCAGGCTGCCCAGAATGCTGACCGGAATCCCCGCGTCCGAGCCGGGGGTGTAGACGGTATAGTCCACCGCATCCTTGAGCATCTGAATGCGTTCGCTGCCCTGGCCCCAGTCGGCCAGCCCCTTGCGCCACATCCCCGCGGTGGCCTCGGCGTATTCATCGACAGTCTGCCCCTTGCGCCGGGCGTCGTCCGCGTTGATCCACGGGCGGAAGTCGCTGGGCAACAGGTCGGGGAATTGGAGGAGCAGATTGGTCAGATCGCCTTTGGGGTCGATGATCAGCGCGGGGACTTTGTCGATGGCTGCCTCTTCCAACAGACCGATGCAGAGACCCGTCTTGCCGCTGCCCGTCATCCCCACACAGACCGCGTGGGTGGTCAGGTCCCGGGCGTCGTAGTTGATGGGCGTCTCTGTCTGCTCACCGGTGGCGGGATCGATTTCTGCGCCGAGATAAAATGCGCCGAGGCGTTCGGGTGGGGCTTGCATGGCTGGCTCCGTGGTGCGTGGTGCGTCAAGAGGTCAAACGTCGTTCCAACTCGGCGTCGTCCAGCATCCGTTGACGCTGGATCGTCTTACGTTTGCGCAGTTGAGCGGGCAATCCCAGCAAACCCGCCAACTGTCCCCGCAGACGGGCGCGGGCGGCGGTTCCCCGCCAGTTGCGCAGGGCGTCGATGGCAATCTGCCCCTGGGCAGCGACGATCTCCGGCAGGTGGCGCAGGAGCAGGCTGGTGGGCATATTCTTGGCCAGCATCCAGAGAGTGTTGCGCCCCACGTAAAAGCTGCTCAGGTCGTCGCCGCCGCTGCTGCTCAGTTTGTGATAGACGCGAGCCGCCGGCGCGTAGACCGCTTTCCAGCCGGCCAGTTGAACGCGGAAGGCAAAGTCCACATCCTCCAGATACATCCAGAAATCCTCATCAAAGCCGCCCAGGGCCTGCCAGACATCCTTGCGGATCGCCATTGCGCCACCACAGCCGCCGAAGATTTCGGTCTGGCCGTCGTACTGGCCCCGGTCCTCTTCCCAGACGCCCCGATTGCGGGGAATGCCGTCCAGCCCCATCGTATCGCCGGTGGTATGCAGGTGATCCCGCTTGTCAAAAAGCAGCAATTTGCTGGCGACAATCGCGGCATCCGGGTGCTGGCAGATGGTTTTGGCAAGCTCGGCCAGCCAGTCCGGGTCCGGTTCTGTGTCGTTGTTGAGCAGGACGATCACCCGGCCCAGGGCTGCGTCCACCGCGGCGTTGGCGTTGACTGCAAAGCCCAGATTGTTGCGATTGGTCAGGACCCGTGTTGTGGGAAAGGCCTCTTCCACAAAGGCGACGGACCCGTCGCTGCTGGCGTCGTCAGCCAGAATCACCTCAAAGTCTGTAAAAGTCTGTTTCTGCAATGCGGCAAACAGTCCAGCCAGATGACGCTGTCCGTTGTAGTTGGGGATGACCACCGAGAAGAAGGGGGGCGTGGCTGGCCGCAGGGCCGGATAGTCCCGCACGGGCCGGGGATTGAAGGCCTCGGACGCGGGGATAAACGATTCGAGATTGAGCGCGATGCTGTGGCGCATGACCACCCGGTTGTCATCCCGCAGCGCGCCGTAGGTCTCGTCCTGTGTCACCGCGTTGGAGCGGCTGGCGTTCAAAGGAATTTCCATAGGTTTGCCCGGCTTGCGGGGCGGTTTGCCGTTCGATTTGTGGTCTGCCATATCAATCTTTCGGGTATAGGGTATTAGGTATTGGGTATTTCGTCGGGATTGTTCTCCCGACGAAATACCCAATACCTAATACCTAAAATTCAATCACTTTGTATTCCGAATATACTCGGCCAACGCCTCTTGCCAGGGCCGCAGACGAATGCCCAGGGCTGCGGCGGCCTGGTTGACCAGCACGGCGTGGGCCGGGGGCATAGCCGGTCGGGGCCATTCGCTGGCAGGAATCGGTGTTAGCGGAATGTGGCCCCGCCCACTCAGGCGCATGAGTTCCACGGCCCATTCGTAGCGGCTGGCGCAGCCTTCGTTGACCAGATGATACACGCCGTAACGTCCGCTGGCGATCAACTGTTCCAGGGCCGCAGCTACATCCGGGGCATTGGTGGGGTTGCCGAATTCGTCCGCCACCACCCGCAAACTGCCGTGCTTGTCCGCCGCGGCCACAATTTTGGACGGAAAGTTGTTGCCGCCGGGTCCGTAGAGCCAGGCCACCCGCACAATATACAATCGGTCCAGCACCTGACGCGCGGCCCGCTCCCCCGCGGCTTTGCTGCGGGCGTAGACTGTGACCGGGCCGAGTTCTTCGTATTCCCGGTAGAAGCGGCCCGCTTCCCCGGCAAAAACTTCGTTGGAGCTGATCTGCACCAGCGCCGCGCCACAGCGGGCACAGCCTTCGGCCAAATATTTCGGCCCCAATGCATTGGCGGCAAAGGCGGCGTCGGGCGAACTTTCCGCGGCGTCCACATTTGTCCAGGCAGCGGCGTTGATCACCACATTCGGCGCCAGCTTCGCCACAGCATCGGCAGTGGCCGGGTCGGCGATGTCATATTCCGGGCGGCTCCACAGGGTCACCTGGTGGGCAGCGTTAAGATGTGTGTGCAGCGCCTGGCCCAGTTGGCCGCGGCTGCCGGTGATTAGCAGGTGCATAGGTCCAGTCTATCACAAGCGAAAAGGATTCAGGAAAAGCCACCCAGAATCTCCAGCGTCATCGGGGCCAGGAAGTGACGCAGGGGGAAGAGGTCCGTATAGCCCACGTGCCCGCCGCTGGGCAGGATATGGACCGAGAGAAGCGGGTGATCGGGCAGGTCATAGAAATCATCGACGGGGATAATCGGGTCATCGGCAGCGGTAACGATTGTCACCGGGAGAGTCAATTCGCTCAGTCGGGCTGGGGGAACCGCATAGTCTGCGAAGTACTTTTCCACATCGGTGTAGGCACTGTAGTGTTGCAGCATCCACTCGGTCATGGCACGGATGGATGTGAGCTTCTGCACCGGGGCAAAGTCGTAGCTGCCGGGGAAGAGGCGCTGCTTGGCCGCCAGCGACGCCAGCCAGCGACGGCGAAAATAGAGGCGTGTCCAGGCGTGGCTGTCCAACAGATCGCTGGCTCGGCTGGCATTCAATACTGGATTGATGGCAACGACACCGGACAATCCGGGAATCGGTGCGGTTGCCTGGGCCAGGGCCAAACGCAGGGCAAAGTTGCCACCCAGAGACGCGCCAAAGATGTAGAAGGGATCGTCCCCGGCCAGGGCTGCCACCTGCCGGGTAGCGGCCAGCACTTCCCCCAGCAGAGTCACATAAAAGATGCCCCGGTTCAGGCTGTGGCTGGGGCCGTGATCCCGCAGGTTCAGCCGCAGCACATCGTAGCCCGCGGCCACCAGACTGCTGCCCACCACCAGATTGTAGCTGGAATGGCTGCACCCTTCCCAGCCGTGGATCGTCATCACCAGTCCCCGGCGGGGACCGCTGGCTTTGTGGGGGGTGTAGTAGCCCAGCAGACGCACGGACCCGGCCGCGTCCATACCGGTTTCGTCTGGCCCCGCGTCGATGATCAGCGGCTGCTCGCCCTGGTTGACAAGCTGATCGTCGGCGGATGGTAGCCGGGAAAGCAGGGTCTGAATCGTCCCATTGCGCAGGCTGCGCTTGGGTAAATAGGGGTGCACAAGCTTAGCGCTCATGCCATTTGTTACAGGAAAAGTGTTCATACTCTTACATTATTATCAAAGTTTCTTTTAACGCAACCCTTGCAGGGCTTTGCGAACCCAATAGCTTTAGGCTACAATTCGATAAATTTCAACACCGCGGGAACGGCTTCCCGTTATTCTACTTGCGTTATTCTATTTGCATTCTTCCTGCCGAATCATAGAAACATCTTCTTCTATTTCGTTTCCTATGACACGGCTTGCCACTTTTATTGGTTTGCCGGTGACCTTTTGCCATCCGGTAAACTCACTGTTCGCAATAATTGCGAAAAGGAATTATCTCATGGTCAAAAACGTAGCAGGGCTTCAGGCCCAGAACGCGCCAGCACCGCCCGAAGCCTTGGCAGAAACAGCGCTCAATGGGGCCGGCGCAGGCCACGACCCCTTCTCCTGGAAGATCGACGCCTGGTGGGATCGGGTCACCAAAATTCAGGAAGACGAGAACTATTACTATTTTCAGCCTGTAGAGGAGCTGGACGGCCCTTGGGTGGTCACAGAGGGCAAGCGCAAGCTGATGTTTGCCACCTACACCTATTTGGGCCTAATCAACCACCCGCGCATTGTGGCCGCAGCCAAAGCCGCCGCAGACAAATATGGCGCGGGAACCCACGGCGTGCGCATTCTGGGTGGCACGCTGGACCTGCACGCCCAGATGGAGCAGACGATTGCCAACTTTGTGGGACGGGAAGATGCAATCGTCTACAGTTCGGGCTATGTGACAAACCTGGCTACCATCAGCACGCTTGTAGGCCGGGGGGATTGGGTGCTTTCGGACAAGTGGAACCACGCCAGTATTGTGGATGGCTGTGTGTTGGCCCGGGGCGAATTCAAGCGCTATCGCCACAACGATATGGACGATCTGGAACGACAACTGCGCCGCGCTCCCGAAGGCGCGGGCAAGCTGGTGGTGGCCGACGCGGTCTTCTCGATGGATGGGGACATCTTCAACCTGCCCGCGGCAGTGGAGCTTTGCCACCGCTACAACGCCCGGCTGATGGTGGACGAAGCCCACAGCTTGGGCGTGTTGGGGGCCAACGGGCGGGGGATCGAGGAGTACTACGACATGCCCGGATCGATTGATGTGAAGATGGGAACCCTGAGCAAGACGATACCCGGCATCGGCGGCTACATCGCCGGAGACAAGAAGATGATCACATTCCTGCGCCACACGGCCCGGGGGTTCGTCTTCAGCGCGGCCCTGCCGCCCGCAGTGGCCGGCGCGATTATCGAAGCCTTCCACGTGCTGGAAGATGAGGGCATCGAGCGCAACGAAGTGCTCACCCGCAACGTGCGCCACTTTATCGGCGGTCTGCAAGCGGCCGGTTTTGATACGGGCGTCACAGTCACGCCGATTGTGCCGATTATGGTGGGCACAGAAGAGATCGCCATGCAGATGACAAAGTACTGCCAGGATCACGGCGTCTTTGTCCTGCCTGTGCTGCCGCCCGCTGTCCAGGAAGGCGCGGCCCGGCTGCGCGCCAATGTGACAGCCGCCCATTCCCCGGAAGACATCGACTTCGCCCTGGACGTTTTCATCGCCGCCGGGCGAGAAGCAGGAGTGATTGCATGACAGGGTGAAGGGGTGCCAGGAATCGTCAGTGACTTTGCCACCCCTTCACTTTGCCACCTTTCCACACAGAAGGAGGCTCCCATGAAACGTGCCGTATCCATCAGCCTGGGCAGCAGCAAACGGGACAAACGGGTCGAGACTACCCTCCTCGGCCAACCGATTGTCCTGGAACGAATTGGGACCGACGGTGACCAGAAGAAGATGCGCCAGCTCTTTCAAGAGATGGACGGCCAGGTGGACGCCTTTGGCTTTGGCGGCGCAGACCTGGGACTGGAGGTGGATGGACGCTATCATCCACTCTATTCGGTGGCGAAACTGGTGGATGGGGTGCAGACGCCTGTGGTGGATGGGGGTGGTGTGCGTGGGGTGGTGGAGCGTCAGACCGCCCGTCACCTGGACAAACTGCTGCCGGGCATTGCACCCAAACGGGCACTTTTCTGTGTGGGGGTGGGCCGCTATCACATGGCCCGGGGCTTTCTCGACGAAGGCTACGAAGTCCGCTTTGGCGATCTGGCCTTTGGGCTGGATGTGCCGATCTTCCTCCACAGCCTTTCCGCTCTGCATCGGGTGGCCCGTGTATTGCTGCCGATTATGGGCCGGATTCCCTTTGAATGGCTCTACCCCACCGGCGACAAGCAGAACGAAATTGTACCCAAATATCACGACCAATTCGCCTGGGCCAGCATTGTCGCCGACGATTTTCTCTATGTAAAAAAGAACCTGCCGGAAGATATGACAGGCAAAATTATTGTCACCAACACCACCACAGCCGAGGACGTGGAAATGTTACGGGCGCGGGGTGTCAGCCATCTGGTCACCAGCACCCCCCGGCTGGACGGACGCAGCTTTGGCACAAATATGATGGAAGCCGCGCTGGTGGCCCTGTCGGGCAAGAAGCGACCCCTCTCCAACTACGAAATCGCCGAGATGCTGGGCGAAGCAGATATGCTGCCGACGGTTCTTCCGCTGCAATGATTCCGAAGTGTATTATCCCAAGAGTGTGAAATGATTTCGATCCGTGAGTTCAAAGCCGAAGACTGGGATGCCCTGTGCCGCATCCACGACGGGGCCAGGCCCGATGAGTTGAAAGGATCGTGCGATCCCCGGGCCTTTGTTCCGCTGAACGAGGAGCCAGAAGCTGCGGAGCTTCGGAAATCCACGGTCCTGGTGGCAGAAGAGGGCGGTGAAGTGGTGGGGTTCTCCGCCGTCGATGGGGACTATCTCGGCTGGCTCTACGTTCATCCCGACCACTACCACAAAGGGATCGGCCGCAAGCTGCTGCAAAATTCCCTGCTGCTGGTTCCGGGCGAAGCCTGGACGATTGTCCTGTCGGAAAACAGACCCGCAATCGCGCTCTATCAAAGCGAAGGGTTTAACGAAGTTGCTCGATTTGAAAGCGAAAATGAAGGATACCCCTGCACATGTCTGCGAATGGTTCGTCAACCCGCATAAGCGGATTCTCACGTATTTTGCCTGTTCTACTTTGCCGCTGCCCCCACTGCTTGCGTGGCTCCGTCTTTGCCGGGCCGATTAGAATGCACGAGGCTTGCCCGGTCTGCCATGCCCGCTACGAGCGGGAGACGGGCTACTTTATGAATTCCATCTTTTTTGGCTATGTCATCAGCTTTGTGCTGGTGATTCCAGTGATTGTTCTGCTGGCCCTTTTTCGCCCATCCCCGGTCCAATTCACGCTGGGCATCGCTGTCGCCTACGCGTTCATCGCCCCTATCACCTTCCGCTACGCGCGGGTGGTCTGGATGCATATGGACGAAATGTTGGACCCGCGCTAAAGACAGTGACCAGTTATCAGTGACTGGCATCGGCACAACTCGACTGGCTACTGGTCACTGATAACTGTTCACTTCCCCAAAAAGGAACCCCGACCCATGCCACTCACCCTTCTGCACAACGCCACAACCCTCGTCACAATGGACGCCCAACGCAGGGAGATCGCGGATGGAGCGCTGATCATCGAAGGGCGGGAGATTCTTTGGGTGGGGCGCAGCGCAGACCTGCCCGTCCATCTCTCTGCCGAAGTCAAGCAGCGCATCGACGCCCGGGGCAAACTGGTCTTACCCGGCTTTGTCAACACCCACCACCACTTCTATCAGACGCTGACGCGGGTCATCCCCGGCGCACAGGACGCGGTGCTCTTTGACTGGCTCAAGACCCTCTATCCGATTTGGGCCGAACTGACACCGGCGGATGTGCAGATCAGCACCCAACTGGCCCTGACCGAACTGTTGCTGAGCGGCTGTACCACCAGCAGCGACCACCACTACCTCTGGCCCAACGGTTCCCGACTGGACGATCAGTTCGAGGCCGCGGAGCGGGTGGGCGTGCGTTTTCACGGCGCGCGTGGGTCGATGAGTCTGGGCGAGAGCGCGGGCGGTCTGCCCCCGGATCGGGTGACAGAGCCGGAAGAGGTGATTCTGGCTGATAGCCGTCGGGTGGTGGAGAGCTTCCACAACCCCCGCCGCTTTTCCATGCGCCGGGTGGTGCTCGCGCCGTGCAGCCCCTTCAGCGTCACCCCGGACCTGATGCGGGAGAGCGCGGCCCTGGCCCGCTCCTTTGGCCCGCGTATGAACGTCCACCTGCACACCCATCTGGCCGAAACCCAGGACGAGGAAGCCTTCTGCCTGGAGAAATTCGGCCACCGCCCCGGCGACTACGCGCAAGAACTGGGCTGGACCGGCAACGACGTCTGGCACGCGCACTGCGTTCACCTGAATCAGGCGGAGATCGACAATTTTGCCCAGACCCATACCGGCGTGGCCCACTGCCCCAACAGCAATATGCGTCTGGGCAGCGGCATCGCGCCGGTGCGGGCCATGCGGGATGCGGGCGTGCCTGTGGGCCTGGGCGTGGACGGCAGCGCCTCCAACGACAGCAGCCATCTGCTGGCCGAAGTGCGCCAGACGCTCCTGCTGCAACGGGTGATGGGCAATCCCAAGGCGATGACAGCGCGGGAAGCCTTGGAGATTGCCACCCTCGGCGGCGCGGCTGTCCTGGGCCGAGACGACATCGGCTCCCTAGCGCCGGGGATGGCCGCGGACATCATCGCCTTCGACCTCAACGCCCTCACCTACGCGGGCGGCGCAGTCCACGACCCGGTGGCGGCGCTGGTCTTCTGTCATCCCCAGCCGGTGGACCTGGCGATTGTCAACGGGCGGGTGCTGGTGGAAGACGGCGTGCCCCACTCCGTCGATCTGCCTACACTGACCGACAACCACAACCGCGCCGCGCGGGCGCTGCTCGTGCGCGCGGGGAGAATGTGAGAAATCGCTGGGCTAGTGTCGGTTGAGTAGGCGGGGGCTGTTTCTCGCCGTATCGAAACCAAGCGGGTAACTCGAAATTGTTCGTAGACCCGTTCGCTTGATTTCGATACGCCTCGAAGACGCAGAATCCGATGGATTCTGACGGCTACTCAATCAGCGCTCACTGATCTGCTGCATCGCTATCATAACACTCCCCACTCCCCATTCCGAGTTCAAATGTACTTTCGCCTCAGCCGCTTTCTCCTGCCCCTCGTCCTCACAATTGTCATCCAGGAATTCGGCGGTCAGTTTCTCAACGCGGGGATGGCCCGCCTGCCCAACGCCACCGATACCCTGGCCGCCTATGGCCTGGCCTGGGGGCTGGTGCTGCTGATTATGGCCCCCATCGCCCAGTCCGCGCCGATGAGTCTGGTGCTGGCGGCCAACCGGCGGGATTTCGGCAAAGCCCTGCGCTATGTGCTGGCCGCGGCAGCCCTGCTGATTCTGCTTCAGATAGCCCTGGCCGTGACACCCACCGGGCGCTGGATCATCGACGATCTGCACAGCATTGGCCCGGCGTTGGGCGATCTGGTGCGCACAGTTCTGCTGTGGACGCTGCCGATAATCCCCATACGGGGTCTGGCCCTGCTCCTGACCGGTCAGTTGATTCGGGTCAAACGCACGGCGGTGATCAGCTATGCCACCACAGCCAGCGTGGCCGTGGGAATCGGGCTGGTCTTTGCTCTGCTGCCGGTCGGGTGGATTCAAGCGCGACCAATTCTGTTGCCTGTCGTCGCGGCGGTGGGGATGGCTGTCACCGAATTGGGGGTGCTGACCCTGGGTTTTCGCCGCTATGTGCAGTTGGAGGAAAGGGAAGGAAAAGGCGACGGTGGGCTGCGCTACCGGGAGATCGTCGGCTTTGTCTGGCCCCTGGCGCTGATGACACTGGTGCAGGAGTTCAGCCGCCCGCTGATCAATCTTTTCATCGCCCGCCAGAGCGACGGCGCGTTGGCCCTGGCCGTGCTGGCCGTAGTCTACAGCCTGGGCCAGTGGCCCTTTCGCTGGCAGAACGAAATGCGCACCCTGCCCGCCACCTTCCACGACGACGATCCGGGGCTGTTCTATACCCGCCGTTTTATCGCACTCTGCGGACTGCTTTCGGTCAGCATCAGTCTGGTACTTTTCTGGACGCCCGTGCGGGATTTCCTGCTCCTGACCGCCATCGGTGTGGACCCGGCTTTTGCCGCCCACGCCTATGCGCCCCTGCGTCTGTTCGTGGCTTTTTCACCGGTGGTGGCTTTCCGGGCCTGGCTGCACGGGCTGGCCTATTGGAAGCGGCGCACGCGGGTGATGGCTCCCAGCGGACCGGTACGGCTGGTGGCGATTTTGCTGGCCCTGCTGCTGCTGCCGTTGGCCGGGCTGCACGGAGTGACGCTGGGGGTGGCTGCGCTGTTGGCGGGCTTCACAGGCGAGACGTTGACGGTCTGGTGGGGGCTAAGGAGATGAAGGGGATGACAAAACCGGTGTCGTAGCGCTTCAGTGGGCATTTTCTCTGCAACTCTGCGGGCGTATATTTCTCGCGTTGCCCCGTTCTTTTCCGCTACCCACTACGTCCCTCCGGTAGCCACACGAAAAAGATGCTCCCCTCCGCCTGCCCCGGCGGGGGACTCTCGGCCCAGATGCGCCCGGCGTGGGCCTCCACCAGTTGGCGGGCAATCGTCAGCCCCAGCCCGCTGCCGCCAGTCGAGCGGCTGCGAGAGGGATCGCCCCGGTAGAAGCGGTCGAAGATGTGGGGCAGGTCCGCGGGGTCGATGCCGGGGCCGCTGTCCTGGACGGAAAAGAGAATACCACTTTCCGGCAAAGAGTCAGAGCTGCCAGGTTTCGGAAAACCTGGCAGCTCTTTTTCTGTCATTTCGACAGATACTGCAATCTCCCCCCCCGCCGGTGTGTGGCGCAGCGCGTTCGAGAGCAGATTGGTCAGCACCTGTCCCATACGCTGGGGATCGCCCTGAAGGGTGGGTAGCGCAGCGGCGATGTGCCAAGTCAATTGGATGTCCGCCTGCTGGGCGCTGGGCAGCAGCCCCGTCACAATGCGCTCCGTCAATTCTGCCACATTCACTGAGTCCAGATTCAGGGAAAGATGGCCGGCCTCGGCCTGGGCCAGGGTGCGCAAATCCTCCACCAGGCGGCCCAGCAGCAGCGTCTCCTCGTGGATGGGGTCGAGACCTTCCGGGGTCAAGGGGAAGATGCCGTCCTGCAGGGCTTCTACTGTGCCCTGGATGGCGGTCAGGGGCGTGCGCAGTTCGTGGGCCACATCGGCCATCAGATTGCGCCGCAGAGTCTCCTGGGTTTCCAGCGTCGAGGCCATCCGGTTGAACGCGCCCCCCAACTGGCTCAACTCATCCTTGCCCTGGGCCGGGACCCGCGCGCTCAAATCGCCCTGGGCAATGCGCTGGGTTGCGTCGTTCAATTCTGTGAGCGGGTGGGTGATCTGGCGCACCAGCACAAGCGCCAGGGCAAAGGCAACCAGCCCGGCCAGCAGACCGGCAATCAGTGCAGCCCGGGTGACGCCCGATAGAAGCGTATTGCCGCTGCCGTCCACATCGGTCATCGGCTCACCGTCGATGAGCAACATCCCTACCTGACGTCCGTCCACCCGGATAGGCCAGGGCTGGCCTGTCGGACTGGCGCGATTCTGCCCCCGGTTGCCCTGCCCCCGGTTGCCCATCTGAGCCACCACCTGGCCACTCTCATCCAACAGCACAATTGCGCTATCGTACATCCCCATTGCGTGGCCCATCATCCCGCCCATCATTCCACCGCTGGAGGCGTGACGAATCACCTGTGGAAAGGCAGTAGCGATCCCCTGCCAACTCCCCTGCTCCTGATAGTAGACAGCCAAATCTCCCTGTAGATGTTCAGGTTGGAACATCTGATCGCCAGTCATAAAGTGGGAGAAGCGGGTGGCCGCGCCCTGGCGGGTGAGGAGAACGGTTGTCCCCACGCCCAGCACAATAATCAGCGTAAAGGTGCCCAGCAGTTTGACCCACAGCCGCTGGCTCATTGGGCGGGCCTTTCCCCAGGCTGGGGCACAAAACGATAGCCGATGCCGTGGACGGTTTCGATAAAGCGGCTTTTGCGCCCGCCGTCGCCCAGTTTGCGCCGGATGTTTTTGATGTGGACATCAATCGTGCGCTCGTAGGCTGAGACATCGCCCAGCGCGTCGTCCAGAGAAATGTCCAGCAGTTCGTTGCGGGTGAAGGGCCGTCCGGGGTGGCGCATAAAGTGGAGCATCAGATCGAATTCGGTGGTGGTCAGGTCCACCGCCGCGCCGTCCAGAGTGAGGGTATAGTATACCGGGTCCAGACGCAGAGGACCGGCGCGCAAAAGCTGGCTGCCGTCACCCGCGGGCGCGCTCTCCAGACGGCGCAGGGCGGCGCGCACGCGAGCCACCAGTTCCCGGGGGCTGAAGGGTTTGGTCACGTAGTCGTCCGCGCCCATCTCCAAACCCACCACCCGATCGGTCTCTTCCACTCTGGCGGTCAGCATCACAATATACAGTTCGGCCAGGGTGGGGTCGTCCCCAGAGCGCAGGCGGCGGGTGATCTCCCAGCCGTCCAGCCCCGGCAGCATCAGGTCCAGCACCAGCAGACTGGGCCGTTCCCGGCGCACCAGTGCCAGTCCGGTTGTCCCATCCGCCGCGCTGAAGACCCGATAGCCCGCCTGCTGCAAATAGCCTTCTACCACCCGGCGAATCTGGGCGTCATCTTCGATCACAACAATTGTTTGCGTCATAGAAGTATTATACGGTGGATGGATGTGATAGTAAACCAATGAACCAGCCAACGAGTGTTGACTGGTTCATTGGTTGATTGGAATTGGCCCTGTCAGTGCAGGTGGTTGCTTAGTGCCAACTGCCCATCATTCGGCCTGCTCCCCGCTGGAGGCTGTTCATCATTCCACCAGCGCGGCCTGTAGTGCTGTCCGAACGGCCCATCATCCCGCCGTTCCCTTTCATTCCACCGTTTCTCATCATCTCGCCAGTGCCCATCATTTCGCCCTGGCCTGTGCCGTCACAATCCTCATTGGCGGCCATGCGTTGCAGCATCTGACCGGCAGCCTCGGCTCCGTGGCGTTCAGTCATGCGCTGGATCATCTCCCCATAGGCTTCGGGTCCCAGGCGTTCCTGCATCTGTTGCAGGCGATTGGGCGGATCCGCAGCCGGATCGACCGGGTCGGAGGTTTGGGCCTGGGCTGCGCCCACAACCCCGATGAGCAGCAAAGACATTACTAGCAAAGCAGCAGCAAACTTCTTTGTTCGACCTGACATTGTACATCTCCTTTTGAGCGTTGAATTTGTGAATGCTGGCAGAAGTTCTGTTCAGCATTCTGTGGTTGTGATCCCAGTATACGGCCCAATTGTGAACGAAATGTGAAGGAAATGCAGGCGATAGATAGGCGATTTGAAGACCGGGCACAAGTTGCGGTATAAATTGAACTCGCTCACAGAGACGGAAAACCGCAGAGGAAGGCAGTTTCAGCTATGACAGATTCTACTCGTCGTTCGACACACAAATTCGCGCTGACATTCTTGCTTCTCGTACTATTGGGTGGGTGCGGCGGAAGTCCGGCGGCCCAGGAGAGTCCAACTGACCCGGAGCAACTGGCGACGGGCAAGCGGGTCTACGACGCCAACTGCGCTGCCTGTCACGGGGTGAAGGGGGAAGGCCAGCCCAACTGGAAAGTACCGGTCAACGGCGTCTATCCCGCGCCGCCCCACGACGGCAGCGGCCACACCTGGCATCACCCGGATCAGGTATTGCTGGAAGTGATCGCCAATGGCGGCGGAATGCCCAACAGCGCTATGCCCGCCTACGGGGAGATTCTGACAGAGGCGGAGCGGGTCGCAGTTTTGGAGTACATTAAGACTTTTTGGGGCAAGCAGGAAATCGAATTTCAGACACAGGTCACACAACAACGAAGTGACTGACAGGTCACAGGGAGATGAAATGGTTCGCTATCAAATTGTTGGTTTGCTTCTGATGCTCGTCTTTGTGATGGCGGGCTGCGCAGCCTCTGCCACCGGAGATGAACACGCGGGAATGATGGGGATGACGGGAATGACCGGCCATTCCGGGATGGATACGTCCGACCACGCCGCTATGGCAGCAGCCCACGCCATCCCAGAGGAAGCGGCGGCGGTGACCAATCCTGTGGCTGTTTTCGATGGGTCCATCGCCGCGGGCCAGGCAACGTATAGCCAAAACTGCGCGGCCTGTCACGGGGCAGAGGGGAAGGGAGATGGTGCGGCTGCGGCGGGTCTGAATCCCAAACCGGCGGACTTCCACACGGCCCACGTCCAGGGATTGTCCGACGGCGCACTCTTTTACATCATCACCCACGGACGGGAAGGCACAGCGATGGTGGCCTGGGAGGAGATTCTGAGCGAAGGGCAGCGCTGGGAGGTCGTCAACTTCCTGCGTACGTTTGAGGCAGAAGAATAGGACGACAGGAGTCGAACGCGGATGACGCGGATCAGGCGGAAAAAGCACGGATTTTTCTTATCCGCGTTCATCCGTTCAATCCGCGTCATCCGCGTTCTATTCTTTGTAGAGTCGGGTGTAGTGGTAGTAGTGGGAGAGAATCCGCTGGAGGTAGAGGCGGGTTTCGGAGTAGTCCATCAACTCCACAAAGAGGGTGTCGTCCGCGCCGGAAAGCTCCCGCCAGCGCTGGGAATTGCCCGGCCCGCCGTTGTAACCAGCCAGGGCCGAAGCGATGCGGCCATCCACAAAATCCCGTACCCAAGCCAGATAGAAAGCACCGAAGCGAATGTTGATGTACGGGCGGTAGATGAGCGCGTTGGAATAGTTGGGGAAGCCCATCCGCCCGGCAATCTCCGCGCCGGTGGCAGGGATAATCTGGGCCAGTCCCTGCGCGGCGGCAAAGGAGCGCGCGCCCTCTTCAAAGAGGCTTTCCTGGCGGATGAGGCTGTAGAAGGTCAGCGGGTCGATGCCGTTGCGCGCCGCTTCGGTGTCGATGAGTTCGGCAAAGTGGCGAGGATAGGCCATCTGTTGCAGGAAGATCGGCGCGTCTTCCATGCGCTGGGCCGGGCTGTGTTCGATCAGCCAGACCGCGCTGATCAGACTCAGGCGGAAGGTTTCCAAATTTTCAAAATGCAGGGCCAGGGCGTAGATCGCCGCGGGGTCTTCCCGATAGCGCCGGTAGACCAGTTCCAGTTGGGCCAGGGCCTCACCCCGCCGCCCCAAATCCAGCAGGAGTTGGCCGTTGCTCAGATCCGCGTCCGCGGCCACAGCAGCAGGCAACGCTCCCCAATTCTCCACAGAGTCTGTCACCCAGCCCGCCAGCCACTGTTCGGCAAAGGCCCGGCTGCCGTCGTCCCCGGCCAGTGTTGAAGCCGGACCCACAGCCTGCTCCATCCCGCCAAAGATAAATTCCTCCGGCGCATAACCCACCCGTTTGACGCCCAGCGCTGCCAGCACGCCGTAGTAACTTTCCGGATCGCTTTCCGCCAGTTCTGCCCAAAGCTGCTGGGCTTCTGTGCCCTGTCCCTGGGCGTAGAGGGAGCGGCCCAGCCAATAGGCACTGGCCGCGGGCCGCACCTCCGGATAGTTGTCATACAGGCGTTGGAAAGCATTGGTAGATTGGCTGTAGAGGCCGCTGACGAATGAATTGATGCCCAGCACCGAAAGTCCATCGGCTGCCCGCGCGCTGCCGGGGAAGCCGTCGGCCAAGGAAAAGATATCCACAGCCGCTTCCAGTTCGTTGTCCTCAGCGATGGCAGAGAGCGCGCTGCGCCAGAGAGCTTCCGGTGCGTTGGGATCGGTGGGGTGTTCTCTGGCAAAAGTGCGGTAGACGCGCCGTCCTGTGGCCGCATCCCCGCGCAGAATCTCCAGACGCCCCTTTTCCAGCCAAGCCAGCCCGAAACAGCTACAGGCGGGATCGCCCGCGGTAATTCCGTCCAGCGCGGTGAGCGCGTCGGTCCAGCGACCCAACCCCATATACGACCGGGCTATCCCCAGCCACGCGTCGCCCAGTCGGCTGCTCTGTCCTGAGCTTGTCGAAAGGTCATCAGCGGCGGATTCGGCAAGAAAGCTCTGATAGGCTTCCAGCGCGGGCTGCCAGGCTTCGGCGTAGAGATCGATCTCCCCACGCAGAAAGGCGTCTACTGGCTGGTTGCGGTTGACCAGTTCGACGAGGGCCAAATAGGCGGCAATGCTGTCGGGCATTTCGGTCAGCGCGGCCTGCCAGTGGGCGATGGCCGCGGCTTCGTTGCCAGCCCGGGCCTGGGCATCCCCGGCTCGGCGCAACAGCCCCACCCGATAGCCGGGGTTGACACTCTGGGAGAGCATCTCTTCCAGCACAGCCCCTGCTTCGGCCCAGCGGCCTGCTCCTTCCAACTGTTCCGCCAGCTTTTCCAAAATGCGCACAGTCTCCACCCGGTCAGCGGTGGCGTCTGCGGCCCGGCGATAGGCAGTGGCGGCCTGGCTGCTATCTCCGGCCCGCAGCCAACCGTCGCCGACAATCTCCTGGACAACGCCGGTCAGGTCCGGGTGGCTTTCCAGAAAAGTCTGGTAGGCGGCCGCGGCTTCCCCCATCCGGTTCAGCCCGTTCAGTGCTTCCCCGCGCAAGAAAATAGCTCTGACCCGGCGGGGATCGTTCGCGGGCAGGGCAATGGCCTCCCCCTGGAATTTGTCCAGGTTGTCCAGAGCCAGGCCGAAATTGTCTTCGGCAAGATAGGATTCGGCCAGCCGGTAGCGGGCGCTGAGGCGGGCGGTGAGGTGCTGGTCGTCGCTCGTGCCGGCGTCCGCCAGTAGCCCCAGCAGAAGCCACTGCTCGTCGGTGTAGTAGCCGTAGCGGTGCAGGTGGGCAGCCTGGGCCAGCCGTTCGTCAGCGTCCGGTGTGGCCGCGGGTGTCGGCGTGTCGGTCGCAGGAGGCAGGGTGGGTTTGCTCTCCGGTGAAAGGGCGCGAGGCTGGGATTCGGTCACAACGGGCAGGGCGGAAAGCGGCGTCGGCGTAAAAGTAGGAACTGTCGCACTTGTGGGCGTAGGCGCAGGCGTGGGTTCCGCGTCGTTACCACAGGCTGCCAGCAACAGAGCGAACAGTAGCAGCAGCAGAAAGGACGCAGATAGACGCGGATACACGCGGATAGATAGCGAAGAATCCGCATCCATCCGTGTAAATCTGCGTCCCAAATCTGCTTGTATCCCGTGCGTGTGTGTCAAAGAGGTTATCCGCTTCTATCCGCTCAATCCGCGTCGTCCGCGGCCTATTCCTCAACGGAACGAAAGGCCGGGTCTGTTTGTTCCGGCTGTAGCCTTATGCTATCATTGCCGGGCAAAAGGTGACAATTCTCCAACGATTCACAGGACGATTTCTCTCTGATGACAGCTATAGCCGAACAGCCCCAAACCACCTACTCTGTCCTTGTGGGTATGGAAGTCCACGCCCAACTGCTGACAAACACAAAAATGTTCTGTCGGTGCAGCACAGACTATCAGGGCGACCCGCCCAACACCCACACCTGCCCGGTCTGCCTGGGGCTGCCCGGCGCGCTGCCGGTGATGAACCGGGCTGCCATCGAGGCGACCATCCGCACGGGCATCGCGCTCAACTGCGAGATTTCCGAAACAGCGGTCTTTGCCCGCAAAAACTACAACTACCCGGACCTGCCCAAAGGCTACCAGATTTCCCAGTACGAGCTGCCCCAGTGTCGCAACGGCTGGCTGGACATCGAACTGACCGACGGCAGCACCAAACGCATCCGCATCCACCGGGCGCATCTGGAGGAGGATACGGGCAAGAATACCCATTCAGGCAACTATACCCTCGTGGACCTGAACCGGGCCGGGATGCCGCTGCTGGAGATTGTCACCGAAGCGGACATCGAAAGCCCGGAGGAGGCCTACGCCTTTCTCACCAAACTGCGGGCAATTCTGCGCTATCTGGGCGTCAACAGCGGGGATATGGAAAAGGGCGCTCTGCGCTGCGAGCCGAACATCAGCGTCTGGACAGCCGAACAGAAGGCGCGCAGCGAGTACGGCACAAAAGTCGAAGTCAAGAATCTCAACAGTCTGCGTGCGGTGCGGGGGGCGATTGCCTACGAAGCAGAACGCCAGGCCGAGGTGCTGGGCGATGGCGGCGTCATCCAGCAGGTGAATATGGGCTGGGACGAGGTCAACCAGCGCACTGTCCTGCAACGCAGCAAAGAGAGCAGCGAGGACTACCGCTACTTCCCGGAGCCGGACCTGCCACCGGTCGTCGTCAGCCCAGAGTGGGTGGAAAAGTTGGCAGCCACCCTGCCCGAACTGCCCGACAGCAAACGCCAGCGCTACGAAAATAGCTGGGGGCTGCGTCCCATCGACGCCGAGACGCTCAGCGGTGAGCAACTGGTGGCCGACTATTTCGAGGCTGCGGTGGTCACCTATGGCACGGATGACGGCAAGCCTCAACGGATGGCAAATTGGATCAGCGGCGAACTCTTCCGGCTGATCTACGCGGATGGGGAAGGCCAGGACCTGCGCCAGATTTCCGAACTGAAGATCGGGCCGGAACAGTTGGCTGGGCTGGTGGCCCTGGTGGACGAGAAGGTGATCAACGCCAACACAGCCAAAAAAGTGTTGGAGAAGATGTACATCAGCGGCGAAGATGCCCAGAAAATTGTGGAGCGGGAAGGGCTGGCGATGGTCAGCGACACAGGCGTCATTGACGAGGCAGTCGCGGCCATCTTTGCCGCCAACCCGGACGAATTGGGCCGCTACCGGGGCGGGGAAGTCCGGCTTTTCGGCTTCTTTATGGGCCAGGTGATGCGGGCCACCAAAGGCAAGGCAGATCCCGGCGCGGCCAAGGAGCGCTTGCAGGAATTGTTGGACAACGCGTGATGGACGCGACTGTCAGGCCATTGGCTGCGGCGTGCGGGGTGCAACGGTTTTCAAGATTTCGTCGCGGGTAGACAGCGTCTTCAGATCGTACATCGCCTGAAGATTGAGCCAGGAAGCAGCGTCGCCGCCAAAGTAGCAGGCGAGACGCTGGGCCGTGTCGGCTGTGATGGAACGCCGCTGCTTGACAATTTCGTGGATGCGCGTAGCCGGTACACCAAGCGCCAGGGCAAGCGCATTCACATTCAAGCCCAGCGGGGCAATGAAATCTTCCTGCAAAATCTCTCCCGGATGAACGGGACGCATACGATTGATGGGGCGGGTCATAGCTTTGCCTCAATGATAATCAACAATTTCAACGTCAGTCGGGCCATTTTCAGTCCAGATAAAACAGACCCGGTACTGGTCGTTGATGCGAATACTGTACTGGCCCTGTCGATCTCCCTTCAACGCTTCCAGCCTGTTTCCTGGAGGTGAACGCAGAAAGTCTAACGTTTGGGCTGCGTCCAATTGGGTCAGTTTACGCACAGCGACGTTTTCAAAGGCCCGAAAACGCCTCGGACTGCCTCCTTCAAACAACTCTTGCGTCAGTTTGGAGCGGAAGGACTGAATCATACCGCCATTTTATTACGCCAAACGTAACATGTCAATGGCGAATAATTGGCTGCGTGAAACGAGAAACGTGAGATCGGACTCCGATCTCACGTTTCTCGTTTCACGCTTTACTGCACCACCGGCTGACAGCCGGGGTTACATTACTGCAATTCGTAGGTGATCTGCAACTGCATGGACAGGCTCAGCTCGCCGGGGCTGACGGACGTGCCGCCGCCACCACCACCGCCCATAGCCATCTGGGCTGCGGCGAAGTTGCCGCCGAAGTAACCGCCGCCCTGGCCGACTACTTCACTGATGCTCACCACTGCGCCCACTTCCACGCCGTTCAACTCGGCCAATTCTGCGGCTTTGGCTTTGGCGCTTTCCACAGCTTTGGCCCGGGCGTCAGACTCCACACTCTTGGGATCGTCCAGGCTGAAGGTGACGCCGTAGATGTTGTTGGCACCCGCTTCGATGGCCGCATCCAGTGTCGCACCCACGCTGTCCAGGTCACGCAGAACAGCAAAGACGTTGTTGTTCACGTGATAGCGGTTCTGCTCGTCGTCAAAGGAGCCATCCGGCCCGTAGACCCGCTCCACCCAAATGCTGAAGCCACTGGTCTGGATGTCCTTCTCCTCCACACCGGCCTCGGCCAGGGCCGCCAACACAGCGTCCATAATCTCATTGGCTTCGCTGCTGGCTTCCTTGACTGTCGGCTTCACTACTTCCACGCCGATATTCACCTGGGCGATGTCGGGCTTGATCTTCACAACCCCTTCACCCACAACTGTGACTGTACGGCTGTGGTCCATCTGCGCCTGGGCGATCTGGGGCGCAAAGTTGCCCTGACCCAGCACAATCCCGGCCACCAGTGCAATGACCAATACCAAACCTGCAATACCAAACGAACTCTTTCTCATAGGAATCTCCTTGCTCTTTTTTGAGAATTGTTTCAGATGAACCCACGCGGCCCATCGCTGATAGAGACGATTGGCCCTGGCGCTTTGTTCCCACTTTTCTTCGTGATTTTGTAACTTCGTGGTTTTCCACCCTAACAAAACACGGGTTTGCACAATCGGCCAAAATCAGCGACGATTGCAGGTAGCCATTGGTTGAATAGCTGAATAGTTGATTTGTCGTGCAACGCGATCCGCCAACCATTCAGCTATTCAACCGATCAACTATACCCACAGGAGAAACGAAAGATGAACGCAACAGAAAAAGTCGCCGTCATTACCGGCGCGGGGTCGGGCATTGGTAAACGGACTGCGCTGGCCCTGCTGGCCGAGGGCTACTCCGTTGTGCTGGCGGGCCGGCGGGCCGATGCCCTGGAACAGACGATTGCCGACGCCGGAGCCAACGGCAGCCGGGCGCTGGCCGTGCCCACAGATGTAGCGTCCCAGGAATCGGTACGCAATCTCTTCGCCAAGACCGCCGAACGCTTTGGCCGGGTGGACCTGCTCTTCAACAACGCGGGCCGGGGTTCTCCCCGCCACGAATTCGACGAAATCCCCCTGGCCGACTGGCAAGCGGTGGTGGACGTGAATCTCACCGGCAGCTTCCTCTGCGCGCAGGAGGCCTTTCGGATGATGAAAAAGCAGATGCCGATGGGCGGGCGTATCATCAACAACGGCTCCATCTCGGCCCACGCGCCCCGGCCCAACTCGTCGCCCTACACCGCCACCAAACACGCCATCACCGGTCTGACCAAATCCCTGGCCCTGGACGGGCGGCCCTACGACATTGTGGCCGGGCAGATCGACATCGGCAACGCAGCCACAGAGATGACCGAACGGATGACCGGCGGCGTGCCCCAGGCCAACGGAACGACGATGGTGGAGCCGCGCATGGACTCGGACGCAGTGGCCAAAGCCGTCGTCTATATGGACAGCCTGCCCCTGGACGCCAACGTCCTCTTTCTGACAGTAATGGCGTCGAAGATGCCCTATGTGGGACGCGGGTAGGAAAATGAGATTAGAGATTGGAGATTGAGTAGTGGCGTTTGGCGCACTACGCAATCTCCAATCTCCAAATCTCCCAATCTCAGGACTTTCAATGACCGACAATCAAAACGACATTCCCCCCCGCCAGCGGGTCCGCCTGACCTACGAAAAGGGCGAAGCCATCAAATTCATCAGCCACCAGGACGAGTTCCGCCTGTGGGAGCGCACCCTGCGCCGGGCCGATCTGCCCCTGCTCTACAAACAGGGCTTCAACCCCCAGCCCCACATTCAGTTCGCCGCGCCGCTGGGCCTGGGCATGACCGGACAGGCAGAACTGATCGATGTCACCTTCAGCCCACCGGTGGAACTGGACGAGCTGGCCCGGCGCATCCGGGAGAAGCTGCCGCCGGGTGCGTTGCTGCACGGGTTGGAAGAGGTGGCGCTTAAGACGAAAGCGCTGCAAGGATTGACCATCGGCGCTGACTACACGATAGTACTCTTTGCCGAGCCGGGGGAGATCGCCGACGGGCTGATTCAGACCCGCATCGACGAATTTTGGGCGAAAAGTGAGGAGTGGCGTCAGCGGGAGCGGGGCGGCGAAAAGTATCGCTACAATCTGCGCCCACTGATCTTTGAACTGCGCTACGAAGGCTACGATCCAGCCAGCGAGGAGCACCGCATCTTTCTGCGGGTGCAGCAACGGCCCGGCGCCACAGGTCGCCCGGACGAAGTGGTGGCAGCGCTCGGCCTGGACGATCTGGCCCGCACCCTGCGCCGGGATTGCATCTATTTTGAAGATAGCCCAGAGGATGTGGCGCTGATGGCCGCCTATCCGGTTGTCACACAGGCCGAGGTGGCGGACCCGGACGCCCCCCCCAAAGTCAAGCGACGCAGAGGGCGCAAGCCCAAGCGGGTCACATCCGAAGCCGCCGAGCCGCCAGGCCGCAAGTCCTTTGCCGAGAAAGCCGCGGATGAATTTGCATAGGCGGCTGGCTTTGGCAGAGAGCAGGGGAGAGTGCTAGGATAGGGAAGAAGCCGCCGTCAGCGTGGACGGGGCTACCACCCGAAAGGACGTACAATGAATATCCCTGTGAAAGAAGCTATTGGCCTGACCATTGCGCTGAGCACCCCCTATGAGAAGGCGGTTGGACAGGTAACAGAGGCGCTCAAAGCGGAAGGCTTTGGCGTGCTGACCGAAATCGACGTGCAGGCGACATTGAAGAAGAAGTTGGACGCAGACTTCCGCCGCTATGTGATTCTGGGCGCGTGCAACCCATCCCTGGCCCACCGGGCACTGACTGCGAGCCTGGACATTGGCCTGCTGCTGCCCTGCAATGTAATTGTCTATGAAGAGGGCGCGGGCAGCGTCGTTTCGCTGGTCGATCCTCTGTCGATGTTGGGAATGGCCGATGCTGCCGGGCTGGACGAAGTGGCAGGAGAGGCACGTACCCGGCTGGAACGGGTGCGGGACGCGCTGTCAAAGGGATAGGCAAAGAAAGACCGGCCACAGGCTACACTATCCGCTGACGTAAAATGTAAAACGTGAGATCGTCGTTTGATCTCACGTTTTACATTTTAGATTTCTACGGGCAAAAGGAGCAATGCAGACCCAATCCCACTTTTTAATGACAGCCGCACTGAACGGCCCTTTGAAAAAGCGGGGATACGCGGTCCACACCGGCGCGTTTCTGCTGGGGTCGTTTATGCCCGATGTGCCGCTTTTTGTACTGAGCGTCATCTTTGGCCTCTTCTCCGCGATGGCCGAGGGCGGGATGACCAGCGCGGCACTGGCTGAATATGACCGTCTCTTTTTCAACGACCCGGTCTGGATTATCCCCCACAACTTTTTCCATGCGCCCTTCATTCTGGCCGCAATTTTTGCTGTCGGCCTGCTGCTCCACCGCCGAGGAGTGAAGTGGGGCAACTGGCTGGTCTGGTTTGCCCTGGCCGCGGCCTTCCACGCGGGGATTGATATTCTCACCCACCACCACGACGGCCCTCTGTTTCTCTTTCCCTTCGATTTCCACACCCGCTTTGCCAGCCCGGTCAGCTATTGGGACCCGGACTATTATGGGAATATCTTCACCCCCATTGAACTTACGCTGGACCTGCTGCTAATCGGCTATTTTGCCATCGGCTGGTGGAAGCGACGCCGACAATCTACGCCCAGACAATCTACACCGACGCCACAATCCCCCGCATAGTCTCCAATGCCTCAGCCAGCCTTTCCCGGTAACGGGGACGCAACTCCAGAATCAGAATTCCCGAATAGTCGGGCAGTTGGCGCAATGCCTCTGCCAGTGGAATCGCGCCCCAGCCCGGCGGCAGGTGCAGGTCGCCCTCGCCATAGGGATTGCGCTGGCCCAGATCGTCGTAGGCGTCGTCCAGGCGACCGAAATTGTCGTTTGCGTGGATGTGGCGCAGGTGGGGCGCGGCCTGGCCCACGGCTTCCAGATAGTCGATCCCCAACTGATTCGTCGCCAGAAAGAGATGGGCCAGGTCCAGGCAGATGCCCAGATTGGGGTGGCCCACCGCCTCCACCTGCTCCACAATGCGGGGGATGAGCATCCCGCCGTGGAAGGTCGCCAGTTCAGCCGGGTCTCGCCCCAGTTGGCGCAGCAGGCCAACCTCCCAACTGTGGGGGTCCCGGTTTTCCATCGCCACCGTCACCCCCAACTGGGCGGCGTAGGGCATCAGTTCCTTCAGCGCGTCCACCTCCTGCTGGGCCGCCGCGGCCAGTTCGTCGGGCGTGGGCAGATCCACCAGCCCCAGCCGGGGGCGCTCCAGCGCGATCAGCCCGGAGTGGTAGACCATTACCTTTGCGCCCAGCGCGGCGCAGACCTCCAGATTGGCCGCGAAGTTGGCTTTGTCCAGGGCCAAATCTGAGCCGAGGGCCAGATTGAGCCGGTTGGGGGGATGGAGCGTATATGTCAGCGGGAAGCGCTCGGTCACAGCCCGCACCCGCTCCAATTGGGGCTGGAAGACCCGCCCAGCGAGAATCACATCCAGCCCGATGGAGGAGAGTTCGACGCAACTGTAGCCGCACTGCTGGAAGAAGGCCAGGTCGTCCGCGAGTTTGTCTGTACTGCCGTCCAGTCGCCCGCCGTCGCCGTTGATGCCGATGTGGGTGATGCGCATAGGGTTCTGCCTTTCGGGTTTGGGGGAGGGTTTCTCCGAAATTGTGCGTAAAAGAAGTTCAACTTTTTCCGAAAAGTTGAACTTCTGTAGGGAACAGCGTACATAGAGAGACGCAGAAATGCAAGAGTCAGGAGAACGCGGGGAAGCCGTAAACCACTACTGCCAAAACGATCTACCTGCCCGTGAAACCACGGATTGAGAAGTCGCTATCTTTGGGCTACAATGGCTGGCGACAAAAGTATTCAAAATATTGACCGGAAAGGTTTGTGAAGTATCTTATGTCCCTGCTCACTGCGCCTACAAAGGCATCACCCCCTGCCATAAGACACGGCAAACTGTGGATCGATATAGCCAAACGTCAAACCACCTTTGACAACCACCCCCTCACCCTCAGCCCAACTGAGTTTGTCCTGCTCGCCAGCTTGGCCCAGGCAGCGCCACAGACCATCACTTTTGGCGAGCTGGCCCAACAGATAGGCGAAGAGACAAATGAATCTGGCCAGGATGCCAACGAAATGTTGCGCTACCACATCTATACTCTGCGCCGCAAGCTCAAGGAAGTGGCCGGAGACGAGGCATTGATTGAGCCTGTGCAGGCGGTCGGCTACCGGCTTTCCTCAGCCGAAGAGACAACCCAACCCAGTGGTCTGCTCACCTTTCTCTTTAGTGATATTGAAGGCAGCACCCAGCTCTGGGAGCAAAACACCCAGTCGATGAAGCGCGCGCTGCGAAGACACGACAGCCTGCTGCGCCAGACCGCGACCGCCTGTAACGGTTATGTTTTCAAAACGATGGGTGACGGATTTTTCATAGCCTTCTCCCAGGCTGTGGATGCCATCACCGCTGCCCTTGCCGCGCAAAGGGCTTTGCAAGCGGAAGATTGGCCTGAATCGACCCAAGTGCGTGTGCGTATGGCCCTTGCCACCGGTCTCGTCGAATCACGCGATGACGATTATTTTGGGCCTCCGCTTAACCTGGCCGCGCGCCTGCTCTCCGCCGGACACGGCGGGCAAATTCTATTGGACCAGACAACCAGCGCGGAAATCACCGAACAATTGCCACCCCGCGTAGAAATGCGGGATATGGGTCTGCGTCGTCTCAAAGGTTTGCGCGAGCCGCAGCGGGTATTCCAGGCGGTGGCGGATGATCTGCCCGTCCACTTCCCCCCGCTGCGCACACTGGACCCGCGGCCCACAAACCTGCCCGCCGAACTCACTCCTTTTGTGGGGCGGGAAGGCGAAGTCAAAGCGGTGAGTGGATTGTTGCGCCGTGCCCAGACCCGCCTGATCACATTGACCGGACCCGGCGGCATCGGCAAAAGTCGACTGAGTTTGCAGGTGGCCGCCAGCCTCCAGGATGAATATGAGGATGGCGTCTTTTTCGTGCCGCTGGCCTCCATCCAAAACCCGGCACTCATTCCCTCTGCCATTGCCCAAGCCGTGGGCGCACCGGTGAGCCAAGACAACGCCCCGATCGAGCCACTGATCGCCCATCTGCACAGCCGCCAGCTATTGCTGATACTCGATAATTTCGAGCAATTGGTAGACGTTGCGCCTATGATAAACGAGCTTTTGCGTGGCGCGCCTTCTCTCAAAATATTAGTGACCAGCCGGGAAGCGCTGCTAATCTACGGCGAACACATCTACCCGGTGATGCCCCTGAATTTGCCCGATCAGAGCCGACCTGTCACCCTCGACCTGCTGGAAAAATTTTCGGCCACGGCTCTTTTCGTCCAACGGGTGGGGGCCACCGCACCCGACTTGACCCTGGGCCAGGAGGATGCGCCGATTGTGGCCGAGATTTGTGCCAGCCTGGATGGCTTGCCGCTCGTCATCGAGCTGGCCGCGGCCCGGGCCAATCAATTTTCTCTGTCAGAGATAGCGTCCCAATTGACCCGGCGCCTGGGATTTCTCAACAGCGGTCCCCGGGATTTGCCTGACCGCCAACGCACCCTGCGCGGTGCCCTGGACTGGAGCTACGATCTGCTCAGCGGGGACGAGCAGGGGCTGTTTGCCCGTCTTGCTGTCTTTGTGGGCGGCTGGACAGAGGAGGCAGCGCAAGAGTTGGCCGCGGGGATGTCACTTTCACCGGCACAGGTCACAGCCACACTCCATTCCCTGGCTGCCAAGAGTCTGCTCCAATACCAGCAGGACGAGACGCCCCGCTTTCGTATGTTGGAATCGATCCGGGAATATGCCTGGGAACATCTGGCGTCCAGAGATGAACTGGCGGCGACGCGCCAACTTCACGCGGCCTGGTATCGGAATTTCGTACTGGGCTTTGAATCCAGCCTAATGGGAGATGAGCAGGCCGAAATCTATAAGGCATTGAAAGGCGAGGAAGACAACATCCGTGCGGCGTTGGACTGGTCGCTGGAAGTGGAGGGGGATGAGACAGCCATCGAGATGTGCGGCATCCTCTGGCGCTGGTGGGCGGCCCACAGCTATTTGCGTGAGGGGCGTTCCTGGCTGGAGCGTGCCCTGGCTCGTCAATCTGCCGCGCCCCCGGCTATGCGCGCCCTGGCGCTGTGGGGTGCGGGTCGGCTGGCCCTTTTTCAGGCCGATTATCACGCGGCAGAGTCGATGCTTCAGCAAAGTCTGGCTCTCTATCGACAGATCGGTGATGACGAGGGAAGTGGCTGGATACTCGACGCCATTGGGGCGGTTGCACTGCAACGCAAGCAGTATGGGCAGGCCCGACAGTTGTTTGAGGAGAGCCTTGCCTTGCATCGGGCCAAGGGCAGCCAGCGCGGCATCAGCCACACCCTGGACGATTTGGGCCAGCTCGCCTTTCGACAGGGAGATATTGCACAAGCCGCCCTTTTGTTCGAAGAGGCGCTCTATCTGCGCCGCCAGTCGGGCAGCCCAGAAGGCGCGGCGGTGGCAATTGTGAATCTAAGCGAGGCGCTGGGTTTGCAGGGCGAATACGAGCGGGCCGAGAGACTCCTGCTGGAAGGGTTGGAACTCTACCGGCAATTGGGCCAACCCTATGGCGTTCTCCTCTGCCTGGGCAATCTGGGCCATCTCAAGAAGCAGCTAGGGGATTCCCAGGCGGCGCTGGACTGCTACACCCAGAGCCTGGGGATTCTGCGCGAGGTGGAAGAGGAGGAGGAGCCAGAGTTGGTGGCCGAGAGTCTGATCGGTTTGGCGGGGGCGCTCTACCCGGTGGGCAAGGTGCACGCAGCAGCCAAGGTGCTCGGCGCAGTGGAAAAGCGGCTGGACAATCTGGAATCCAATCCGGCTCTCAGAGAGGAGTATCAGCGCCATTGCCAGGCTGTGGGCGATCAGTTGAGCCGGGCAGTCTGGAACTCGGCCTTGGACGAGGGTAGTAGAATGTCCCTTGGGGAAATTGAGGATGTAATCTTACCCCAGACATCGGTTGTGTAGAGTACACAAAGTTATTAAATCCGTTGGGGCGCTGGCTGCTGCGCTCGGCATAAAGCCGGGTGCAGCAGCCAGCGCCCCTATGCATTTCTATGAACAGATGGCTGACCTGGGCCTAACGGAACAGGCCGGAAAGTAGTCCACGTGTTTTGATTTCCACCGTCAACGGCTGACCACTTACCCCGTCCAACGTGCGATAGATGGTGTTGACCAGAAAGTTGGCGGTGACGGGGGTATTCTCTTCCCGGGTGAAGACCGTCGTCGTGCTGGTAAAGGTTCCGGGCGGGTTGTCCGCATAGACCGTAAAATGTTCAACTGTCGTCGGCCAGTTTGGCGTCGAGACAGAGACTACAACGCTCAACCCTTTGGGAATGTGCAGATCGTAGTGGACATCTTCCACGTCCCACAAAAGCGCGCCGATGTCCGCCGAAATGTCCAGCACTGTGCCGTCGGAGAGAAGGACAAGCGGATCGCTGCGGCACATAGCCAGGCGGGCATGGGCAAGCTGGCTTTGTGAAAAGAGAGACAACATCAGCGCTATAACGAAGGCTACGCCGAAAATCGCCGGGCGGAAACGGATAAAAGTGTTCATGGGGGGTTGCCTTTCTGCTAACATTTGGATATTTTTACTTACAAATTTAGCCGTACAAATTTAGCCGTTCATATTCATTTGGGAATCCAGCGGCCAACCAAATAGGTCGGCAATGAAAAATGCAGAGGCATCAAGGAGATATTCTTCCTTATGCATCTCTGCACCATCGTATTATAGCCGTTATTCCACCATCCCGTTGAACACCACAGAATTTCAGAATCTATAATACATAGTATCCTACTATCTGCCTAGCTCAATAGTACTCCATGGCTACACCCTTCAATAATATCACTTTTTTGTAGGAAAACATACCAAAAAAGCGTATTTTATGTGGGATGGCGATGTCCAAAAATCGATAGACGATTCGGGGTGGGCCTCCATTGACCTGCTGTGACCGGACTGATACAATAGCCATCATACGTACCCGTGCCTTCTCTTCTACTATCAGCAGATCGCAGTGCTCCGGTGCGATCTGCTGACTATCCAAAAAGCAGCCATCTTCTATGAATCTTGACCCAAAAACCTACGATGTCGCCATCATCGGCTCCGGCTTCTCCGGTTCCTCATTGGCTGCCATCCTTGCCCGCCAGGGACAGCGGGTAGTTGTCTTCGAAGCCAAAAGCCACCCCAAATTCGCCATCGGCGAGTCGATGATTTTGGAAACGTCCGAGGTGCTGCGGGCGACGGCTGAGTTTTTCGACGTGCCCGAACTGGCCTATTTCAGCTCGGAGAATTTCTTCAAACTGGCCGGGACATCCCACGGGGTCAAACGCCACTTCAGCTATCTGCACCACACACCGGGCCAGCCCCAGAACAAAGAACACAGCCTGCAAGCGGTCATCCCCCGCCAGCCCCACGGCCACGAGATGCACCTCTTCCGCCAGGACACAGACGCCTTTCTCACCGCGACGGCCGTGGCCTACGGTGCAGAAGTCTTGCAGGAAACGCCGGTCAAGGAAGTGGATGTGCAGGCCGATGGGGTAGAGATTGTCACCGCCAAAGGGGAGCGCTACCGGGCCAATTTTGTGGTGGACGCGGGGGGCTTCCGCTCCCTGCTGGCCGAGCGCTTTGACCTGCGGGATATGGACCTGCAAACCCACTCCCGCACAATCTTCACCCATATGGTCAATGTGCCCTGCTACAACGACGTGGGCGGCTCCACCACCGAATACGGCATCCCCTACCGGTTGAGCGAAGGGACTCTGCACCACATTTTTCGAGGGGGCTGGTTGTGGGTGATCCCCTTCAACAATCACCCCCAGGCCACCAATCCCTTGTGCAGTGTCGGCCTGCTGCTGGACCCTCGCATCCACCCGGAGCGGCCCGACCTCAGCCCGGAGGAGGAGTTCAACGCCTTCATCGGCCAGTATCCGGGTATGGCCGCCCAGTTTGCCAACGCTCGCAGCGTCCGGGCCTGGACCCGGACCGGGCGCATCCAATACTCCTCTAAACAGGTGGTGGGCGACCGCTTCTGTCTGCTCGGCCACGCCGCTGGATTCATCGACCCCCTCTTTTCCAAAGGGCTGTATGTAACTTCGATGAGTACCGCACTCTGCGCCCATCTGCTGCTGAAGGCCAAAGAGACCGGCGACTATTCTGCCGCGGCTTTTCAACCCCTGGAAGAGCAGACCCTGGCCTACATCCGCACCAACGACCGGCTCATCGCCAACTCTTTCCGCTCCTTCTCCCACCCGAAACTGTGGCAGGTCTATTCGGTTCTCTGGCTGCTGGGTGCATACACCGAACTGGTGATGCTCAACAGCGCCCGTGCCCAGGCCAAAGATCGGGACGACTATTTTCGCCGGACACGCCCCCTGCACCTGGCCGGTGGCGGCTTCCCCGGCTTCCAGCAGATCGCCGACAAAATCGACGGGCTGATGGAAGGCTGCGACCTGGGCGACCAGGCATCCGTAGACAGAACTGAGGCCGAAATCCAGGCCATCTTTGCCGAAGTGGATTGGCTGCCCCTGGCCTTCCGCCACGTGCTGGCGGGAAAGAATCATCTGCCGGCCAACAAATTGCGCCTGAGTCTGCTGGCGGGCAACGAGAGTTTTCTGAAAACCGGGGAGTACCGGAAGCACTTCTTCGGTGATAGTTCCATGTGGGACGTGACGCGGATTTTCGTGGAGGAGAAAGTGAAATACGCCGCGCCCGTGCTGGAATGGCAGAAGCGGCGGAAGATGGGACACTGATTTTGTGAGATGACAGGCCGGACCAGAAAACGGAGATAGGGCAGGTGGAGCATTCCCCGTTTTCTGCTATAATAGATTCAGGATCGGAATGCACCTGTGAAAGTTGAGTCAATGGGATGACAACCTTCGAGCAAGTGAAGGAACTGATTCCGGCAATGACCGTTCAGGAAAAAATGGATCTGCTCGACTTGCTTGCCCAGAATTTAGGCGGGCCATTTCTGGGCATCGAGCGCACACCGGGCATCTGCGGCGGTTCGGCACGTATTGCTGGCACGCGCATTCCGGTTTGGGCAATTGTTCAGTACACACAGTTGGGTGTCAGCCAGGCCGGACTGTTGCAGGCATATCCGACCATCGGAGCGGATGAAATCGCCAATGCACTGGCCTATTACCGCACTCATCCCGACGAAATCGCCAACGAGATACTCGAAAACGAGGCGGCATAAGCGGTGGCACTTTTCTACTCCAACGAAAACTTTCCGCTGCCCGTAGTGAGAGAATTGCGACGGCTTGGACACAACGTTTTGACTGTGCAGGAAGCGGCACAAGATAATCAGGCGATTCCAGACGAAGAAGTGCTGGCGTTCGCTCACAGCCAGGGCCGGGCCGTTTTGACGATCAATCGCAAAGATTTTCTTCGCTTGCATCTTCAATCCGACCAACACAGCGGCATCGTTCTTTGTACTGCCGACAGTGACTTTACCGGTCAAGCTCGGCGCATTGATAGCACAGTCAGCTTATTCCAAATTTTGACTGGTCAACTTATCCGGGTAAATCGAGTCGGATGAGTTCTTGTTCCATCTCTTTCACAAGGCAAGGAGCCACCCAATGCCCACATCCCCCAAAGATTACACTGTACGCGGCGTCCATTGCGATTTTATGGCCGACGACGAGACCGTCTATCAGGCGCTGAAAGCAGCCACCGCGCCCCTGGACCGCTCCTGGGAGCGGCTGCGTGCGGCCAAGACCATCGCCATCAAATTCAACCAGGACAAAGCCACCAAAAATGTGGTGATGTACAACGAACGCCACCGGCAGCAACTGGTCAGCGATACGGTTGTGCGGGCCACCCTGCGCCTGCTGCGGGAGATGACGACCGCGGAATTACACTGCGTGGATGTCAGTTTCTACACAATGTACAACGGCGAGACGATTGAGGATACTACCCAAATCGCTCCCCTGCTCAAAGAGTTCGATGTGAAATACTTCGACGGCACAAAGCCTCCCTTCCGCTGGGTAGAGACCCCCGGCGGCGGTCTGATGTTCGACAAATATCAGGTGATGGAAGCCTGCGCCGAGGCCGACGAACTGATCTCCGTGGCCCTCATCAAAAACCACGCCTTTATGGGTGTCACCGGCTGTCTGAAGAATCTCTTTGGCCTGATGCCCGGCGAATTTTACGGCGGACGCCCCCGCACCTACTATCACCACCTGGTGCGCATGCCCTACCACCTGGCGGACCTGGGCAAGCTCTTTGATCCCGCGCTCTGCATTGTGGATGCGCTGGTGGGCCAGGCCGGGCAGGAGTGGCACAGCGGTGTGGACGCCAAAACCGGTGTCCATCAGGGCCGGGAGGTCAACGGCATTATGGCAGGCGACCACGTGATTGCTACCGACGCCTGTCTGATGCACACAATGGGCCACGACCCGGCCGCCGACTGGCCCACGCCTCCCTTCCACCGGGACCGCAATTCGGTGAAGATGGCCGCGGATGGCGGCTACGGAACGGTCAATCTGGACGAGATCGACTTCCAGACCGAGATCGAACGCCAGGAGCCGGGCAGCTTCTACTCCATCCAGACCGACAGCGCAGAGATGTGCTACTCCTGGCTGAAGACGATGTGCGAGCAGGCCCTCTACTATCGGGACAACCAGAAGCTCTTCCACGACGCCTACCCGGGCGAGTTCATCCTCCTGCAAAAGGGTGAAGTCAAATGGCACAGCCCGGATGGGTCTGTGCGCGAGAGTCGCCGCCTGCTGGCCGGTGACAATCCGGAAGAGGCCATGTGGCTGAAGTATGTGGACCCGGAGGAGAACGAAGGCGAGCATTTCGAAATCTATGAGCAGACGCTCCAACGGTTGAAGGACTACGAGCCGGTTCCGGCATAAAATAGGGACTGGGGATTGGGGATCGGAGACTGGGGTGTGCCCAGTCTCCGATCCCCAATCCCTTTCTGCATTTGCCCCACGCCCCTGACTTTTCCCTGCGAAAAATCATCCTCGCTACAATCGCAGAAAAACAATGCGCCTATCTTCCTTCACCCTCCCCCTGCGCCGCTTTCTGGTAGTAGAGAGTTGCCCTGCCGAGTGGCAGCACTTCGATCTCTACCTCTTCCGAGACGAGGCGACGGTCTTTTATGTGGGCCAATCCCACACCGCTTTCAACCGGGTGTGGAGCCACATCTACGACGGCTGGAAGGGGCGTTCGCTGGTGGGCCGCTTTGTGCTGATGAACTGGCCCGCGGCCCTGCATTTTGCCGTGGAACTGCACCACTCCCAGGCTGAGCGCTTCTCCCCGCTGGGGCACGACCTGAACCTGGCCGAGCAGTTGCTCATCGGCGAGTATTGCCCCTGCCTCAACGAGACCCACAATCCCAATCCCACGCCGTTGCCCGCCCACTACAACCCGCCCACAGTGCGGGTGCGCCACCCCCGCAACCCCAGGGCAATGGTCCGGGAAGCCGGTCTGGCCAACCAGCAGGCAGAGCGAGGCAATGCCGAAAAATGGGGCTGACCAGATTGTTTGCCCCTGTCGCCTGTGCTAGAATCAGTAGACTGTAAATCAATTGGCGTACCCGTTGCCCTCTTCAAACGCCGAACCCTGGCCGATCTGATCTGAGGGCACATCCTAAAGGAAATTGTGCAATGACGAACGCTACGACACTGCTCCGCAAAGATGCCCCGCTGGAAAGCACCTGGGACGTGGCTTCGGTCTTCCCCTCTTGGGAGGCCTGGCAGACCGAATTTGAGGCCCTGCAAGCGGCACTGCCCAGTCTGACCGCCTTTGCCGGGCGGCTGGGTGAAGGTCCGGCCAAAGTGGCGACCTGGCTGGAAGCCTACAGTGCATTCCGGCGGCGGGCGCTGCGCCTGCAACTCTACCCGTATATGCACACCGTTGTGGACACAAATGATGGCGCGGCCAAAGGCAAACTGGGCCAGGCGTCGGGTCTGATGGGCCAGTTCAGCGCGGCCACGGCCTTTGCCGAGCCGGAATTGATGGCGCTGGGGGAGACGCTGCGGGAATGGGGCGAAACAGAGCCGGGTCTGCAACTCTACGCCCACTACTTCGACGATCTGTTGCGCCAGAAGGCACACCGGCGATCCGGCGAAGTGGAGGAGATTCTGGGGATGCTCAGCGACCCCTTTCGCACCGCCTTTCAGACTTTCAGTGAGCTGACCAACAGCGATCTCAAATTCGCCGACGCCGTGGACAGCCAAGGCGCGGCCCATCCGGTGCGCCAGACGACCCTGCCACCCACCGGCATTCAGGACAGGGACCGCACCCGACGGCGCACGGCCTGGGAGAGCTTCAGCGACGGCCACATCGGAATGCAGAATACCCTGGCCAGCAATTACATTGCCCACATCAAACAGTCGGTCTTTACGGCACGGGTGCGGGGCTATGACACTGTGCTGGCGTCTATGCTGGAACCCTTCAACACCCCTCTCTCCGTCTTCCACACACTGCTGGAAACCTTTCAGAAGCATCTGCCGGTCTGGCATCGCTATTGGGAGGCCAAGCGGCGCATTCTGGGCGTCGAAACGATCCATCCATACGACATCTGGGCGCCGATGGCGACGGAGCCGGTGCGGGTGGACTATCGGCAGGCGGTGGAGTGGCTGGTGGAGAGTCTGCGCCCTCTGGGCAAGGAATATACGGATGTGCTGGCCCTGGCCGCGGGGGAAGAGCGCTGGGTGGATTGGGCGCCCAACGCGGGCAAACGCCAGGGCGCGCAATCTCTGCGAGCCAAGAATGTACACCCTTTCCTCTGGCTCAGCTACCAGAGCGATCTGCCCTCGGCCAGCTTTCTGGCCCACGAGTTGGGCCATTCTATGCACAGCCACTTTGCCGACAGCGCCCAGCCGGAGCTCTACGCCGACTATTCGATGACTGCCGCGGAGACGGCCTCCAACTTCAACCAGGCGATGCTGCGGGCCTATCTGCTGGCAGAGAAGCCGGATGACGCCAACTTCCAACTGGCCCTGATCGACGAGGCAATGATCACCTTTCACCGCTACTTCTTTATTATGCCCACCCTGGCCCGCTTTGAGTTGGCAGCCTATACCCAGGCAGAGAAGAGCCAGCCCCTGACCGCCCACTTCTTCAACGAGACCTGCGCCGACCTCTTCGCCGAGGGCTACGGCGACGCCCTGACCGACGACCGCACCCGCACGGCCAGCACCTGGTCCCAATTTCTCCATCTCTATATGCCCTACTACACCTTCCAATATTCGGTGGGGATCAGCGCGGCCCACGCCATCGCCGAAGCGATTTTGTCCGAAGAAGAGGGGGCCGCGGGCGCAGCTAACGCGGCGGAGCGCTATCTGCAATTCCTGGCCGCGGGCAGTTCGCTCTATCCCAAAGAATTGTTCGCCCTGGCCGGTGTGGATTTGACCAGCCCGGAGCCGGTGGAAAAGACATTCGGGGTGCTGGCAGGGATGGTGGAGCGTCTGGAGAAGTTGGCGGGGTAATCGGAAACGGAGCAAGGAGCGAAGGATGAAAATCATCCTCAGATGGCACAGATTGAATCTGTGCAAATCCGTCCTTTCCGTATCATCCGTGTTCCTATCTTAAGTTTCTCGGTTTTGATGACCCGGCGTTTAGCCTTCAAGCGGCATCCTACAGGCTTCGTAGGGCCAATCTGACGACATGGCAACCAGCATAGCGGCGCTCCACGGCGAATCTTTGTTTTCGCGCATGACAATCCAAACCAGCAACTCGCCGTTGATGGAAGGGTCACTCTGGGAGAGTAACTCTGCTTCCACGCACCAAATTTCCATGGCAGGAGGTAGAGAGGGGAATGCATCCCCGGAGATTGTTCCTGCCCACGCCCGTTTTATACGATTCTCAACCGCAGGATTTGGGAGCGATTGCCAGTAAGCCTGAAGTGCATCCCTTGCATCTTCAGGCATTGGAGATGTATTCGTACAAGATGACAGATTAAGGGTTACAGCCAGAACAACCGTAAACCCAACTATTTTGTGCGATATTCTTTTGATAACACCACAAGCCATCAGATTCCTCGTTGAATGTCTGCATCTCAGTACACCGTAAAATATGTTTTTGGGGAGTGAGCGCTGATTGAGTAGCCGAGTCTTCGAGGCGTATCGAAATCAAGCGAACGGGTACTCACAAAAACTTTGTTGACAGTGTACTCAGTGTTGATGCCCAAATGGGCACAACGAAGGATGAAAATTATCCACAGAAGAGACAGATTGCCACAGATTGAATCCGTGTCCCTCTTTATCCGTGTATACAGCCCTATGTACGCATCAGTCTACAGACTGATTACCGTACAAACGTAACATCCCCAAGTTCAGTTCCACACAACTGCCCCCTCACTCAATCTGGCTGATGACCCGACCTGGACTGGTGAAGGAAAGCCCCTGGGTTCCCGAAGTGTTCAGCATCAGCGCCTCCACAACCGGCTCATAGACAGGCTGTTCAGCCACCCATTCCACAATAAAATTCGTGCCCACCCCGCCGATCTGTTCGCCAGCATCCACAAAAAAGTCAGCCGAAGCCATCGGCCCCAACTGCTGGGGCAGAGAGAGATACTCTCTCACCATTTGGCCCTCGGTGTTGTAGTAACGGACGGAGGTCAGAATGATGGGATAGGTGAAATCTGTGTTGTGGACAACCAGTGTGACAGCCAATTCCATCGTTCTGTCTCCACTGGCATAGTGGACCTCTGAGTAGGCTGGCACAAAAATAGTCTGACCCGTGGTAATGTCCAGGTCTTGAACCACCACCTCTGGATTTTCGGGCAAGGGGGTAGCCGTTTGCCCCCCGTTTTGCCCGGCACAGCCAGACAGAAAAAGAGTTGCCAGTATCAATAGAAGCCATTTGCAGGTACCGATTCGCATATCTGTCCTTCTCCGCGGAAAGCCAATTCTATAGGTCACAACGAGCGATTGCGCCATTCAAGCTGATATTCGTCCCCATCCTCCCCAACGACGCGACAGCCCAGCCGCGCATAGAAACGCTGAGCGTGGGGATTGTCTTTCTCAACCCCAATCAGCAAGGGAACGTTGTGCTGGTCCGCCTCGCGCTTCAGATCCTCCACCAGTCCGCTGCCGATGCCCTGGTTCTGAAAAGCGGGCAGGAGTTGAATCCCCGCCAGCGTTATATTCGTGCCATCCCGCACCACCCGCAGGCGTCCGATGGGACGGCCATCCTCTTCGATTACACTCAGCGTGCAGCCTGGGATTTGCCCCAGAACGGTTTCCCGGGTCCACGCCTCATAGCCAGCCCGGTATTCCTCTTCGTCCACATCAGGGGGAAAACGTCCCTGGGCAATCGTGGCCTGAATTACCACATCCGCCAGAAAGGGAGCGTCTGCCAGGGTGGCCGGGCGCAGATGAATCGTCATAGCGTCTCCTTTCCCATCGGAAGGAGGTGCGGGGAAGAGAGTGGCAAGACACAGTTCACAGCCGGGGAATCAGGACAGGTGTATTCTTTTTGTAGGCCTCATACGCCTTCTGCCCACCCCATTTCTTGTCCGCTTTTTGCTCCAACAGCGGAACGCCGCTGACACGGGTCAGCAGAATTGTGACAAAGACCGGAGAGATCAGCGCCACCCACTGCCAGCCCTGTAGGACGGGAAGGGCAATGATGGCCACGCCCAACCACAGAACAATCTCGCCAAAATAGTTGGGATGGCGGGAGCGAGACCAGAGACCGGTATTGATAAATTTGCCTTTGTTGGTCGGGTCAGCGTTGAAGCGACTCTTTTGTGCGTCAGCCACCACTTCAAAGCCGAAGCCGATGGCCCACACCAGCAAGCCGACAATCGCAAACACATCCAACTCTTTGCGGACACTGCTTGTAATTGCCACCAGCGCGGCCGCGGCTGTAAAAGTGACCCACAGGGCCTGGATAGTCCAGACATTGAGGAAACGGAAAAAGGAGGGTTTTAGGTCGTCAAAACGGTCGTCCTTGCCGGCTTTGTGGATGCGACCGTACAGAAAGCTGCCCAGACGGACGGCCCAGATGATGACCAGCCCAGCCAGCAGAAACGACCGGGCATCTGCGCCAGTGCTGAACAGAAGTACAAGGATCGTGACCGAAATATAGGTCAGGCTGCCGGTCAGATCAAAGAACTTCTCGGTTTGCCCCAAATAGGCGGGGACAAAGGCAACCCATTGGATGAGAAAAACCAGCCCGACGGCCAAGGCAAAAAGGGGAACACCAGCGAACAGCACCCCGCCCTGGCTGCCCGCCCAGGCCACCAAAAGACCGATCAGGACCAAAATCGGGAATACGATCAGTGCATTGCGATCGTCGGTTTTCATCTGATTTTCTCCTTGGGAAATTGACTGGCGATCAAAATCCGCGGCGTTGGCTTTGCCACGGCGCGGGCGTGCGGTTGCGGAACTCTTCCACGCTGGGGCCGTGCAGGGTTCCCAGCCGCCAGATTCCATACAGGTAGCTGGCAATAAGCAGAAGGATCGTCGCGGGCCAGCCGATCAGCGCGTTGACCAGCGCCAATTGGCTGACATCACCGCCCTGAAACAGCGTCACCTGCCAGAAGAGACGCAGGGCGAAGAAGCCAATCCAGGCCACAGTCACTTCGCTGTAGGCGGGGCGGACGCGGGGATGCCAGTACCATTCCAGAGGCCAACGCCGGGCCAGATAGCTCGTCCAGGCTACCATCGGCCTGCGGATGACCAGACTAACCAGAGCTACGGCAATCGTCAGCCCGCTGTTGGCAATCGCAGGCAGAAAGTAGCCCTCGGCACGGCCAAGAAAATAGGCCAATCCAATAGCCAGCCCCACACTGGCCATACCAGCCAGGGCATAGAGCAGAGATTGCTGGCGGCGCAACCGCAGGAGTGCGATCAGCAGGGCCGTGCCCAGCGCGCCGAGCATTGCTGCATTGAACCCTGCTGTCCCGTTCAACAGCACAAAAAGCAGGGGCGGCAGAATTGTGTCCAGCAGGCCCACACCCCCCAGGACTGTGCGCAATTCATCCAGCAGCTCTCTGGCTCGCTCAGGCATGTCTGCCCAGCCAGAATTTGCGCCAGTCGCCTGCGCTGGACTGCAAGGCAAGAAACGCATAGAGACTAGCTGCGAAGAATCCCAGCGTCAGCATAGCAATCGTCCACAAGATGGCGACGGGCCGGGATTCCTCCCGGTAGATGATCCAGCCGGAGAAGAGCACGAAACCCGTGTACAGGTCCACCAGGGAGACGATGCCCCAGGGCATGGCCAAGAGTTGGCTGCCTTCGCCGAAGAAGTCGCCCTGGGTGAAGCCAAAGACGAGGACAACGGTCATAGCCAGGACGCCAAGCAGGGAGACGACTTTTGCGAGTCTCATCGATCTATTCCTTTGCGATGCAGGCAAAGCCCAGCGCGCCGATGCCGAGATGCGCGCCGAGAACGGGTGTGATTTGGGTGATCAGCACTTCGCCTGCGGGAAAGTAGTCACGGGTCTGCTGGTATAGGGCTTCGGCTTCTTGGGGAATCCCCGCATGAACGATGGCGAGCCGCTCATAGGGCGCATACTCGGCCAGCCAGGCCAGCAGGCGGTCGGTGGCGCGTCGTTGCGTGCGGGTGCGGTGTGCGACTGCGTTGCCCCGGTGCATGTGCAGCAGGGGTTTGAGCTGGAGCAGGCCGCCGAAGATGGCCAGTGCAGAGTTCATCCGTCCGCTGCGGCGCAGATATTCCAAGGTTTGCAAGGATGCGAAGACGTAGGCCCGCCCCATCAGATTTTCCAAGGCAGAGAGAATTTCCTGCATTTCCTGGCCTGCTGCGGCCAACTGCCCGGCGCGCTCGACGATAAATCCCAGCCCCAGACTCAGTTGACTCGAATCCAGCACTGTGACGGGAATACGCTCGAACTGCTCCGCCGCGACACGGGCCGAGTTGATTGTGCCGCTCAATGTTTCGGAAATGTGAATGGAGAGGATGGCCTGTGCGCCTTCGTCGGCCAGGCGCTCGTAGACTTCTGTGAAGACGCCGGGACCGGGCGCGGCTGTTTGGGGATGGGGAACGAAATGGGGTAGTTGGGTGTAGAACTCTGTACGCGTCAGATCAACACTATCTAAAAAAGATTTATCGCCTACATTAATCCAAAGCGGGATGACGGTGATCGCCAGTTGGCGCACAATCTCTGGGGGTAGATCACACGTGCTGTCTGTGACAATGCGAATGTTCATGGCCCTCCTTTGTCGTAGCGTAAATCTCCGTTACCGGCTGAACAACTCCTAGCTTCACTATACAGCCCTATGATTGCGATGTCAAGGGAGCGAAAGCTGTTCAGTCCTGCATAGCAGAACATCGCCGTAAAAAACAGGGGCGGCGATTCAAAACAATCTGAATCGTCGCCCCTGTTATACGTTCGACCTTCTGAAACCGGCTTTACACAGCCATCCGTTTTACGGGAATCGGCCCCAATCAGGCCAGTTCAAAGCGGTCCAGGTCCATCACTTTGCTCCACGCGGCCACAAAGTCATTCACAAAGCGGTCCCCGGAGTCGGCGCAGCCGTAGACTTCGGCGATAGCACGCAACTGGGAGTTGGAACCGAAGATGAGATCGACACGGGTTGCGGTCCACTTCGGCTCACCGCTGGCCAGATCCCTGCCCTCGAATACGTCGCCAGCTTCGGAGACCGGCTTCCACGCGGTGCGCATATCGAGCAGATTGACGAAGAAATCGTTGGTCAGCGTCCCTGGCCGGTCGGTGAAGACGCCGTGTTGGGAGCCACCCGCGTTGGCGTTCAGCGCGCGCAGGCCACCGACCAGAACCGTCATCTCCGGTGCGGTCAGGGTCAGCAATTGGGCACGATCCACCAACAGTTCCTCTGCGGATACGCTGTATTGGGTCTTCTGATAGTTGCGGAAGCCGTCTGCGGCTGGCTCCAGCACTTCAAATGCCTCCACATCCGTCTGCTCTTGGGATGCGTCCGTGCGTCCCGGCGTGAAGGGAACGGCTACCGGGTGTCCAGCCTTCTGGGCCGCGGATTCGACAGCCGCGCAGCCACCCAGCACAATCAGATCAGCCAGGGAGACTCTCTTGCCGCCAGACTGGGCACTGTTGAATTCGCTCTGGATCGTCTCCAGGGTTTCCAGCACAGAGGCCAGTTGGGCGGGCTGGTTGACTTCCCAATCCTTCTGGGGGGCCAGACGGATGCGTGCGCCGTTGGCCCCGCCCCGCATGTCCGAACCGCGGAAGGTGGAGGCCGACGCCCAGGCGGTCGAAACCAGTTGGGAGACGGTGAGGCCGGAAGCCAGAATCTTGGCCTTCAGAGCCGCGATGTCCTGGGCATCAATCAGCGGGTGATCGACGGCAGGGATCGGGTCTTGCCACAGCAGTTCCTCGTCGGGAACCAGCGGTCCCAGATAGCGGGAGCGTGGCCCCATATCCCGGTGGGTAAGTTTGTACCAGGCCCGGGCAAAGGCCTCGGCGAACTGGTCCGGGTTTTCGTGGAAGCGCTTGGAAATCGGCCCGTAGAGTGGGTCCATACGCAGGGCCAAGTCTGTCGTCAGCATCACCGGGGGATGGCTCTTGGCCGGATCGTGGGCATCGGGCACAGCGGTGGCCGCGGCAGGGTCTGTGGGAATCCACTGCCAGGCACCGGCAGGGCTTTTGACCAAGTCCCAATCGTAGCCAAAGAGGGTGTCGAAGAAACTATTGTCCCAGGCAGTCGGGGTGGGGGTCCAGGCGCCTTCCAGGCCGCTGGTGATGGCGTCGCCGCCTATCCCGCTGCCGTAGCTGCTCTTCCAGCCCAGGCCCATCTCCTCAATAGCCGCGCCTTCGGGTTCACGGCCCACCAGCGCGGCATCACCAGCGCCGTGGGTTTTACCAAAGGTATGCCCACCAGCGATAAGAGCGACTGTCTCTTCGTCGTTCATCGCCATCCGTGCGAAGGTCTCCCGAATGTCTTTGGCCGCGGCCAGCGCGCTGGGCATGCCGTTGGGACCTTCCGGGTTCACGTAGATCAGACCCATCTGCACCGCGGCCAGGGGATTTTCCAGGTCCCGTTCGCCGCTGTAGCGCTTGTCGCCCAGCCACGTACTCTCTGCACCCCAGTAGATGTCTTCTTCCGGCTCCCAAATATCCTCGCGACCGCCGCCAAAGCCAAATGTCTTGAAGCCCATAGACTCCAAAGCGACGTTGCCTGCCAGGATCATCAGATCAGCCCAGGAGATTTTCTTGCCGTATTTCTGCTTGATGGGCCAGAGCAGTCGGCGTGCCTTGTCCAGGCTTGCGTTGTCGGGCCAGCTATTGAGGGGCGCAAAACGTTGCGAGCCAGAGCCAGCACCGCCCCGGCCATCACCCGTGCGATAGGTTCCCGCACTGTGCCAGGCCATCCGAATGAAGAGTGGGCCGTAGTGGCCGTAGTCCGCGGGCCACCAGGGCTGGGAATCGGTCATCAACGCCTGGAGGTCCTTTTTCACCGCGTCCAGATCAAGACTCTTGAACGCCTCCGCGTAGTTAAATTCCTCGCCCATAGGATTGGAGAGGGAGGAGTGCTGGTGAAGCACCTTCAGATTCAACTGGTTCGGCCACCAGTCCCGGTTGGATGTGCCACCGCCTGCGATGGTTTTATGAGACCCGCCAGTTACCGGGCATTTGCTTTCATCAGCCATAGGGTTCGCTCCTGTCTTGTTCGAGAGGTATTCACCATCCAAATTTCATACGTGGAGTGGTGACTTTTTGGCTCGACAAATCATCGATTTACCAAGCTCTATCATACCATAGATTCTTAAGACCTGTCGAAATTTCGGCAAAATCGTGCCGGTCAAATGACCTATGCGGCGCTTTCAGAGACGGCCGATTGTCCCAGATTTTGCCCACTGACGGGTTTGCTAAGACCTGCCGTATCCGCTAGCTTGCGACGCGTAGCCCGGAACTGACTAGCGTAGAGTTGATGGTAAAAACCCTGCTGTGCCGACAGTTCTTCGTGTGTACCGCGCTCGATGACCTCACCGCGGTTGATGACCAAAATCTGATCAGCTTCCCGGATAGTGCTCAGCCGATGCGCAATCACAAAGCTGGTGCGGCCCGCCATCAGGTTCAACATCGCTTCCTGGATCTGTTTTTCTGTCCGCGTGTCCACGCTGCTGGTTGCCTCGTCCAGAATCAAGATGCTTGGGTTGGCCAGGACGGCCCGGGCGATGGCCAACAGTTGACGCTGGCCCTGGCTCAGATTGCTGCCACGTTCCGACAGGTGGGTCTGGTAGCCTTGAGGCAGACGACGGATAAATTGATCCGCATTGGCCAGCCTGGCCGCGGCAAAGACCTCCTCATCGGTGGCGTCAAGCCGGCCATAGCGTATGTTCTCCATCATCGTTTCGGCAAACAGGAAAGTCTCCTGCAGGACGATCCCCAACTGGCGGCGCAGATCATCTATTTTCACGTGACGAATATCGTGGCCGTCAATCACTATCTGGCCTTCATCCACATCATAGAAACGCGTCAACAGATTGACAATCGTCGTCTTGCCCGCCCCGGTAGGCCCCACCAGAGCGATGACCTGTCCGGGCTTGGCATGCAGGCTCACATTCTTCAGAACAGGGAGGGCTTTGTCGTATCCGAAGCTGACATTGTGGAACAGGACTTCGCCGTTGATCTCGCTCAGGGGCACGGCATCCGGCGCATCAACCAGTTCAGGCACTTCGTCGATGATCTGGAAGACCCGTTCAGCGCCCGCAATGGCCGACTGAATGGTGTTGTATAGGTTGGCGAGCGCACCCAGAGGGCGGCCAAACTGGCGCGAATAGTTGATGAATGTGGCAATTGTGCCAACGGTCGCCAGACCGCGCAGGGCCAACAGGCTGCCAGCCCCAACTATAATCGCCAGACTGATATTGTTAATGGCACCCATAATCGGCCCCATAAACCCGGCAAAGGTTTGGGCGCGTGTGGCTGCCTGGCGCAACGCCTGATTTGTGACGTCAAACTCGCTGATGACAGTCTGCTCCTGTGCGTAGGCCTTGACCACCCGTTGGCCGGAGATCGTCTCCTCAATCAGGCCGTTTAGCTTGCCCAGTTGAGACTGCTGCTGTCGGAAACCGGTCCGCGTACGTTCGCCGATGACGCGGGTGACCCCAAGGGTCATCAATGGGACGACGACTAGCGTGACCGCCGCCAGGATTGGATTGAGCCAGATCATCACCACAGCAATGCCGGCCATGCTGAGCAGGCTGGCAATCAATTGGGTGACACTTTCGTTCAGTACATTGTTGACATTTTCGATGTCGTTGGAAACACGGCTCATCAGGTCGCCCTGGGCCTTTTGGTCGAAGAATCGCAGTGACAGGGATTGCAAATGGACGAAGAGATCATTGCGTAAATCCCGCACTGCCTGCTGGGCGGCACCAGCCATCACATAAGCCTGGAAGTAGGTCGAAACCGATGCCGTCACGTAGGCTGCTGCCATCCAGAGTAGGATGTGAACAAGGCCAGCCACATCACCGGTGATGATGTATTGATCGATGGCTACGCCCATCAAATAGGGCCCCAGCAAGTCCAGCAGGGTGGAAGCAATCACCATAAGAGTTGCCAGAAAGAGCGCGCCCCTACGGCGACTGAGGTATCTCCACAAGCGCAGAATAGTGCCTCTGGTATCTTTGGCCCGCTCCACTTTACCCATCACACGCGGTGGCCCAGGTCCGCCTCCACCCAACAACGGCGGCGGTGCCTGGGTTCTTTCTGTGCGTGCCGAAGTAGTTTCAGCCATGATTCACGACCCCGCTGTCCATCTGTGATTCGTAGATCTCGCGGTAGATTGGGCTGGTGGCCAGCAGCGTATCGTGATCGCCAGCAGCCACAATCCGGCCATTCTCCAATACCAGAATCTTATCGGCGCTGAGAACCGTGCTGACCCGCTGTGCGACGACAAAGCTCGTTCTGCCCTGCCGCGCCTGGGCCAACGCCTCTTGAATTCTGGCCTCGGTCTCGACGTCAACTGCACTGGTGCTGTCATCCAAAATCAGGATCGCCGGTTGGATTAGCAGCGCGCGGGCAATGGCCAATCGCTGCCTCTGCCCGCCGGACAAATTCACCCCACGCTGACCGACGATAGAATCATAGCCGTCGGGGAGGCCAACGATGAAGTCATGGGCCTGGGCCATTTTGGCCGCGGAGATCACATCCTCTTCGTCCGCATCGGGCTGACCGTAGCGGATATTGTCTCGGATAGTGCCGCTAAAGAGCACTGACTCCTGAAGCGCGACTCCGACCTGTTGCCGCAACGCTGTCTCATCGATCTGGCGTACATCAACGCCGTCGATCGTCACCCGGCCTTGAAAGACATCATAGAAGCGCGGGATCAGATTGATCAAACTCGATTTACCCGATCCGGTTGCCCCTAGCAAGGCGACAGTCTCGCCCGGTTCGACTACAAAGCTTATCTCCTGCAGGGCTGGTGTGCTATCCTCGCCGTCATAGCTGAAGGACACATGCTCAAAGGCTACTCGGCCTTTCGGCTTAAAGGCATTGAGCGAGTCGGGGTCTGATTCGATCTTCGGCTTGCTTTCAAAGACCTCCACAATGCGCACCGCTGAAGCCTCTGCTCGTGAAACACGCATGACCAACATACTGACCATCATCATGGATGTCAGCGTTATCATGAGGTAGTTGATGAAGGCAACGATCTGCCCGACTTGCATATTGCCCAGTTTCACATAGTTGCCGCCAAACCAGAGGGTCGCAACGATCCCCATATTGAGCACCAACATCATAAAAGGCATTGTGACAGCAACCGTCCTGACCGCCAGTAGATTGTGATCCATCCAATCGTCATTGGCCGTGCCAAATCGGTCGATTTCATAGTCGGCACGTACAAAAGCCTTGACGAGGCGCATACCCGCCAGATTCTCTTGCACCACTGTATTGATGGCGTCGAGTTTCTCCTGCACCGTCCCGAACAGTGGAAAAGTCTTGTTGATGATCCAGTTTAGAAAGAGCAGAACAATGGGGATGAGCACCACGAAGAGTAGAGCCAATAGGGGGCTGGTCAGAATAGCCATGATCAGGCTACCGACAAGCATCAGCGGTGATCTGACCATAATGCGCAACATCAACATGACAAGCTCTTGCACCTGGATGACGTCATTGGTTAGCCGGGTGATAATCTTGCCGGTTTCCAGCTCGTCCAGGTTGCCGAACGAGAATGACTGCACATGGCGGAACAATGAACTGCGCAGATCAGTGCCGAAGCCCTGTGCGGCCAACACCGCAAAGACCGACGCGCCCATACCGCCCGACACGCCGATCAGCGTCAGCCCCACCATCAGACCAGAAGTTTCAAGAACCAGGTTCCAGTCTTGCTGGGCAACACCTTGATCAATAATCTGTTGGATCAAACGGGGTTGCATCAGATCCATTGCGACTTCGAGCATCATCAACAATGGTGCCAAGATCGCCCACAGCCAGTATGGGCTGAGGAAACTGGCCAGTTTTTGGGTTGCTTTCATGGGTTACAGCTTTCGGTATCTCGGCCATTGAGCCAAGCCGCGTTGAATGGCAACAACGGTCGCCGCCAATGGTTTTTTGCCCAACAGATTGGTGCCCAATAAAAAATGTAGGGACACCACATACCCATCTGGTGTCCCTACATTTACAGTGCTTATCAAATTCGTCTACCATCTGAAGCTTACTGCGCAACCGCCAGAATCTGCGCCGAAGCTGTATTCACCCACTCGATGACCGTAGCGGGATAGACACCCATCCACAGGGTTGCCACCGTACAGATGACTAGACTGATCTGAATACCCATCGGAGCGTTCAGAACCGTCCCCTTGTCATCAGTGAAGAACATCGTGCGCACAACGTTCAGGTAGTAGAAGGCGGCGATACCCGCATTCACCAGACCCGCCGCAGCCAGCCAGAAATACTGGTGCTGGATGGCTGCACCGAAGACATAGAACTTGCCCAGGAAACCGCCAGTCAACGGAATGCCGGTGAGGCTGAGCAGGAAGATGACGAACATCACGGCCAGTCCCGGCGCCCGGTGGATCAGCCCGTGAAAGGCACTCAACTCCGTGCTGCCGGTGGTCTCTTCCACGGCCATAATCACCAGGAATGCGCCCACATTTGTGAAGAGGTAGGCGAAGAGATAGAGCAACACGCCGTTCAGTCCATCCATGCCGCTGGTTGAGAAGGTGGTCACAGCCACCAGACCCATCAGAATGTAGCCAGCCTGGGCCACAGAACTATAGGCCAGCATCCGTTTTACATTCGTCTGACGCAGCGCGGCCAGATTGCCCATCGTCATTGTGATGATACTCAGCCCGGCCAGGATAGGAACCCAGTTGACCTGAAACGGGGCAAGGCCGACGACAAAGACACGGACGATCACCGCAAAGGCGGCTGTTTTCGACGCAGTCGAGAGATAGGTTGCCACGGGCGTGGGCGAACCGTCGTAGGTATCTGGGGCCCACTGGTAGAAGGGGGCCAGACTGGCTTTGAAACCCAGACCCGCCAGGGTTAACACAGTGGCGGGAATGGCCGCAAAGGCGATGCCCTGGATACTCTCGTGGCCTTCCATTGCCGCGGCAAAGAAGGTGGCGATATCGGACAGATAGAGCGAACCCGTCGCACCGTAGAGCAGGCTGATGCCGTAGAGCATCACCGCCGAAGCTACCGAACCGTAGAGGAAGTACTTCAGACCCGCCTCGTTGCTGCGGCGATCCGCCCGCAGGAAACCAGCCAACATATAGCTGGTGATAGAGAGAAACTCAATGGCGATGTAAATCAGTACCAGATTATTGGCGCTGGCCGCTACACACATAGCCAGACTGACCATAATGAAGAAGGTCCAGAACTCGCTTCGGTTCTCCGTGCGCTTGTTCATATAGCCGCCGCCAGCAATCGCCACCAGCAACATACCCGTCAGAATCGTGACTTTGATGAACATAGCAAAGCCATCAATGGTCATCATCCCATAGGCCACCTGGGGTTCTGTCACCTTCAATTGCAGCATACTGGCAAGCAGAGCGGCCGCAATGAAAAGGATCGAAAGCGCCATATAGCTTGCGCCTGTGCGCTTGCCCTGGGCCTTGGGATCGCTGGCTACGTCCAGGCAAAAGATAAACAGCCCGCCGATGAGCAGTATGATCTCAGGTAAAATCAATCCGAGGTCGTTCAAGACTGCACCCCCGTTAGGAAAGACTGCTGACAAAGTTCATCAGCTCGATGGCGGATGTATTGAAAAAGTCCAGGAGGGGCGTCGGGTAGATGCCCAACAGGAACATACCCGCCACCAGCGGCCACAGCGTCCACTTTTCAAAGGTGACCATATCGGTCGGGCCATCTGCGTGGTGGCCATCCACCGTCGTCCAGTGGTCTACCTTTGTGGCGTCGTATTCGCCCAGGAAGACACTCTGGATGATGCGGTAGAGAATGTAGACAGCGGTGATGACGATACCGATTGTGCCGAAAGCAGCCCACACAGGAACCAGAGCAAAGGCACCCCGGAAGGTGAAGAATTCAGCCCAGAAACCAGCAAGACCCGGCAGCCCCAAACTGGCAAAGGCCGCCACCATCATCATGGCGTAATAGTAAGGAGTCTTGGACGACAGACCGCCAAATTTCGCCAGTTCACGGGTATGTGCCCGCTCGTAGATAATGCCGACGAGGAAGAACAATGCACCGGTAATCAGGCCGTGGTTGAACATTTGCAGGGTAGCACCGTTGATAGCCATCACCGCACTGTTGCGAACCGCCTCTTCTGACAGATGGAAGACATTGGCCATATTCGCCAACCCTTCCGGCGTCATCACCGTCGCGGCAGCACCGATACCCAGCACGACATAGCCCATATGGCTGACTGAACTGTAGGCAATCAGCCGTTTCAGGTCGGTTTGGGCCACACATACAAACGCGCCGTAGACAATGGCAATTGCACCCAACGCCACCAGCCAGGGCGCCCAATAGACAGACGCATTGGGGAAGGTGGGCAGCATAATGCGCAGCAGACCGTAGGCCCCCAACTTCAGCAGCACACCAGCCAGAATCACACTGCCAGCCGTGGGCGCTTCGGTATGGGCGTCGGGCAGCCAAGTGTGGAAGGGGAAGCTGGGCACCTTGAAAGCAAAACCCAGGAACAAGCCCCAGAAGGCCAAACTGGCCAGGGTCAAGTTGTCGGCAAAGGGCTGGGCCGCGGCCGCTTCCAGGATGTCGAATGTACCTGTGGCAAAATAGACACCCAAAATCGCCAGGAGCATCGCCACCGAACCCACGAGGGTATAGATGAAGAACTTGACCGACGCATACCCCCGGTTAGCCCCACCCCAGACGCCGATGAGGAAGTACATCGGAACCAGGCTGATCTCCCAGAAGACGTAGAAGAGCACGTAGTCCAGGGCCATAAAGACGCCCAGCATACTCATCTGCAACAGGTGCATCAGGAAGTAGTATTCCTTGACCCGCTTGCCGATGACCCCCGCGCTGTAGAAAAGGCTCAGTGTCGAGAGCAGCGCGGTCAGGAAGATCAACGGAACGCTCAACCCATCCACGCCCAGGTGGAAGCTGGCGTTGAGCTGGGGGATCCACTCGGCATTCACACTGAACTGCATCCCACCGACTGTGAAGTCGTAGGCGGTCAACAGATAGATGCTCAGCCCCAGCGGAAGCAGACTGGCGACAATCGACCCATTTTTGATGAGTTTGTCGTTGCTGCCAAAGAGCAGCACCAGCAGCGCCGACACCACCGGCCAAAACAAAATGACGGTTAAAACAATCGAATCAAGCGATTCCATGAAATCTTCTCCTCAGGAACGGACGAGGTGTACTAATATTTCGTGACTCAAAGAGTCTTGATCAACTTCTGGGAGGACGCAGGTTTTACTGATTACCTTGACAGATACATCATCAAAATCTGCGTCCGCTTTCCTACACAAGTGTCATAATCAACGGCAGAACGTTCAAGAAGAGCCAAACGGCTGCCATCAGTAACCCAAAGAGCAAATAGGCCTGAACCCGGCCATCCTGAAGTAAACGGGCGATGCCACCAGCCTGATCCGAGAGCCAGCCCAGGCCCATTACAGCGCCATCAATCACAATCCGATCAAAGGCAGCCAGGACCGCACTCAGCCACAGAGCCACACGACCAATCGCATTGACAATCGCGTCGATGACCCATTCCCGGTCGAAAAGCGCCAGGAATTTGGCGAGAGCCATTGTGAAGGCGATTATTGTGTCGTGATAGAATTCATCCACCCAGTATTTGCGGTGCCAGGCCCACCATATAGGTCCAAGCAGCTTGGAAAGGGGATCGATCTGCCCTTCCTTCAAGCCCTGGCCGTATATCACATAGCCCAACCCCAGACCACCCAGGGCAACCACCAGCGAAGTTGCCAGAGGTACAATGTCAAATCCCAGATGATGGGCGTGGAGATGCATATACTCCATATAGGGTTCGAGGAAGTGTTCGATCCAATTGGGGACAATGCCACCAATTACCGGGAAGTACTCGGGAATCCCTATCCAACCGCCCACAATCGCAAAGAAGCTGATGAGTATCAGCGGCGTCGTCATGGACGGCACACTCTCCGGCGCGTGGATAGCGCCCTCGGAGCGGGGCTTGCCCAGGAAGGTCAGCCCGATCTGGCGCATTGTGTAGAAGGCAGTCAGGAAAGCCGCCACGGCCAACGTGCCAAAGACCCACAGATGATTGCCGCCCCAGGCGCTGGCCAGAATTTCATCCTTCGACCAGAAACCGGCGGTAATCAGCGGGAAACCGGAGAGAGCCAAGCCACCGATAATAAACGTCCAGCCGGTGCGGGGCATCCGTTGCAGCAGACCACCCATATTGCGCATGTCCTGGGGATCTTCCGGGTTTAAGTCGCCGTCGGAGCGGCGGACAACGTGGGCGTGATGGCCGTGGTCGTCGTGTCCTTCGGCATCGTGGCTGCCGTGTTCGTGGGCGTGATGAAAGCCGTGCTCCATTCCGTGGATGACGCTACCGGAGCCAAGGAAGAGCAGGGCTTTGAAGAAGGCGTGGGTGAGCAGGTGGAAGAGGGCCGCCACATACGCGCCCATCCCAATCGCCGCCACCATATAGCCCAACTGGCTGATGGTGGAATAGGCCAGCACCCGTTTCACATCCCACTGGGCCATGGCGATGGTCGCCGCAAAGATAGCCGTGAAGCCACCGATAAAGGCCACAAATTGCAACGCACTGGCCGAAACCTCCCCGGCATACTCGTAGATGGGGAACATCCGCACCAGCAGGAAGACGCCAGCCGAAACCATCGTGGCCGCGTGAATCATCGCGCTGACCGGTGTGGGGCCTTCCATCGCGTCGGGCAACCAGACGTGCAGCGGGAACTGGGCGCTCTTGCCGATAGTTCCGAAGAAGATCAGGACCGCAATCACTGCAATCCAGGGAACCGCGCCGATGACGGGAACGTTGGCTGTGCTGTGGGCCAGTTGCTCCAGATTTTCCGCGGTGAAAAGTTCGGAGAAGCGTAGGCTGCTCGGTTCGCTGCGGATATACAGGAAGATCATACCGACCAGCATAATCGCATCGCCGATACGGGTAGTCATAAAGGCTTTAAGCGCGGCTGCTTTGGCCGAGGGCTTCTCGTACCAGAAGCCGATGAGCAGATAGCTGCACAGGCCCATAATCTCCCAGAAGATGAAGAACATCAGAAGACTATTGGAGACAACCAGCCCCAGCATACCCGTGGCAAAGAGGCTGATGTAAGCAAAGAAACGACTGTAGCGGGGGTCTTTGCCCTGGGCCGCCGCCTCGGGATAGGCGGCTGTACTCAGATGCCCCGGAAAGGTCATATACCCACTGGAGTAGATGAAGATCATCAACACCAGAAAAGAGACCATAAAGAGCATCAGGGCGTTGGCCGGGTCCACCGCATAGCCGATGACGAACTCACTCGTCCCCGTGGGGATGGAGTAGAGCGCCTGGTCGATGGGGTGTTCACCGAAATGTCCGGTGAAGAAGGAAGCGAAGGCAATGCCCCAGCCCAGAATCCAGCTAATAGCTGCTGCGCCCACTGCCACCAGTGTTGTGCCGCGTTTGTTACGGTTCAACCCCAGGATAATGGCAAGAAAAGCCAGGAAGGGTGGGATGGGGACAATCCACGCTGCGTTAAAAATGCCATCCATAGACAGACCTCATTGGCGTGCGTTACGACAATTGATAGTTCAAATGAGTCAAGAAAATAGGGACACAGACTACAATAATGCGTCCAAACCTTCTACTTCAAACCGACTTCGGTTGGCGGCGCAGACTGTTGAGCAGATTGCCCACACCATAGCCGACGAGCAGGCCAACAAAACCGAGCGCCAGCAGCCACAGATCATTCGATAGACGAGCGAAGGATCCGAGACCAATAAAGAGAATTGCACCAGCGAGCGAAACGAACAACAAACGGCTCTGCTCAGATTTACGCTCTTTGGCAAGGGCCAGGAGCGCAACTGCTTCCTTGCGCTCTGGCGCGTACTTCACTACTTCCTTCAACGCGTGATAGGCACCAGTGAAATTACCTTCACGCATCTTTTCCTGGGCCATCTCGAAGAGAAAATCACACTGTTCTTCCAGTGTACCCGTCAATAACTGTTTGGGCATAGGTTTCTGATTCCAGGAATCGGGCCTACGAAACTTACCCGGCCAAAAGGTCTAGCTCATCCAAATCCACCGTCTTGCGCTCCCGGTAGACGGAGATAATCAGCGCCAGACCCACAGCAGCTTCCGCCGCGGCCAGGGCGATGATCAGCACAGCGAAGACTTGCCCCGTCAGATCGGCTGGGGTGTCGCCATAGCGCCAGAAGGCCACCAGATTGATGTTGGCCGCGTTGAGCATCAGTTCAATGCTCATCAGCACAGCGATGGCATTCTTGCGGGCCAGCGCGCCATAGAGACCCGCCGAGAAGAGAAATGCGCCTACCAGTAAATATCCGGTCAATGGAACCACGGATGAGTCCTCCTGCGTACAAGTGAGCAGTTATCAGTAAATCAGTTATCAGTGACCAGTGAAGCGTTCTCGCACCACCGATTACTGGCAACTGGTCACTTCACCTAATTGTTATCCCGGGCCAGCATCACCGCGCCGACCAGCGCCACCAGCAACAACAGACCCATTACCTCAAAGGCGACGACGTAGTTGGTGACAAATTCCACACCCAACGCGGCAATCATCGACTCGTCAGCCAGCACCGCCGGAGCGCTGTCTGCCCAGGGAATCGAGCCGACAAAACCGTAGAGAGCCAGAAAGATCATCACCGCAAAGAGTCCGGTCTTGCCCCACTGCCGGTTGAGCGGCGAAGTCTTGCCGTACATCATCGAACGGGTGAGCATAATGGCAAAAGTGATAAGGGTGGCAATCGCGCCCACATAGACCAGCACCTGGCTGACGGCCAGAAACTCAGCTTCCAGCATCACATAAAGACCCGCCACGCCAAAGAGCGTTGCCACCAAAGCCAGCGCGCCGTGGAACAGATTGCGGGCCAGCACCACACCCAGCGCCGAAGCACAGGTGAAGAGAGCAAAGCCAGTAAAGACCAGTTGGCTAATCGTGGGTAGGGGAGGCAATTCTGGCATTGAAAAACCTGCGCTTCCTGCATGAAATGATTCGAGAATAATTCAGGGCGATGACAATTTTTCGCCTTGTAGAAACGTAAAACGTGCTGCGCGAGATCGTTCGAACCCTCTCACGTTTCACGCAGCACTCGCCATCTTTAATACATCGCGTACGTATCGGCCTTTTGCATTGTGCCGATCAGACCGGCAGGCTCGAAGGAACGTTTGGTTCCCATTGTGGCGCTCTTGATGTAGCGTTGCAGTGCTGTCACCACCACCCAGATCACACCGATATTTGCCAAGAAGATAAAGGCATAGATGACCGGGTCCGGGACGGGCAATTTCTGAACAATCGCCTGCACAACAATCAGAGCGACACTGGCTGGGACCAGCACCTTCCAGGCAAAGTACATCATTTGGTCGATGCGGATGCGGGGGAATGTGCCGCGCACCCACTGCTGTAGCACGTAGATGGCGTAGCTCTTAATAAAGAAGTAGCCAAGCCCCAAAATCGGACCGATAACGGGCAGACCCACACCCGGTCCTTGCCAACCACCCAAGAAGAGAACCGCCATCAGCGCCGACAGCACCCAGGCGTTGACAAACTGGGCCAGGAAGAACATCGCGAATTTCATGCCCGAATATTCGATGTGAAAACCAGCGATAAGTTCGGATTCGGCTTCCAGCAGGTCGAAGGGGGTCAGTTCGGCCTCGGCCAGAGAACTGATGAAGAAGATAAGCATTGCCGCCGGCATCATAATTCCCAGCCAGCCGATGCCCAGATTGAAGCCACCGATTGTCAGGGATTGAAATTCGGTAATCCGACCAAAGCTCATTGTGCCCGTGACCAGCACGACAGTCAGAATCGAGAGCACCATCGGGATTTCGTAGCTGAGCAACTGGGCCACCACCCGGAAACCGGCCAGCAGGGCGTATTTGTTGTTGCTGCCCCAGCCCGCCATCAATGCGGCCATCACACCGATGGAGCCAAGCGCCACCACAAAGAGGACGCCGACGTTCAGGTCCATACCGACCAGACCGGGAGCGAAGGGAACGACAGCCAACAGAATCAGCACACCAAACACAGAGAGAATGGGCGCCGCATTGTAGGCCAGAAAATCAGACTGGCTGGGCGTAATAATCTCTTTGGAAATAAGTTTGGCCGCATCAGCCACAGTCTGAAAGAGACCGTAGGGGCCGAGCCGATTGGGCCCGAGACGGTCCTGCATCCGGCTGATGGCCTTGCGGGTGATCCAAATCAGCAGCAGGGCCGAAACCATCCCAAAGTTGACGAGGATAAATGCGCCAATTCCATAGGCGATCCCCAGCGCCAACATATCAGGCAGACCCAATCCGGTCAGAAGCCCGACAATTCCATCACTCCAAGTTGAACCTTGCATCCGTTTGCCTCCAACCCCAGGGGCGTGCGCAAATCGATAATTCCAGAAAAATTCACCCAAAACAAGCCGAGTTTTTCAAAAAACTCGGCTTGTACGTTACGCCTTTATTGCCACTCCAATGCACCCTTGCGCCAATCGTAGAGCAGGCCGATGACCAGCAACACAATAAAAAAGATCGTCGCAAAAACTGCGAACAGACTCAATTGGCTGTAGGCGATGGCGATGGGGAAGAGAAAAATCGCTTCCACATCAAAGACGACAAAGACGAGACCAATCAGATAATATTGGGCACGGAATTGGACCCACGTATCACCGATGGTTTCCACACCGCTTTCGTAGACCGCGTTCTTCACCGCATCGGGTCGTCGTGGTCCCAGAATGTGGCCCAGAATAATCGCAGCCAGCGGCAATACAAGCGCAATCGCCGCCATAATAAGAATAAATGCGTACTGAGACAGCATACGTGCCGCTCCTTCAAATTCCGATTGTGTGGAAAAGTACAAACGCCAAGCAGTATAGCATAGGGGTTCTGATTTGGAAAAGTCTGCAAGGCAAAGATTGGTGTCTACACTACAACAAAGCTCCAAATTTCACAAAACTGGATATGGCTTTGACAGCCCCTTCCATCCGTGCTACAATGGCCCCGTTCGTGTAAAAATGCACGAACGAATCCAGCCCCAAAACTCTGGTTCCGGTCAACGCTGACGCCCTCTCTTACAAATAAAGTCCGAGTGGGCGTTTTGTCTTGAAATGGTGGCGTTTGCCGCGCCTGTCGCAGCGAAAGGGATGCACGATGGCAATTGATTACTTGCCTCTGCTGATTATGATTGTGCTTGGCGCTGGCTTTGGCGCACTGGTTCTGATTCTGCCCGCGATTCTGGGGCCGAAAGAGACGAACTCCCAAAAGCTGGAACCCTACGAATCGGGCATCATTCCCTTCTCCGATGCCCGCCGCCGCTTCCCAGTTAAGTATTATCTGGTGGCGATGCTCTTTCTCATCTTTGACATTGAAGTCATATTTCTCTATCCCTGGGCCGCGGTTCTGCGTGACCTGCGGGTTTTCGCGCTGGTGGCGATGGCCCCCTTCCTGCTTGTACTGCTCGTCGGTTTTATATACGAATGGAAGAAGGGCGCGCTGAAGTGGGGAGAGTAAAAAAGTTATCGGTTATCGGTCAACAGTAATCAGTTGAGTTGAGCCACTGGTAACTGTTCACTGATTACTTCCGCAAATGGGTTTGTGCGTCTACCTGTTCACGCATCACGCACTACGAGGCATTCATGGGTATTGAACAAAAAGCACCCGATGGCATTGTTACAACCACATTAGATAGCCTTATTAATTGGGGCAGAGCCAACAGCACCTGGCCGCTCCTCTTCGGTCTGGCCTGTTGCGCCATTGAGATGATCGCCACGGGCACAGCCCGCCACGACATCGCCCGCAACGGCTCCGAACTCTTCCGGGCCAGCCCCCGCCAGGCCGATCTGATGATCGTCTCTGGCCGGGTGAGCAACAAAATGGCCCCGGTCATCAAGCGCATCTACGATCAGATGTCAGCGCCCAAATGGGTGATTGCAATGGGCATCTGCGCCAGCGCCGGCGGTCCCTTCAACAACTACGCCATCATTCAGGGCGTGGACAAAATCATTCCGGTCGATGTCTACGTTCCCGGCTGCCCGCCCCGCCCAGAAGCGCTGCTCTTTGCGTTGGAGAAGCTGCGGGAGAAGCAGGGCCGGGAGAGCATCGACGACTGGCGCAAGGCCAAGCCGATTGCCCCGACGGTAGATGAGATCCTGCCCTTGGGCGCGCACTAACTAAAAAGAAGTAATCAGTTATCGGTAATCAGTCGGATGTCTCGGCACTGATAACTGTTCACTGCTCACTCCAAACCGGAGTTCACTAGTATGCCACTGAACACATCACCCCGCGTCCGTCCCTACGAAACCCTGCCCAGCCTGAATGTGCCGGGGATTCCTGCCGTGGCCCCTATGCCCAGCGGCGAAAGCGCCGACACCACCCGCGTGGCCGAGCGCTTCGGCGGGGATGTGCTGGCTGCGGGGATGCACAACGGCAATCAGGTCCTCTACGTCAAGCCGGAAAAACTGGTGGAAGTCGCCCAGTTTCTCAAGAGCGATCCCCAACTGCGCTACGAGTCTCTGATCGACGTGACCGGCCTGGACCGCAAGGAATTACCCATCGGCGCTGGCGCGGCCCGCTTTCAGTCGGTTGCCCAGTTGCGCTCCTACAGCCGCAAGCAGCACATCACACTGGTGGCCGACTGCGCGGGCGGCGACAAACCCAGTATTCCCAGCTTGACCGCCGCCTATCAAGGCGCGGAGTGGCCAGAGCGGGAATGCGCCGACCTGATGGGCATCAGCTACACCGGTCACCCGGACCCCCGCCGCATTCTCATGCCCAAACAGTGGCCCAATCACCCCCTACAAAAACATATCCCTGTGGGCGGCGAGGAAGTCCCCTTTTCCCTGACCTGGGACGACCCGGAGTTTGAAACCCTGGGCACGCAGATTCTCCCCGCCTTGAGCCACGCGCCCGATATGCCCCCCGGCATGAACCGGGAAAATATGGTGATCAATATGGGTCCCCACCACCCCAGCACCCACGGCGTGCTGCGTCTGGTGGTGGAGTTGGACGGCGAGCGCGTAGTGAGCATCGACCCGGACCTGGGCTATCTGCACAGCGGCTTTGAGAAGACCGGCGAGACCAAACGCTACAAAGATTTTGTCTACTACACCGACCGGATGGACTATCTCTCCGGGATGAACAACAATCTGGCCTATGTCCTGACTGTGGAGCATATGCTGGGCGTGGAGATTCCCGAACGGGCGCAGGTCATTCGGGTGATTATGGGCGAGTTGCAGCGCATCTCTTCCCATCTCTTCTGGCTTTCCACCCACGTGCTGGACGTTTCCGGCACGGGGATGTCCTTATTAATGTACGCCACCCGAGAGCGGGAACGGATTCTCGACCTCTTCGAAATGGTCTGCGGCGCACGGCTGACCGTCAGCTACATTCGTGTCGGTGGCGTCTGGGCCGATCTGCCCGAAGCCTTCCTCACCCATTTGCAGGATTTTGTGCGGGTGATGCCTGGCAAAATCGACGACTACGAGCGGATGCTGACTGATCAGGCCGTCTGGCAGGAGCGTTTGCAGGGCATCGGCGTTCTCAGCCGGGAGCAGGTGATGGAAATGGGGCTGACTGGCCCGATGCTGCGGGGCAGCGGCGTGGACTGGGACCTGCGCCGGGATATGCCCTACAGCGGCTACGAAAACTACGACTTCAAAGTGCCGGTGCAGACCGACGGCGACGGCTTCGCCCGCTATCTGGTGCGCATGGAAGAGATGCGCCAGAGTCTGCGCATTATCAGCCAGGCCATCGCAAATCTGCCTGACGGCATTTACAAGACCGACAACCGCAAAGTTTCTCTGCCGCCCCGGGCCGAGCTGGACCTGAGTATGGAGTCCCTCATTCATCACTTCAAACTGATGACCGAAGGCTTTCACGTCAACCCCGGTTTCTACTATCACGGGGTCGAAAGCAGCAAAGGCGAACTGGGCTTCTATCTCTACAGCGACGGCTCGCCCCGCCCCTATCGCCTGCACATCCACGGGCCGAGCTATAATAACTTATACGCCATCAATACAATGAGCCGGGGAGAAATGTTGTCGGATATTGTGACAAATATCGGATCGATTGATATTGTGCTGGGGGAAGTGGACAGGTAAGAATAGAACGCGGATGACGCGGATTAGGCTGATTGACGCGGATTTTTAAGTAGGGGATTCGCAATGGCTTTACGGCAAGCCGAGCTGACAGATCAGATCATCAACGTATATTACACTGTCTACAACGCGCTTGGATATGGTTTTCTAGAAAAAGTGTACGAGACCGCAATGCTACAGGAATTTGAGCGGCGCGGCTTGCAGGTGGAACAACAGCGGAATATCGAAGTCTATTTCAGCGGAAAACTCGTCGGAGATTATTATGCGGATTTGGTGGTAGAGAATCGGGTTATTTTGGAGATCAAAGCAGCGGAAGCAATGCACGATTCTTTCGTCGCCCAGTTGCAGAACTACCTGCGCGCCACCCATTGCGAAATCGGCTTTGTTTTCAATTTCGGGAAAAAGCCCGAATTTGAACGTCGCATTTTCAGCAACCGGCGCAAGAAGCATCTCCAAACAAAATCCGCCTGAATCAGCCCAATCCGCGTCATCCGCGTTCTATTCTGAGGTCTTTATGATTACAGATTCTATACGTTCAGAAATCGACGAAATTATGACCCGCTACCCTGCCGGACGGCAGCGCTCGGCGGTGTTGCCTGCGCTCTACGTCATCCAGCGGGAGTTCGGCTATTGCCCGGTGGAGGCCCAGAACGAACTGGCCGAAATCCTGGGCATCGCCCCTGTGGAGGTCTCCGCGGTCGTCGGTTTCTACAATATGTTCCACGAGGAGCCGAAGGGCGAATACCACGTGGAAGTCTGCACGAACGTCCCCTGTCTGTTGCGGGGCAGCCGCCAGTGTATGCACCACTTCGAGGAGACCCTCGGCGTCCATCACGGCCAGAAGACCGAAGACGGCCAGTTTGGCCTGGACCACATGGAATGTCTCGGCTCCTGCGGCACCGCGCCGATGGCGGCTGTAACTGACCAGAAGACCGGTCAGATTCGCTACTTCGAAAATCTGGACTCGGCGGAAGATGTGGAGAAGGTCGTCGATCTGCTCAAATCGGGCAAGGGTTTCACGACGCTGGAGCGCTGGACCCCGGAAGGCGACCCGGAAAACGCGGGTGTCACCGCTGGTCCTTACAACCACGGCGGGATGGACCCCAAATATCTGCTCGCCCGGGTCAAGACGCCCGACAGCCATACCCTCGCCAGCTACGAGGCCGACGGCGGCTATGCCACGGCCAAACGGGTGCTGAGCGAAATGGAATCTGCAGCGGTGATCGAGCAGGTGAAGGCCAGTGGCATTCGCGGCCGGGGCGGCGCGGGCTTCCCCACCGGCGTCAAATGGGGCTTTCTGCCCAAAGGCGTCTTCCCCCGCTATCTGGTGGTCAACGCCGACGAATCCGAGCCGGGAACCTTCAAAGACCGGATGATTATGGAATACGACCCCCACCAATTGTTGGAGGGGATTGTTATGAGCGCCTTCGCCATCGAGGCGGAGCAGGCATACGTCTATATTCGGGGTGAATACTACTTTGCCTACACCCGGATGCAGGCAGCCATTGCCGAGGCCAAAGCCGCGGGCTATCTGGGCGACAACTGCTTCGGCACAGGTAAGAAACTGGAAGTAGTGATGCACCGAGGCGCGGGCGCCTACGAGTGCGGCGAAGAGACTGCCCAGCTTTCCAGTCTGGAAGGCTATCGGGGCCAGCCCCGGCTCAAGCCCCCCTTCCCCGCGGTGGAAGGGTTGTACGCCAAGCCTACAATTGTCAACAATGTGGAATCCATCGCCAACGTCACCCACGTCATGCGCCACGGCGTCGAGTGGTATCGCAGCTACGGCACAGAGCAGAGCGCGGGGATGCGCATCTTCTGTCTCAGCGGCAATGTGAAGCGACCGGGACTATACGAACTCCCCCACGCCACTACCCTGCGCGACCTGATCTACGAATACGGCGGCGGACCGGAGTTGGACGACGTGCCCATCAAAGCAATTGTCCCCGGCGGCCTGTCGATGAAACTGCTCACGCCCGACCAGATGGACACGCCCCTGGACTACGAGAGCGTAGCCGCGGCCGGTTCCCTGCTCGGCTCTGCCGGTGTGATTGTCATCGACGAGCGCTTTTCGATGGTGGAGATCGCCCGGCGCACCCTTTCCTTCTACCGGGAAGAAAGCTGCGGCAAATGCACCCCCTGTCGGGAAGGGGGCGCGTGGCTGGAAAAAATTATGCTGCGCATCGAAGAGGGCCAGGGCCGGGAGAAAGACCTGGAACTGCTCGAATATATCGCCCGCAATATCGCTGGCAAGAGCTTCTGCCCCTTTGGCGAAGCATCGGTGTGGGGGATGCAGAGCAATCTGGCCAAGTTCCGCCACGAATTCCTGGATCACATCGAAGCGACGAACCCGTCGAGCGTCGGCCCGGATATTCCCATCCGTCCCATCTACCGGCCCGACACCCACACGCCCAGCGGCCTGCACCAGAACGAGCAGAAGCCCCAGGGCGAGCGGATTGTCCTCCACGACGAGTTTGTGCCGGGGGACTGAGCAATCCGGCTCCTTTTGTACTGTCAATATCCGCGGGAATCCGCCCGATCCGCTAAATCCGCGTTCTATTCTTTAGGAACGAACTTTAATGGCTGACAACGTAACCCTGACAATCGACGGCAAGCAGGTCTCCGCAGCGCCCGGTATGCTACTGGTGGATGCAGCGGAGATAGCTAATATCGAGATTCCCGTCTTCTGCTCCCACCCCAAGCTGGACCCGGTGGGCTGCTGCCGGATGTGTATGGTAGAGATCGAAGGCCCCCGTGGCTCTCGGCTGATGACCGCCTGCACTACACCTGTGGCCGAAGGAATGGTGGTCCACACCAATACCCCACAGGTGGCGGAAGTGCAGGAAGCCAATCTGGGCTTCATTCTGCTCAACCACCCGCTGGACTGCCCCATCTGTGACAAAGGCGGCGAGTGCCCCCTGCAGGACCAGACGATGCGTTTTGGGCCGGGGATCAGCCAACTGGTGGAACCCAAGCGGCTCAAGCAGAAGAACTACGACATCTCGGATATGATTGTCCTGGACCAGGAGCGCTGCGTGCTCTGCTGGCGCTGCATCCGCTATCTGGAAGAGTGGGAAGACAAGCCCCAACTGGGTCTGCACAACCGGGGCAACGAGACGGTCATCGACATCCAGGACGGCCAGCCCGTAGACGCCAAAACCAGTGGCAATATCATCGACATCTGTCCGGTGGGCGCGCTGACCAACCAAATTTCCCGCTTCGCCTACCGCCCCTGGGAAGTTGAGCGCACGGCCAGCGTCTGCAACCACTGCTCCGTCGGCTGCAACATCCGGGTAGACACCCGCACCCACACGGTCCGCCGCATCATTGGCCGGGAGAATATGCAGGTCAACGACCAGTGGATCTGCGACAAAGGGCGCTTTGCCCACGCCTGGGTCAACGGCGAGAACCGGCTGGAGACGCCCCTCCTGCGCAAGAACGGCGAACTGGTTCCTGTGCAGTGGAGCGAAGCCCTGGACTTTATCGCAGAAAAATTGCAGGCGGTGAAGCAGCAGCACGGCGCATCGGCCATCGGCGCGATTGGCAGCGCCAAAATCGGCAACGAAAGCAACTACGCTCTGCAACGGCTCTTCCGCAGCGTCATCGGCACCAATAATATCGACCACCGGGACGGCGCAGATGTGGCCGGTCTAGCGACGGGTCTGCCCTCTCTGGCCGGGGTGATGAAGCCCCAATACGGGCCGAACCCCCAGGTGGACACGATTTTCCTCTTTGGCATCGACCCCAGCGAGGAACTGCCGATTCTCGACCTGCACCTGAAGCGGGCGGTCAAAAAGGGCGGGGCAAAGCTGATTATCGCCCACCCGCGCAAGATTGAACTGACCCGCTACAACGGCCCCTATCTGGCCTACGAGCCGGGAACCGAAGCGACGCTCCTCAACGGGCTGCTACGGGCCGCGGCGGGACAAAAAGAGGGGCTGAACAGCACGGCGGTCTCCCATCTGGCCGATGTGAAGAAGTGGACCGAGGAGGCCGACGACCGGGCATTGGCCGACCTCTGCCGCACAGACCCCGCGGCGGTCAAAGCCGCGGCGGCGATGCTGGCCAAGAGCGAGAAAGCACTGATTATCTACGGTCCCCAGGCGGCCCGGGGCAGCGATGGCCCGGCCATCCGCGACGGGCTGGCCAATCTGGCCTTCCTCACCGGCCATCAGGACCGTCTGGCCTTTGTGGGGCTGGAGGCCAACAGCCAGGGCGCACGGGATATGGGCGTCCTGCCCGACCGGCTGCCCGGCCACGCAAGCATTGGCAGCAGCGATGCGGTCAAGCGGCTGGAACACCTGTGGGAGTGCAAACTGCCCACCGCAGCGGGCCAGAGCTACAAGCAGATGCTCGACGGTGGCGTCAAGGCCCTCTATGTGATGGGTGCGGACCCGGCCAGCGAGCGGCCCGAATGGGCGGAGAAGCTGGACGGATTGGATCTGCTGGTCGTCCAGGAACTCTATTTGACCGAGACGGCGAAACGGGCCGATGTGGTCCTGCCTGCCTTGGGCTGGTCCGAGACCGACGCCACCTTCACCAATTTGGAACGCCGGGTGCAGCGTGCGCCCAAAGCCGTCGCCCTGCCCCAGAGCCGTGCCGCGGCCGACTGGGCAATTTTGAGCCATCTGGCCCAGAAGTTGGGAGCCAAATGGCACTTCGCCGATGCAAAAGCGTTGGAAGCCGAGATCGGCAAAGCCGCTCCCATCTACCGGGGACTGACCTGGGAAGCGTTGGGCGACCAGGGCTTACAGTGGGACGCTTCCGCTCTGAAGAGCAAGCCGGAACTGAAGGAAGTTCGCCAGAAGATGGCGAAGGGCAGTAAAGAATATCCGCTGACCCTCGTCACCGGCACAGTCCTTTTCGACGGCGGCACACTCTTTGGCGCGACGGAAAAGCTGGACGGCGTGACTGTCGGCCCGGTCGTCGGTCTCAGCCCGGCAGATGCCACAAAGCTGGGATTGACCGAAGGCGCGGCTGTAGCCGTGAGCAGCCCAGAGGGTTCGCTTTCCCTGACTGTGCACATCAGCGAGCAGGTGCAACCCGGCAGCGCGTGGATTCCCGAAAGCCTGCCCGGTGCGCCGGTGGGGGCGCTGCTCAACGGCAGTGTGGTGCAGCGCGTGAAGGTGGAAAAAGCTGCGTAATGCGTACTTCGTATTGCGTAAGCAGTGACGATGGATGTGTACCAGACCAGCGCCGGTTGAGTAGCGCAGCGTATCGAAACCAAGCGGGTTGAGCGTGTAGGGTGTAGGTTTGGCTTGCAGCCGGACAGTGTGACTGGGAGTGAAAGGAGAACGAGAATGTCTAAAATCGTTCAAGCGTTTCATACTGATGCAATCATTGAGCCAAACGGCGAACTACGTTTGCGTACATTGCCCTATCAGCCCGGTGATCTGGTGGAAGTAATTGTGCTTCCGCGTTCGCCAGTGAGCTATAGGACAGTCGATGACATATTCGGCGATCACGAATTGAAAGATAGCGTTTTGCGCTATGACGATCCGACTGAGCCGGTGGCCGTCGAAGACTGGGAAGCGATTCAATGATTCTCATCGATACCCACATCTGGGTTTGGTGGGTAAGTGAAAGCAAGCGACTGACCCTGGATTTGCAGGAATCGCTGCTTAACAACATTCAGGGCGGCATTGGCGTAAGTGTCATTTCGTGTTGGGAAGTTGCCAATCTGGTGGAACGAAACCGCATTCGATTGGGGCGTTCTGTCCGTGATTGGGTTTCGATAGCATTGGGTTATCCCGGCGTGCAATTGATGGATATGACACCTGAGATTGCGGTTACATCAACACAACTGCCGGGTGATTTTCACAGAGACCCTGCGGATCGCATTCTGGTCGCGACGGCCCGCATTTATCAAATCCCGCTTCTAACGGTGGATGAGCTAATACAGGCATATCCACACGTTCAGAAAGTGCAACACTGAGGAAGCCGTATGGACTGGCTCAATTTGGTCGTTTTTCCTGTAATCCGCATCGTCGTGCTCTTTGTGGTGCTGTTGACGGGCTTTGCCTATCTGACCCTGCTGGAGCGCAAGCTGCTGGGCCGATTTCAGGTCCGCTATGGCCCCAACCGGGCGGGCAAGTTTGGTCTGATGCAGCCTCTGGCCGATGCGGTCAAGGCGCTCTTCAAAGAAGAGATCATCCCCAACCATGTGGACAAGCCGATTTACGTCATCGCGCCGGCGTTGGCACTGGTCCCCGCCCTGCTCATCTGGGCGGTGATTCCGATTGCCAGCGGTATGCCCGCGGTGGCGGATGTGAGCATCGGCTTCCTGTGGATTCTGGCGATTGCGGGCGTGGAAGGCTACGGCATTATCCTGGCCGGGTGGAGCAGCAATAACAACTACTCCCTGCTGGGCGCACTGCGCTCGTCGGCCCAGATGGTCTCCTATGAGTTGCCAATGGGAATGTTTCTGGTCAGCATTCTGATTCTGGCCGGGGATTTCAGTCTGGTCAATCTGGTGGACAATGCCCGGCCCTGGTGGGAGTGGATATGGCTCTGGCTGGCCTTCCCCTTCTTCTTCATCTGTATTCTGGCCGAAACCAACCGCAGCCCCTTTGACCTGCCGGAGACCGAAAACGAACTGGTGGCTGGTTTCCAGACCGAATACGGCGGTATGAAATTCGCCCTCTTTATGATGGCCGAATATACCAATATGATCACCACCAGCGCAATTATGGCCACCCTCTTCTTCGGCGGCTGGCGGGGACCCTTCGCCGAGGAGATCGTCTGGCTCGGCCCGATCTATCTGCTGGCGAAAATCTTCATCCTGCTCTGTCTCTTCATTTGGGTGCGGGCCAGCGTCAGCCGCCCCCGCTACGACCAACTGATGACTTTCTGCTGGCAGTTCCTGCTGCCTTTGAGCATCGGATATATGGTGATTTCGGCGCTGTTGGCAGTATTTTTGAAATAGATGATTGGTTTACTGGTTGATTGGTTGAGTGACTTACACATCCAATCAACCAATCAACTATTCAACCAATAAACAAGGCTCTACTATGGCACTCGGCGACTACATCAAAGGCGCAATCGACATCGGCAAGGCGATGGGTGTGACGTTAAAGCACCTGGCCGAAAAGCCGGTGACAACCGAATACCCCCGGGATTCAGTCCCGATGTACCCCCGTTTCCGGGGCAAGCACGAACTGCGGCGTTATGCCAACGGGATGGAGCGCTGCATCGGCTGTATGCTCTGCGAGGCGGCCTGCCCCACCGGCGCGATTTACGTGGAAGCGGATGAGAACGATCCGCTCAACCCGACTTCCCCCGGCGAGCGCTATGCGAAGGTCTACGAGGTCAATCTGCTGCGCTGCGTCTTCTGTGGCGACTGCGAGGAAGCCTGCCCGGTGGAAGCGATTGTGCTGGGCCACGATTTCGCCATGGCCAACTACGAACGCAAGGATTTTGTTCTGACCAAAGAGCAATTGCTCAATCCCGGCGAACCCAACGTCATCATCCGCCCGGAGTAAGTGGCTATGAGTCTTTCTCTACTCTTCTTTCTGGTAATCGGGGCTGTCTGTCTGGCCGCGGCTTTTGGGGTGGTGATCAGTCGCCAACCCGTTCACAGCGCGCTCTTTCTTCTGGTGAACTTCGCCAGCCTGGCCGTCCTCTACGTGACACTGGACGCCCAGTTTCTGGCCGCGGCCCAGGTGATCATCTACGCCGGCGGTATCGTCATTCTCATCCTCTTTGTGATTATGCTCATCGGGGGCGAGACGAACGATTTCAAGGCCCATCAGCGCACGTGGAGCCGTCTGGTCGGACTGGGGCTGGGGCTGATTCTGCTGGCGGGGCTGAGCTACAGCGCTGTGCAGAAATTGTTGCCCCTGCCTGCGGACCCCAACGCAGTCCTGCAAGGCGGCGCACCCAAGACCGTCGGTCTGGAACTCTTTACCAACTACATCCTGCCCTTTGAATTGGTGGGTATCCTGCTGCTGGTGGCGCTGCTCGGCGCGCTGGTGATGGGCCGCCAACCCGAAGGCGCGGGCGAAGGCATTGCTTCGTTGAAAGCGAGCGACCGATGATTCCGACCAGTTACTATCTGATTCTGGCTGCCCTGATCTTTGCCATCGGCGCGACGGGCGTGCTTGTGCGCCGCAACGCGCTGATTATCTTTATGTGCGTGGAAATGATGCTAAACAGCGTCAATCTGACTCTCATCGCGCTCAGCCGCCAGTGGGGCAATCTCAACGGCCAGGTCTTTGTCTTTATGATTATGGCCGTGGCCGCGGCTGAGGTAGCCGTGGGGCTGGCGATTCTGATTGCCAACACCCGGCATCGGAAGAGTATTAATATTGACGAGATTAATTTACTGAAGTGGTAATTGGTTGATTAGTTCAATGGTTGATTAGGACTTGCGCATCAGTCACCCAATCAACTAATAAACCAATCAACCAGTCAACCTCCGCTTGGAGATTCTTGACTTATGCTCGACTTCGCCTGGCTTATCTTCGCCTTCCCTGCTGCGGGCGCGCTGATCAATCTGTTCTTCGGCCCGCGGCTGAGCAAAAACGCCATCGGCTGGATCGCATCCGGCGCGGTGATCGGTGCATTCCTTGTGGCCGTGGGGCTGCTCTTCAGTCTGCTGGGGATGGACCCCCACCACCGGGAAGCCACCATCCACCTGTGGGACTGGATCGACATTGGCAATTTCCACGCACCGGCTGCGATGCTCGTCGACAGCCTGAGCGTGACAATGGCTCTGGTCGTCACCGGTGTGGGCGCGCTCATCCATCTCTATGCCACGGGCTATATGCACGACGAGGAACGCTTCCAGCGCTTCTTCGTCTACCTAAACTTCTTCGTCTTCGCGATGCTGATTCTGATTCTCAGCGACAACTTCCTGGGGATGTTCGTGGGCTGGGAAGGGGTGGGTCTGGCTTCCTACCTGCTCATCGGCTTCTACTTTGACAAAGAGGACAGCACCTACGGCTCCTATGCAGATGCGGGCAAGAAAGCCTTTATCGTCAACCGCATCGGCGACTTTGGGATGATGCTGGCGATGATGGCCCTGTGGACGAGCCTGGGCACGATTACCTTTGAGGGTGTCTTCGAGCACGCGGGCGAACTGAGCGCGGGGGTGGCAGGCGCGGTCTGCTTCCTACTCCTGCTGGCCGCCACAGGCAAGAGCGCGCAACTGCCCCTTTTCGTCTGGCTGCCCGATGCGATGGCTGGCCCCACGCCCGTCTCCGCCCTGATCCACGCGGCCACAATGGTCACAGCCGGCGTCTATATGATTGCCCGTACCCACGTCCTCTTTGCCTTGGCCCCCAATGTGATGGCGACGACGGCCTGGGTGGGTGTCTTGACCGCGTTGCTGGGCGCGTCGATTGCCCTGGTGCAGACCGACCTGAAGAAGATTCTCGCCTACTCCACCATCTCCCAGTTGGGCTATATGATTCTGGGCGTGGGCGTGGGCGCGTATGCTTTTGCCATCTTCCATCTGGTCACCCACGCCTTCTTCAAGGCCCTGCTCTTCCTGAGCGCGGGCAATGTGATGCACGGGCTGCCCGGCGGCGAATTGAATATCAACAAAATGGGCAACCTGCGGGAGAAGATGCCGACGACCTACAAATTGTTCGCCATCGGTGCGCTGGCCCTGGCTGGTTTCCCGCTGACCTCCGGCTTCTTCTCGAAGGATGCGATTTTGCTCAGCACCTTCGACAGCAATCTGCTGCTCTATGTGCTGGGACTTTTCACCGCGCTGCTCACGGCTTTCTACAGCTTCCGGGCCGTCTTTGTGGCTTTCTGGGGCAAGCAGCGGGACAAGCACGTCTTCGACCACGCCCACGAGAGCCACGGGATGATGACCTCTACCCTGTGGGTGCTGGCGGCGTTGGCCCTCATCGGTGGTCTGCTCAACCTGCCCTTTGTCCTGACCCTGGAACACTGGCTGGAAGAGGCAGTCGGCCCCGCGACTTTCCACCCGTCGGTCGGTCTGGAAATCGGTCTGCTGCTGGTGAGCGCGCTGGTTTCGGTCGCCGGTATCGGCCTGGCCTATGGCCGCTATGTGCAGGACGCAGCCTGGGCCAAGCGCATCACAGCAATCCTTAAGCCGCTGGAAGGCCCAGCCCAGCACAAGTGGTACATCGACGAATTCTATATGACTGTTATCGTCGAACCCCTGCGTGGGCTGGCCGCTTTTCTAGCGGGCATCATCGACCAGCGGGCCATCGACGGCTCGGTCAATCTGCTGGGGACGGCCCATCTGGCCGCGGGCAATCTGCTGCGCCGGGTGCATAACGGGCTGGTTCCCACCTATGCGCTGAGTCTCTTTGTGGGTGTGGTGGCGGTGCTGCTCTATTTTGTTTTTGTGTAATCCCTCCACTTCGGAGTGAAGTAATCCAATGAACTTCCTACTTTCGATTATCACATTTCTACCCCTCCTCGGCGCACTGATTGTCCTGGCCGCGCCCGGCGACGGGGCCAAAAAGAACATCGCCCTGGGCACAACCCTCGCCACCTTTCTGGTCAGCCTGCTCCTGCTGGTCAACTGGCCCGACGGCGCGGCGGGGATGGTACTGGAAGAGAAATACGCCTGGATCCCTGATCTGGACATCTTCTACCACCTGGGCGTGGACGGGATCAGTCTCTGGCTGGTGCTGCTGACGACGTTCCTGATGCCGATTGCCGTGGCCTTCAGCAACCAGCACATCAAAGAGAGCGTGGGCAGCTATATGGCCCTGATGCTCCTGATGCAGACGGCGATGATCGGCGTCTTCCTAGCTCTGGACCTGGTGCTCTTCTACGTCTTCTGGGAGTTCAGCCTGATCCCGATGTACTTCCTCATCGGCAAGTGGGGCAGCCAGAAACGGGTCTATGCCGCGCTGAAGTTTTTCCTGTATACGCTGGCCGGTTCGGCGCTGATGCTGGTGGCGATTCTGCTCGTCTACTTCAACACAGGTACTTTCAATGTGCTGGAGTTGCAGGGAGCCGACCTGCCCGTGACGATCCAGCAGTTCGCTTTCCTGGCCTTTGCCTTGGGCTTTGCCATCAAAGTGCCTATCTTCCCCCTGCACACCTGGCTGCCCGATGCCCACGTCCAGGCTCCGACAGCCGGTTCGGTGATTCTGGCCGGTGTGCTGCTGAAGATGGGAACCTACGGCTTTGTGCGCTTTGCCCTGCCCATCTTCCCGGAGGCCGCGGTGGGCTACGGTGAGCTTTTCGCCGTCCTGGCGATTATTGGCATCCTCTACGGCGCGCTGGTGGCGCTGGTGCAAAAGGATTTCAAATCACTCGTTGCCTATAGTTCTGTGGCCCACTTGGGCTTTGTGATGTTGGGCATCTTCGCCTTCAACCAGCAGGGAATGAGCGGTGCAGTCCTGCAAATGGTCAACCACGGCCTGAGCACCGGGGCGCTCTTTTTGATGGTGGGTATGCTCTACGAACGGCGCCACACCCGGCTGCTCAGCGAATTTGGCGGTCTGTGGAAGAGCATTCCGGTCTTCTCTTTCTTCTTGCTGGTGGTGGCGATGAGCAGCGCTGGGTTGCCAGGTCTCAATGGCTTTGTGGGTGAGTTCACGATTCTGCTGGGGGCCTACGCCCACAACCCGCTCTACGCGGTGTTGGGCACGGCAGGGATTATCTTAGCCGCCTGGTATTTGCTCGTTGCTTTCCGCAAGGTGGCGCAAGGGCCGTTGACCAATCCGAAGAACGAGGCTGATGTCCTGCCTGATTTGAACCGGGGCGAGCTGGCGATGCTGATTCCGCTGGTGGTCCTTTTCTTTGTCATCGGCCTCTTCCCCAATCTCTTCCTGGACAAGATCAACCCGTCGGTGGAAGCGATGCAGGTATTGCAGGCGAATGCGCCTGCAGTTGTGTTGCAACGATAATGCGTGGTGCGTGGTGCGTGGTACGTGAATTAGTTCACGCACCACGCACCACGTTCCACGTTCCACGTTTGTTGGAGCAGGAATGAATACGTCCGCACTCTTTGAAAATCTCTCTGTGCTTTTGCCCGAAATCGTGCTGATTGTGGGCGCGATGGTTGTGATGATGGCTGACATTTTTCGCCGTCGTCAGGGTGAGGCTGGCATTCTGCCGGGCCTCTCTTTGGTTACGTTGCTGCTCAGTATCGGCGCGGCGGTCTACATTTGGGGACAACCCACCGCTTCGTATATGGGCGGGGCCACCTCGGACGCCTTCTCCCTGGGCGTGCGCCTGGTGGTAGGGATTGCGGCCATCTTTGGCGTGCTGCTCAGCGGCGACTATCTGCCCATCATCCGCAAGCAGAGCGGCGAGTACTACTCCCTGCTCCTGCTGACGGCCAGCGGGATGATGCTGATGGGCAGCGCCACGGACCTGATTGTGCTTTTCGTCGCCCTGGAAATCTTCTCCCTGGGCCTCTACATTCTCAGCGGCTTCTACCGGGAGAATCCCCGCAGCACTGAAGCAGCAATGAAGTATTTCCTGTTGGGAGCCTTCGCCAGCAGCTTCTTCGTCTACGGCGCGGCACTGATCTACGGCGCAGCAGGCAGCACGAACTATGCGGCCATCGGCACGGCGCTGAGCAGCGGCGGCGGCAACGCAAGCCTGGCCCTACCCGGCATCGCCTTGCTGGTAGTGGGCTTCGGCTTCAAAGTCAGCCTTGTCCCCTTCCACATGTGGACCCCAGATGTCTACCAGGGCGCACCCACACCGATTACTGCCTTTATGAGTGTGGGCACAAAGACCGCAGCCTTCGCCGGTTTCATCCGGGTGCTGCTGATAGCCCTGCCCAGTCTGCAACCCCAATGGGGAATGGCCCTGGCTATCCTGGCCGTCGTCACAATGACCGTCGGCAATCTGACCGCCCTGCGCCAGACCAGCCTCAAACGGATGCTGGCCTATTCTAGTGTGGCCCACGCCGGTTATCTGCTGGTGGGCATCGTCCCCGGCACGACGGAAGGCAGCAGCGCGGCACTGTTCTATCTCTTCGCCTATGCCTTTATGAATATCGGTGCCTTTGCTGTGGCGATTGCGATGGAGAAGGCGGGTGAGGGCGACGTTGACCAGAGCCGTCTGGCTGGTGTATCGGCCCGCTATCCGATGCTGGCCCTGGCGATGGCAATTTTCATGCTCAGTCTGGCCGGTATCCCCCCACTGGCCGGTTTCTTCGGCAAATTATTCCTCTTCAAAGCGGCAGTGGATGGGGGCTGGGCGTGGCTGGTGGCCGTGGGTGTCCTCAACAGCGCCATCAGTGCCTACTACTACCTGCGGGTGACGGTGACGATGTACTTCAGCGACGCCACGGAGACAGTCGAGCGGCGGGTCTGGGCCGGTCTCAATGCCAGTGTAGTCATCGCAGCGGTGGCTACGGTTGTTATCGGCCTCTATCCCAGTGTGTGGACGGGGCTGCTGGGCGGGCTGTAGAAATTATTTATTTTGCGAATCAAAAAGAGCTGTCGAGTTTTGAAAACTCGGCAGCTCTTTTTGATTTCAGCGACTATTCGTACTATTTTATATTGGTCAAAAACAGCTTAAACTGCCGATCTTCAACGCGATGGCGCAAAGATGGAAAGAGGCAAAGCGGTTCTCTGCGCCTTTGCGTCCCTACGTCTTTGCGTTGAATTTCAACATCTACCTGACCAATACAATTCCCTGTGCTGTGTGGGTGACATTGATTCGCTGCCTATTGCGCCGAGTCTTCTGCCAGAAAATCGCGCAGATTGTCAAAGGAAGAGAAGAACCAGGTTTCAAAAGTATCGATATTATGGATTGTAAACTGGGGGGAACCATCGGGGCTGTGACGCACGCGAAGCACATAAATGGTTTCGTTTTGGGCCGGGCCAGCCGGAGGGGGCGACTGTGATAGCTGTTGGACGGAATCTATTCCAGTGCAGTCGTCTATCTCTACTGTGACCTGGTCCAGCCAGTCGACAGGCAACTGGAACGGCTCACTGGCACATAAAAGCGCACCGTCCGGTTTGTCCAGTACAGTCCAGCGATAGGGGCTTTTGCCAAAATCTGGCGTCAAGACCCGCCAGCGAACCTGCCCTTGGCGGATGTGTCCCTCCCACCCTTCTACATTTTGCCAGACACCCCTACCATCCAGCCATTGCACCACTGACCATCGGCCATTGTTTTCTTGACCGGCGACCAGTATGATTTGAGCCCGACTCTCCTGGGCGGCGTCAGGGGAGTCGGTGGAGGCTGGGGCAGGGGTAGGGGCAGATGTAGGCGTAAGTGTGGGACGAGGCGGCACATCCGCCGGATTTGTGGGCGTCACTGTGACCCGGGGCGGCGGTTCCTGAGCCACAGCCACATCTGTAAGCGGCCGAGCCCACAACCCAGTGAGCAGCCCCAACCCAAATACACATAAAAAAGCCATACGATTCTTCACACAACTCTCCCCTACGGTGTAGTCACTGGTCCAGTGATGTTATTGTAAACGCCACCGCCCTGTTCGTCCACTTCCTCCACATTGCCGTAGATTGAATCCACCCGATAGGCGTCAGCCTGTGCCCAAAGCTGGGCACTGACCGGCACAACGCCCGCAAAGTTGGACCGTTCGGAGCTGTAGTGTTGACCGAAACTGATCAGCGTCAACGCCGCGCCCGGAGCCAGAGGCAACGCTTCGCCCCCAACTCCCCAGGCCATACCCAGTGTGCCGATATCGTTCCAGCGCTGGTTGACCGCTGTGGGCGGGCTGTTGGGATTGATGTAGACATCCACCCAGAAGCCGCTCGTCACCGGGGCCTGGCCTTGATTACGAATGACCACAAGAACACCTGCGCCGGTGGCTTGCAGACTCTCCACCACCAAATCAGGGAATGTCTGGGCTGTGCCGCTGGTTCCGCCGCTGTTTCGCCCCACCAGGGCCAGCCAGACCCGCCGCTTGCCCAGGGTATCCGGGTCCAGATAGTCGGGGATGCCGTCGCCATCTTCGTCGTACTCGCCCTCGATAAAGGTGGGCACGCCGTCGTTGTCGTCGTCCGGGTCCAGATAGTTGGGGATGCCGTCGCCGTCGGTGTCGTCGTTCAGGGGTGAGTTGTTGTTGTCCGGGTCTTCGCGCACGGTGGGCACGCCGTCGTTGTCGTCGTCGGCATCCAGATAGTTGGGAATGCCGTCGTCATCCGTGTCGTCGTTGCGGGGGTTGCCGTCGCCGTTGATGTCCTCGCGCCGGGTGGCGATGCGGTCGTTGTCGTCGTCACTGTCCAGATAGTCGGGGGTTCCATCGCCGTCTGTGTCCTGGCCGCTGCCGTTGGCGTTGGGCTTTTCCCAGATGGTGGGCACGGTGTCGCCGTCGTCATCTGTGTCCAGATAGTCGGGGATGCCATCGGCGTCTGTGTCCCGGCCCGCGTCGCTGACCCGGCCCCGTATCACTTCATTGATAGTATAGACCCCATCGTTGTCGTCGTCCACGTCCAGATAATCGGGCCGTTTGTCCCCGTCCGTGTCCTGGGCGTCCAGAGGGATGCCGTCGCCGTTGGGGTCCGGGTTCTCGGCCGCGGTGGGAATGGAATCGCCGTCGTCGTCCTCATCCCGATAGTCGGGGATGCCGTCGCCGTCGAAGTCGTCGATGTTCGACTCGTAGACATCCGAGACCCCATCCTTGTCCAGGTCCGGGCAGGGGATGCCGCCGGGACATTCGGCCAGATCAGTGACACCATCGCCATCCGCATCCCCGGCTGTGCCGGAGGGACCGCCCGTCGGTGTAGCCGTGGGCGTCCGGGTAGTGCCAGGGATATCGGTGGCCGTGGCTGTGGGTGTGGGCGTGTTGGGCGCATCCCGACAGATAAGGCTGACCCGTGCGCCGACACTGGTCCCGGCAATCTGGGCACCGTCTGGCCCGCCGAAGGAGAGAGGGGGACTTTCGCCAAAGCCGACAGTTGTCGAGTGGCTGCTGCCTGCATTCTGACAGATGGGGGAAAAGGGGATGGTCAGAATCGTGCTGGATGGGATCGTCACATTGCCGATCGAAAAAATAATCACATTCAACGTGTCTGTGCGCCCTTCCGCAAAGGTAGCCGAGCCGGAGACGCCGTTGGGCAGGCTGAAGACCACATCGCTGGCTTTGTCCAGGCTCAGTCGGGCCGGGTCGAAGACAAGGGCAAAGACGAGGGCAGAAATCTGCTGGCCGCCGGTCTGCAGTAGAATCGGTACCTTGGCGCTTTCGTTCTGGTAAAAGACCAGAGCATCTTGGACTTGGACCAACGGCTGAGTATCAGCGGGTGAGGCCAGGGTCTTTGCTTGGGCACCCCAAAAAGCCACAGTCAGGAACAGGCAGAGAAGGATGCTGATAGTAGTTATTTGGGTTGGTGTGCGCATTTTGCTCACCTCGCAGGATTGACGAGCCGGTCACCTTTCAGTGACCGGCTCGCTGTTTATAGTATCGCTACCGAACGACGGCAGGAAGGAAGAGGTGGATGTTGAGTTCCGGGGCAGATGTGCCATCAGGCGCATCTTCCACTGTGAAGGCGACACTGCTGCCGTCCACACCACCCAGAGAACTGGCCTCGGCACTGATGGTGACGCTGTCACTGGCGGTTGCGCCGTTGAAGCGCAGACTGGCGAAGTTGCCATCGGGCAGTGCCGCCAGGCTCAGGGAGTAGGCGATGAGGGTCAGCTTGCCATCCGCGTAGATGGAAGCACTCTCGAAGCCAGCTGGCAGGTTCCAGGCCACGCTCTCGAAGCTGGCATCCGCATCCACCGCCAGGCTGATGACCGCGGCGGAGACGCCGTTGCCATTGGCGCTGAAGCCCAGGCTCATACCTTCGGCTCCGCTGCTCAGAGCCAGGCTGGCCTTGCTGGCGCTACGGGCTTGGGCCACACACTCGGCGTTCACACCCATGAGCATATTGACCTTACAGGCCAGGTCACCCGCGTTGACTACTTCGTCCCGGTTGGAATCGCAGCCCACCGGGCTGCCCGCAAAGCTGCCATTGCCCGCTGTCAACCAGCCACCGGGCTGGCCGCTGCTGTCGCTGCCTGCATCGTCCAGAATCTCCAGGACACAGGCCGAGAGGTCACCGGCATCGACTTTGCCATCCTTGTTGCAGTCGCCCCGCATACCCACGGCGACGGTCACTGTGGCTGTGGATGGCGTGCCATAGCCGTCGTCGATGGTGTAGTCAAATTCCCGGACTCCGTGGAAGCCTGGTGCCGGGGTATAGACCAGATAGTCTTCCCCTGCCTGCACCACCACCGCCACATCACCTTCGTTTTCGGTGATGGTCATGCTGTTCATATTGCTGGTGTCCGGGTCCAGGTCGTTGTCCAGCACGTAGATGTTGATGGCGGCCCCTGGAGCGGTGATCAGGTAAGGGGCCTGGGTGGCTGTGTTGTCCACAGCAGTGGGGCTGTCGTTCACCCCGGTCACGGTGACAGTCACTGTGCCAACCGCTGTGCCGCCCTTGCCATCGCTGATTGTGTAGCCAAAGCTGTCTGTGGCTGTCTCACCCACGGCCAGGTATTGGTAGTAGGCCCGCGGGTCGTAGGTCACTGTGCCGTTGTTGTTGATGACAGTGCCGTTCGTGCTGCTGGTGTCTACCGCCGAGACGAAGTGGCCCGTGTCCGATGTGTCCGGGTCGCTGTCGTTGGCCAGGACGTAGACTGTCACTACACTATCTTCGTCGGTGTTGGCCGTGTCCGGGTTCGCCATCGGGTCGTCGTTCACGCCCAGAATCGTCACTGTGACCAGACCGGCATCACTGTCCACCAGGCCATCAAATGCAGCGTCTTGATAGGTGTTCTGGCCTGCGGGTACGTCGGAAATTGTGTACTCGAAGGTGGCGATTGCCGATTCGCCCTGGGCCAGGTAATCAAACGCCCCCGCAGGGTCAAACAGAATCGTGTCGTCGATCTCGTTCTGATTGTCCAGAGAAGTAATCTTGCTCGCTGTACCGCCGGGAGCTGGGGAACCTACCCCGGTCACGTCGATGGCCTCAGCGGGATAAATGAGATTCGGCAGGGCGTCTGCATCCGAGTCGTTGCCCTCCACAAAGATGACCACAGAATTGTCTTCGTCGGTCTCGGCTGCATCGTCCACCGCCACAGGTCGGCTGTTGAGATAGAGGGTGTCTCCGGCTGTCGTGCCGGCAATGCTGTTACCGTCAATGTTACCGAAGGAGTGGAAGGTCAGGTCGATATCCGTGCTGCCCCGGGCACAGGTGGGGGACACCGCAGGAGCGACCGTAAAGTCCAGCCAGAAGACGGTGCTGCCGTTTTCCAGGGCGCTGCCCAGCGTCACCCCCGGGTTGTTCAAAACAACTTGCACACTGCCAGGGGCTGGGGTTGAAGTCAGCGCACTGTTATCCTGTCCACTATCCAGACGTACACCGTTCGGAATCAGGGTCAGACAGGTGGCGTCGTAGGAGACAGTCACATCAAAGGAATTGACCTCGGCTCCGTAAGCTTTGTAGACCACCGGAATGGCAACAGCTTCGCCTGCCACCCCGTGAATGGTTCCATTGCTGACCGCCCGTCGAATGTCATCGCCGCCCAGGTTCACGAAGATGTCGGGCGGGGTCAGCGGATCCGGGTCGTCGATATTCGGAGTGCCGTCGTTGTCAGCATCCGGGTCGCAGACATCGCCAAAGCCGTCGCCGTCAACGTCTTCTTGACCGGGATTGGATACGGTAGGACAGTTGTCTTCAGTGTCGGCAATATCGTCGCCGTCGCTATCGGTAACAATAATGGACGATACGCTTATGGTCCTCTGGGAACCATAGAAATACGTATTGAAGTCGATTGGGTTGCCTTCTAGTGACGTATATGTCTGATCGATATTGTAACTACCGATGGGGAAATGCTGCTCACCGTAGAGCGAGTCGATCAACGTCAGCGTTCCAAAGCTATACGCAAGGTTCAAACCCACCGATTGACCTTGCACAATCGTTATGTCCGGATTAATCCCAAGGCTGGTGGGTCCCAGGCCCTTGATGGCCTGAGACGAGTAGCTGGTAGACGGATTGGGCGTTTCCCCGTATCCAATATACCAGTTACCCGTAAACCCAGCGTTGTCACCCTGGTTCTGGCTTTCGTAGCCACCCCGCCAGCGGATCGTGCCCGCTCCTGTGATCGTGACATTGGCTAGATAAGTCTGATGGTCAGGGCGCATTTCCCACAATGTTGTGCCGTCCACATGGAACGTAGCAGTACTTGGGTTTACATAATCTCCATACATCCTGGAGTCATCCTGGAAGTAGATATGCCCCAGAGCGGCTGGCCCATGAAAAGAAATGTACCCGCCGTTGGTTACAATAATGTCGTCCAAGAAAGTGGCATTAATTACCCAGGCCTGGCCTCCGGTGCTACCAATCATGAATGTATCACCCCGATCCCACGCATTCGGTAGATTAGTATCGTAGTCAGGATCCCAGTTGATACCATTTCTCATGTTGCTGTCACCGCTGTCGTTATCCCAGGTATAAGTGGTAGAGATGTCGGTGTCGGCAAGAACAGGGGCGGTCTGTGCCAGTATGACCGCCATTGTCACAACCAGTCCCAACAAAATGGTCGCAATCCATACATAATTTGCTATACCTCTCATCTTATTCTCCTTTCAGAAAAGAATCTGATGTGTAGTGGTGAGAGATTTCATAAATAGACAGTAGTACTTTATCAATAGTCTAAAGCCGTGTCGCTATCCTCCTCTCTCGACAACCGCCCCTGCGCCCGCAGATAGTCCATCAACTCGCGCAGGTTGTCGAAGTAGAGTTCCTGGCCGCTGGGGATATCCCGCACATGCAGTTGTCTGACGACCCGATCCCCGTCGGGAATCGTCAGCACACGCAGCAGGTAGGAGTGATAGTCCACCTGTCGCCAGGGCTGGGGTGTTGCCTGCTCAGATGTCATCGCTGACTGCCTTCCTGGCGCTTGTCACTGTCGGCTCGGCCAGATGGGAACTGTGGACTTGGGGGAAGCCAAAAGGGCGTTGCAATCGGACTACTGGTTCCATAGTACTAATAGGGCGTTACATAAACGTGAACATAGCTTCAATCCTCTACTTCGTCCTCCTCGTTCCAGGCCATATCCCAGTGCAGAGTTCCCTGGGCCTGCAAATAGTCCACCAGCTCGCCCAGGCTCTTGAAATAGAACTCCTCGTTGCTGGGAATGTCCCGCAGCCAGGCTTGACGCTTCTCCCGTCCCCCTTCCGTCACCCGGCGCAGACGCAGCAGATAGGAGTGGTAGTCCACCCGCTGCGCGGGCGGGGATGTCGGCTTTCGGCTTTCAGGTGGCATGTCAACTCCCCTTATGCTGCATCACTTTCTTCTGATTTGCCCTGTAATTCTGTTCTGATTCTGCTTGCGCTATACTGGGGTTACTATTGGGGTTACTATCGCACCCGCACGCGCGGCGCTCCAGTAGCCCTATAGTACCAGCGCCGCGTTATAAAAACGTGACATTGCCCATGGCCCGACTTTCGCTCTCCCTGCTCGGCCCCGTTCAAATAAGTCTGGACGGCCAACCCCTCACCAAATTCCGCACCAACAACGCCCGGGTGCTACTGGTCTACCTCGCCATGCACGCCGGTGATTTCTATAACCGACCCTTCCTCGCCGCTATGCTCTGGCCCGAGGCAGCGCCCGCCGCGGCCAACACCAGCCTGCGCCAGACCCTGTATAATCTGCGCCAGTTGCTGGGTGATGCCGAGGCCGAACAGCCCTTTCTGCGTATGGGCCACGGCAGCCTGGGCTTCAACCCGGAGAGCGACTTCCAGATCGATGTCCTTGATTTCGGGGCGCTGCTGGAGGCTAACAACACCCACGCCCATCGGGAATTGGAGAACTGCGCCGACTGTATGCTGCGTTTGCAGACCGCCCTGGACCTCTACCAGGGCGATTTCCTGACCGGACTGGAATTGCCCCCGGCCCCAACCCTGGACGAGTGGCGTCTTGTCACACAGGAATGGCTCCACCGCCAGGCCATCACAGCCCTGGAACAACTCAGCGCCTACTATCGCCACCGCCAGGCCCACGCAGAGGCCGCCCTTGCCCTGCGCCGTCTCCTGGCCTTTGAACCTTGGCGGGAAGAAGATCACCGCCAGTTGATGCAGGTGTTGGCCCTGGACGGCCAGCCCGCTGCGGCTCTCAAGCAATTTGAAGCTTGCCGCCAAACCCTCGCCCAGGAATTGGGGACTGAGCCTGAGGCAGCTACCCAAGAATTGGCCGAGCAGATCCGCACGGGCCAATTCCCGCCCCCACAGAATGGGTCTGGGCCTGGCCCAATCCATGTCTCCCCTCAGAATATAGCCGCCTCCCGTCTGCCTAGAGCCGAAACCCTCTTTGGACGCCGTGAGGAATTGGCGCAGTTGGAGGCCTGGCTGGGCAGCCCACAGGTGCAGCTTGTGTCAATCCTGGGCATGGGCGGCATCGGCAAAAGCTCCCTGGCCATCCACGCTGCCCGCAATGCGGCGGCCAACACCGCCGCCAACAGCGCTGGCAGCGAGCGGGTCTACCAACACGTGCTTTGGCGCTCTCTGGTCAATGGGCCGCCCCTGGCCCAAGTATTGACAGAATGGCTGCAAGTCCTCACTGGCCATCCAGGGGATTCCATACCCGGCTCCCCAGAGGATCAGGTCGATCTGCTGGTGACACTCTTAAGCGAGCACCCCGCCCTGCTGGTGCTGGACAATCTGGAAAGTATTCTCGAACAGGGCCAGCGCAGGGGTTATTTTCGAGAAGGGTACACCGACTACGCATACCTGCTCCAGGCTGTGGCCGAGCGGGAACACCGTAGCTGCCTGCTCCTGACCTCCCGGGAGAAGCCCCGCCTGCTGGCCCGGCTGAACAGGGGCAGGTCGGGCGTCTGCACCCTCCCCCTGTTGGGTCTGGATGGGGAGGCCAGCCGCCACATATTCAGCCGCTGGTCCCTGATTGGGGACAACCAATCCCTGGACAACCTGTCGGAGCGCTACTCAGGCAATCCCCTGGCCCTGGAACTGATCGCCGAAACTGTGGACACCCTCTACGATGGGGACACAGCCGCGTTTCTGCGCATGCCTGTCACCCTTTTTGGGGCTATTTCCGATGTGCTGGATCAGCAGTTTCGTCGGCTGACCGCGTTGGAGCGCACTCTCCTCTTCTGGCTGGCCGTGGAACGGGAGCCGCGCACGGTTGATCTCCTGGTCACGGATCTGCACCCGCCCCAATCCCATCCCGAGGTGCTGGCTGCCCTGCGCGGTCTCATCCATCGCTCGCTGGTCGAGCAGGCGAGCAGCGAGGATGGAACGCTCTTCTATTTGCAGAATGTGATCACCGAATATGTGACTGAGCGTCTGATCGGGGCGGTGTGTGGGGAGATAGAAGCCGGGGAGACAACCCTGCTGGAAAGCCATGCCCTGCTCAAAGCCACCGCCGAAGCCTATGTATGCGAAAGCCAGCGGCGTATGCTCTTGCAGCCTGTTGTGGAGAAGCTGACCGCACAAGATAGCATCAACGGATTGCAGGAGCGGCTTGCAGCCATTGCCAAGGGTCTACGGCTGGCAGACACCACCCAAAACGGCTACGCGGCAGGCAACATTCTCAACCTGATGCTCCACGCCGAATTTGACCTCCAAGGGATGGATTTTTCCGGGCTGACCATACGCCAGGCCGATTTACAAAATGTCCAACTGATCCGGGTCAATCTATCCCGTGCCACCCTCATCGATTGCCGATTCACCGACACCTTTGGGCCTGTAGTCTCTCTGTCCATAAGCCCCGACGACCGCTTTCTGGCCGCGGGCACATTGCATGGGGAAGTGCTGGTGTGGCGACGGCAGGACAACCAGCAGATCGCCCGTTTGTACCCCCAGGCTGGGGAGATCTGGTCCGTCGCCTTCAGCCCGGACGGAAAGCTGCTGGCCTGTGGTGCGGGCGACAGCCACATCTATCTTTGGCGTGTGGTGGCAGAGGGCGACGCCATTGTGCTCGTCCCCTGGCAGACACTCGCCGGCCATCGTCGCACAGTGCGTTCTGTCGCCTTCCGGCCAGATGGTGCCCAGTTGGCCAGCGCCAGCGAGGATGGGACCGTCCACCTGTGGGCCATCGTCCCTTCCCATAAAGAAAACCCCGAATTTCAGTCCGAACACGTGCTGACCGACCACACGGACCGGCTCTTCCGGGTGGTCTACAACCGGGATGGCTCTCTGCTGGCCAGTGCCGGAGCGGACAGCGACATACGCGTCTGGGATTCAGCGACTGGGGCGTGCCGCTGGACCCTGGCCGGCCATACAGAGCGCATTGCCGGTCTGGCTTTCTCCCCGGATGGGCAGCTTCTGGTCAGCGGCGGGGTGGATACAGACATTCGGCTGTGGGAAATGCAGACTGGCGTATGTAAGGCGGTGCTGGATCACCAGCGCAAACCCTTGCTCTGCGTGACCTTCAGCCTCGATGGACGACTCCTCTTCAGCGCAGGCCACGGCCCAACTATCCAAGTGTGGGAGACGGGGAGCTGGCAGCCGATCCGCCAACTGCAAGCAACAGTCAGCACAGCCCCACAAGTATGGAGTCTGCTCCTGGCGGACAATCATTGGGAATTGCTCAGCGCCGGGGACAATATCCCACTGCAACGCTGGGATATCCGGAGTGGGGCGTGTACATTTGCCCTGCACAGATGGACGGCCAACCAAGAGCGGGTGACCTTTCACCCCAGCGAGCGCTGGGTGGTCGCGGGCGGGAAGGATGGCGTGATGCGCATGTGGGACATGGAAAAGCCTGAATTGCGGCTGCCTGTTCTCGTCCACCAAATGCATCGTCAGATTATGCGCAGTATGGAATACACGGCTGACGGGACCCGGCTGATCACAGCGTCACATCACGGGACAATTCGACTCTGGAATCAGATCAGCGCCGCGGATGGGAGCGCGGATGAGGTCGAGTTGCATCTGGTTCAGGAGTTTCCTCAGGTGATGTCTGGGCTGTCTCGACTGCTGATAACGCCGGATGAGCAGCATTTACTCACAGGCAGCGAATGGGGAGAACTCTACATTTGGGAGCTAGACGACGATCGGCTGCTCGGCTCCCATCCACTCCACCGCATTCAAGCCCACAAAATGGGTCTGTGGGCATTGGCTGTACATCCCCAGAAACCCTTGGCGGCCAGCGGTGGCGACGATCAAGCGGGTTTTGCCTGGTTTGGCAGCTACAAGAGGGGCGCGTGTCTTACAGTCTTCAACTGTCGAATGGCGAGACAGGCAAAGTTAACTTTCTGGAGAATGATCGGATCGCCGTAGGCAGCGATAGCGGTGCTATCTCTCTCTATCGGCTAGAGGCAGACGGAAGCATCACCAATCAGCACACATTGTCCGGACACAGCGCCCGCATCAGCAATCTGCAACTCCACCCCCACCGGCCTGTGCTTGCCAGTACCGGCGCCGATGGCAGCGTGCGGCTGTGGGATTCCAACACCGGTGCTTCTCTGGCTGTCTGGTATACGCCCGGCCCCTTCTGGGGCACAAACATCCACAGCGTTCAGGGGTTGACCCCGGCCCAGAAGAACAATCTGCTGGCCCTGGGCGCAGTGGACGTAGTCGATTGAAAGTTTTGCATCCAAACAAAAAGGGCTGCCAGGTTTTTGAAACCTGGCAGCCCTTTTTTGCCCCGGATATCTATCCCGGATACCCCACAATTTTCCCCCGCAGCCGTTCTGCCAGCCATTCGTCCGCTTTGCCCAGCGCGTCCAGAATCGTCCCGGCCTCGGCCCGATAGGCGGCGATTTTTGTATCATCCCAATGGGCGGGTGGGGGCTGGAGATTGGTGATGCGATCCGCCAGCTTCACCATCCACACCTCCGGCGGCTGCTGGCGGATGCGGGCCAGACTGTCGGCCATCTGTTCCGCTTTGGAGGGCAGCGCCTTATTTTTGGTCAACGCCAGCACCCCGTCCGCCACAGCCAAGCCGAAACGCGCCGCCACATCAGCGTAGGTGGCGGGCGTGTCCTCGATGACGTCGTGGAGCAGGCTGCATTGCACGGCCAGATTCGGATCAGTCGTCCGGCTCCCTTGCGCAATGGCCGTCATCACTTCCATGGCCACCGCGCCCACGTGGGTCAGATAGGGCAGTTGCGTGCCCGGCACTTTCTGCTCGCCGTGCATAGCCGCGGCGTAGTTCCAGGCGGATAGATAGGAATCTGGAGACCACATAAGACTCTCCATTTGTAACGCAAGCTGTTAGCTTGCGCAGGCATCGCAAGCCAACAGCTTGCGTTACAGCATCAGCAGCCAGTCAGGAACTTTGCGCCCTGCACAATCCCCAACTGCTCGGCCTCGGCAATTTTGTGGAAGTTGGTGTCTTCCAGTTCAATCGAAACCGCGCCGCTGTAGCCGTTTTCGACCAGAATACCCAGGCCGGTGGTCCAGCGGAAGATGCCGTGGCCGGGGATGGTATAACGCCAGGCGTGCGCGCCGTAGGCGATTGGGCTGGCAAAAGTGGCGGGCTGCTCGTGGCCGTATTCGTACAGCCCTTCGCTGATCAGTTCCGTGTCTTTGCCGTGGACGTGATAGACCCGATCCACAAACTCCCGCAGAAAGCGCATGGGATCGATGCCCTGGCGGATCAGATGGGAGGGGTCGTAGTTGATGCCCATCGCACTGGAGGGCAATTCCTTAAACGCGGCCCGGTAGCCTTCGGGCGTGCAGCAGAGTGCGCCGGGGCCGGGCCAGCCTTCGATAACCAGCCGGGCGTCGTTGGCTTCCAGCACGGGCATCAGTTCCCCAAAGCTCTCCACCAGATAGCCAAAGTTTTCCCGCCGGGGCAGAGCCGGGTTTTCCGGCAGCATCACCAGAAAGTGGTTGACCGGGCCGTGGGCTGCGCAGGCCCGGATGTGTTCGCTGTTGCGGGCGATGGCCTCGGCCCGACGCCCTTTGTCCGCTGCAATCATCCCTTTGTTGTCCGCCAGGTCCACCGATCCGATGCGCATACCCGCGTCAATGGCCGTGCCCATCTCCGCGGCGGCGTTGCGGGTCAGGTCGATGACGCCCAGATCGTTAGCTTTGGCCCAGTCGATCAGCTTCGGCAAATCCTTTTGCCATTCACCGCCCCCCCGCCGAAAACCGATGGGAAAGTTACCAGTTCGTGTTTGCATAAAATGTCTCCCTTGACTGATGGAACTGTTTGGTCCAATTGATGATGGCGGAAAAGAAGGATGGGGGAAAATTTGTGTTTCCGCCGCCAAGAGAATCTTATCACTCCACTCCGAAAAGCGCATCTATCCAGAGGTGGGAGGGTGGAATGAAGCGCGCCCAGATTCCCGGAGACAACTCTGGGCAAGTTGTGTTCTGCGTCACTTTTTGGCGACGCACAGGGCTACTGACATCTGATCGGGGATGTGATACTCTGTTGCGGCAAATGCACAATCGGTGCCGGTGTTCGTTCCAGGAGATGACTCTATGCCCGCTCGTACACACTTTTTTACCCGTGCTTTTGTCCGCATACTCTTTGCCCTGGCCGTCGCTTTTTCTGTTGTTCCGGCTCGTCCCATCTCCCTGCACGGCCAAAACAGCCAACTGCCCAACCCCATTCTCTTTGTCACCCAATTCCCGATTGCCGCAGACTTCACAACGATTGGATCGGTCTTTGGCAACCACCGGGCCGCAATGGATTCTGTGGGGCGAGGCGGCGATCTGTGGATTCGCTATCCCGACGGCAGCCAGAAGAACCTGACCGCAGCCGCGGGCTATGGGGTGGATGGACTACAGGGCGCGACTGCCATCGCCGTGCGCGACCCGTCTGTCCATTGGGACGGCACAAAGGCGCTCTTCAGTATGACAATCGGCGCGCCGACCCAGCAGTATCAGGTCAACGCCTACTACTGGCAGATATACGAAATCAGCGGGTTGGGCCAGAACCAGACGCCGGTCATCACAAAAGTAGCCAACCAGCCCGCCAATTTCAACAACATCAGCCCCATCTACGGCACCGACGACCGCATTATCTTCACCACCGACCGCCCCCGCAGCGGCGAGCGCCATCTCTATCCCCAACTGGATGAGTACGAGGAAGCACCGACGGTCAGCGGTCTGTGGAGCCTGGACCCGGCCACAGGCGATCTCTTCCTGCTCAACCACGCGCCTTCGGGCGATTTCACCCCTTCCATCGACAGCTTCGGGCGGGTAATCTTCACCCAGTGGGACCATTTGCAGCGGGACCAGCAGGCCGACGGCGACAACGCCGACGAAGCCAGCGGGGGAAGCTGCGGCTATTGCACATTCAACTACAGCAGCGAAGCCGCGGATTCTGTTCCCCTGGCCAGCCGGGCGGAAGTCTACCCCGAACCCCGGGCCGATCACGACCTGGTGGGGACCAATCTCTGGGGCCACATAATCAACCACTTCTTCCCGTGGACAATCAACGAGGACGGCACAGAAAGCGAAGTGCTCAACCATCTGGGCCGCCACGAATTGCACGATTACATCCCCCCCAGCCTGACCGATGACCCCAATCTGGTGGAATATTACGGCCAGTACAGCCGCTTCAACCCCAACGAAATCCAGAATTTTCTGCAAATCCGGGAAGACCCCAACAGCCCAGGCCGCTATTACGGGGTGGACGCGCCCGAATTCCAGACCCACGCCGCCGGCCAGATCATCTATGTGGACGCGCCGCCCAGCCTGGACGCCGATCACATCGCCGTCGTCTACGTCACCCACCGGGACACATCTTCGCCCAGCGACAGCCCCAGCGCCGATCATTCCGGCCTCTACCGGGACCCGTCCCCCCTCTCGGACGGGCGGCTGATTGCCACCCACACCCCGGAGACCCGGGCCGATAGCAATGACGGAACCACCGCCAGTCCCCGCTCCCGCTACGATTTCCGTCTGCGTTTTGTGGCCGACCGGGGCGACGGCATCTTCGCAGCCGGGGCGGAGTTGACGACCGGCATCAGCGAGACCATCAGCTTTTGGAGTCCCGACGTGAAGGTGACATACAGCGGCTATCTCTGGGAGTTGCAGCCGGTGGAGGTGGTTGCCCGCGCCCGTACGCCCCGGTTGACGACGCCCCTGCAAGCGCCAGAGCAACAGATTTTTGCCGAAGAGGGGGTGCTTCTGGCCGATTTGCAGGCGTTTATGCGCCAGCGCAATCTGGCTCTGGCCGTCAGCCGCAATGTGACGACCCGGGATGACTTCGACCGCCAACAGCCCTTCAATCTGCGCGTGCGGGGTGGCGGTGCGGAGACAATCGGCAAACCGGGTACAGTCTACGAGATTGCCTATATGCAGTTTTTCCAGGCGGATCAGTTGCGGGGGCTGAGCTTTGGCAGCAGCCAGCCCCGGGCCGGTCGCCGGGTGCTGGCCCAGTATATGCACGACCCGGCAGCCGTGGCGGCCAATACACTGGACGAAGATGTGCCCGCTGCCGTCGAAATCGCGGCGGATGGCTCGATGGCGGCCTTTGTCCCGGCCCGGCGGGCGATGAGCTGGCAGCTTACCGACGGCGCGGGGACCGGTGTGGTGCGGGAGCGTTACTGGCTCACCTTCCAGCCCGGCGAAGTGCGGGTTTGTGCGGCCTGTCACGGGCTGAGTGAGTTGGACCAGAAAGGCCAGACCGCACCCCAGAATCCACCCGAAGCCCTGCGCCAGTTGTTAAAAGTGTGGAAAGCAGAGCAGCCGGTCACAACACCGACTGTCACACCGACCACAACTGCAACCGCTACCGCTACTGCCACTGCAACGATGACACCCACGCCGTCGTCTACCGTCCCCAGCAATGGGACGCCGACCGTGACGCCAACGGTAACACCGACCGCGACACCCACATCGACCCAAACCGCTTCCGCTCTCTATTTGCCCAGCGTGCAAAGATAGGGCCGGTGGGTTGTCCCAGGCAGGTTAAAAGGCCAGAAGATATACCCGGCTCTCATCCCAAAAAGGGTGCAGTAGCCCCGTTCAGGGGGCGTAGCTCAGTAGCCCGGTGTCTTTAGCACCGGGTGGCACGGACGATTCCACCCCGCCCTAAAACTGAAATACACCTCCCAAAAGGGTAGAGCCGGTTTTTTGTTGCAGAGTCAAAGGAATGTTCGACTCAATTCAACCTTCTGTGCTATTATGTTTCTTGAGTTTCTGACTACCAATTTTCGTAATCGGATACAAAAGCCAGATGGACGTATTGATCGTCATTGCAGTTGTTGTCGTTCTAATTACGCTGAACGGCATTTTTGTCGCGGCAGAGATTGGAACCATCGGCGCACGCCGGGCACGAATCTCCCAGGCGGCCAACGACGGCGACCGCATGGCCAAGTTGCTGTTGCCTATACTGGAAAACCCCCACCTGCTCGATAGTTACATCGCCGCCTGCCAGTTAGGCATCACTCTTTCCAGCCTGATTTTGGGTTTCTATGGACAGGCAGCCATCACCCCGCTGGTCGAACCCTGGCTGGGCGGCCTGGGTTTTATCTCCCAAGCCGCGGCGATTTCCATCTCCGCCACAGGCGTCCTCGTCGTTTTAACTGTCATTCAAGTTGCGCTGAGTGAACTGGCCCCCAAATCCGTAGGTATTCAATACCCGGAACAGACCGCACTCTTTATGATTCTGCCCGTGGGCTGGGCGATGGCTCTAATGCGCCCGCTCATCTGGTTTTTCAACGGCAGCGGACGCCTCTTTCTGCGTCTGTTGGGAATGCCAGCGGTCTCGGAAGGGGTCCACGTCCACGCGCCAGAAGAGATTCTGATGCTTGTGCAGGAGAGCAGCCGGGGTGGGCTGTTGGAAATTTCGGAAAGACGGCTGTTGGAAAATACGCTGCAACTGCGCCAACGCCCGGTGCGCCGGGTGATGGTCCCCCGCACCCAATTGCTGGCCGCGCCGGTAGATGCCACCTGCGACGAACTCTTCTCGATTCTGGCCAATTCCACCTACTCCCGTATGCCCCTCTACAAAGGCTCCATCGACAATATCGTCGGTATCGTCCATCTGAAGGACCTGCTCTGCCTGCGCATAAGTGGTCAGGGCGGCGCGGATGTGCAGAAAGTTATGCGTGTCCCCCCCTACGTGCCAGACAGTGTGCCCGTGGAAGATGTCTTTGGGATGTTGCAAAAGGGCCACTTTCATATGGCCGTCGTCATCGACGAATACGGAGGCACTGCCGGGGTGGTTGCTTTTGAAGACCTGATCGAAGAGATATTTGGCGAGATTCAGGACGAGTTCGACCGGGAAGACAACGAAGTGCGCATTGAAGCCGACGAGCGCATTGCTCTGGACGGGGACACATCCCTGGACCGTCTCGAACAGTTCCTGGGCCACGACTTCCCATCCGAGGATGTGGACACTATCGGGGGATTGATTGTCGCTGAATTGGGCGCGATTCCCACCCCAGGAGACGAAGTGGAACTAAGCGGGATCACCTTCCGGGTGGAAGAGGTAAATGGCTACGCAGTCTCCCAGGTCAGCCTGCGGGTCTCCCCGGAACAAATGGAATCGATTGAGGAGGCGCTGCAATGACCGAAGTCGTGCTGCCTCTAGCTATCATCCTGGCCTTAATTGCGTTGAATGGCCTCTTTGTGTCCGTAGAATTTGCGGTGGTTGCTTCCTCGCGCACACGCCTGGCCCAATTGGCGGACGAAGGCTCCGGCGCGGCCAAACGGGTCCTGCTCATTTTGAGCGACACAAAATGGCAGACCCGCTTTATCATTATGGCCCAACTGGGCATCACCCTGGCCAGCCTGGGCCTGGGTATGTACGGCGAGCATACAATTGCCGAGTGGATTCTCGCCCCCCTGGAAGAGACCCACTGGCTGGCCGAAGTCACCGCGCACAGTGTGGCCTCGGTGCTCGCCATCGCGCTGATGACCTATCTGCATGTGGTTCTGGGCGAAGTCGTGCCTAAATCGATTGCGCTGCAAGCCCCGGAAGCCACGGCCCTGCGGGTGATTGGCCCGGTTTCGTTTATCGAACGCATCTTCTCCCCGGCCATCTTTGTCCTCAATGTGATCGCCAGTGGAATTATGCGGCTTGTGGGCATTCCCCAAGCCAACGCCCACGATCGCCTCTTTTCTGCCGCAGAGCTGGAGATTATTGTCGGGGAGAGTTATGAGAGCGGGTTAATTGAATCGGCTGAACAGTTGTACATTGAGAATATCCTGGATATGCGGGAGCGCACAGTGGGACAGGTAATGACACCCCGCACCCGCATTGAGGGTATCCCCGTGGACGAAGACCCGACCCGGGCTCTGGAAATGGCCTGTGATTCACTCCATTCCCGCTATCCCATTTACCAGGACAATCTGGATACGATTATTGGATTGCTGCACATCAAAGACCTGGCCCGCCAGCAGTTGGACGGCGGCGGCCCCCTGAATTTACGCGAAATGGCCCTGCGCCGCCCAGTGATTGTCGTGCCGGAAACCCTTTCCCTGGAATCAATGCTGGAACGTTTCCGCCGGGAAAAGGCGACGCTGGCTGTCGTCATTGACGAATTTGGCGGCACAGCCGGGATTGTCACCACCGAAGACCTGATCGAAGAGGTGGTGGGCGAGATTCAGGACGAGTTCGACGAAGAGCGCGCCCCCTTTGAGATTTTGGGCGATCGGGAATTGCGGGTGCAAGGCTCACTGCTGCTGGACGAACTCAACCAGCATTTCGACCTGCAACTGGAACACCCAGAGGTTCACACAGTAGGCGGTCTGCTTATGAGCGTTTTGGGGCGTATTCCCGAAGCAGACGACAAGGCAGAAGTAGACGGTGTGACCTTTACCGTAGAGACGGTGGAGGGACGGGCTGTGGAATCTGTACGGGTTCTCCTGCCCGAACCGCCGGTTGATGAAGAGGATGAGGACGACAATCAATTCGGCAGAGAATTCACGGATTGACAATCCGCTATTCTATTGCTACACTGTACTTAATCTGAAACAAAACGCGTTGACGGAGACGAGTAGTTTCTGGGTTGTCGGCCAGAGAGTCCGGGATGGTGGAAGCCGGATCGCACAGCCAGAAACGAATATCCCTCCTGAGCAGCGGCCCCAACGACGACTGTTCTTTCGTAATGTCCAGTAGACGCCGCCGGTATTGTGAACCGTTACCAGTCACAGCGGATTACGTAAAGCGTATTCCGTAAAACGTAAAAAGATTGTACGGTAGCACTTACGTTTTACGCATTACGTGTAGCGTTTGTCTCGCAGCGAGGTGTCCGGCATTGAGCAGTCGCCGGGAACCGGGGTGGTATCGCGGACCTTAAGGCCCGTCCCCGTTTGGGGATGGGCTTTTTCTATTGGTTTGAGAAGTTCGACTTTTCGGAAAAAATCGAACTTCTGAGGGGGAAGAGCAATGGATCAAGCAATCGTACGCCTGTTGACCGCAGACGACGCAGCCGCCTATCGACGGGTGCGTTTGCAGGCATTGCAGGAACACCCGGAAGCCTTTGGCTCCTCCGCCGAGGATTTCGCCGTGCAGCCGTTGGGCGATGTGGCGGATCGGCTGCGCTCCCAGAGCGAACGCTTTTCCCTCTTCGGCGTCTTTGTCGAAGACGAACTGAACGGGCTGATCGGCTTTGGCCGGGACGGCGGACTGAAGGTGCGCCACCGGGGCGGCATCTATCAGATGTATGTGACGCCGACACAGCGAGGCAGAGGATTGGGGCGACTGCTGTTGGAACACGCGGTCAATCACACCCGCCAACTGCCCGGTCTGGAAGAGATCAATCTGGCGGTGACCGTTGGCAACGAGCCCGCCCGTCGGCTATACGAGCGCTTCGGCTTTGTCTTCTCCCACCGGGAGCCGCGCTACATCAAAATCGACGACCGCTACTACGACATCGACTGGATGACGTTATTATTGCGACAGGAGTCAGAAAATGACTGAATTGCTCTATTACAACGACGCGTACTTGCAGGAATTCGACGCCACCGTCACCGCCGTGGACGGCGACCGGGTGGCCTTGGATTGCACCGCCTTCTATCCCGGCGGGGGCGGTCAGCTCAACGACGAAGGCTGGTTGACGGTTGGCGGCGTGCGCCTGCGGGTGGCGAAAGTCAAGAAAGCGGGCGCTGGCGTCTGGCACACCCTCGTCGGGACCGACGGCGGCCTGCCAGAGATACCTGTCGGCCAGCCGGTCCACGGCGAGTTGGACTGGGATCGGCGCTATGCGCTGATGCGTACCCACACGGCCATGCACATCCTCTGCGGCGTCGTCTGGCGGGACTACCAGGCGTCTGTCACCGGCGGCAATATGGACCCCGGATCGGGGCGCATGGATTTCGAGTTTGCCGCGATGAGCCGGGAGCTGGTCACGGAGATCGAGGAGAAGTGCAACGCGGAGATCGCCGCGGCCCGGCCCGTGCGTGAACAGACGCTGCCCAGGGAGGAAGCCTTTCAGATACCCGACCTGATCCGCACGAAAATCAACCTGCTGCCGGAGGGTATCAGCGAAATCCGCACCATCGAACTGGTAGGGCTGGACCTGCAAGCCGACGGCGGAACCCACGTCCACAACACATCCGAAGTGGGGCGTATGCGGGTAACGGATTACAAGAGCAAAGGCGCGATCAACAAACGGATTTACATCGAATTGGGCTGAGCGATTGTGTATTGCGTACTGCGTATTTCGTAGGTAATGGACGTTTGATCCATTACACAGCGTTTGTGGGGGACAAAGAAAGAGCGACTGTAGAAAAGATTGCCTGTTTCAACGTTCATTACGATTCTTATCTCAGCAACGCGCCAATCATCACTACTTACGCAGTACGAAATACGGAGCACCCCCTATGCCCATTATTCCCGACCCGCCGCTCTCCGCCTATGAAACCCACTTCCACACGGGTCTCGTCTTTGTTACGCTGACCGGCGTGCGTGGGGAACGCATCTTTCACCGGGCCGAGACAGCCCATCTGCTGCGTTCGGTGCTGCGGGAAGTGCGCCAGGGATCGCCGTTCACAATGCACGCCTGGGTGATACTGCCCGAACACAGTCACCTGCTGATTCAACCCAGCGCAGAGGGCAGCGCAGACGAGATCGTGCGTCGGGTGCGCCACCGCTACGCAGCAGACTACGCCCAGTTGATGGGCAGCCCAGCAGAAATGGTGGTCTGGGAACCGCGCTACGGACTGGAAGCAATAGGCGATGCGGAGACATTCGCTACACGAATGGATACGATCCACTACGACCCGGTGGGTCACGGGCTGGTCACCCGCCCGGAGGAATGGGTTCAGAGCAGCTATGGGGCCTGGGTGGAGCGGGGATTGTACAAGTTGGGCTGGGGATGGAGTGAGCCAGAGCGGTTGGAAAAGCAGAAATAGATACTCATTGAGATAATATCCCAGAGCGATTGATCCTTCAATCGACAGGAGTAGACCCAAATGGCAAGCAAACCACAATTTCAGGAAGTAAAACCAGCCGTCTCTTTCCCGGAGATGGAAGAGAATGTGCAGAAGCGCTGGAAGCAGAAGAATGTCTTCCAGCGCTCGATGAGCGAGCGGGAAGGCGGACCGGAATTCGTCTTCTACGAAGGCCCGCCCACAGCCAATGGACGCCCCGGCATCCATCACGTGCTGGCTCGCGCCTTCAAGGATATGTTCCCCCGATACAAGACAATGCAGGGCTATCACGTCCTGCGCAAGGGTGGCTGGGACACCCACGGCCTGCCCGTGGAATTGGATGTGGAAAAGCGGCTGGGCATGACCGGCAAAGAGCAGATCGAAGCCTACGGCGTGGCCGCCTTCAACGAAATGTGCAAGGAATCGGTCTGGGAATACCTGACCGATTGGGAAGCACTCACCGAGCGCATGGCCTTCTGGGTAACGCTGGAAGACGCCTACGTGACGATGAAAACCGAATACGTGGAGTCCCTCTGGTGGATCCTCAAACAGTTCTGGGACAAAGGACTGCTCTATCAGGGCTACAAAGTCGTGCCCTACTGCCCCCGTTGTGGCACACCCCTGAGCAGCCACGAGCTTTCTCTCGGCTACAAAGAAGGAACCGTCGATCCCAGTGTCTTCGTCAAATTCGCTGTGCAGGGCGAGGAGGATACATTCCTCCTTGCCTGGACGACGACCCCCTGGACCCTGCCCGGCAATGTGGCCCTGGCTGTGGGCGCAAAGGTGGACTACGTGCAGGTGCTGGACGAATCCGGCGCAAAGCTCTATCTGGCCAAAGAACTGGCGGAAAAAGTACTGCGGCCCGGCTATACAGTCCAGGCGGAGATGAAGGGGAGCGATCTGGTGGGCAAGCGCTACGAACCCCTCTACCGCTTCCTGCCTGTGGACAAAGAGTACGCTTACGTCGTGGCCGCCGATTTTGTCAGCACGGAAGACGGCACGGGTATCGTCCACATCGCGCCGGCCTTTGGCGCGGAGGACCTGAATGTGGGCAAGGAGAATGACCTGCCCGTTATCCATACAGTGGACGCGGCAGGTCAGTTCAAGCCGGAGGTGACCCCCTGGGCTGGGGTCTTCGTCAAAGAGGCCGACCCGGCCATCACCGAAGAACTAAAGGAGCGGGGGCTGCTCTATAGTTCGGGCACATACGAACACACCTATCCCTTCTGCTGGCGCTGCGACACGCCCCTGATCTACTGGGCCAAAGAGACCTGGTACGTGCGCACCAGCGAATACAAAGAGCGGCTCGTCGCCGTCAACCAGCAGATCAACTGGGTTCCCGACCACATCAAAGACGGGCGCTTTGGCCGCTGGCTGGAAAACAATGTGGACTGGGCAATGGGCCGGGACCGTTACTGGGCCACCCCTCTGCCCATCTGGCAGAGCGACGCGCCGGGCAGCACCTACACCGAGTGCGTGGGCAGCATCGCCGAGCTTTCCGAGAAGACAGGGGTGGATCAGAGCGCGCTGGAGTTGCATCGCCCCCACGTGGATGAGGTGACCTGGCCCGCGCCCGACGGCGGCACAATGCGCCGGGTCAACGAAGTCTGCGACGTCTGGTTTGACAGCGGATCCATGCCCATCGCCCAGTGGCACTACCCCTTTGAAAACCAGGCCGAGTACGAAAAGTACAAGCAAGCCGACTTCATCTGCGAGGCCATCGACCAGACTCGCGGCTGGTTCTACACGCTCCACGCGGTGAGTACGCTGCTCTTCGACCGGCCCGCCTTCAAAAATGTCATCTGCCTGGGCCACATCCTGGCCGACGACGGCTCGAAGATGAGCAAATCCAAAGGCAACGTCGTCAACCCCTGGGCCATCTTCAAGGAGCACGGCGCAGACGCCACCCGCTGGTATATGTACACCGCGGGGCCTCCCGGCAACAGCCGCCGCTTCAGCAGCGCGCTGGTGGGCGAGGTGGTGCGCCGCTTCCTGAATACGCTCTGGAATACGTACAGTTTCTTTGTGACGTATGCGAATCTGAGTGAGGGATGGACCGCAGACGGCGGACAGCAGACGGCGGAAGTGCAGTCGTCCGAGAATCTGCTCGACCGCTGGGTCGTCAGCGAACTCAACCGGCTGGTGCGGGACGTGACCGCGGCCTACGAAAACTACGACGTGCTGGGCGCGACCCGACCCGTGGCCGATTTTGTGGACAGCCTGAGTAACTGGTACGTGCGCCTGAACCGTCGCCGCTTCTGGGACGGGGACCCGGCGGCTTTGGCGACGCTGCACCAGGCGCTGGTGACAGTGAGCCAACTGCTGGCCCCGGCCACGCCCTTTGTGGCCGACGAACTCTACCAGAATCTGGTCTCCAGTGTGGACGCCAGCGCGCCCGATTCGGTCCATCTCTCCCGCTGGCCGAGCGTGGACGAGAGCGCCATCGACGAGCAACTCAGCGCGGATATGGACCTGGCCCAAAAGGTCACCACACTGGGCCGGGCCGCCCGGGAAAACGCCAGCCTGAAAGTGCGCCAGCCCCTGCGTCAGGTCGTCGCACGCACCCGCTCCCCCGAAGAAAAGGCGGGGCTGGAACGGATGGCCGAGACCCTGCTGGTGGAGTTGAATGTGAAAGAACTGGCCTTTGCCGACGCCGCGGGGGAACTGGTGGACGTGCAGGTGCATCCCCTGCCCAAGCAACTGGGACAGAAGTTTGGCCGGGGCTTCCCGATTATACGCCAGGCGTTGGCCGGGATGGATCAGAGCGATCTGGCCGCCCGCTTCGGCGCTGGGGAATCGGTAACGGTGGAAGTGGACGGAACCAGCTACGAAGTCGCACCGGAAGATGTGGAAGTGCGCAGCGCTCCTCGCGCCGGGTTCAGTGTGGCCGAGGATGGCGGCTATCTGGTGGCCGTGACCACCGACCTGACGCCGGAACTGGTGCTGGAGGGCCAGGCCCGGGAGGTCGTGCGTCGGGTGCAGCAGCTACGCAAGGACGCGGGGCTGGACATCAGCGACCGCATCGTTCTGCATCTGGGCGAGTCGGCCCTGCTGCGTGCAATGTTCGAGCAGCACGGCGCATACGTCGCCGATGAGGTGCTGGCTGTGGAAACTGTCTGGAAGAGCGGAAAACTGCCAACGGATCGGGTCGAGTTCGATCTGGACGGAGAAACGATTGCGGTGGGTGTCTCCAAACGGGGATAGCCAGAACAGATGATTTACCAAACGACACTGCCCCGGCCGCTTGCCGGGGCAGTGTCGTTTAGGCTATTCCCAAGATTAAACTATCCACAGATTTCGCAGATTCTTGTACTGGTCAACGGGATGGTGGAATGGCTATTTCTTAACGCAAAGAGGCAAAGAGGCAAAGGCACAGAGAGAAAAGCAATTTCTTTGCGTCTCTGCTCCTTTGCGTCTTTGCGTTGAAACTTCCACCATCTTCTTGACTACTACAGATTTCGCAGATTCTCATCGATTTTCTCTGTGAAAATCTGCGAAATCTGTGGATAATTATTTACTTGAATGCACCTTACCTATCCACTACGCGCTTGTCGGCTCGGCCTGTGGTGCAGTCTCGGACAGGAAAGCCACACCGGTCAGCGCTTCGGAGACATCCCACAGCCGCGCAGCCGCAGCCTGATCCTGGGCCGTGCTGCTTGTGCCTACCGGCTTGGGATAGCCCCGCATCTCCATAAACCCATCCGGGCCATAATAGCCAGCGGGAATGGCTTCCAGCCCAGTGGCTGCAAAGAGTGTAGGCAACGCACCCATCGGCGGCTTTTGCCCAAAGAGTGGGTTGAACAATTCGGCAATGCCCCAATGGGCCTGCAAATTGGTGGCAGTCCAGCCCGGATGGGCCGCCGTGACCATTACCTTTTGCCCTGCTTTGTCCACCCGCCGCTGCAATTCATTGGTAAAGAGCAGATTCGCCAATTTACTCTGGCTGTAGGCCACGAAAGGGCTGTAAGAGCGCTGGGACTGGAGATCGTCCCAGGCCATGCGCCCGGGCCGATGCGCACCGCTACTCACATTGACGATCCGACTACCCGACGTCTTGGCCAGCAGATCGAACAGAAGACCGGTCAGGGCAAAGTGGCCCAGGTGGTTTGTGCCGAACTGCATCTCGAAGCCATCGACAGTTTCGAGACGCTTGGGCAGGGCCATCACCCCCGCGTTGTTGACGAGCAGGTCCAACCGCTCGAATTTATTGGAGTATTTCCCGGCAAAGTCGCGCACAGAGTCCAGACTGGAGAGGTCCAGGGCCATCACCTGGACGCTGCCCCGCGGCTCTTCCTTGCGGATGGCCTCCGCGGCAGCCTCGCCTTTGGCCTGATTGCGGCAGGCCATCACAACGGTCGCCCCCTTCTGGGCCAGCGCTTTGGCTGTCTCGAAGCCGATGCCGCTGTTGGCGCCGGTCACAATCGCCACCCGTCCCGTCTGATCGGGCATTTGGGTCACGTCCCACTTTTTCTGATTTGACATTCTCTGTCTCCAACGAATAATGCATTCACAAAAGAACCCTGGCTGGTCGAGCCAGAATTGGGAACAGCCTGTGTTCCACAATCTAAGTATACATTTTGGGGAATTGACATTGCTGTAACTCTGCATTACTTTTCAACAGAAGATTTTTATCCACTCACGGAGCGAACGAATGTCTCTCCACTCTCTACTGGCAGCCAATCCATTTTTCTACTATGCGAACCTAGACGCAGCCACCCGCTTCTACACCGAAACCCTCGGCCTGGAACTGGTGGCGGATTTCGGCATCGCCCGCACGATTCGTACATCGCCCACATCCTTCCTGACGCTGATGGACATCGCCCACAGCTTGCACAGTCCCGACGAACCCAAAGCCGTGACTCTGGCCTTTGTCACGGAAGAAGTCGAGGGCTGGTACGCCCATCTGCAAAGCCAGAACGTACCCATCCGCCACCCGCTGAAATCGGACAGAACGAAAGCCCACGAGGGATTTGTCGCCCTGGACCCGGCGGGCTACTTTCTCGAATTCGAGCGCTTCAATCCCCACCCGGAAAATGAGCGGCTGCTTCCCCAACTGGCGAAAATCGATCCGCTGATCACCACCACACCCGACAACCTGCCCCTATCGGCTACTGTCCTCTGGCTCTACTACAAAGAGATGGCCGCCGCACAGCACTTTCTGGCCGATCAGTTGGGGCTGGAAATGGTCGTGGATCAGGGCTGGGCGAAGGTCTACGCCGCGGGCGGCACGAGTTTTATCGGCCCGGTGGAAGCGGGTGTGGGGCTGCATCCCTATGCGCCGGACAAACTGGTGACAATCGGTCTGATCACCGACGACCTGCCCGCCTGGCGTGCCCATTTGCAGGCCATCCCTGCCTTCCGCTTGCAGACGCTGGATGTGGAGGACGTGGCCGGGCAGTTGGAATTCTTCTACGGCTTCGACCCGGAGGACCACTACTGGGAATTTGAATTCTATCCCGCCGCGCCGGGCAACGAACGGATGCGCGATCTGCTATTGTAACGCGGGCTGTTAGCCCGCATCCAGCGCAAGCTAACAGCTTGCGTTACAAAAGGAACAGTGAAAAATGACCACAACTACCCGCAAAACACCCACCTCCCGCCTGCGCTTTGGCGCGGCCCGTGCCGACATCACCCAGCCCATAGGCATCTATCACCGAATGTGGGGCGCGGCCAGCCACGACCGGGCCGCGGGCGTCCATCGCCCCCTCTTCGCCGATGCCATTGCCCTTCTCCCGCTTGACGGCAGCGGGCCGGGGCTACTCCGTCTGCTCATCGATCTGGTGGGGCTGGGCAAAAACGAACTGGACGGACTGGTACAGGCAGCCGCTGACGCCAGCGGAATCCCCGTAGAGAATGTCGTCGTCACCTTCTCCCACACCCACTCTGCGGGAATGATGACACCGGATCGGGTTCCCCTGCCCGGCGGCGATCTCATCCCCGGCTATCTGACCGACCTGAACACAGCCGTCGCCCGCATCAGCCGGGAGGCAGTGGAGAACGCGCAGGACGCGGTGATTTCCTACGCAACCGGGCGTTGCGGGATGGCCGCCAACCGGGACTGTTGGGACGACGACGCCGGGATTTTTGTCTGCGGCTACAATCAGTCCACCCCCGCCGACGATACACTGCTGGTTGGACGGGTGGCGGATGCCGACGGAAAAGTGCTGGCAACCCTCGTCAACTACGCCTGCCACCCGACGACACTGGCCTGGGACAATCAACTGATCAGCCCGGATTATGTGGGCAGCCTGCGGGAAACGGTGGAAGAAGCCACCGGCGCGGCCTGCTTCTTTCTGCTGGGCGCGTGTGGAGAGTTGGGGCCGACGAATGGCTTTGTGGGCGACACGGCAGTAGCCGACCGCAACGGACGGGAAGTGGCCTACGCCGCACTCTCCGCCCTCTCCAGCCTGGGACCGCCCACCGCGGATTTCGCCTACAGTGGGCCGGTTGTCTCTGGGGCCACACTGGGCGCGTGGGCTTTCGTTCCCCAGGACGACCCTCGCGTTGCCGAAAGCAGCCGGTTCAGCGGCGGCGCATTGGCCGTGCCTCTGCCAGCCAAAGCCAGGCCCAATCCCGACACCCTCAGCGCGGATTTGGAGGAATGGGAAACCCGCTGGCAGGAGGCCATCGATGCCGGCCAGGAGACGGAGGCCAGGGATGCCAGAGCCAGGGCCGAGCGCGCCCGGCGCTGGTTGGGGCGTCTACGCCACATTCCCGCGGGTGGGCTGGTCCCGGTTCACTGTGCGGTCTACCGCCTGGGCGACGCCCTGTGGATCACCTGTGGTGGCGAACCCTACAGCCTGCTCCAAACCGAATTGCGCCGCCGCTTCCCGGACGAGACAATTTTCGTCTCGCCCCTCTCCGGGGATATGCACGTGGCCTATCTGCTACCCAAAGATCGCTACGGGCTGGGACTCTATCAGGAGGAGCCGTCGATTCTGGCTCCCGGCTGCCTGGAAGGGCTGATCGACGCTATCGCCGAGCGGATTCAGACGCTGCGCTAAACAAAAAATGGGACGCAGATTTTCGCAGATAAACGCAGATTGCGCAGAGGGAATCCGTGTGAATCTATCCCATCCGTGCCAATCCGTGTGCTTTTTTTGACAGGAGGAATTGTGAACAACGAAAAACTGATCGCCTTCACCCAAGACCTGGTGCGCATTCCCAGCCTGAGCGGGCAGGAGGGCGGGGTGGCCCGGCGGGTGGAGGAGGAGATGCGAGCGCTTGGCTTCGACCGGGTGTGGAGCGACGAGTGCGGCAATGTCATCGGCGTTGTGGAGGGTGCCGCGCCCGGACCGACGATTCTCTACGACGCGCACACGGATACCGTCGGCGTCTCGCCTGGCGTGCCCTGGGAGCGGGACCCCCACAGTGGCGCGGTGGCCGACGGCGCGCTCCACGGGCGGGGCAGCGCGGATATGAAAGGGGCGCTGGCCGCGATGGTCCACGGCATCGCCGGGCTGGACAGAAGCCGTCTGGCCGGGCGGGCGGTGGTCAGCGCGTCGGTGCTGGAAGAGGTGCTGGAAGGGGTAGCTCTGGCGAAGGTCATCGAACAGACCGGCGCGGATTTTGTCGTCATCGGCGAGGCCACTGAACTGCAACTGGCGCGCGGCGGGCGAGGCCGGGCCGAAATCCATCTGGAAACAATCGGGCAGCCCTCCCACTCTTCCGCGCCCCATCTGGGCCGCAACGCAGTGCTGGATATGCTGCGTGTCATCGCCGCGGTGGAGTCGCTCCAACTGCCCAGCCATCCGCTGATGGGGCCGGCCATCCTCGCCCTGACTGATATTATTTCCGACCCCTACCCCGGCCATTCGGTCATCCCCAGCATCTGTCGGGCCACCTACGACCGCCGCCTGCTTCCGGGCGAAAGCGCGGAGGATGTGCTTTCGGTCATCAGCGGACGCAGCGAACTGGTCGACATCCGTCTAAACGCCACAATTGGGGTGGGCGAATACAGCAGTCACACGGACTACAAATTTGTGCAGGAGAAGTTCTTCCCGGCCTGGGAGTTGGCCGAGGAGGATCCGTTCGTGCAGAGTGCGCTGAGCGCCCTGCACAACAGCGGCATCGAAGCGGAAACAGGAGCCTATCGCTTCTGCACAAACGCCGCCTACAGCGCGGGCGTGGCGGGGATTCCCACCCTCGGCTTCGGCCCCGGCGCAGAGCGGGACGCCCACGTCATCAACGAAAAGCTGCAACTCCACGAATTGCTGGCCGCGGCCCAGGGCTACGCGGCCATTGCCAGTGCGTTATTGTAATGCGGGCTGTTAGCCCGCAATCAGCGCAAGCTGACAGCTTGTGTTACAGGAGGAACGAATGATTCACCCCGGACTGGTCTCGATTACTTTTCGCAAGCTATCCCCCCGACAGATCGTCGATCTGGTCGTGCAGGCCGGATTGGACGCCATCGAATGGGGCGGGGATGTCCACGCGCCCCACGGGGATGTGGCAAAAGCCCAGGGGATCGCGCAGATGACGGCAGACGCGGGCCTGGCTATGCCCACCTACGGCTCCTACTATCGGGTCGGCCATCGGGCAGATGTGCCCTTCCCAGACGTTTTGGTGAGCGCCGTCGCGCTGGGGACGCCGACCATCCGCGTCTGGGCTGGCAAAGTGGGGTCGGCAGAAGCGGATACAGCCTATTGGAATGCAGTAATAGCGGACAGCCAACGCATCGTCGATCTGGCCGCGACGGAAGGGATCGGCATCGCCTACGAATTCCACGGCAACACACTGACAGACAGCGCGGAATCGGCCCGCCGTCTGCTGGAAGCAGTGGACAGGTCCACGCTCCGCACTCTCTGGCAGCCGCCCAAAGGCTCAACCGTCGAGGAAAACCGGGCCGGTATCGACACTCTTGCATCCTGGATCAGCCACATCCACACCTTTTCCTGGCGGATCGAAGAGGGGCAGACGATCCGCCTGCCCCTGGACGAGTATGCGATTCAATGGAAAGAATATCTGGCCCGCATCGACGCACTGGGCGGGGAACGTTACGCGCTTATCGAATTTGTGCGCGACGACGACCCGGCCCAGTTCCTGGCCGATGCGGCGGCGCTGCGAGGCTGGCTGTAATTTTGGTCGAAAGACGACGGACGGAGGACGAACCAATTCACCACTGGTTCGTCCTCCGTCCGCGGTCTGCCGTCGTTCTTTACAATCGATACGCCTTCTTCGCCAGCCCGTAGGCCAGATCGTGGGCCATTTCGGAGGCGTCTTCCTCGTCCACAATGCCCTGAACGACCAGCCCGGCCACCCAATCGCAGGCGACCCGCCGCCACAGTTCGTGGCGGGTGGGGATGGAGGGGAAGGCCCGGGTGTCGTCGTTGAAGCCGACTGTGTTGTAAATCCCCGCGGTCTCCACCACTGCATCGAAGAAGTGGCGAATCCCGTTGATGCTGTCGAAGTACCACCAGGGCGGCCCCAGACGCAGGGCCGGGTAGTGACCGGCCAGGGGAGCCAGCTCCCGTCCGTAGGTCGTCTCGTCCAGATTGAAAAGGATGAGAGTCAGATTTGATGCGTTGCCAAAGCGATCCAGCAGCGGCTTGAGATTGCGGGTGAACTCCGCGGCGATGGGGATGTCCGCGCCCATATCCCGGCCAAACTGCTGGTAGATAGACGGGTTGTGGTTACGGTAGGAGCCGATGTGCAACTGCATCACCAGCCCATCCTCCGAAGACATCCGGGCCATCTCCACCAGCATATGTCCGGTGAAGCGGCGGGCGTCATCGCCTGTCGTCTTGGCTGCCAGCGCCCGCTGGAAGATCGCCTCGGCATCCCGGCTGCTCAGAATCTCCGTGTGGGCGGTCAGCGCCGCGTGATCCGTGGCAGTCGCGCCCATCTCTACGAAAAAGGCCCGGCGCTGCTCCAACGCCTGAATGTAGGAGGGATAGTCCCGCACATCCACGCCGGAGACTTGGCCCAAGCGGTCGATCTCCTGGCGCCAGCCGTCCATATCGATGTTCACCACCGCATCCGGGCGGAAGGTGGGCAGAATGCGCCCGGACCAGTCGGATTCCTGGATGGTCTTGTGGTCGGCCAGGGTGGCGGTGGCCGGGTCGGTGGTGGTCAGGGCTTCCACATTGAAACGCTCGAACATTCGCCGGGGGCTGAATTCGGGCGTGCGCAATGCAGCGTCGATGGCGTCGTAGATGGCTTGTCCACTTTTGCCATTCAGCTTTTCGGTGATGCCAAAAAGATCGTGCAGTTCATCCACCAGCCACATCCCCGTGGGCGTGGCTCGGAACAGATAGAAGTTCTCGGCGAAAATCTGCCACGCCTTGCGGTGATCCGTCTCCACCGGGCCGCCGTCCCGCCGGGCAGTGTCCTGAGCCTGTCGAAGGGGAATGGCGACCGATTCCATCGAGATTCCCTGGGAATAGAGCATCCGAAAGATGTAGTGGTCCGGGATCAGAAACATCTCTGTGGGCGATCCAAAGCGGTAGTCGGGATCGGCGAAGAGTTTGGGGTCCACGTGGCCGTGGGGACAGATGAGGGGCAGACCGCCCACCTGCTGGAAGAGTTGACGGGCGATGGCCCGCTGACCCGGCTCTGCGCTGAAGTAGCGGTCCTGCCGGTCGGGTGCGTGGGAGGTGGTGTGGGTCACGGCGGTTCCTTTCATGGGGCGTGAGATTGACGAAGATTGACATTTTCGCCTGGGATAGTACAATCTTATTATACGCGTTCTACGCTTCGTCGCAATACTGAAGAACAGTACCTGACAGACGAGACGAATTTGAGGAGTGTAGTTATGTCCATCCAAACCATCACACTTTCGTTGTCAGACTCAGTGATGAGCCGGGCCAAACTTGCCGCCAGTGTGCTGCAAATCCCATTGGAAAAGATGCTGGCGGATGTCCTGGAATCTGCCCTGCCCACAGTGGCGGACGCGCCCCCCGAATTGCAGACTGATTTGGCCCGTATGACCTGGCTGGACGATCAGGCACTTTGGACGATCGCGCGCAGCGAGATGCCCAGCGAAAAGCAAGAGCGACTGCACGACTTGACTCTACTTCAACACCAGCGGGTGCTGAATCGGGAGGAGGAGAGGGCGATAGATGACCTGCGCCGTGAATACGGAAGCACGACATTGCGCAAAGCGCGTGCCTTTGCTCTCTTGAGCCTGCGCAGCGGACGCCCATTACTCGCTGAGAATTAATGCGCTCCCATGGCCTACATTTCGCGCCAGTTGCGCCAGAAAGTGATTGCCGATGCTCAAAACCGCTGCGGTTATTGCTTGACGGCCCAACATATCAGCGGCGGACAGATGCATATCGAACATATAATCCCTTTGGCGCGTGGCGGAGCGTCGGATGAGTCAAATCTCTGGCTTTCGTGCGCCTGGTGCAACAGTTTCAAAGGCGCGCAAACCCACGCCGTCGATCCACTGAGTGGAAGTGAAGTCCCGCTATTCAATCCCCGGAGCCAAATTTGGCAGGAACATTTCCAGTGGAGTGCCGATGGCGCGGAGATAGTCGGGATATCCGCTACCGGACGAGCAACTGTTGCAGCATTGCGGCTGAACAACGAATACATTCTGCCTGCGCGACGCCAATGGATTCTTGCTGGATGGCATCCGCCGACTACATAAGAAAAATTGATCTGTTCATCACTACATCATCCCATAGGAGCATTTTGTGAATCTTCAATCTCTTTTTTCGTTGGAAGGCAAAGTCGCGGTCGTCACTGGCGGCACGGGCGTGCTGGGCGGGGCGATTGCCCGGGGCCTGGCCGCAGCCGGTGCCAATGTGGGCATTCTGGGCCGCCGGGGTGATGTGGCCGACGGTGTGGCCGCGGAGATTGTAGCCGCGGGCGGCACGGCCATCGGTCTGCCCGCAGATGTGCTCAATATGGAACAGTTGCACACAGCCCGCCAGACGCTGCTGGACAAGTGGGGCCGGGTCGATATTCTGGTCAACGGCGCAGGGGGCAATATCCCCGGCTCGACAATTGTGGGCGATGTGACTTTTTTCAATATGCCCGAATCCGCGGTCAATCAGGTGATGGCCCTCAATTTTAACGGAAGTGTACTACCCACACAGGTCTTTGGGGAAGTGATGATGGAGCAGAAAGCTGGCTCGATTATCAACATTTCTTCCATGGCCTCCCAGCGTGCCCTGACCCGTGTGCTGGGCTACAGCGCGGCCAAATCGGCCATCGACATCTTCACCCGCTGGCTGGCTGTGGACTTTGCCCAGAAGTACGGCGAAGGGCTGCGGGTCAACGCGATTGCGCCCGGCTTCTTCATCGGCGACCAGAATCGGGGCTTCCTGCTCAACGACGACGGCACGCCCAGCCCCCGCGGCAAGACGATTGTGGACCACACCCCCATGGGCCGCTTTGGCGAACCGGAGGAGCTGATCGGCGCGGCGGTCTGGCTAGCCAGCGACTCGGCCCGCTTTGTCACCGGTATCGTCGTGCCGGTGGATGGAGGATTCTCGGCTTTCAGCGGAGTCTAAAGGCCGCCAACCAGAAGCAAGCCGCACAGCGAGACCGGTAGCCAACGCTATCGGTCTCGCTGTTTTAGCTGGCCAAGACGCAAGCGGAAACGCGGATTACCGCTGGTTCAATCGGCGAGAATCCGCGGTGATCCGCGTTCTATCCCCCGCCAGACTATCCACCTGACCAGCCGGAAAACCGAACGTCTGTCCGGGTTATGCAACCGGTTGTATTGGTACAATGTGGCTGGCAACCGGAATATGAGGAAACCGGTTGTGAACTGTGAATCGAACGTTTTGAATTCCCGCGAGGAGGGGATTATGCAGAACATCGGTATTGTCAACGAAGTCAACGGCCTGGAAATCCACGGCATCACCAACGCAGATGTAGTCCATTGGAATTTGCCCACCCCCGCCCTGTACGAAGAAGCTATTCGCCGCCGGGAAGCCACATTGGCCCACCTGGGCGCGCTGCTGATGCGCACAGGCGACCACATGGGGCGCTCGCCCAACGACCGATTTATCGTGCGGGAAGAGTCCACCGAAAAGGACATCTGGTGGGGAAAAATCAATTCGCCTTTTGAAGAAAGCCAGTTCAAAAATCTCTACCAGCGGGTGCGGGCCTATTTGCAGCACAAGGAACTCTTTGTTTTCGACGGTTATGTGGGCGCAGACACCCGTTACCAGCGCAAAGTGCGGGTGATCAATGAGTTGGCCTCCCAAAACCTCTTTGCCCGCAATATGTTCATCCGGGAGACGAATCAGGAGAAACTGCGCACATTCGAGCCAGATTTCACGGTCATCGATGTGCCCTCCTTCCACGCCAACCCAGAGGAAGATGGGACTCGCAGCCAGGCATTTATTCTGCTCAACTTTGCCGAGCGGATGGTGCTGATCGGCGGCACAGCCTACAGCGGCGAGATGAAGAAATCGATCTTCAGCGCTATGAACTATCTGCTGCCCAAAGCGGGTGTGATGAGTATGCATTGCAGCGCCAACTACGGCACAGACAAAGACGACGTGGCCCTCTTCTTTGGGCTGAGCGGCACAGGCAAGACGACCCTCAGCGCGGCTGCCGGGCGCACCCTCATCGGCGACGACGAACACGGCTGGAGCGATGACGGCGTATTCAATCTGGAAGGTGGCTGCTATGCCAAAGTCATCCGGCTAGACCCGAAAGGCGAACCCGAAATTTTCGAGACGACCCGTCGCTTTGGCACAATTTTGGAGAATGTCGCCTACGATCGCACAACCCGTCGAGTTGATTTGGACGACGACTCTCTGACCGAAAACACCCGGGCCAGCTACCCGATTAGCCATATCGACAGCGCGGACCCCAGCGGTGTGGCTGGCCATCCCAAGAATATCGTCTTTCTGACCGCCGACGCCTTTGGCGTGCTGCCCCCAATCAGCAAACTGACCCGGGAGCAGGCGATGTATCACTTCCTGAGCGGCTACACAGCCAAAGTGGCCGGCACCGAGCGTGGCGTGACAGAGCCGTCACCCGTCTTCTCCGCCTGCTTCGGCGCACCCTTTATGCCCCTGCACCCCGGCGTCTATGCCAAACTGCTGGGCGAAAAGATTGACGAACAGAACGCATCGGTCTGGCTGGTCAACACAGGCTGGACAGGTGGTCCCTATGGGGTGGGTAACCGCATGAAACTGGCCCACACCCGGCGGATGATCGAAGCTGCCCTGAATGGCGAGTTGGACGACGTGGCGACAGTCACCGACCCGGTCTTTGGCCTGGCGATTCCCGCCCACATTGAGGGCGTGCCGGACAAAGTGTTGCAGCCCAAGCTGACCTGGACCGACCCGGTGGCCTACGACGCCCAGTCGTTGAAACTGGCCCAGATGTTTGTCAAGAACTTCGAACAGTTTGTCAGCGGCGTGACCCCGGAGATTGCGGCCGCAGGGCCGAGGGTAGGGTTGGAATTGGGATAGGGACGTAGTTTGTTGTGCGTGGACAAATCGTAATCTTCGATAGCACGCCACAAACTGTAACGTAGAACAATAGAGACCTGCCGGTATTTTTGGAACCCGGCAGGTCTCTTTTTGCGTTCTCTGTGGTATACTGGATCGGTTGATTTTACCCGAGAAACAGGTGGCGGAGATTTTCGTAATTTGTATTGAGCCGCGCTGATTTCCCTCTGTTTTTTTCGTGTCTTTGCATCTTTCTGGTTTGCCTGCTTGGAGTTTGCCTGTGTCGGAAGAACATCGCTTTGATATTTCTGAATTTGAGATGGTGCAGGGTCGGGCCATCGATCTGGCCGAGTTCTTTGGAGAAGGGGGCAATATCGCCCCGCCCAGGGAGGATCACCGCAGCGGCTACGTGGCGGTGATTGGCCGCCCGAATGTGGGCAAGTCCACCTTCCTGAACCGGGTGCTGGGCCAGAAGATCGCCATCACCAGCAACAAGCCCCAGACCACTCGCGACCGCATTCTGGGCATCCACACGGGCGAGAACGCGCAGATTATCTTTCTGGACACGCCGGGCATCCACAACCCCAAGAACAAACTGGGCAAACGGATGGTGCAGGTGGCCGAAGATACGATTTCCCGTGACGCGGATGTGGTCCTCTGGCTGGTGGATGTGAACACCCCGCCCACGGACGAGGACCGGATGATTAGCGAACGGCTGCGGGTACTGCACAGCATCACCCCCCTGCCCCTGCTGCTCTTTGGTTTCAACAAAGTGGACGGCTGGCACAGGGGCGACGAACTCCTGCACCAGCGGGCCGCTGAGTACCGGGCGCTGCTGGGTTGGCTGATGGACGAGGACGACGACGACGGCCAGGAGGAGATTCCCATCTATCTGATCAGCGCGGCCAGCGGCCAGGGCGTGGACGATCTACTGATTGACCTGCGGGAGTTTTTGCCCGAAGGTCCCGGCTACTACCCCGACGATCAGGTGACGAATCTCAACCTGCGCTTTCTGGTCACAGAGGCCATCCGGGAGCAGGCGCTGAATCTGCTCCATCAGGAAGTGCCCCACAGCATCGCGGTGGGTGTCACAGACTGGGAGGAGCGGGACGAAAATATGACGTACATTGCGGCCACCATTTATGTGGAACGCCATTCCCAGAAGGGGATTGTCTTAGGCCAGAAGGGGTCGATGATCAAACAACTGGGCCAGGCTGCTCGTCCCCAGATCGAAGAACTGGTGGGCACAAAAGTCTATTTGGAGCTTTGGGTGAAAGTGCTGGAAAAATGGCGGGCGAAGGAGAATCTGCTGCACCGGATGGGATACAGCTAATGCGAAATGCAGAGTGAAGAATGCGGAATGGAGGATCATCCGCTGCCACCTGCAACTTTCGATTTGCATCTCCCGCTGCTCTTTTCTTTCACCGCTCCGCTGTGCTATGATCAGCCCGACGCGGCGACGAAATACGGATACAATGAAGACCAGCGCCGGTTGAGTAGGCTGGGGCTGTTTCCAGCCGTATCGAAACCAAGCGGGTTATACTCAAATCTGTCTGTAGACCCATTCGTTTGATTTCGATACGCCTCGAAGACTCGGCACTCAATCAGCGCTCACTAGACTGACGCAACAGATATGAATCCACATACAATACGCGTTCTGGAATATAACAAAATCCTCGAACGGCTGGTCACATTCTGCTCCTTTGAAGGCGGGATGGAACTGGCCCGTTCGTTGCTGCCCAGCGACGACCTGCGCACGGTGCAGGAGTCCATGCAGCAGACCGACGAGGCCTGGCGTCTGCTCGACCAGAAGACGGACATCCATTTCGGCGGCGTCCACGACGTGCGCTCGCTGGTCAACCGGGCCGAGCGGGGAGCGGGTCTGCTGCCTATGGAAATGGTAGACATCCGCACGACGCTTCTGCGCGCCCGCAGCTTGCGCCAGACCCTCACCCGGCTGGGTCGCCAGTTCCCCCGCCTCTCGGACATCGCCTTTGTCATCGAACCCTGCGATCACGTCATCGCCGAGATCAGCCGCTGCATCAACGGCCGGGGCGAAGTGGTGGACGGGGCCAGCGCGGAACTTTCCAGAATTCGCTCCCAACTGCGGGTGGCCCAGGACAGGCTGCTCAGCACGCTGGACCGGCTGGTCCAGAGCAGCGGTATCAAAGAATATTTGCAAGAGGCGATTGTCACCCAGCGCCAGGGCCGCTATGTGATCCCCGTGCGGGCCGAGCACAAAGGCCACATTCAGGGCATCGTCCACGACCAGTCCTCCAGCGGCGCCACCTTTTTCATTGAACCGATTAAGGTGGTGGAACAGAACAACGCGGTGCGAGAATTGGAATTGGAGGAGGAGAAGGAAGTGCGGCGCATTCTGGCCGAGCTTTCTGATCTGGTCGCCGACGAAGCGCCCTATATTATCCGCAACGTCAACACCCTTTCCCTCCTCGACTTCACCTTTGCCAAGGCCAAATACGCCTACGCCCTGGACGCCCGTGCGCCAAAGATTCGGGGCTTTCAGGCCAAGCCGCCGCTCATCCCAATGGGCACGGACGAGGACGGCGACGAATTGGAGCCGATGGCCCATCCCGGTTCGGTGCTGGACTTCCGCCAGGCCCGCCACCCCCTGCTGGACCAGGAGACGGTCGTCCCCATCGATGTCTATTTTGGCGACGACTATTATATGCTCGTCGTCACCGGCCCCAACACCGGCGGCAAGACGGTCACATTGAAGACCGTCGGCCTGCTCACACTGATGGCCCAGTCCGGGCTGATGATTCCCGTGGAGGATGGCAGCGAACTGGCCGTCTTTGAGGGCGTGTATGCGGACATCGGCGACGAACAGTCGATTGAGCAGAATCTCAGCACATTCAGCAGCCACATGACGAATATCATCCGGGTGCTGGAAGAGGCCGACCCCAGCAGTCTTGTCCTGCTGGACGAGTTGGGCGCAGGGACCGACCCGGACGAAGGCTCGGCGTTGGCGATGGCGTTGCTGGACAATCTGCGCGATCGGGGCATTACGACCCTGGCCACCACCCACTACAGCGACCTGAAACTCTACGCCCACAACACCCCCGGCGTGCGCAACGCATCGGTGGAGTTCGATGTACAGAGCCTCAGCCCGACTTTTGAGTTGAGCATCGGTCTGCCGGGGCGCTCGAATGCGCTGACGATTGCCCGGCGTCTGGGGCTGAACCCGGTGATTGTGGACAAAGCCGAGTCGATTGTGCGTCCCGAAGCATTGGAAGTCGATTCTCTGCTGGACGACGTGCGCAGCACCCGCCAGGAGGCCCATCGGGTTCTGGAACAGACGAAAGAGCGGGAACGCCACGTCCAGGCCATCGAATCCGATCTGCGCTATCAGTTGGCAAAGATCGAAGAGGTGCGGCGGGAGGTCATCGCCGAGACCCGCCAGACAATGCAGAACGAACTGGCCGAAATCCGCCGGGAGATCGAAAACTTCCGCCGCCAGATGGAACGGGGCGGGCTGGTGGGTGGCGAGACAGTCCACGAACAGTTCCTGGCCGAGGCCCGGGAGATTCTCAACCAACGGGAAGGCGAAGTCGAGGGCCGGGTGGAGCGGGACGTGGCTACGCCCCAGTCCCCGGCAGAGCGGCTGGCCGGGCCGATTGAAGTGGGGGATCGGGTCTTTGTGCCCACCCTCCAGGCCAGCGGCGAAGTGCTGGGCATCGACTTCCGTGGCGGCGAGGCCAAAGAGGCCGACGTGCAGGTGGGCAACTTCCGCCTGAAACTGCCTATCCGCCGTCTGGAACTGCGCAGCAAAGCGCCGAAAGAGCAGGTCGCGCCCAATCCAATCAAAATCCAGATGCGCTCGAACCGCAGCACCGACGGCAACCGGATGGAACTGGACCTGCGCGGCGAACGGGTCGATTCGGGTCTGGCCCAACTCGACGACTATCTGGACAACGCCTATTTGGGCAATCTGCCCTGGGTGCGTATCATCCACGGCAAAGGGACCGGGGCCATGCGCGACGCTGTGCGCAATATCCTGCGCGAGCATCCGCTGGTGAGCAAATATCGCTCCGGCGATCTGGGCGAAGGGGGCGACGGTGTGACTGTGGCCCATTTGGTGACGGACAACATTGGTTGATTGGTTGAATAGTTGATTGGTTGACTGAACACCCAACCAATCAACTATTCAACCAATCAACTATTCGACCACCGGGAGAATATACGTGATTCCACCCAAAGAGATCATCCGCTGTAGCGTCGGCGTGACGGCCTATAACGAAGAAGAGAACATCGGCCCGCTGATGCAGGCGCTGCTGGATCAGCACGTGCATCAGGCGGAGATTGCCGAGATTATTGTGGTTGCCAGCGCCTGCACGGACCGCACTGTGCCGATTGTGCAGGAATACGCAGCCCTGGACCCCCGGGTCAAGCTCATCGAGCAGGAGCGGCGGGAGGGCAAGACCAGCGCCATCAATCTCTTCCTGGCCGCGGCCACCACCGATATCTGCGTGCTGGAAAGCGGCGACACCCTGCCCGACGAATACGCAGTGGAGCATCTGGTGCGGATGTTCGCCGACCCGGACGTGGGAATGGTGGGCGCACAGAAGGTGGCGGTCAACACACCGGATCACATCGCTGGTCTGCTCAGCCACATCCGCCTGCGCATGGAGCACACCCTCTGCCTGGAGATTCCCCGCCTGGGCGAGATGATCGCCTTCCGCAAAGTCTTCGAGCGCATCCCGCCGGATGTGGCGATGGACGAGGCGTTTGTCGAGGCGATTGTCGTGGAGCGAGGGATGCGGGTGCAGTACGCGCCGGATGCCGTCGTCTACAACACCGGACCGGATACAGTCCCTGATTTCATCAAGCAACGACGGCGAAATCACGCAGGCCATCTCTATCTGAAACACAAATATGGCTATGCGGTGAGCAGCATCCAGAACCGCCGTGTGTTGAAGATCGCCTTCAAAGAAGTCTGGGGGGTTGTCCAGTTCTTGTGGATATTCTTCCTGCTGGCCGTGCTGGAAAGTTGGAGCCGTCTGCTGGGCTGGTACGATTTCGCGGTGAAGGGCGACCGCCACGTTGTGTGGGATATGGCCTGGAGCCAGAAGCAGAATGTGCGGGACGTGAAGGCGCGCAGCAGTGAAAAAGCCGAGAAAGAGCCGAGCGTGCGCGGGGCCAACGGCAAAGGTCCGGTGGATGTGGTGCGCAGCGCATAGGAAGAGGTGGAGCGATGGGCGACAATCGAACACTCGAAATCCCTGCGGAACTCTACGAACGCATCGAGCGGCTGGCGGCTGTGCGGGAGGAGTCGGCGGCTTATGTGCTTGAAAAGGCGCTGGCGCTGGTGGAAGATCAGCCGTTTGAACTCGTGCATTCCGAAGCAATGAGTCGCGAGGAAGCTGCTTATCGGGCTATGCACGAAGAGTTGTTTAAAAAGTATGCCGGGCAATTCGTGGCATTCCACAACGGTGGGTTGGTGGATGCAGACAGGGATGAACTCGCTCTTGCGGCTAGAGTCAATGCTCGTTTCCCCAACGAAATAGTCCTACTCAAACAAGTGCAGCAAGTCCCTCTCAGGGAAGTCAGGTATCGATCAGCTCGTCTCCTTCGGGAACGATAGAATGGCTCAGTTTAACTACGATTTTTCTTATGATCCGCCTGCGCCTGTGATCAAAATTGGCGTTGGCAATCCAGATGATGATAGACCGCCGTTGCCTGTACAGGCGTTGATCGACTCCGGTTCTGACGCAACGCTGATTCCGCTGACAATGCTTCAACAAATCAGTGTTTACAGCGGCGAGCAAGTGAGTTTTCGCGGTGTAACGGGTGGCCCAACGATCGCTGACGCATATCGAGTGGTGATTCACATGCCCGTTGGCATCTCCTACGGCATACGGGCTATTGCTACACGTGGCAGTAACGAAATCATCCTCGGCCGCGACGTTCTCAACCAGTGGCGCATCACCCTGGATGGCCCTGGCGAAATTGTGGAAATCCAAGCCTGATGGCGGTGGTTTCGCTCATTTTTTGAGGTGCTTGACGCAATAGCAGTTGTGGTGTATACCCTCCAATAGATAGCGTGAAGGAGGGAGAGAAATGGCGACTGGAACAATTGACTCGGAACGGATCGACGACATTCCATTACTGATGTACTGGAT
>JAUIHI010000054.1 GCA_030432295.1 Anaerolineae bacterium | reverse complement strand
GTGTAACCTTCTGTTTGCTCTTCCATTCTCTTCTCCTTGGATTGTTATGGTTTTTACACCATTTTATTCCATAAAGAAGTTTTCGTATAGCAAGAGAAGAGCCTGTTTAAATATTACTGGCTCTAAGCCAACCCGCGACGATTCAGGCTATTGTCGAAGATGCAGCCTCTCGGCTCTGGCTTGCCATCAATCAGCAGGGGCTGGTGCGCATCGAAGCCGACCGCACGACCATCCGGGTCTATCCTGGCATACGCGGTGCGCGGCCTAGCGCTGAGCAGCCGGGCAGCGATCTGATGACAGCCCTGGCCGTGGCCCCGGACGGTTCACTCTGGATTGGCTTCCAACACGGCTCAGTCAGTCGGCTGGACGTGGCGACGGACACCTTTCAACACTTCAATTTCTCGCCCAGCACCCCCGGCGCGCCATCCCCGGCCTGGGTCAATCAGATGGTTGTGGACGCTGGGGGGATTGTCTGGCTGGCCACCCAGGACGGTCTCTACCGGCTGGACCCAGCCCTGGCGTTGGACGCAAGCATAGCAGTGACCCGCTATGGCACTGCCGAAGGGCTGCCGTCGGCCCAATTGTCCAGCATTCTGCAGACGGCGGACGGCGCGCTCTGGCTAGGAACTCAGCGGGGGCTGGTCCGCTTCGACCCGACCACAGAAGAGACAATTGTCTTCGGCCCGGAAGACGGCATCGGTGTGGGCGCGTTCGAGCCGGGCGCGGCCTGGCAGGATGCAGAGGGGCGTCTCTACTTTGGCGACGAAAATGGCCTGCTCACCTTCCTGCCTGGGGAAGTGCCCCTGACCGAAGCCCCACCCCGGGTGGCTTTGACCGACCTGCAACTCTTCAACGAATCGGTGCAACCGGGGCCGGAGAGTCTGCTCACCGCGCCCCTGTGGGAGACAGAACAGATCACCCTGGGCTATGCGGATTCGGTCGTCTATCGGCTGGCCGGGCTGGAAGAAGGCTGGAACGAAGTGGACAGCCAGCGCCGTTTCGCCACCTATACCAGCCTGCCCGCGGGCCGCTATCAGTTTGAAGTGCAAGCCCGCTCGCCCCGCAGCGGGTGGAGCGAACCGGGCGCGGTCCTGGCTGTCACCGGCCTACCGCCCTGGTGGCAGAGCTGGTGGTTCCGGGCGCTGGTGCTGAGTACGCTGTTGGGGACGGTCTCCGCGGGCTTCCTCTGGCGCATCCGCGCTATCCGGACCACCAATCGCCGTTTGGAACAGCAGGTGACCGAGCGTACTGCCGAACTGGCGACGACGAACGCAGAACTGGCCGAGGCCAAAGTGCGGGCTGAGTCAGCCAGCCAGGCCAAGAGTGAGTTCCTGGCCGGGATGAGCCACGAACTGCGCACGCCCCTCAACGGCATTTTGGGCTATGCCCAGATTCTCCAGCGCCGGGCCGATCTGGACACGGCCCAGCGGGACGGCCTGGGGGTCATCTACCACAGTGGCCGCCACCTGCTCACCCTCATCAACGACGTGCTGGACCTGGCCAAAATTGAGGCCCGCCGCTTGGAACTGGACCCTCAACCCTTCGACCTGCCCGCCTTCCTCGACGGCATTGTCGATCTGATGGGGATGGCCACCCGACGCAAACAGATCGATTTCGTCTACACCCCGCCGACCAACCTGCCCCAATTCGTCCTGGGCGACGAAAAGCGCCTGCGCCAGGTGCTGCTCAATCTACTCGGCAATGCGGTCAAGTTCACCGAAACCGGACGGGTGGAGTTTGGGATAGAGATTAGAGATTGGAGATTGGAGATTCGGCGCGTGCCCGATCTCCAATCTCCAATCTCAATTCTCTTCACCATCCGGGACACCGGCATCGGCATCCCCGCCGAGCAACTCACGCGCATCTTCCAGCCCTTCGAGCAGACAGGCGGGCGGGCGCAGCAGGCCAAAGGCACAGGGCTGGGACTGGCCATCAGCCAGCAGTTGGTGGAGCTGATGGGGTCGCTAATCGAAGTCGAGAGTCAGGTGCAGGAGGGCAGTACCTTCCGCTTTGCCATTGCCCTGCCGCTGGTGGAAGAGAGTCCAGCAAAGAGCGAGACGGCCCGACAAATCCGCGGCTACACCGGCTCCCGGCGCACTGTGCTGGTGGTGGACGATCGGCTGGAAAACCGGCGGGTGCTGCTCGACCTGCTGACGCCCCTGGGCTTTGGAGTGACCCTGGCCGAAAACGGGCGGGAGGCCGTGGCCCTGGCCAAAGTGGCGTCCCCTGACCTGATTCTGATGGACCTGGTGATGCCGGAGATGATGGGCTTTGAAGCCGTCCCGCTGATCCGCGCCCTGCCGGGCATGGAGGACACGCCGATCATTGCCGTGTCGGCCAGTGTGCTGGAAGCCGAGCGCATCCAGAGCCGGGAGATGGGCTGCGACGACTTTTTGCAGAAGCCGGTGGAAGCCGACAAATTGCTGGCGCTGATGGAGAAGTATCTGGGGCTGGTCTGGGAATACGGCCCGACGGAAATGGAAACCGACGACACGGCCCAGATTGTCACTGAATCCAGCGGAGAGGCTGGGCCGTTCATCCCGCCGCCCGCGGCCGAACTGGAAGCCATCCGCGAACTGGCCCGGCTGGGCAGTATGCGCCGGGTGCAGGAGGCTGCCCATCGCCTGGAAAGCCTCTCTCCCGACTACCGGTCCTTCGCCACCGAACTCATTCGCCTGGCCGACGACTTCGACGACGAGGGGATACTACAATTCATCGAACAGTTTTGGAAAGAGTAGCACTGGGCGCAGTTAATTTCGACGGGTCGGCATCTTACCAATTCGATGCGAGGAGTAGGCACGCCCACGTGCCGGTCGCAGCCGAGTCAACGCCGCACGTGGGCGTGCTCACTCCTCTCGGTGTGCTCACTCCTCTCGGTGTGTTTACTCCACTCTATTTGTAATGATCATTCGACGGCAAAATAAACCACGCCCAATACCTAATATCCAATATGCAACGCATCCTGATCATCGACGACAACATCACAAACCTGCGGGTGGCAATGGACTATCTGGAAGCCTACAGCTTCGAGATTCTGACTGCGCGCAGCGGGGAGAGCGGGCTGCGTCGGGCACAGGAAGCCCAGCCCGCGCTGATTCTGCTGGACGTGCAGATGGCCGGTATCGACGGCTTCGAGACCTGCCGACGGCTGAAGGCTAACCCGGCCACCGCGGCCATCCCGGTCATCTTTATGACGGTGCAGGCCGACAGCCAGGCGGTGGTGCGGGGCCTGGAAGCTGGCGCGGTGGACTACCTCCCCAAGCCGATTGAGGCCGCGGAGATGCTGGCCCGGGTACGCACCCATCTGGAACTGCGTGCCCTGCAGAGCCGGTTGGAGGAGCGGGTGGCCGAACGCACCGCCGCCCTGGAGGCGGAAATCGAACGGCGTCGGGCAGCCCAGGCCGAGAAGGACCGGCTGCTGGAGACCGTGCGCCAGCAGAGCGAACAGCTACGCAGCCTGACCCAGCTCTTTCTGGAAAGCCAGCAGGCCCGTCAGCAGGGACTGGCCGCCACCCTGGACGACTCCGTGCGCCAGGAGATCAGGCTTCTTCAGGAAAGTGTGCGGGCCGCGGCGCGGGCCATCGAATCTGCACCACCAGACCCGGCCACCGCATCTTCTCTCCCCTATCTTTCCCAGGCCACCCAGATTCTCTCTCACCTGCAAAGCCAGACCGCCGAGATGGCGGCGAATCTGGCCCAGTCCAGCGCGGAGCAGCAGCAGGTGTTGGACAATCCCCTGCTCAAACTGACCGAACGGGAGCGGGAGGTACTGCAACTGATCGTCGAGGGCAAGTCCACCAGCCAGATCGCGGAGATGCTGGTGGTGACCCGGGGCACGATCAGTACCTACCGGCGGCGGTTGATGGACAAACTGGGCGTCAGCGACCTGGCCGGGCTGATCCGCTTTGCGTTGGAAAATGGGTTGACGGGCGCGGCAGCGTAGGTTGGGTTCTCGCCGCAGACGTAACCGGGCATCCGTTGTTTTCCGGCGGCGAGAACCCAACACACCCCCAGCGTTGGGTGAATGCCTGGGACGTTTGCGGACGTTCGACGACGCGTGGATGGCATTCATCCAACCTACACGACTGTCTAATTCCGCAGACAAAGTTGTGTGGATTGAGAGACAGACAGCCGTTGCCTGGTCTGCTATAATCGGGCCATCCTTGGCGGCAGCAGCCAAGGGATGGCGGTGCTCCCAGTCTATCGGAAGTGACTTTCTATGCGTTCAATGATCGAAGTGTTGCAGCAGCAGAGCGAACGGCTTGGCGACAAAGACCTCTACATATTTCTGGAGGACGGCAAGACCGAGAGCGGACGGCTGACCTATGCCGGTCTGGACCGGGCGGCCCGGCGCATCGCAGCGGGTCTGCGCCAGCGTTACCCGGCTGGCGAGCGGATGCTCCTCCTCTACCCGCCCGGCCAGGCGTTCGTGGAAGCCTTCTTCGGCTGCCTCTACGCAGGAATCGTGGCTGTGCCCGCCTTCCCGCCTATGCAGCCGGAGCAGATGGAACGGCTCTTTGCCATCGCCGCCAACGCTGCCGTCTGTGGCGTACTTACCACCAGCGGGCTGCGAGCCTTTGTGGAGAGCCAACTGGCCCAGACACCCGCCACCAGTGGATTGACCTGTACGCCCACGGATGCACTGCCAGCGGCCCCATTTGATCCTTTCCCCGCCCAGACCACAGACCTGGCCTATCTCCAATACACCTCCGGCTCCACCGGCGCGCCCAAAGGGGTGATGGTCACCCACGGCAGTCTGATGGCCAACGAGCGAGTGATCTTCGACGCCTTCGGCCACTCGCAGCGTACTATCGGCTGCGGCTGGCTACCGGTCTATCACGATATGGGGCTGGTGGGCAATGTGTTGCAGCCGGTCTTCTACGGCGGTTCGGTGGTGCTGATGCCGCCCTTGAGTTTTCTGAAGCGGCCTGTGCGCTGGTTGCAGGCTATCAGCCGCTATGGGGCCAACACCGCGGGCGGGCCAAATTTCGCCTACGATCTGCTGGTGCGCCGCTTTGACCCCGCGGCCTGTGCCGGGCTGGACCTGAGCCGGTGGGAGGTCGCTTTCTGCGGGGCCGAGCCTGTGTTGCCGGGGACCCTGCGCCGCTTTGCCGAGACCTTCGCCCCCTACGGCTTCCGGGCTGAAGCCTTCTATCCCTGCTACGGGCTGGCCGAATCCACGCTGATGGTGAGCGGCCCACAGAAGCTGACGCCGACGAAAATTCTGGCCGTGGACCGGCAGCGGCTGGAAGACGAGCAGGTGGCTGCGCCCGCCCACGGCTGCGCCCGCACCACCGAGTTGGTCAGTTGCGGCCACTCCTGGCAGGACACACTGATACGGATTGTGGACCCGGCCACCGGCGCGGCCTGCCCCGATGAAAAGATCGGCGAAGTCTGGGTGGCGGGGGAGAGTGTGGCGGCCGGATACTGGCAGAACCCCACGGCCAGCGCCGAGAGTTTTGGTCTGACCCTGGACGGCGAACCGGGCCTGCGCTTTCTGCGCACAGGGGATTTGGGCTTTCTGCACGCCGGTAATCTCTACATCACCGGGCGGCTGAAGGACCTGATTATCATTCGGGGGCGCAACTATTTCCCCCAGGACATTGAAACAGCGCTGGAGGGCTGCCATCCGGCCCTGCGTCCGGGTAAGTATGCGGCCTTTGGCGTAGAAAATGGGGCCGAAGGCGGGGAAGTGTTGGTGATTGCCGCGGAGGTGAATCGCCGGGATGCAAAAACCGTCGATCCCCAGGCGGTGGCTCTTGCCATCCAGACCGCGATTGGGCCCCGCTTCCAGCTACGGCTGCACGGTCTGGCCCTCTTGAAAGCTGGCGGCCTGCCCCAGACCACCAGCGGCAAAGTGCGCCGGGCTGACTGCCAGGCGGGTTATGTGTCCGGGGAATTGGCCTGTGTGGCGCGCTGGGAGAGTGGAGAGACGATGCGTGAAATGTGAAAGCAGCCGAACGATTTCACGTTTCACGCTTCACGGGGTACAAAGTGCGCAATGAATAAAACGATTACACCACAACAAAATATCTCCGACCCGATTCACGTCGGGCCAGCCGACGAGTTCCCGCCCGCCATTCTGGACGACTATTTTCACAAACGGCAGAGCTGGTATTACCAGCGCCGGGGGATTGCTGATCTGGCGGCAGAGCGGGACGCCTTCGACGAGGAAGGGCTGATTGTGCTGGCCTCGGACGGCACGGAATGTCTGGGCGGTGTGCGGCTGAACACCCGCGCGCCGGGGGACATGCGCCCCTTTCCCAGCGAAGTGCTGCTGCCCGGGCTTTCGGTGCGGGCTGCTTTTCCAGGGCTGGCACTGGATGGTGTGACGGTGGGCGAGATGGGCAAACTTCTCATCGCGGGCCAGACGCGGGGGCTGCCATACAATAACCGCATTCTGTTGCGTATGGCGCTTTGCCTGCTGGAGATGAACCGCCAGGGGCCACAGGCCCACTTTGCCTTCCTCTCCACCCGCACCCGTGCCCTGCGCATCTATCGGCAGATCGCCAAAATCACCCGCCTGCCCTTTGAAACCTGTGCCGTCCCGCAGCATCTGGTCCCCAATAAACTGCACACATTAGGCGATGTTTCATTACAGTTATACGAACTACCCATCGAACAATCGGGGGAAACCACTCGTGAAATCGCCTAAATAGCTCCTGCTCAATATTGCTGGTTATTGGGTTCCACGGACGAAGGAAACTACAATGAACAGAACAAGCACACCTCAACCAGACTTCCCCGGCCAGGTTCGCGTGGGGCTAGCCGATGAGTTTCCACCTGCCATTCTGGACGACTATTTCCACAAACGCCAGACCTGGTTTGTGGAACGACGGGGCACGCCCGATTACGACGCGGGCCGGGATGCCTTCGACGACGAGCCGTCTAGCCTGATTGCGCTGGCTTCGGATGGCCGCGAGTGTCTGGGCGGCGTTCGGCTGACCATCCGCACGCCCAGGGACAACAGTCCCTTCCCCAGCGAAGAACTGCTGCCCGGTCTGGCTGTGCGGGAGGCGTTTCCCGACCTGAAACTGGACGAGGTGACAGTAGGAGAGATGGGCAAGCTGTTAATTGCAGGCAGACAGGGCAGTCTGCCCTTCAATAACCGCATTCTGCTGCGCATCGCCGTCTGTCTGTTGGGGCTCAATCGGGCCGGACCCCAGGCCAAATATGCCTTTCTCTCTACCCAGACCCGTTTTGTGAGGATATACCAGCAGATCGCCAACGTCACTCGCCTGCCCTACCAAAGTTACGCCGTACCTGACAGTCTGATACCCAGTGCCCTAAGTCATTTGGGCGAGCAGGTTCTGCAAGTCTATCAATTACCGTTAGTGCATAAGGAGAAAAGACGCGATGAGTAGTTCAGTCCAAGACCAAATTTACGCGATTGTCCTCAAATATATCGAGATTGCGCCGGAAGATTTTCATGTGGATACACCGCTGGTCGAAGCGGGCATCGATTCCCTGGCCACCGCCGAGATTATCTTCGACATCGAAGAAGCGCTACAGATCGAAATCCCCGATGTGGAGGATATCGAAGAGCGCTTTGCCTCCTTCCGCACAGTGGCCGATGTGGCCCGGATGGTGGAAAATGCGCGCAAGACGGCGGAGGTAGCAGGATGACGCGGGTGGTCGTCACCGGCTACGGTGCGCTCTCGGCCTTGGGCCAGGACGTCGAGAGCTACGCGCAAAACCTGCTGGCTGGTGGCTGCGGCATCGGCCCCATCACCGCCTTTGATTCCAGCCCCCTGCGCACGCAGATTGCAGCGGAAGTCCCCGGCTACAACCCGTCTGCCCACTTCAGCCAGCGGGACCAGTCTCAGATTGATCGTTTCAGCCAGTTTGCCATTCTGGCCAGCCGCCAGGCCGCGGTCCACGCCGGTCTGAGCAACGACGGACAGATGACCGAACGGGCCTGCGTCGTCTATGGCACGGGTGTGGGCGGGCAGATCACCCAGGACCAAAACTACAAACGGCTCTACGCCGACGGCAAATACAATACCCACCCTTTCACTGTCGCCAAACTGATGCCCTCGGCTGCCGCCTCCCATATCGGTATGGATTTGGGCATCACCGGGCCGTCCTACGGCGTGACCAGCGCCTGTTCCTCCGCGGCCCACGCCATCGCCAACGGCTGGATGTTGATCCGCAGCGGTCTGGCGGATGTGGCGCTGGTGGGGGGCAGCGAAGCCCTCATCTCCCTGGGCGCAGTGGCGGCCTGGGAGAGTATGCGGGTGCTGGCGCTGGACACCTGCCGTCCCTTCTCGGCCAAACGGGGCGGGCTGGTGCTGGGGGAAGGGGCTGGCACACTGGTGCTGGAATCCCTGGAACACGCGCAGGCCCGGGGCGCGCCGATTCTGGCCGAGCTGGCCGGGGTGGGGATGACCTCCGACGCGGGCAATCTGATCCGCCCCAGCCTGCACGGGCCGGTGCGGGCTATGCAGCAGGCCATCGCTGGCAGCGGACTGCAAGCGGCGGATGTGGCGTACGTCAACGCCCACGGCACGGGCACACTCCAGAATGACCCGGTGGAGACCCAGGCCATCCACGAAGTTTTTGGCGAGCACGCGGCCCGGCTGGTGGTTTCATCCAGCAAGTCGATGATCGGCCACACCCTGGGTGCGGCCGGCGCGCTGGAGGCCATCGCCACTGTCGTGGCTTTGCAGAGCCAGACCGCGCCGCCCACAATGAACTATCTGGCCGCGGACCCCAAATGCGATCTGGACTATGCGCCCAACGCGGCCCGGCCTATGCAAATTGGGGCGGCCCTGAGCAACTCCTTTGCCTTTGGCGGGCTGAATGTGGCGCTCTGTTTTCGGCACGCAGATTTGATGACGCCACTGCAAAAAGGCTAAAAACCGAGTTTTTGAGACCGAATCACCCCTGGAAATCCAGGCGATCTGCACGAAAAACTCGGTTTTTGCATCTAGGGTTGGGTGGGAATGGGAGTAAAAAATGACGGTATTGAAGGAACGCTTTTCCGAAGGGGTGGAAGTGCCGGTGGTGGTTTTTATGGCCGTCGTCCACCTGCTAGCGATTGGGCTGGCTCTGATCTTTCCCTCCTGGCAGGGGCTGGTGACGTTGGCCGTCCTCTATGTGATCACTGGCGCGGGGGTGACGATTGGCTATCACCGGCTGCTCACCCACGGCTCGTTTCAATGTCCCCGGCGGATGCATTATTTGTGGGCGCTGCTGGGGCTGCTTTCCGGCGAGGGGCCGCCCCTCTATTGGGTGGCCCACCACCGCAAGCATCACAAGCACAGCGACAAAGAGGGCGATCCCCACAGCCCCATGGATGGCTTCTGGTGGGCGCATATGCTCTGGCTCTTTCCCCGCCACAACCGCACCCGCCTGGGCCGTCTCTATGCCCGCTGGGCGCCGGACCTGCTCAAACATCCCTTTTATCTGCGGCTGGAACAGAGCTATCTCTACTGGCAGTTGGCCTTTGCCGGGTTGCTCTTTGGCCTCGGACTTGTCTGGGGTGGCTGGTATGTGGCGGCGTCGCTGCTGGCCTACGGCTTTCTGCTGCGGATGGTGCTGGTGCTGCACATCACCTGGGCGGTCAACTCCGCGGCCCACCTGTGGGGCTATCGCAACTACCCGGTGGACGACGGCAGCCGCAACAATCTGGTGGTGGGTCTGCTGGCCGGGGGCGAAGGCTGGCACAACAACCACCACTTTGTGCAGCGGGCTGCTAACCACGGCCAGCGCTGGTGGGAAGTGGACGCCAGCTTTGCGGTCATCCTTCTCCTTGCCCTTCTCTCCTATCCACTGAAGTGGGTTGGGCTGGGCCGCTATCGGCTGGCCTACGACATTCTCGTCTACTCCTGGCGCACGCAGCAGTTTTCCAAGTGGTTTGTGTAGGCCAGCGCTCTCGTCACCGTCAAGCATAGATTGCCACAGGCAGGTTTTCCGAGTTCAGCGTTCGGAAGTCAACCGGGCCAGCACAGCCGAAATCACTGCATCCAATTCAGCCGCACGCCCCCGGGCCTGGGCCGCGCTGAAATCCTCAGTGGACAGTTGCCGCTCCAACTCGGCCAGCGCGTTCTGCGCCTTCTGCTGCGTCTCCCACTCGCCGTTGGGATGGGACCCGGCCAGAGCCAGCCACTCCACGGCCTGGGCCATTTCGCCCGCGGCGGCGGCCAGACCCGCCACACCCTGCACCACATCCACAACAATCCCATTCATCCCCTGCTCTGCCGCAATCTCCAGCGCCCGGCGATAGAAACCGGCGGCTTCCGGCTTGCCCTGCGCGGCGGCGGTATGACCCATCTGGCAGAGAATAATTGCTTGGATAAAAAGGAATTCGATGGACTCGGCGATTGCCAACGCTTCGGCCAGGGCCTCCTCCGATTGGGCGTAGCGCCCCTCGTCGTATTCCAGCCGGGCCAGTTCGTGCAGACGGGCTGCGATGCGCTGCCCAAACCCACTGGACTGTACGGCGGCGAGTTCCCATTTGATCTGGCGACGGGCTTCGGTCATCTTGCCTTGCAAGCGGAGAGCAGTGCCCAATGTATTTTTCAATCCAAACGCTAAGAGCCAGGGCAATCCTTCGGCTTCATAGATCGCATGTGCCTGTTGGCTGTGCTCAACCGCTTTATCCAACATTCCCAAAGCTACGGCTGCCTCTCCTAACTGATTCTCGATCGGGCCTAACCCAAAATTAATATTAAGCTCGCGAACGAATGGATCGTCGGGAAGCTCCAATGCTCGTTTGAGCAGGCTATACTGCTCAGAATATTCTCCCAACATCTGATAGACAATGCAACGCCACAATAGAGGATAGGGTGACGCACCAGCCTTTTGCCAAGCAGCATCAGCAGCGCGGTACAATTCATGGGCCAGGTGGAGTTGGCCTTGTCCAGACCGAACCACTGCCAATAAATAATATGCCCTACCCAGACGCATCAGATTATTGGTCTGTTGAAAAGTTCCAATGGCAGATAGGAGACAAGCAATACCCTCCTCAGACTGGCCGCTCGTTCCCAATGCAGTGCTCAGGGCCATATCCAGGATAGCGATCTCTGTCTGTGTGTCCGAGTTCGATTGGGCTAACAATTCGCGCGCTTGGAATAATTTTGATAGATGGGCTTTGATCTCTTTCTGCTGGTGTTCCAGGCACAACTGACGCCATTGCAGTATGCCGAGCAATTCCAATCGATCGTCTATGACAGCGTCTCTTTCTTCGACAGCATCAATTGCTTCAGAGAAAAGTTGCCATCCACTCTCTTGCGCATTTGTCCAATTGCAATACAGAATCATTCCACCCGCTGCGGCTCGAATCTGCTCGAACAGCGAGCGCTGAGTCGCCCAGCGCCATCCGGCAAAGAGGTTTTCGCGCTCTGGATTCAGTTCGTCCAATGCCTGTTTTGCACTCCGCCACGCCAAATCATCTGTGCGGTCAGCAAGCAGGCGCAAATAGTGATTCGCGTGTTTGTCGCGGACAGCTTCCGCAGATTCTCTACTGCCCAACTGTTCCGCAGCGAACTGGCGCAGCAATTCGTGGACGTCGTAGCGCCCGCTGGCCGAATGGCGCAGCAGCGAATGATCCACCAGCGCGGAAAGCAGGGGCAGGCGCACCTCCGCCACGGCCTGCGCGGCTTGGCGGGTGAAGCCGCCCTGAAAGACCGACAGCCGGGCCAGCCCCCGCTGCTCTTCCGCTGTCAACAGCCCCCAGGAACGCTCGAAGACGGCGCGCATACTGCGGTGCTGCGCAGGCACATTGCGCAGGGGTGTGCTCAGAAAGTCCACATCCCGGCGGATTTCGGCAGCGATCTCAGCGCACGGCATCGCCCGCAGCCAGGACGCGGCCAGTTCGATTCCCAAGGGCATCCCTTCCACCGCGGCGCAGATGGCGGCCACCGCCTCCCCTTCGGCCTGGGCGTCAAAGCCCGGCTGCACCTGCTGCGCCCGCTCCACGAAAAGCCGGGTCGATTCCGTAGGGGCGCTGCTTGCTGCGCCCGTTGTCAGCGTTGCGGGCGCAGCAAGCAGCGCCCCTACCGCCAAACCACCCAACGGGAAAACCCACTCCTCGCGCAGATTCAGCCGCACTCGAGAGGTCACCAGTAGCTTCACCCCCGGCCCGGCCTGCAACAGTTCGGCCAGCACAGGCGCAGCATCCACCAATTGCTCGAAGTTGTCCAGCACCAGCAGCAGACGGCGGCGGGCGACAAATCGCAGAATCGCTTCCTTTGCCCCGCCCGCGCCCATCGGCGCATCCAACAATTGCACCAGCGCCGAGAGCATCTGAGCCGCTTCGCTCACACCCACCAGCGACAGAAACCAGACGCCGTCGGGAAAGGCATCCGCTGTCCGCCGGGCCGTTTCGATAGCGAAGCGGGTCTTGCCCATCCCGCCCGGTGCGACGACCGTCGCCAGCCGCACGTCGGGGCGGGAAAGTAGGGCAGAGAGTTCGGCCAGTTCCTTCTCGCGACCGATGAAGGAGGTTGTGGGGGTGGGGAGATGAAGGGATGACAAGATGACAGGATGACTGTTCGGTGACGGTCTGTCATCTTGTTCTCCTGTCATCTTGCCATCCAGCGCGGCGCGGGCCAGCTGGATGGCTTCTTCCAGAGAATTGATCTGCGGGAATGTATCGTCCTGGGGCAGGTCGGCCAGAAGGCGCTCGGCCCGGCGTTTGGTCTCCCATTCGCTGGCTTCGGCGCTGTGGGCGAAGGCGAGGAGTGCGGCGGCCTCGGCGGATTTCCCCTGAGCGGCCAAAAGTGCTCCCACACCAGCGATGGCGTCGCAGGCGATGCGGTCGATGCCCTCCGCCTCGGCGATTTCGAGCGCTTCGGCGTAGGCAGAGCGGGCCGCGCCTGTCTCTGCCAGCGCCAGCCGGGAATGGCCCTGGGCGGTGAGAGCCAGCGCGGTGGCGTAGCGGAAGTCGATTTTGCGGGCAATCATCAGCGCCTCGTCCAGGAGGGCAAGCGCGCCTTCGTAGTCCCGCTGGTCGTGGCGCAGGCGCGCCAGGTGGTGCAGGCTGGTGGAGATGCGCTGCTCAAAGCCTATCTGACGGGCAACCGCTAATCCGTCAAGAAGCTGCTTCTCTGCATCTGGCTCACCTGAGAGCCGGGCTAGCGCGGCGGGGCTGAGGAACATACCGGTCGTGACCTGATAACCGTTGCCACGTGTATCAGCAAACGCGTAGGCCTGGGTGTAATGTTCCTTCGCCGAAGGGAAATTTCCTATGGCTGTATACAGCTCGGCTAACATCAGCCGGGAATTTTGGGCCATCTCCTGCTCATCCAATGCCTTAAACTGAGGAAGCAACATTTGAAGGATGGCTTCCGCCCGACGAAAGTGACCCCGCCCACACAGCATACTGCCTATACCGAATCTGCTTATTAAATAGGACATGTGTTCTTGTCCTGAAAGGATGTCTACAGATTCCTCTGCGTACTTCTGGGCCTCGCGGAACCTGCCCCACCCCCAAAACAAAACACTCATAGAACGTAGAGCGTTACCCATTCCGAGGGCATTCTGTGCCTCCCGATAAATATTTAGTGCTTCCTCAATGCGTTCGGCTCCCTCCGCGTTCTGTCCGAAACTGGCCTGCATCAGTGCCAGAAATGCCAACGCTTGAGCCAAATCCAATGATTGGAGCGATCTGGCTTTACGTAAATACCGAATGGCCTCGTTCAATTGGTCTACATTCTCAGCAAGATTGTCGTGGGAGCCACATTGCCCCAATTGTGACAGTAGCGAGCCAAGAAATCCAGCGGATTTGGTATCTTTCGAAGACGATCTAAACGCCTCAACCGCTCTCCAGAAGATTGCTCTGCCTCCAAGCAAATCACCCCGCCGCCGGAAATAATCTCCCAGCCAGCGCATCATCCGCTCCACAACCGACGCATCCCGATTTTCCACCGCCCAACGCCAGGCCGCCAGAACGTTCGGCCAGTCCCGGTCCGCGGCTTCACCCGCTGCCGGATCGCCCGGCTCCAGTTCCCAACCGGCCTGGGCCACCAGTTTGGCGTAGAAATTCGTGTGGCGCTGGCGGGCGTCGTTTTCAACCGCCGGGTCTGCGGCCAACTGCTCGGCAGCGAAACGGTGCAGCAACCCGTGCATATCGAAGCGGTCATCGGCCTGACGGTGCAGGAAGGAGTGATCCACCAGCCCGGCCAGTTGGCGGGGTGTTGCATCGGCCACAGATTGCGCGGCCTGCCGGGTGAAGCCGCCCTGAAAGACAGAGAGCCGGGCCAGAAGTGTGCGCTCGTCCGGGTCGAGCAGCGCCCAGGAGCGCTCGAAGACAGCGCGCAGGCTGCGGTGGCGGGCGGGCAGGTTGCGCAGATTGCTGGCGAGGAAGTCGGCGCTGCGCTGGATTTCAGCGGCGATTTCGGCGCAGGCCATCACCCGCACCCAACTGGCTGCCAGTTCAATCGCCAGGGGCATTCCTTCCACCGTTCGGCAGATGGCCCCAATCGCTTCCCCCTCTGGGGCCGGGTCAAAATCCGGCTGCACCCGCTGTGCCCGTTCGATGAAAAGACGGACGGCATCATTCGTAGGGGCGCTGCTTGCTGCGCCCGCAACGTCGGCAACGGGCGCAGCAAACAGCGCCCCTACGGTTAAACCTTGCAGAGGGTAGAGAGATTCTTCCAGCAGATTGAGCCGCTCCTGGGAAGTGACAAGCAGCTTCACCCCTGGCGCGCTGCCCAGCACTTCGGCCAGAAAGTCCGCTCCGTCCAGCAGATGCTCGAAGTTATCCAGCAGGAGAAGCAGACGCTTTTCCCGCAGAAAATGCAGGAGAAGGGCACGGCTGTTGCCGTCACCGACCGGGGCAGAAAGCGCACCGGCAATCGCCCGGGGCACAGCCTCCGCGGACTCCAGCGCGGCCAGGGGGACAAACCAGACACCGTCCGGGAATGCGCCCCGCAACGCTTCGGCCACAGCCAATCCCAAGCGGCTCTTACCCATTCCGCCCACGCCGGTAATCGTCACCAGCCGGGCGTTGGGCGCGGCCAATAGACTCAGCACAGCCTCCACTTCCCGTTGGCGACCGACGAAAGGAGTGGCCTGGGGAGGGAGATTGTGAGAGGGAGAAGGGATGACAAGATGACCGGATGAAGGGATGACCGAATCTCCGGCTGACACCCTCTTGTCATCCTGTCCTCTTGTCTTCTTGTCATCTGGCCCGAAGCGCCGGGTGCGGATGGCCTCGTGGAGTTTGGTCGTCTCGTCTTCCGGGGGGACGCCCAGTTCTTCGTCGAGCAGGCGCACGCATTCGTCGTATTGGCGCAGGGCCGCGGATTGCTGACCGGCCAGGGCATAGAGACGCATAAGTGTACGGTGGGACGGTTCGTGGAGATTGTCCAGGGCGAGCAGTTGGCGGCCATAGGGGATAGCCGTGTCGGGGTTGCCCACATTTTGGTGATGGGCGATAAGCCGTTCCAGCGCGGCGGCCAGCAGGCGTCGATACTCTTCGCCCTGAAAGAAGCGCCAGTCGTCGAAGTCCGGTGCGTCGGTCAGGCTGAAACCGGTGAGAAAGTCGCCCCGGTGCATCTCCGCGGCTTGGGTTAGCTGCGCTGGGTCGCCGCTTTCCACAGCGGCCAGAAAGTCGTTCACGTCCAGCCACACATCGCCGGTGAGAGTGACACTCTCCCGATCCGCGTCCAGCCAGCCGCCACGGCCCAGCGCGCTTTTCAGGCTGGAGAGTTCCCGGCGCAGGCTGCCCCGCGCGTCGGCACTCTCCGGCCAGAGGAGCGCGGCCAGCGTGTCCCGGCGCTGCTGCTCCCCGGTCACGGCCAGGTGTATGAGCAGGGCCAGGCTCTTTTGGCGGGGGAAGGCGATGACTTCCCCGTCGATTTCGACCCGGGGCGGGCCGAGGAGAAAGAGAGAAAGCGGCATAGGAAATTGGAAGTTTGAACGCGGAATGCGGTGTGCGGAACGGCGTGCTTCGATTGTACACGAGAAGGGAACGTAAAGCAACCGTTTTGAAAGCGGCGAAGAATAGAACGCGGATGACGCGGATTGAGCGGATGGGCGCGGATAAAAAATCCGCGTGAATCCGTCCTTTCCCTTCGACAGGCTCAGGACACCGCCGCGACATCCGCGTTCTATCTTCGGCTCTACTGCGGAAAGCCTCCTTTCCCACCGAGGAGACGCGGGGGCGCCGAGACGCGGCGACGCGGAGATTTTCTCCTGAATTTCTCCGCGTTTCCTCTGTGCCCTCTGCGCCTCCGCGGTGAAATTATCCTTTTTGCAGTGGATTCATCTTCTGTGCAAATGTGGACGATTTTTCCACACTGTCTAAACAACTTCTACATATCTTTCCGCTATCATCGCCACAGTTCGTTCAATCAATTTTCTCGTTCACTTTTCTCGTTGCAGGAGTATCGGCCATGAACAATCAGCTATATTCGTACGCTCCCAGCCAGGTTCCGCCCAATTTCAGCGACTTCCCAACGGTCAGCATCGCTTCGTTGGAAGCTTTGATGGGACGGTTCGATCCCATCAGCCTGAAGGAGATGGACGGCGTGGCGCTGCTCAACCGCACGGACACCAAATATGTGATGAGAACGAGCCAATTGCAGCAGGCCCTGGCCCAGCTCACCACCCGCTATCGGGTATTGACTATCGCAAACCAGCGGCTGAATCACTACCAGACCGTCTACTTCGACACGCCGGACCTTGCCCTGTACACCCGGCATCACGACGGTGCCAAGAACCGTTACAAAGTGCGTTCCCGGGAATATGTGGATTCCCACCTTTCGTTTTTGGAGGTGAAGTTCAAAACCAACAAAAACCGCACCATCAAAAGCCGGATGCAGACCCCGGATGTGGTGACTGAGTTCGATGCGGGTACGGCCAGCTTTGTGCATGACCACTGCCCCAACGACCCGGCGCTGCTGGGCCCGAAGCTGTGGAATCAGTTTATCCGCATCACACTGGTCAGCAAACAGAGCGTCGAGCGGCTGACACTGGACATCAACCTGGAATTTCAGCGGGAGCAAGCGCGGATGGGGCTACCGGGCATCGCCATTGCAGAGGTCAAGCAGGAGGGGTTTGACAGGCAGTCGGACTTCATCCAGCAGATGCGGGGGATGGGCGTGCGGCCATCGAGTTTCAGCAAATATTGTATGGGCGTCGCCAGCCTCTACGACGAAGTCAAGAAGAACAACTTCAAACCCCAGATGCTCCAGGTGGGCAAATTGATGCAAGGAGAAGTGATGCAATGAGCGCAATTTCGGATTTTATTCTCAATTTCGGGTTCAATTTTCTGGTGGCCTTTGTGATCGTCAGGTTCATCTACTACCCGCTGAAGCACAACAAAAATTATGTATTCACCTTTCTGGCCTTCAATACGGTGATCTATTTTGTGCTCAGCCTGCTCACCAGTGTGGACCTGAGCATCGGCGTAGGCTTCGGCCTCTTCGCCATCTTCTCGGTACTGCGCTATCGCACAGACCCCATGCCCACCCGGGAGATGACCTATCTTTTCGTCATCATTGCCCTGCCGGTGATGAACTCGGTTCTGCTGACCGGGGGGAACTATACGGAGCTGGCCATCGCCAACGCCCTGGTTGTAGCTGTACTCTTCGTGCTGGAGCGGGGCTGGGGCTTTCACTACGACACGTCCAAGCGCATTACCTACGAGCGCATCGACCTGATCCGGCCTGAGAAGCGGGAGCAACTGCTGGCCGATCTGCAACAACGCACAGGGCTGACCATCACCCGCATAGAGGTGGGGCGCATCAACTTCCTGCGGGACACGGCAGAATTGAAGATCTATTACATCGAACCCAACGGCTTCAGCGACGAGTTCGAGGCCTATGAGGAAGCGCTGCTGGCAGAAGAATAGTTCCAGCCTTCGGCGCACATACGACACTTGACCAAACACGGAGAAATCTCATGAAACGCAACTTGCTCATAACCATCTTTTTGATACTCCTCACTGCCGTTGTGGTGGTTTCCTGCGGCAGCGAGGCAGCCGAGACCGACAATTCGGCGGCAGCCCCCACCACAATCAGCGCGGCGGTCGAATCCACGAGCGTAAGCCAAGAGGCAACTGTGGCTGTGGATAGCGCAGTTGTCGATACCGCAGCCGTTGAGACAGCGGCCCCGGCAGAGGAGACGGCTGAAGCCGACGACGAAATCGCCCGACCGGAGGGCTGGTCCGAGGCCACCCACAGCAACTCGGCGGACCCGGACTACGCCACAGTCTTCCCGGAAGATCAGGTCAACCGGCTAGACGTCACCATCTCCGCGGAAAACTGGGCGGCGATGATGGCCGACATGGCCTCAATCTACGGTGCACAGGGCAATTCTGCGGCCCAGGGTGGTCTTGATGCCGGACCGGGCGCTGCTCGCCCCGCGGGTGGTCGACCAGCCGGTGGACTGCCAGCGGCTGGCGCACCGGCGGCTGGCGCGCCAGCGGTCGCAGCACCTGTGGGCGGCAGAGCTGGTGGAGCCGGCGGTGCAGGGTTGGAGACGACTGTGGACAACCCAATTTGGGTGCCCTCAACCGTCGAGTTTGACGGGAACGAATGGACAAATGTGGGGATCCGTTTCAAAGGCAATTCCAGCCTGCGCTCTTCCTGGACCAGCGGCGATATGAAGCTGCCATTGAAGTTGGATTTTGATGAGTTCGAGGACGACTATCCTGAGATCGACAACCAGCGCTTCTACGGATTCAAGCAGTTGTCCCTCTCCAGCAACTATCGGGACACCTCCTTTTTGCGGGAGAGCGTAGCCTATGAGGTCTTTGACGAAATGGGCGTACCCACCCCGGAAACCGCTTTCTACGAAGTCTACGTGGACTACGGCGACGGACCGGTCTACTTCGGGCTGTACACCCTCGTCGAGGTGGTGGACGACACAGTGATCGAGACCGATTTTGACGACGACAGCGGCAACGTCTACAAACCGGAGAATCGCGGCTCCTCTTTCGCCGCCGGAACCTTCAACGAGACAGATTTCGACAAAGAGACCAATGGGGACGAGGCCGACTACAGCGATATTCTGGCCCTCTACGACGTGCTGCACAGCAACCAGCGGCTGAGCGACCCGGCTGCCTGGCGCACAAATCTGGAAGCTGTCTTCGATGTGGACACCTTCCTGCGCTGGCTGGCGACCAATACAGTCATCCAGAATTGGGACACCTATGGAGTGGCCTATCACAACTACTATCTCTACACCGACCCCACCACAGGTCAGATCACCTGGATTCCCTGGGACAACAATGAATCCCTGAAATCAACGGGTGGGAGGGGAGCCATTCTTTCTCTTGGGTTGAATGAAGTGGGGAACAACTGGCCTCTGATCAGCTATCTGGTGGCGGATGATGTCTATCACGCCCAATATGTGGGCTATGTGGGGCAGGTGGTGGAGAGTGCCTTCAACCCGGACAGTATGGAAGCCACCTACCAGGCCCTGTCCGACCTGATCCGGCCCTACGCTGTCCGAGAGGAGAACGCGAGCGCCTTCGACGCAGCGATCGCCGAGCTAATCGCCCACGCGGACAGCCGCTATGCCGCTGTGCAGAGCTTCCTGGCCAGTCAGCAATAGGCAGGAACGCCGCAGACTGCTTTACCCTTTCCTCAAAAACAAAGACGCCCGTTTCTCTTTTTTCAGAGAAGCGGGCGTTTTCAATTGGGTGTGTTCAAAATGAGTTGGAGGAGTAGGCACGCCCACGTGCCGGTCTGGGCCGTACGTGGGCGTGCTCACTCCTCTGTCTAACTGAAAATGAACACACCCTTTTCAATTTCCCGCAGAAATCCCATTCGATGCAGTGGTCGGGATGAGGGTAGAAAAACTGGACGCAGATTTACGCAGATGAACGCTGATCAAAAAAATCTGCGGCAATCTGCGTTTTCTTGTACTGGTCAACGGGATGGTGGAATGGCTATTTTTTAACGCAAAGATGCAAAGAGGCAAAGGCACAGAGAGAAAAGCGATTTCTTTGCGTCTCTGCTCCTTTGCGTCATTGCGTTGAAAATTCCACCATCTTCTTGACTACTACAAAAAATCTGCGTTTTCTGTGCAATCTGCGTTCAGATTCGTCTTTGCGACGCTTCTTGCGACGGTGGCTGGGGCGTCTGGGTCACGCCCGGTCCGTAGAATGGGAATCAACAAAGCTGGTCACGAGAAACTCACAGAGGCCAGCACAACGAACCCAAGCGCAGGACACAATCAAAGGAGAGACCCAATGAACCGCCAGCCGAATCCGAACAACAGCCACACCGTCCGCAGCCTGAACAACGCCGCTTTCCACGTATCCAAAAAGGAAAATGCCATGAACCGCCGCATCGCCACCGTCCTCTTCGCCCTGTTTGCCGTTCTGATTCTGAGCGCCTGCGCCGCTCCCTATCCTTTCCAGGGGACCGGCAGTGTGACAGTTCTGCCGAAAGAGGCCGCTTCTGGTTTGCAGATCAATGACCGCCAGCAGTTGGCCGAATATCAGGCGAACCTGTCTGATGTTTCGCTGGTGTCCACCGCTCCCAAAGCTGTGAAATCCAGCGGCACGCAAATCAACGATCGTCAGCAGTTGGCCGAGTATCAGGCAAGCCTGTCGCTCTACTCCGGCAAGATGACCACTGCCAAAACAATCGCCGCCGAGACGGCTGTCCAGCAGATCGCCGACCGGCAGGAACTGGCCGACTATCAGGCCAGCTTGCGGTAGTCCACACCCCAATCGACATCGTCTCCCCGTGTACTGGGAGAAGCGCCCCGGCCTGGCAAGAGGTCGGGGCGCTTCGTGTGCGGGCAAGGATCGTTTTTGGATCGGTCTGTGTGGCAGAGTGTGAATGCCAAAAGTAATCTCTCACACAGGCGTGGAGGCGCAGAGAAAACGAGAGTTGATTCCCCTCAACAACACAAGCGAACACGCTGGGGGACGGATGCAGGTGTATGCTGGGTATAGAACGTTTTCAGAACGCTCTCTGTGCTATTTTGAACGATATGCAACTGCCTTTGGGCAGTCCCCCGCTTGAATTGTCCCTGTCAACCAAAAGGAAACCCAATGCTCACCAGAACCGATGGGAAACGCCGTTTCGTCGTTGTACTTGCCGCCACACTTTTGGCGCTTCTGGCTGGATTCGCGGTTTCACGCAACAGCGCGGCCCAGACACCTGTCTCCGTCGCGCCAGGCAAACTCGCCATCTACTACGGCTATCCCAGCTCGGTCAATGGGGCCAACGGGGACATCAACGCGGCCGTGGCCACCTTCAGCGCCTACGATGTGGTGATCTTTGGCGATACCCTGCAACTGCCCCAGTACGACGCGGGCAATCCCAACGCGGACAACCCAAACTACGACAAAGCCTGCACCCAGAACAGCCACTACGACCACAACAATACAGTGGCAATCATCCAAGCGTTGACCGGGTTGGGCACGGATGTCTACGGCTACATCTCCATCGGCGGCGAAAATACAGCCCGCATCTGCCCGACTATCTCGCCTGACCCTGCACCGCTGAGCCAGGCGGAGATTGAGAACTTTGTAAACCTGTGGCAGGCGATGGGCGTGACCGGCGTCTTCTACGACGAGGCGGGCTACGACTTCGGCACGGACCGCCCCCGCCAGAACGCGGCAGTGGACTACGCCCACGGACTGGGGTTGAAGGTCTTTATCAACGCCTTTTTGCAGGAGGAAATCTTCGATCCGACGGTTGTAGGAACTATCGTCTACAGCGCGGGCAACCGGAGCGGCCAGACCTCCGCGCTGCCGATGAACCCCACCGGCGCGGCCACCCGTCTCGGCCCCGACGATATTTCCCTGCTGGAAAGTTTTCAGATTATCCAGGGCAACTACCGGGACCCGCTGGACTGGGCGGATCGCTCGGACAAGGCCGTGCAATACCAGCGCCAGTTTGGTACGCTCTTCGCCACTGTTACCACCGCCGTCGATACAGCCCCGGATTGTGGTTTCGACCAGACTCAATTTGACTACGCTTGGTGGTCAACCCAACTTTATGGCTTCGATATGATGGCCTGGGGCGAGGGATTCAACTTCTCGGCTGCGGGCCAGTGCAATGCCCAATTGCCCCTGCGCAGCCGTCCCGCGCCCGCGGGGATGGGTGACGCTCTCACCTCTACGCAGGTGGCCCACAATTTGAACATCCACAGCCGCCAGACGGCAAATGGGCGGATTGAGGTAGACACAGCCAACCACACGGGACAATTTGTGGCTGGCGCGCCCACACCACCCAACGGTCCTTCCGCAACACCAGCGGCAGAACTGCTCCATTGGTGGACCGGCGACACCAGCGCCCAGGACATCATCGGTTTCAGCCACGGCAGCCTGACCGCAGGCAAGTCATGGTTTGCGCCGGGCAAAATCGGCCAAGCCTTCAGCTTGGACGGACGAGACGACTTCATCCCTCTGGGCAGCGACGCATCAGTGACAGGCAGCGGCCCCTTCAGCATTGACGCCTGGATCAAAACGACAGATGATCGGGGCGTGATTGTCCAGCAGCGCAGTTCCAGCGAAATCAACGGCCAGTATGTGCTGAGTGTGGGCGGTCTGGATTCTCCCTATCAGAACGATCCGGGCAAAGTCTGCTGGGCAACCTACGGCGACGGACAATTTGGCTTCAACTTCTGCTCGACGGCTGCGGTCAATGACGGCGGCTGGCATCACATCGCCGGGGTGCGGGAAGGAGACGGCACAGGGCAGATTTACATTGACGGCAATTTGAATAGCTCGCAAAGCGCGCCACCGCGCACCCTCGTCCCCATTGACGTTTTCATCGGAGCGGACAAGCGGGACAATGTGGCATTCTACGCCGGGCTAATCGATGAATTGGCAATCACCAACCGGGCGCTGACTGGCGCAGAAGTACAAGCCCTGGCAACCGCGGGCACAGTGGGACGGCAGCGCCCCAGCACCCACGGCGTCTGGGTATTCTCCGACGAGATCAGCAACCTGACCGCGCGGGACACCCTCATCCAGCGCACCAGCGCCAACGGCGTGACCGCTCTCTACCTGAGCGTCTACCGCTCCCCGGCCAGCGGCGCGGGGCGGCTGATGTACGAAGACGGGGATATGGCCGATCTGATTGCCAAAGCCCACAACGGGGGGATTCACGTCTGGGCGGCCTACGGCGCGCCGGACTGGCCGAGCCTGGGCTGCGCATCCAGCGCCTTCCCATTGCAGCGTATGGCCGAAGTGGTGGCCTACAACAGCGCCAATCCGACAGCCACATTTGACGGGGTGATTCTGGATGTGGAACCGGCGGAACCCCAGACTCTTGACAACCAGCGCGACCTGCTCGACCACTATGCCTGTGTGTCGGATGCACTAAAAGTAGCCGGGGTGGGGCTGGAAACGGCCATCCGCTTCTTCTGGGATGATTTGGTGAACTATCCGCTCAACAGCCGGGTGGCGCAAAAACTCCACGAACAGATCATTGACGCCGAGCTTCATCAGGTGGTGGTGATGGGCTATCGTGACAGCGCGGGCACGCCCTGCCCGGCCAACGGCATTGTCTGCCTGGACAGTGACGAAGTGACCTATGCCCACAATCAAAGCCGGATCAATGCGGTTGTCGTTGGGCTGGAGAGCAGCGACTGCGCGCCGGGCTGTGGGCCAGAGAAAGTCACTTTCTATGAAGAAGGCCAGGTGACGATGAACTGGCAGGCAGGCTGTGTGGTCGATGCCTATGCCGGGCAGAGCGGCTTCGGTGGCTTTTCCGTCCATCGCTACGGCGCGGCCTATCTGAGCGGGCAGCCCCTTTGGAATACGGAGAATCCGGCTTTCCCCGGCCAATGCAGTCAGCCACCCGACCTGATGCTGCCACTCATCATCGTCAGCGCGGCCAAAGCCGATCTCAGCCCCTACAGCCCGGGCGCGTGGACGAACCAGACGGTGACTGTACATTTCGAGTGTAGCGACGCCGAATCTGGCATCGCCTCCTGCACAGGGGATCAGGTACTCGATACCGATGGCGTCACCCCAGCGGTGGAGGGGACGGCGACTGACAATGCGGGCAACAGCGCCAACGCCAGCTTCGGGCCAGTGCAGATCGACAAGACCGCGCCGGACACAGCCATCACTGGGCAGCCGACGGATCCGAGTCCCAGTGCGGACGCTTCTTTTACATTCAATGGCAGCGACGGGCTTTCCGGGGTAGCGGGCTTTGAATGCAGTCTGGACGGCGCGGGTTTCGACCCCTGCACCAGCCCGCAGAACTACACCGGTTTGGCAAACGCCAGCCATTCGTTTCAGGTGCGCGGGGTGGACAACGCGGGCAACACCGATTCGACCCCTGCCAGCGCAGCCTGGACAGTACAGACCCCACCTCCGTTGGCCACTGTCACCATCCAAGTGGCCGATTCTGGGGGAGCAGGGCGCCCCGGGTATGTGGTCCGACTTTTCGCGGCGGGCGGTGGGCAACTGGGCAGTGGCTCGACCGACGACAACGGGCTGACCACTTTCACCGTGACACCGGGCACGAACTACGAATATACGGTTGAACGGTACGGCGTGGCCAGCACAAGAATCGGCTTTCAGGTAAGTGGTGACCAGACCCTCTCCTACACCCTGGCAACCGTAACCGTCAATGTGGGGCGGAAGGGCTACGTCGTCCGCTTTTTCAACGGCACGAACGGCAGCGGAGCCGAACGGGGCAGCGCTTCCACCGATGACAACGGCGACGCCGTCTTCTATCTGGTGGAGGGCGATTACGGTTATCAGGTGGATAAGTACGGCACCCGCAGCGCAATGGAAGGCTTTTCTGTCCTGCGCGGCACACCGCTGAATCTCTCCTACACCCTGGCAACCGTAACCGTCAATGTGGGGCGGAAGGGCTACGTCGTCCGCTTTTTCAACGGCACGAACGGCAGCGGAGCCGAACGGGGCAGCGCTTCCACCGATGACAACGGCGACG
>JAUIHI010000053.1 GCA_030432295.1 Anaerolineae bacterium | reverse complement strand
AGCAAAGTGGCAGCAACGCACACCCGGCATGGCTGCCGGATTGACAGACCATGTTTGGTCCTTCAGAGAGCTACTCACCGCCAAATTTGAGCCGATTCATTGTCAAAGTATTAGCGGATGAGCACCCGGATGCGAACCCGGACATTTTTCAGGACAAAGGGTTTACTCACAAAATCGTCGGCGCCGTCCAGCATGGCCTGCACTACAAGATTTTCGGAAGAGAGCGCGCTGGCCATAATTACACCGGTAAATTTGTCGGTCTCCCGCACCTTGCGCAATACGGCCATACCATCCATCTCGGGCATCACAATATCGAGCAGAATCAGGTCCGGTGCAAATTCGGCCACTCGGTCCAGTGCTTCCAATCCATTCTCTGCATGGACTATCTGATACCCATCGGCCTGTAAAATTTTGCGGATCAACTGGAGCGTGGCTGGCTCGTCATCGACAAGCAGAATACAGGGCGCAGTACGTGAACGGCTCATAAGTATCTATCCTTAGAGTTAACTTTTTAGGCAAATCATGGAATTATGGTCAGTAGTTTGGTTTGTTATTGCCCTGATCGCAGGGGGTATGTATATTCAACTTCGACGCGAGCATCTGGCGTTGGCAAAAAAGATGCAGACGCTTGCCGTCGAATTCAGCCAGCTTGAAGCCGACGAAAATAGCCACCGCACGCAGATTAGATTCTTGTGCGATTTTGCCCAACAGTTCAACGGCGATGTCAGTTCGAGCGAGAGCACGAATATTGCATTGGAAACGCTTTGGCAGTTGCCTGAAGTCGATATTGCGGCAATTCTGCTGGGGGAAAGCGAACTCGGCCCCTTCCATTATATCGGTGTTCGGGGCGTTGACAATCCGCTTGCGGTCGTGGGCCAATTGTGTCCCCTTCCACTCTGGGGTGTCTTGGCCTATGCACTCGTCCACCAACCAGAAGATGGCCAACTGGATTGTGTGGCCATTGACGACATCCAGGCCGAGAACAGGCCCCAGGCCGAAGAATTCCCCTGGCTGCCAGGTCAGGGCAGTCTGCTGATTATCCCTTTGCGCGGACAGGGCAATACAATCGGGGCAGCGATTTTGTATGCCAGACAGCCCGGCGCATTTCGCTCTGAGGAGCGTAGGCTTCTTCTCTATGCGATGGCCTGTTACATTTCCCGCTCACTCCACGAATCCCGCACCCAGGATCAATCGATGCGTTGGGCACGCCAGTTGGTCAGTCTGCAATTGTTGACCCGAACAATGAGCAGTGCAAAGAATATCGAGAGCGTTCACAGGATTCTTTATGAAGAATGCAAGGACCTGTTTGGGACGGTGGCTGTCCATCTCTTCCTGCACAATGCCGAAGCAAAGGTGGAGGACACAACCGCGCTCAGCCTCTTCGCTGGCCCGCACATCAGCCAGGAGGAGGAAGAATTTGTCCACTCGCCCCATTTGCGCCAGCTACTCAATTGGGTGATGGAAGCTGAACAGCCTCTCTTTATCGATCCCAGAGCATCGCTTCTCCAGCCCGACGATCTCTACTATCAGGAGAGCGGTCACGGCGTTCTTGTCCCCATTCTCGAAACCGAAGAACAGTCTGGAGGGGTGCTTGTATTGGTCACACCCACGAATGCACGCTCCTTTGACGAAAACGATCTGATTGTAATCCGCACGATTGCCAACAGCGCGTCGGTCGCCATTGGCAATCGTCAGCGTTCGGACACGCCCCGGCCTACTCCGGCGTGACGTAGGCAGCCGTGATGCCCCCATCCACAGTGAAGGTGCTGCCCGTGACAAAGGACGACTCGTCCGATGCCAGGAAGAGGGCGGCCTGGGCGATTTCCGCTGCTTCGCCAAAGCGTCCCATAGGAATATGGACCAGGCGACGCTGCTTTTTCTCGTCTGTGTTCAGCACCTTCATCAGCAGTTCTGTGCGCAAAGGGCCGGGGCAGATGGCGTTGGCCCGGATATTTTCCCGGGCGTGGATGATGGCAAGCTCCCGTGTCATCGAGAGCACACCGCCTTTGCTGGCCGTGTAGGCAAGCTGGGGCGTGGCTGCGCCGAGCAGGGCCACAAACGAAGCCACATTGATGATAGAGCCACCCCCACTGCGCCGCAGGGCGGGAATGCCGTATTTGCAGCCGAGAAAGACCCCTTTCAAATTGATGTTCATCGTCAGGTCCCAGATGGACTCTTCGGTGTTAACCGCGTCGTCATCGGTGGCGTGCATAATACCCGCATTATTGAAGAGCACATGCAGCCCGCCAAATTCCGCTTCGGCTGCGGCCACCATCTCCCGGCAGTCGGCATCTTTCGACACATCCGCCTTGACAAAGAGTGCCCGCCCACCGGCTGCCTGAACCTGGGCCACAGTCTCCTCGCCGCCAGCCACATTCACATCCACCACGACCACCGCCGCGCCTTCCTGGGCAAAGAGCCGGGCTGACTCCCGGCCAATTCCGCTGCCTGCGCCGGTGATCAGCGCAACCTTCTCTTGCAAACGCATTTTGCATACCCTTTCGTTTTCTGGTTGGGGGTCTTTCCTTCTGGAAAGTAAAAAAAAGGGCCTGCCGCGTGGACAGGCCCTTGATAGAGTGGTTAAGCGGTAGCGGCTTAGTAGTGGACGTAGACTTCGGTCCCATAATCGGCCCAATTATAGAGCATCTGGGCTTCGTCCGGGCGCATATTGACACAACCGTGGCTCATGGGTGTGCCCCAATTGGTGTGCCAATAGGCCCCGTGGATGGCATAGCCGCTATAAAAATACATCACCCAGGGCACACCGGGCAGGTCATAGCCCGGCCCGGTCATCCGTTGGCTGGAGTATTTTGTGTTGATGGCGTATCGGCCTGTGACGGTAGGTGTGCGATAGGTTCCTGTGCTGACAGATGTGTGCAGAACCGCCACATCACCCTGCCAGGCGGTCAGGGTCTGGCTGGAAAGGTTGATTTCGATCCAGCGTGCACCGTTGGCAGGTGCAACCCGCATCATATCCTCTGTGGTGGGCGGGGTGGTCAGACGCAATTTCTGGCCCGACCAGACAAAGCTGGTGTTGGGCAGCCCATTGGCAAGCATCAAATCCTGCACGCTGATATTGTGTTCAAGCGCGATATCTTCCAGCGTATCCTCGGCCTGCACAATGTAAATCGTATTGGCAATCTCTGGCTTTTCCTGCTTTTCTGGCTTAATGGCCTCTACCCGCGCGCTGACCCGCAGCTTTTGCCCCACCCAAATCAGATTGGCATTGGTCAGCCCATTGAGGCGCAGAATATCCTTGAGACCCATGCCGTGATTTTTGGCGATCTGGGTCAGGGCATCGCCCCGCTGCACAGTGTAATAGCCACTTTCCGCGGGCAGAATGTTGGGGTCGGCCGCGGCCCGTTCGCTGGCAGCCGCGCTGCCAGGGATCACCAGTCGCTGACCGACAAAGATAATGTTCGGGTTGGCAATTCCGTTGTTTTGGGCTAATTCGGACAGGGAAACGCTGTATGCTTTGGCAATAGATGCCAGAGAATCCCCCAAATGCACCACATGGACATCTTCCTCTGCCTGTGCAATCGGCCCGGAAGCAAGGAATGTCAATAGCAGTGCCAGCGTCAGAGCAAAACGCAGCAGCGGATGGCTATGTGTTCGTTTTGCCGTGGAGCGTGTGTCGCCGACAGGGGGCTGGGGCTGGTGTTTCGGTTGCAATAAAGTTGGCGTTTGAGGGTCCATAGGTGGATTGGGATTCATAAAACACCTTGCTGTTGGTAATCAATGGGATTGGTGATCGTTGCAAAACTGAACGAAAGCTATCTGCGACGTTTGTTCGCGTAGTAATATCATCGATTATATCACAACTTGGCAATTTGTAAACCAGGAATTTTTGATCGCAGGACTGCTCGCTGTTGGGTTGTTTTTTTGACGATTTTATGAATGATCGCGTTTGACCAGGCGGTGTTCGATGGCAAAGGCCACAGCCTCTGTGCGGCTGGTCGATTGTAATTTGGAAAGAATATTGCTCACGTGGAACTTCACAGTGGAGCGACTGACCACCAATTCATCGGCAATCTCCACATTGTTCAGCCCGGTACTCATCAGTTCCAATACTTCCTGCTCCCGGTTTGTAAGATCAGAGCCTAGTTTGGGGGGGTGCGTGGCGGTGTGGATCAGAGCCTGGGCGGCCTCGGGGGCCAGGGTGGACCGGCCTGCGCTGGCCTTGCGGATGGCATCGGAGAGTTCGGTGGCCGATACATTCTTCAAGAGGTAGCTGATCGCCCCGGCCTGCAGGGCCTGGGTAACCAAATCCTCTTCGGGGAAGCTGGTCAATACCACAACCTGCACATCGGGCCGCCGCTCCCGGATCGCTTTGGTGGTGGCTGCGCCGTCCATCTCCGGCATCATCAAATCCATCAAAATTACGTCAGGGTTGGCCTTGTCCAGTTGGGCCAATGCCTCGAAGCCACTGCCCGCTTCTCCCACCAATTTGAGATCGTCGTAGGCCAATAGAAATGCCTTCAACCCACTGCGCACGACCGCGTGATCATCGACCAACATCACCCGAATGGGAGCCTTATCGCTCATGCGAAACCCCTCTCTCTGCCTACGCCCTTTGGGCGAATGTATATGTCCACTCTGCAAATTGCATACGCCTATTCTACCTAGCTTTTCAACCCAGACCAAACCATCGCTGACCTGTAGATGTTCTGATCCCCCCGCCACCTGACCAGTAGGCAGCCCCTACAATTGTAGAAGTGGCAAACTATCCGACGGAATCGTCTCTTTATCGCGTTGGAGAACTATACTGAAGTCGTCGGAAAGATTCCGATTTCATGGCGAGACTGGCTTCGGCCCTATTCAAACGACTCAAAGGGGCTGTTTTCAAAAGGAGATCACCGGTTGCGATATCTCCCTATTTGCACGACCGAAAGCCTACTGATTGGCATCGGCGCTGAATGGTCAGGTGACGCCCCATCCCGCATAGAACACATTTCCGACATAAGGCTCTTGGCTCCTGCGCCGCGGGCCTTCTCCCTCTTTCTCAACAACACACTTTCTCGCAACAACACAACGAATAGCTTGTGCTACACAAAGGAGTGAAGCGATATGCTAGTCAAAGATCGAATGAACAGCCCGGCAGTAACCATCACCCCGGAGATTCCCTTTCAAGATGCGCTGAAACTCATGCGCGAAAAAGGCTACCGGCGGTTACCCGTAGTCAACCGCAGCGGCGAATTGGTGGGCATTGTCTCCGAGCGGGACCTGCTCTACGCGACACCCTCCCCTGCCAGTTCCCTCTCTGTGTGGGAGTTGAACTATCTCCTCTCCCAGCTTCAGGTGCGGGAGATTATGACCAAACACGTGATTACCACCACCCTGGACACGCCGATTGAAGACGCGGCTGAAGTGCTGGCAACCCGCAAAATCGGCGGTATGCCAGTGGTGGACGAAAACAATTACGTCCTGGGTGTCATCACCGAGACGGATATTTTCAAGGCGATGGTGGAAATGCTGGCTATGCGCCAAAATGGTGTGCGCCTGACATTGGATGTGCCCGAGCGGATGGGTGTCCTGGGCGAATTGGGTACAAGCATTGCTCAGTTGGGCGGCAATATTGTGGGTGTGGGTGCCTATGACAGCCCAACACCCAATCACCGCCGCCTGCTGGTAAAGGTCCAGGGCGTGACCAAAGCACAACTGGTCGATCTGTTGGACAACTTGGGCGATCACGTGATTGAAGCTCGGGAAGTGGGACAGCCCGAAATGGCACTGGCCTAGACGAACTCCGTCTGATAGTTGAATTGCATGGGGTTTGCAAAAATGCAGTAACCGTACGTTTCATCCGGCACGTACGGTTACTGCATTTTTGCACCCGGGGAGCTTGGGTAATGCCAGTTGGCACTGATTCGGGTATGACTTCCCTTTACCGTACTGATAACGAGCTTCGCCCCAACCGACTCTGCCCGTTCTCGCATGATATTCAGCCCCAAATGGTTTGATGGAATATTCTTCGGATCAAAGCCTCGTCCGTTGTCCTCAATTTCCAACGAGAGACTCTCCGCCGTCTGGTGGAGTTTCACACTGGCCTGGCTGGCGCCAGAGTGCTTGGCGATATTGTTCATAGACTCCTGGGCAATGCGATAGATGGCAATCTGCACATCTGCCGGCAGGGTTCCCGTTCCCTCCACAGCCACCGAGACGGGTATCCGCGCCCGCCCGGTCACCGCATCGGCCAGTTGGTGCAGCAGATCGCCCAGTTTGGCTTCCAGCAGCGCGGTCGGGCGCAGTTCCAGCAGCAGTGTGCGCATCTCGGCCAGGGCACCCCGGGTCAATTCCCGCATTTCTGCCACTCGATTCAGCCCCTCTTCCGGGTCCCGTTGCCAAATTTTGGGCAGCACATCGGCAATCAGACTGGTAGAAAAGAGGGTCTGGGTCACCGCGTCGTGGAGTTCCCGGGCCAGCCGGGTGCGTTCGGCAGCCACCGCACTGCGCCCCACCTCCTCGCGCAGCCGGGCATTCTCAATCGCCAGCGCGGCCTGGTCCGCAAAGACCACCGCCATCTCTTTCTCCTCCTGGGTGAAGGAGCGGGCAACCCGATAGTAGAGGCAGATACTCCCATAGATTTCGCCCTGGACATTCAGGGGCACGGCCAACACCGAGCGATAGCGGCCCGATTGGGTCATACCCGCGTCGCCGCCTACCCGCAAGGGCCTGGCGGCCTCCTGGACATGCAGAATGGCTGGCGAAAGGGAACTGGCCGGGGCAGGGTCACCGCTGTCGGGGTCATCCAAAAAGCGGGCGGCCTGCACCCGTTGGGCATCTTCGCCTTCGCCCTGGCGATAGATGGCGATGGCGTCGGTCTCCAGCAGTTGGCTGGCCTGCTCCACAATCAGGTCCAGAATCTCTTCCAGGGGCCGCGCCGTATTCAGCACAGCCAGCACATCCCGCAGCCCTTCGGCCACTCGTCTGCGCCGCTCAATCTCCTGGGTGCGTACTATCACCCGGCTTTCCAGTTCCTGGGCGTGGCTGCGCAGAGACTCGACAGCCTCGACCCGGACGCTGATGTCGGTGATGAAACTCATGGCCAGCCGTTCGCCATCCACCTCCACATAGCTCAGCCCCACTTCCACAGGAAATTCTGTGCCGTCCTTGCGCAGCGCGGCCAGGTCCATCCCGATCCCCATTGACCTGGCTTTGGGCTTGTCAAAGTAGCTATCCCGGTGGTGGTGGTGGCGGTTCGCAAATCGACTGGGCAAAAGTACTTCCATCGGCTGCCCGATCAATTCATCCCGTTTGTATCCAAAAAGGTCCTCTGTCTTGCCATTGACGAGTGTGATCGTTCCCCGAGTATTGACTACCACCACCGCAATAGGCGCTGATTCCAGAAGAGCCAAAACAGTCGTACTCTGCTCGATGTACAATCCAAACTCCTTTGCCAATGTCCAAGACGGTTTGCACTATTGTACAAGCACGCGTAAGGGCACGCCAATTCCACAATCGTCTTCTGTGCTTTTTCTGGGGCGGCCAGAGAAAACCCGCCATCTGACCAGTGCCAATACCCGTCTCTTAGGATGTTTGTATGTAGGTTTTTCGTTGTATTCTATAGCCACCATTGCTCTACCGAGTTTCTGCTCTACCCGATTATCGCTCCGTTCACGAAGGAGGCACTCTATGAAACGCAAGGTTCTCGTTCCTCTGGATGGTTCGCCATTTGCCGAACGTGTTTTGACTTTTCTTCGACATATGGCCAAGCCAAACGAAACTGAGCTTCTGCTGGTTCACATTTCCCAGCCCAGCCAATACTACACCGTTATGGTGCCGGATGCCGTCCACACAATTGATGTCACCCATTGGCACGAACAAGCAGAGAACTATCTGCACCGCAAGACCAACGAATTGCAGTCCGACGGCTACGAAGTGACCTCCGTGCTCAGCGAAGGAGACGTGGCCTCGAATATCTGCGATGTGGCCGATACCCAGAATGTGGATCTGATTGCAATGACCACCCACGGACGGGCGGGGATCGAAAAGTGGGTTCTGGGCAGTGTGGCCGACCGGGTCGTGCGCTCTGCAAGTCAACCCGTCTTTTTGGTACGCCCCCAAGAAGAACCCACGCCCGCGACACCTATCCGCCGTATTCTCGTCCCGCTGGACGGGTCCCGGCTGGCCGAGAGAGCGCTGGCGGAAGCGGCTGATATGGCGAAGGCCAACAATAGCGAAATCTGGCTTCTCCAGTCGGTTGAATTCCCCGAATATTGGGGCGAAGAGTATGCGGGTATGCACGCCCTGCCCTCGATGATCTCTACCGAAGAGCAGGAGACAGCGGCCCGGGAATATCTGCGGCAAAGCGCCGAACAACTGACCCGTGTCGGCATATCTGCGCAAATTGTCGTAACTACTGGTCACGCGGCCAGTGCGATATCAGACGTAGTGTCGGATAATGACATCGATCTGATTGTGATGAGTACTCACGGGCGCTCTGGATTGAGTCGCTGGGTTTTTGGAAGCGTGGCCGAAAAGGTGGTCCGCCTGGCCGAGTGTCCAGTCCTCTTGATACGAGCGCAAGAAGGCGATCCCCAACGCGAACCCGACCAACAAGAGGCGGTTCCCGCTTTATAAGCGTGGCCCGTCCGCGGCCCCGGACAAAGGAGACGGATGATGTTCGTCCGAGATTGTATGAGTGTCCCCGTAGTGACCATCACCGCGGACACACCCTTTCAAACGGCGCTGCATACTATGCAGACCCATCGTTTCCGTCGCTTGCCTGTCGTTGACAAGAATGGGCGGCTGGCCGGAATTGTGTCCGAGCGGGACCTGCTGCACGCGGCCCCATCCCCGGCCAGCTCCCTTTCGGTCTGGGAGCACAACTACCTGCTCTCCAGGCTGACTGTGCAGCAGGTGATGACACGAGCCATCATCATCACCACACCGGACACACCGGTGGAGCACGCGGCCAGTCTGATGATCGCCAACAAAATCGGCGGCCTGCCTGTGGTGGATGCCCACGACCGGGTGATAGGAATGATCACAGAGACCGACATCTTCCGCGTCTTTGTGGAGATGCTGGACGGGCAAGAAGGTAGTGTCCGTCTCACCCTGGAACTGCCCGAAGATGAGGGATTGCCCTTCGAGTTGATCGAAAGCATCTCGATTCTGGGCGGCGAGTTGGTCAGCTATGGGGCCTTCGGCCACGCCCACGGGGTACGCCGCATTCTGATGGTTGTCAAGGGTGTTTCTCTGCTGGATATGCAGTCCCTGTTGCGCCGTCACAACGTGCAGGTGACAAGCAGCGTGGAAATGCCGGGCGTGGCGCTCTATGAAAATTTGCCCTTTGGAGGACGCATCGACTTCCTCAACGGTGTGCTTCTCTAAACCTCTTCTTTCTCTCCTGTTCTCCTCTGTGAAAAGGGAGAGCCGATCTACTCCTCGCAAGATCGGCTCTCCCGCTTTTTTTTCTGCGATTCTCCCCCCAGCCAACAGCACAGGCAAACACAATCGACTGGCCCATCTTTCCTCTTTGACTATCCCGGTATGGGAATCTATACTGGGGGTGTCCCAAAGCCAGATACTTTCTGCCTTTCATTCATTTCTCCAATAACAGCCCAGCGGCTGGAGTGTCAGGTACAAACGCTTTCCGGAGTCACCCAATGGAACCGTCTCGGAAAACGCCAGGATCAGCACTATCCCTCGCGCTGGATACGGACGCATCCAGTCTTTTGGAATCGGGCGCTTCCAGAAGGCCGGAAGCGCTCTGGCTGTTGATGGTTCTGGTGACGCCCCTCTTTGTAAATTTCTGGGTGGAGCAACAGTTCGAGGCGTCCAAAGTGTGGCTGCTGCGCTCTCTCATCTGGCTGGCCGCGCTGGTCTGGCTGGCCGATTGGCTGGCTGGCTGGCGCCCCAAACTTCTCTCCCCGGCCCTCCGTCGGGCGCTGGTCGGGCTGGGTCTTGTGCTTCTGCTCTCCACTTTGCTGAGCACCGATCCCTATACCGCCCTCTTCGGCTCGCTGGATCGGGCCAACGGCGCGCTGACCCAACTCAGCTATCTTTTCCTTTTTGCCACTGTTGCCACACGCATCAGCGGCCCCACCAGCCGCAAACTGCTGGATGTGGCGATTCTGACCGGCGTACCCATCTGCCTGCTGGCGCTGGCCCAGGCAGTGGGCTGGCAGCCGCTCCCGGTTCTGTCCGACGCACGCAGCCTCCTGACAACGACGCTGGGCCGCGCCAATTTCACCGGGGCCTATCTCGCCCTGCTCCTGCCGTTGACACTGGTGGCTGTCCAGTCGGCCCAGACCCGGTGGCAGCGCGGGGGATATGTCGCGTTTCTGCTTCTGCAACTCGCCGTCATTGGACTATCTCAGGCCCGGGCCGCGTGGATTGCCGGGGCGGTCGGCCTGGCCGTGCTGCTCTGGCTGCAAGCCGCGCCCGGCTGGTCCCGGCCTGTGCGCTGGCTGAGTGGGCTGGGCGGGCTGATAGCGGGGGCAGGCGCGCTGGTCGTCATTTTGCAGTGGGGCATTGCCAGCGGCGGCTCGATTGCGGCCCGCTGGACGATCTGGCAGGCATCCCTGCGCCTGCTCTGGCCCCGGCTCTGGCTCGGCTACGGCGGGGACACGCTGGACCTGCACTTTCCCGCGGTATATCCCCCCCAACTGGTCTACTATCAGGGCCGGGGTGTCGTCGTCGATCGGGCACACAATTGGCTGCTCGACTGGTCGTTGAGCTACGGGTTTGTGGCGACGCTCCTGCTGAGCGGACTGGTCTTTCTGGTTCTGCGCCAGGGCTGGCGACATCTGGTGGCTGCTGAAGAACGCCCTCCCAATCCCTGGCTGGCGGGCTGTATGGCGGCCATCTGTGCCCAGCTGGTGGGCAATCTCTTTCTGTTTGAAGTGGCGGCCACCGGTTTGCTCTTTTGGTTGCTGCTGGCGATTGTGGCTGCGGCCACAGCCGAAAGTGATGCTCGCCCGGCTGCTTTTTCCCTGCCCCGGTGGGGTCGGCCAGCGGTGATAGGGGCAGGCTTCGTCCTGCTGATCTGGGCCGTCTGGCAGAGCAATCTGCGCCCCCTGCTGGCCGACGCCCACAGTTGGCAGGGAACCCAGGCCATAAGCCGGGGCGACGCCACCACAGCCCTGGCCGAATACAGGGCCGCGGTCGCCAGCCAGCCCCGTCGGGCCGAGTATCGGATAGCCCTGGCTGTGACCGCGGCCCAGATTGGCCAGTTGGCAGAGGCAGAAGCAGCGCTGAAAGGGGCCATCGCTCTGCGCCCCCAGGACCCGGTGCTCTACACCCAACTCGCCGCCCTCTATGGCGGGGAGGCGGAGACAGCACCGCAACGGCTGCCCCTGGCCTACGCCGCCTACGAGCAGGCCATCGCCCTGGCCCCGACGATTGGGTTGACCTTTCGCCAATACGCGGACCTGGCCCTGCGCAGTGGGGACCCGGCGGGGGCATTGGGCCTGGCCCGGCGTGCGGTCGATCTGGACGCCACAGATGGCATAGCCTTTGGCATATTGGGTTGGGCGGAAATGGAAGCGGGCAATCTGGCCGCGGCCCAGGCCGCGTTTGTGCAGGCGGTGAAGTGGCAGCCCGATAGTGCGGATTATCATCTGGGCCTTGCCCTTGCCTATTTCCAGCAGAACGATTTTGAAGGCGCGCGCCAGGCCTTGCAGCGCAGTCTGCTGCTTGACCCGTCCTACGAGCCTGGGCTGACAGAGCAGTTACAACGAGAATTGCGGGCACAATAAGCCCATTTCTTTGGCTTCTCGCCAAAAGGAGGAAAGATGAAAAGCAAAAGTCTACTGCCGCAGATAGTGATTGTGGCCATCGCGCTGCTGGTGCTGGGCGGGCTGGGAGCCTATTGGCCTGCCATTGCCGGGGCCGATTCGCCCAGCACCACCGGTTCGTCCGCGGCCACAATCGGCGATGCCATCACCTATCAAGGCTTTCTCACCGACGCCAACGGCGGGCCACTGAGCGGGACATTCACAATGCGTTTCCAGATTTTCAACGACAAATCGGCCGGCGCTCTGCTCTGGGATGGGGGTAACCTGAGCGTGGACGCAGAGAAGGGACTCTTTGCCGTGCGTCTGGAGATTACCACCGACATCTTCAATGGCGAGGAACTGTGGGTAGAGCAGACCGTCAATGGCGAAGTGCTGACGCCCCGCCAGGAGATCGTACCGGCTCCGATGGCCCACACCCTGCGTCCGGGCGCGATTATCAAAGGCACGGCCAATGCCCTTCCCAACAACTATCTGCTCGATGTCCAGATGAACAACGACACATTCAGCTTCAACCGGGGCGCAATTTCGGGCCAATCCACCACAGGCAATGCGATCTTTGGGCTGGCGAAAAATGGCCGGGCCGTCTATGGGCAGACCGAAGACGGCTATGCCATCTACGGCTTTGACGGCGGCAGCAATGCCAATCGGGGCTATGCGGGCTACTTCTACAGTACAAACGGCATCGGCGTCTATGGCTACAGCGGCGGGGATCGCGGCCACCCAAACATTCTGGCTCCCGGTGTCTACGGCCAAAGCAATCAGGGGGTGGGCGTCTATGGCCGGGGCGATACCTCCAACAGCTACAGCTTTTACAACGAAGGCGGCTATTTTGAAGGGGGCAAAGGGCTGTATGCCCGGGGCACTGACTCAATTGGTGAACAGGGCTACGGCGCGCGTATCTACAGCAATAACTATCGGGGGATGTATGTGCAGGGAGCGAGCAGTTGGTATGACGGTTATTTTGGCGGCAACTCCGGGATCAGCACAAATGGAGTGACCGATCGTTCGGCGCGCAGCCAGGCGCTTGTAGCCAATTTGGGGAGTGCTTCCATCCAGCCGGGTGATCTGGTGGCGATGGTGGGAGTCACACCATCGCCAGAAGGGGGTCAGCCGATGTTGGCCGTGGCCAAACTCGACGCCAACAACCGCAACGCAGTCATCGGCGTCGCCACTTCCGCCGTGAAGGCCGCAACTGTCACACTGGAAGATGGCAGCGAAATTCTCGACTTTTCACCGGTTTCTGGGGCGATTGGGCCAGAAGACTTTCTCGTCATCATCACTGCCGGATTGGCCCCGGCTGTCAATCTATCCAGTGCTCGGCTGGTCACCGATTGGCAAATTGGCGACAAACTGGCCCTTTCGACCGGCGGCGAGATGGTGCGTTCCAGCCGCGGCACAGAGGGAGCCGCGGACGGAATTGTCGTGGGCCGAGTAGCTGGCCCTGTGGACGCGGCCCAGGGCACTGTTCCGCTCTATATCAACATAGATTAGGAGCAGATAATGAAGCAGAAACTTCTATTTCTTGCGCTTGCACTGCTGCTACTTCCGGCGGGGATAGTGGCGGCGCGGTCAGCGGCCAATTTCTCCGCCCCCCATTTTGTGATCACCAGCGGCGGGTCCGCCGGGTCTACCAGTTTCTCGGTTCGCTCGGCCATTGGCCAATCGGTCACAGACAGCGCCAGCAGTGCCAGCTACAGCGTATCGGGCGGTTTTCTCTTCGGCGCGGATAACCGGATATGGCTGCCGATGCTGGAACGGTAGGTGCATAACAAAAAATCCGCCGGAATGTCAGTGACACTCCGGCGGATTTTTTGTTGCAGTAGGTCGGGTGGGAGTCGAACCCACACGGGTTTCCCCGACGGATTTTCATACCACTATGGCTTTCGCCACCTCACCGAAAACAGATCGGGAGTTTGTGGTCTGGACTTTCTCTTGACCCTAGTTGTTCACCGTAGGTCTCGGCCGTCAAGTCTCTACACCTTCTTCTTGCGAACCTGAAAATAAGGACACGGATTGACACGGATTTGCACGGATAAAATCTGCGAAAATCTGCGGTTTCTGCGTAATCTGCGTTCTGATTTTCGTTGCAATCAGCAAGAAGCTTGGCTCGGGATTCTCATGAAAGTATCGAAGAGTTCCCCGAATTTGACCGAATTCACATGGAGCGTTTCCGTCTCCAGTGCTCAATTCCTTAAGTCCGTTGCGTCTGCCATTCCGCCACCGACCCACAACTGCCACGTGATTGTACGTGGCAGCTTTCAAACTGTCAAAACTAGAGGTCCAGCGCCACTTCGCCGCCCCGTTCCTGGCTGCGGTAGATGCCGTCCAGAATCGCCATCACCTGCATGGACTGCTCTGCGGGCACAGGCGACGGAGCGCCCGCGGCCACCGCTTTGGCAAACTCCACACATTCCAGCGCGTGGGGTTCCATTGTGTCCGCGGTCAATTGCAGGGTCTTGTTGTAGAACTGTTTGGTGGCGTAGTTGGTGCTCATAATTTTGCACTCGGGCCAATGGCTGCCGCCCTCTGTGCCGTAGAGCCACATCTGCATATCCTCGCCGGGTGTGTCGTGATGGAGCAGCCAGCTCACCTCCAGAATGAGCGTCGCGCCATTTTCAAAGCGCACAAAGGCCGCCGCGAAATCCTCCACATCCGTGTCCGTGGGCACATCCACCAGCCCCCACTGGCTGAACGCGCCAGCGTGATGGGCCAGTGGCGCTTTGGCTACGCCAGAGACGGAAATGGGCTTGGGGTTGCCCATCAGCCACAGGGTCAAATCCAGAATGTGGACGCCGATGTCGATGGTGGGACCGCCACCGCTGTTCTTCTTGTAGATAAAACCGGGCCGGGCCGGAATCCAACCCCGGCGCAACATCAGACTGCGCGCGTGGTAGATGTCGCCCAGGCTTCCGCTGTCGATCTCCGCCTTCAACGCTTTGGAACTGCCTTTGAAGCGGAAGTGCTGGGCCGTCATCAGCGTCTTGCCCGATGCGTCGCGAGCCGCAATCATTTTGCGAATATCAGCCGGTTTCGGGGCCAGGGGCTTCTCGCAGATGACGTGCTTGCCTGCTTCCAGCGCGGCAATGGCAAGAGGCGCGTGGTACATATTGGGGGTGCAGATGTCGATGATGTCGATGTCCGGGTCATTGATGATCTCCGCGGCATCGGTAGAGAGTTTGGCGACGCTGTGGGTGGCACCCCAGGCGGCCAGGGCTGGCTCAAAGACGTCGCTGCCCGCCACCACTTCGGCAATGTCCGAGGCAGCCCAGCCGGGCATGTGGGTTTTGGCAATACCGCCGACGCCGATGACACCGACTTTTAGGGTTGTAGGCACAGTTCGATTCCTTTGTTTGGGTGTTGGAGAGTAGATATTGGGTATTGGATAGTACGAAGTGACCGGTGAACGGTAATCAGTAACAACAAAAATCGAAACGCAGATTTCACAGAGGCCGCAGATTTCGCAGAAGAAATCCGTGTTCCTTTTGATCCGTGTATACAAAGCTATTGACGCGTTATATTCTTTCCACAATCGTAGCAATGCCCTGGCCGACGCCGATACACATCGTTGCTAAACCATATCGCACATCGGGCCGTTTCGCCATTTCGTGGACCAGTGTTGTCAAAATTCGTGCGCCAGAGCAGCCCAACGGATGGCCCAGGGCAATTGCGCCGCCGTTGACATTCACCCGCGTCCGATCCAGTCCCAATTCCCCGATACAGGTCAACGCCTGCACGGCAAAGGCTTCGTTCAGTTCCACCAGTCCGATGTCATCCACAGTCAGCCCAGCCCGGTCCAGGGCTTTGCGGCTGGCTGGGACCGGCCCCAATCCCATCACCCGCGGATCCACACCGGCCACGGCCATCGAGACGATCCGCGCCATCGGCTGCAATCCCTGGGCCTGCACCGCCTCTTCCCCGGCCAGCAGAATCGCAGCCGCGCCGTCGTTGATGCCGCTGGCGTTGCCCGCGGTGACAGTCCCACCCTTGCGGAAGACCGGGCGCAGTTGGGCCAGTTTTTCCGGCGTTGTGTCCGGCCGGGGATGCTCGTCGTTGACCACCCACACCGGCTCGCCTTTGCGCTGGGGCACGCTGACCGGCACAATCTCGTCGTCAAAGCGCCCGGCCCGCATCGCGTTGACCGCACGCAGATGGCTCTCGTAGGCGAAGGCGTCCTGCTCCTCCCGGCTGATGGGCATCTGTTCGTAAGTGTTTTCTGCGATGTTTTCTGCGGTCTCTCCCATCCCTTCCAGGGGGAAAAGCTCGGCCAGCTTCGGGTTGGGGAAACGCCAGCCCAGCGTTGTGTCATAGACAGTCACATCGCCGGTGGGGTAGGCTCGCTCCGGTTTGGGCATGACAAAAGGGGCGCGGCTCATACTCTCCACGCCGCCAGCCAGCACAACCCCGGCGTCGCCTGTCATTATCTGGCGCGCGCCGCTGTGTACAGCTTCCATCGACGAGCCGCAGAGCCGATTGAGGGTTGCGCCTGCCACTTCCTGGGGCAGCCCGGCCAGGAGCAGGGCCATACGCGCCACATTGCGGTTATCCTCTCCGGCCTGGTTGGCGCAGCCCAGCAGCACATCTTCAATGGAGGCCGGGGCCACGCCGGTCCGTTCCACCAGCGCGCGGATCACCAGCGCGGCCAAATCGTCCGGGCGGATGGATGACAGCGCACCGCCGTGACGGCCAATCGGTGTGCGCAGTGCGCCGCAAATGTAGACGTTGGGAAGGGTCATTCTTCGATCTGCTCCACAAACTCAATGACCTGCCGGGTTTCAGAAAACCTGGCAGGTCTAAATCGATCTAATCCTCAACCCGCCGCCCACCTTTGAGCTGGTCCTGCAAGACCTGCAATCCGTCCCAATCGCCTTTGGCTGCCAGTGCGGCCTGCTCTGGCCAGGTGTCGGGTTTCATAAACTTCAGCCCCTCGGCTTCCAAAATTTCCATCAGGCGCTCGACAGGAGCATCGGCCAATTGGGCAAAAGTGGCAATGCCGTTGGCGCTCAAAACTCCGGCCACTTTGGGTCCAATCCCTTCGATTTTGCGCAGGTTGTCCGGCTCCACCGGGAGAACGACTGCCTCTGCTTCCGCTACCCCACCAGCCACAGGCACATCGGCGTCGGCGGTTTCGGGGAGCGCTTCTGCGGGCGCAGACTCTTCAATCGGGGACTCTTCAATCGGGGACTCTTCCGCCGGGGACTCTTCCGCCGCGGACTCTTCATCCGCCACTGCCGGTGTTGGGGAATCCGCTGTGGGTGCGGTCGCCGCTGGCGGGGTCGCCACTGGTGGGGCCGCCACTGGGGGTGCTACTGCCGGGGAAATGGGCAGGCCTGCGGGGACGGCAGGCTTCGGGGCCTGGGCTGAAGTTGTCTGGCCTGGCTTAGGCAGATCGGCCATTCTGCGCCGCCGCCGTTTGGCCCCTGGCCCCAGCAGCCACCAGAGAATGACCAGCGCCAGAATCAGCAGAAACAAGAGTATCCAGCCCCAGGAAAGGCCGGAGCGCTCCTGTGGGAGCAGGCCGATCAGTGGGACGGATGGCTGGGCGAGCAGAAAAAATAGAACTGGATTCATCAGATTGTCTCCTGAGAGCAGCAGAAAAAGTCGCTTTGCTACAGTTTGGGGGGGCGCCGAGCAAGGGTATGTTGTTCAAACGCATAGGCCAGACGGATCAGTGTCGGCTCGCTCCAGGCCCGGCCCATAAAAGTAATGCCGACGGGCAGGCCGTTCACAAAGCCAGCGGGTACAGTGACCAGTGGATAGCCAGCCACCGCGGCCGGTCGGGAACTGCCGCCCACATAGCGGTCGCCCAGTTTGGGATCGTTGGCCCAGGCTGGCGCACCTGTGGGCGCAATCAGCGCATCCAGGCGATAGGCGTCCATCACAGCGTCAATGCCTTCGGGTCCGGCCAGCCGTTTGCCCAGGGCTAGGGCATCCAAATAGGCCGGATCGTTCAGATCGCCTTTCTGCCAGGCCATCTCGAAAAGCTCCTGACCGAACAGTTCCAATTCCAGGTCGGGATAGGCCCGGTTGAAGGCCATCAGATCGGCCAAAGTTCGAGACTGGGGCAGATCGGCCCGGTCCAGCAGACGGGTGGCCAGATAGCTCGCCATATCCGCCTTCAATTCGTAGAGAAGAACGGTCAGCTCACTCTCCCGCATCCGATCGTCCGTGGCGGTGGGGATGTTGGCCGGGTCCACAATGACCGCGCCCGCCTGCTGCATAGCGGCAATGGCCTGTTCGATCACCGCGTCAGTCTCTGTATGATACCCGAAATAGCGTTCCCGCGCCACACCGATACGCGCCCCAACCAAACCTTCGGGATCGAGGAATTGGGTGTAGTCCGTTGTAAAGTGTTCGGCGCTGGCAGTTGTTGCCTTGTCCCGCTGATCCAGCCCGGTCAACGCGCCCAGAAGCGCGGCTCCGTCGGCCACCGTGCGGGTCATCGGCCCTACTGTGTCCTGGCTGTGGGCAATCGGGATCACCCCGGCCCGGCTGACCAGACCGACTGTCGGTTTGATGCCCACAACACCGCAGGTGGCCGACGGGCAGACAATCGAGCCGTCGGTCTCTGTGCCCAGGCTGGCCGCGACCAGATTGGTGGAGACAGCCACGGCTGAGCCAGAACTGGAGCCACAGGGGTTGTGGCCGATGCGATAGGGGTTCTGGCACTGGCCGCCCCGACCGCTCCAGCCGCTGATGGAGTGGGTGGAGCGGAAGTTGGCCCATTCGCTCAGGTTGGCCTTGCCCAGAATCACTGCACCGGCCGCGCGCAGTCGCTCGGCCACAGTAGCGTCCTGGGCGGGCCGGGAACCGACGAGAGCCAGAGAACCGGCGGTCGTCTGCATCCGATCACCTGTGTCGATGTTGTCTTTGAGCAGAATCGGGATGCCGTGTAGGGGGCCGCGGGGGCCGCTGCGGCGGCGTTCGTCGTCGAGGGCCATCGCGATTTCCAGCGCGTCCGGGTTGACTTCCAGCACCGAATGGAGAAGGGTGTCTATCGTCTCAATCCGGTCGATATATTCGCTGGTCAGCGCCGTAGAAGTCAGCCCGTCGTTTTCCATTTGGGCCTGCAAATCAGCGATTGTTGCTTCGTGTATCAGATTTTTCACTGCCCTGGCTCCTTTGGGATATTGGCAAGCGAATCACAGCAAATTGAATAGACAACCAATGGCGTCTGCATTGTGTAAGGATGAGTTTGCATCATAACAGTCAACAGTAATTGCAGCAAATAGATATGCGATGCCCCAGAGTCGATACAGCCAAATTGCGGGGAAATCTGCCAGGCTTGGACTCCTGAATTTCCAAACGTTCTTGCCGGGTATTGGCTTTGCTGCTACAATGCCTTGCATGAGCCAAAGCCCCAGGCGCAGCCCTTCGCCTTCACCCAACAGACAGCCCCCTTCTGCCCGCTCTCGCGCCGGGTGGATGTTCGTATTGGCTCTGTTTCTGTTGGTTGGGCTGCTGGTCACCACACTTTTTGGTCGCCTGCTGCTGGAACGGCGGCTGGCCCTGGGGCCAACACCCACAATCACCCGCCCGCCAGACAGCACAGTTCCACCCACAGAAGATTTCCGGGCTACTATTGTCATCGCCGAGATCAGCACCCAGGCCGCTTACAACGCAGCGCACGCGGGGATTGCCACCCCTACCCGGGATGTGACATTAGACGCGACAGCCACAGTTGCCCCCACTGGTGAAGAGCCGACTGATACACCCGACCCCAACGGACCTGTCTATGTGCCTATACTTGGAGGGGGGGGGACGGCAACAGAAACACCCCCGCCCAACACCTTCACACCCACACCGGGCGCAATAACCGTGACATCCCCCACACCCCTGCCGGGAGAAGCCACCCAGACCGCCGTGGCTGAAGTCACCGCTACTGCCCTCAGTTTCACCCCAACGCCAACCGAGACGCCTATACCCACGGCCACCCCGACCGAGACCGCTGTGGGTGCGCTCCCTGTGGCCACATTACAGGCTATCGTCAAAACGACTGGGGAAGCGAAGGTCTATACCGGACCGAGCGTTCTCTATAGCTACATCACCACCCTGCCTGCCAACCTGACGGTCCGCCTGGAAGGGCGCACATCCAGCGGGGAATGGGTACGGGTCTGTTGTGTCAACAATGTAGATGGATGGGCCAGGCAGGCCTACTTTAATATCACTGGCAACGAAGCACCCCCTGGCGCGCCCACAGATGCCCAAGGCAACGACGTGCGCTGGTTGGCCTTGCAACAGACCAATGCCACGCCGCTCACGCTCTTGCCCACACCCACACCCATCGCCAGGTCCAGCTTCCCCCTCTTCCGCCGGGACCCTGCCGGTACGGCCCGGGTGGATGCCCAGTTCTATTCATTCTATCAGGATAGCTGGCAGTTTAGCGGCCAGGCCACCGCCAGCAGTGGATTCAGTTCCGCCCCGGTGGTGATCGGTTCGCTTGTCATCGCAGCCAGCGCAGACAACCATTTGTATGGATTCGATCAGTCGCTTGGCAACCAGCGCTTCAAGCTCAACCTCGACACAATCATAGAATTTACACCGGTTGTCCAGGACCCCTACATTTATCTCGTCAATCAAACGGGTGAGATAATCTCCGTGCGCGACACGGGCAACATCGGGGATGCCTTTGCCTGGCGCAAACCCACGAACATTTCCCCCAGCGCGCCGCTGAATATCTACGGCGATTTATTGTATATGGCTGGCAGCAATGGGACTGTCTATGCATTCAACCGGCTGGACAATGGCAGCCAACGGTGGACCTTCCCCGTAAACCGACAGGTCGACCTGCAATACCCGACGATTGGCGGTCAATTGCTCTATGCCGGGGATGCCAACCTGAATGCGCTGGATGTCTACAGTGGCACGCTCGTCTGGCAGAACAACTCTGTGCGGGGGCTGGCGAGTCCAGCCATCTATGGCTGGCCGGGAGTGAAGGGGCTGGCCGAGGTCTATGTGGCAGACAGAGAAGGGTTTGTCCACGCGCTGGACGCCAATACGGGGACAGCCTATTGGCAGCAGGGGTCTGCCGACAGACCGACCGCGCTGGCCCTGGACGAACGAACGGTCTACCTTTCCGGCCCCGGCTTTGTCTCTGCCCGGGACCGAAGCACAGGCGAACAAATCTGGCGCACGGCTTTTGATGGCGGAACCTTGGGCGGGCCGATTGTGGGCAATGGGCGCGTTCTGGTGGCGGGCGTCAGCGGTTCCGTACTCATTTTGGACGCGGCCCGGGGCCAGATTGTGGGCAATGTGCCCGTCAATGTTTCTCTGGTCGGTTCGCCTGCGGTCAGCAACGACGAGATATTCCTGGCCGGGCGCAATGGACAGTTGTACAAAATGACAGGGTCCAACTAAATGGCGCGGACCCGTTCCACACCCATCAAACCTGCCGTCGGGTTGCCCGGCTGGGATGCCCTGCTCCTGCTGCTGCTCACTTTGGCTCTGGTCCGCATCGACAGCCTGGCCGAGGCAGCCGTCCTGCCCACCCTGCGCCAGGATGTGCTGCGCCACCCCCTGCTCGGCGGCCTGCTCTCCCCGGCAGGCATCAGCGCAATGGGCGAGCGCTCGCCCTGGCCCGGTGAGCCGGTGGGTCTGCTGCTGATCGCCCTGGCGATTGGCTGCGCCTTCGCCTATCTGCTCGTAGACCTGGCCCGACCCGCGTTCTGGCGCAGCCGGGCCAAATGGATTCTGCTCACCTGCGTGCTGGCGACAGTTCTCTTTCTGCCCACGCTGAAACTGGTCCTCCTGCGCCAGCAGAGCGGTCCGGCCAGCTACACCCACGACGGCGGCGTCATCCAGACCGAAGCGACGATCGACTTTCTGTTGCAGGGGCGCAACCCCTACATCGAAGACTATACCCAAACCCCAATGGCCGAATGGGGCTTTGACGAATACCGCACAGCCCTCTACCACTACCCCTATCTGCCCTGGACTTTCATTTTCAGCGCACCCTTCTATCTGCTGGGCCAGGCTGTCGGTTTCTACGATCAGCGGCTGGTCTATCTGCTCTTGCTGGCAATTGCACTGGCGCTGGCTCCCCGGCTGGTTCGCAGCGAACAGGCCAAACTGGCCGCGGTGATGCTGCTGGGGCTAAATCCATTGATGGGGCTGGATGTGATCTTCGGCCAGAACGATTCTTTTGTGCTGGCCTGGATGATCTTCAGTCTGGTGGCCTGGACCGAATGGCGCAAGCGCGGCGATAACCGTTGGCGGCTGGCGTCGGTGCTGCTCTTTGGCCTGGCCTGCGCCAGCAAACCCACGGCCTGGTTCTTTGCCCCTTTCTACGGCCTGCTGATTCTGGCGGATCGACCGGAACTGGCCGGGAAAGGCTGGTCGGGGATTGTGCGGGCTGTCCCGTCGATTCTGGGCCGGGTCTGGCCTGCCCTGCTCGTTTTCGGGCTGCTGGTGGGACCCTATCTGGTCTGGGATGCCGGCGCTTTCTACGATGACGTGTGGCGTTGGAGCAGCGGCCAGGGGGAGACAGGCTATCAGATTTGGGGATGGGGGGCGAGCAATTTTGTGCTGGCCCTGGGGCTGGTGGCGGACCGCTTTGGCCAGTGGCCCTTTTGGCTGCTGGAAGTTCTGCTGGCCCTGCCACTCCTGCTCTGGTTTGTGCGCCGCCAACAGCAGCACAACCGGCCCGGCCTGGCTCTCTGGCACTACGCCGTCCTGCTCGCCTTCTTCTTCTACGGCAGCCGATTTCTCAATGAGAATTATCTGGGCTATCTGCTGGCCTTCTTCGCTTTGGGTTATCTGATCGAGAAAGATCAGGACTGATCCGGCCCGGTCGATTGTTCGGTCAGATAGCGATAAGCGTCCTGTACGTCCCGCTGGTGATCCTCTTCGCTCTCCACGAACGCCACCGCAGAGACAGCCCGGACCAGCGCCATCGCCGCACCGGTCAACGCCACCAGACCGGACGAAGAGACGGCTGGCCCCGCGGGGATGTGGAGCACCTCATCGGCCCAGCGGATCACCTGCCCGTCCAATTTGCCCAACAGAGCCGCGGTTCGACAGCCCTTGGCCTGGGCAAAGGCGAGGCAGCGGGCCACACTCAGTTCCTCTTCGCCTCCACACACACCGACAACCACATCTCCCCCGGCCAGGCGGGAAAGAGCCACGGCCTGTTGCCTGGGGTCTGCCCCAATCCCGGCCGCGGCCATCCCTCGCTGGTGCAGATAGTTGGCCGCCATCTGTGCGATCAGCACCGCCTCCCCTTCGGCAGCAAAGAGAACCCGGCGGGCTGATGCGATGGCAGTCACCAGCGTTTGCAATCTGCCCGGTGGGTTGTGGACGAGAATCTGGCGCAGATTGGCGCTCTCCTGATCGATCTGGGTTTTGAAGATCACCGCGGGATCGTTGCTGTCCAGGGGGGCTGGCTCGTAGACCGCATAGAGTTCTTCCCTCACCTGGCTGCGTATATCCTGCAACAGGTCCGGGTAGCCGGGATAGCCCAGTCGTTGGGAAAAACGCACGACGGTTGTGGTGTCCACATCCACAGCCCCGGCCAACTGGGCCGCGGTCATAAAGGCCACGTCGTAGTAGCGGCCCATCACAAAATCGGCCAGCCGCCGGTAGCTGGGGCTGAGATTGTCGTGCTGCTCCTGGATTTTCTGTCGATAGCTGCTGTTCTCGAAATCTTTCATAGGTGCCTGTCTTGGGGAACTTTGTCTGCCGGGTCAGACGTTATCGGGAATGTTGCCATTTTCATACGGATCGGCATAAATTTCTGCGGGCTGGCTTCCGAATGGCGATACAATCGCCTGTGGGCTGATAATCCGCCTTTTGCAGTTCGGGGAAGGCTTTTGTCTTGGGTCTTTCTCCGGGCCTATGATACGATTCCCATTTGTTTGTGTTGTTCTCCCTGGCCGCGAGGCCGGGTGTATTCTTAGGAACCTATGCCCAGATTTCGCCTCTCTCCGATTGCCCGAAAATTCTTGCGCCGCCATCCGTTGTGGATCGGGCTGCTGCTATGCGCCCATCTGCTGGCTGGTTTTCCCGGCAGCGGACCGATGCTGACCGCGGAGACGGGCGGTTACGCGGTGCAGTCTGCGCCGCCCAGCGCTGACCGCATACGCCAGATGCTGATTGCCCGGGCCGAAAGCGAACGCGCAAAACCCAAGCCCACCCGGACGCCCGGACAGATACCGGATTACGGACTGTGGGAGAACGAAGAGATCACCGCGGACCCACCCGCAGATGCCCCACAGGAGCCGTCGGTCTCTACTGTTGCCCTGCCGCTGATCCAAAGCAGCCCGATCAGCGAAACGCCGCCGATTACCGATACTGCCCCGCCAGTTGTTGAGACCGTTCAGCCCGTTGCCCGCACCCTCGTGTGGGACGGCCAGCCCCGCACGGTCCGGGTTCCGGTGCTGATGTATCACTACCTGAGCATCCCCCCGGACGATGCGGATGTCTATCGCCGGGATTTGTCGGTGTCGCCCGAACTCTTCGCCCGCCAATTGGACGCCATCCAGGCCGCAGGCTACACAACTATCAGCCTCTACGACTTGCAGGCCAATCTGTGGGAGGGCGCACCCCTGCCCGAAAAATCTGTGGTCATTACCTTTGACGACGCCTATCGGGACAATTATACGAACGCATTCCCTCTTTTGCAGGAGCGGGGAATGATCGCCACGATTTTCGTCGTCACCGATTTTATGGACGAGGAACGGCCCGCCTATCTGACCTGGGATATGGCCCGTGAGATGCTGGCCGCGGGCATTTCGATTGAATCCCACGGGCGCAACCACATCAGCCTGAAGAATCAGAGCCCGGACTATCTGGTCTGGCAGGCACTGGGCAGTCTGGAAACCATCCAGTACGAGTTGGGCGTCCGTCCCCGCTTTGTCTCTTATCCAGCGGGGGAATTTGACGACCAGACCGTCGCTATCTTTGAGAGTGCCAACTACTGGGCCGGGTTTACCACCATTCAGGGGGCCACCCACAGCACTGACGACCTCTTCCGGCTGCACCGGGTACGGGTGCGCAATACGACTGAGCCGGAGGAGTTGGTCCGGCTGTTGGGGACGGATTGGTAGGATTAGCTGACGGCGGACAGCAGACCGCGGACCGCAATTCTACTCGCGGTCTGCTGTCCGCCGTCAAATAGATAGAAGGAGTACCCGTGGAAAACAATCGCTATCTGACCGGCAAAAGCGCGGTCATCACCGGCAGCGGGCGGGGGATTGGCCGGGGGATTGCCCTGGCCCTGGCCGCGCGAGGCTGCGATATTGCCGTCAACTACGCCCGCCATCGGGAAGCCGCAGAGGAGACCGCGGCGGCCATCGAAGCGTTGGGTTGTCGGGCTGTGGTGGTGAAGGCCAATATGGCCGAAGAGGCAGATGTGCGCCGGCTGGTGGCGACCGCGGCCGAGAGTTTGGGCGGGGTGGATATTTTCGTGGGCAATGCGGCCAGCGGTGTGCTGCGGCCTGTGCTGGAAATCACTGCCAAACACTGGGACTGGTCCCTGGACGTGAATGCCAAGAGCATTCTGATCGGGGCACAGGCAGCCGCGCCATTTATGCAGGCCAAAGGCTGGGGACGGGTACTCAGCGTAACGAGCATCGGCAGCCGCCGGGTGCTGGCCGAATACAGCGCGGTCGGGGTGAGCAAAGCCGCCATCGAAGCTGTCACCCGCTATCTGGCCGTGGAGTTGGCGCCCCAGGGCATCATCGCCAACTGTATCAGCCCCGGTGTAGTGCTGACCGACGCCCTGGAGTGGTTTCCCAGCAAAGAGGCGATTGTTCAAAATGCGGTGGACCGGACACCCGCGGGGCGATTGGTCACGCCGGAAGATGTGGGGGCGCTGGCGGCCTGGCTGTGCAGCGACGCCGCCTCGATGATTGTGGGCCAGACGATTGAGATCGATGGAGGCTATACACTACTGGCTTAACCACAAAGACACGAAGAAAAGCAAAGAAATGTGTAGTAGTCAAGTAGAGCCAACTAAGTTTTTAGAAATAGAAATCGGTCATCAGAAAGCAAATTGTTTTGGTTGCGAAGGCAGTTGGTGGCCGAAGCAAGTAGGTCCAAGACGGAAGCGAAAAGTTTGTTGGCACAGGCCCATTC
>JAUIHI010000060.1 GCA_030432295.1 Anaerolineae bacterium | reverse complement strand
AAGTCACACCGCTTTCGGCCTTGCAACGCCGCATCTTGGGATTGCTCGGCATCCCGGAATCCGTCTACTCTTCCCTGGCTCACTTGCCATTAGCCAGTTCACCCTAAAAAATGAGCGAAACTACCGTGATGAATATACTGACCAGTGGATATAGACCCACGAGAAGGCTCTGGTTAGGCCAGTTTGCTTTACTCGGTTTGATTGGAACTGCTCTATCTTTGCGTATTTGGCTTGCCCTCAGAGCGAATGACATCATTGATATACATAATTTTCAGCTTGTGGCTCAGACGGTAAAAGGCCAGGGGATATTTGCATTGTATTCCCAAACACCGGGCCAGTATCCATATCCACCCCTGTGGATCTGGTTTACCTTGGCGGCAGAACAGCTTGACCAATGGGGAGTAATCACCTTCTCGTTAGCTATTCGGTTGCCCGCTATTGTGGCTGACGCGATTTGTGTCTATCTCATTTGGATATGGTGGAAGAATGATAATCCAGCGTACTCGTGGTTCGCTGCTCTTTTTTATGCCGTCAATCCCATTTCATTGATTATCACTTCGCTGCATGGGCAGTTTGATGCCTTGCCAGCTCTATTCGTCGTCATTTCCTTGTATACATTACATCGGCATCAAACTAGCTTATCGGCAGTGATGTTGGGTTTAGCGATTGCCACAAAGTCTTTTCCGTTCCTGTTTTTACCCGTTTTTTTGTTCACTTTGCCCTCCCAGCGTGCAAGAATCCGATACACGATTATTGCCCTGGCTCCGGTTGCAGCGCTGCTTCTACCCTTTATACTGCGCATTCCGTCTGCTGTGGTTGAGCAACTTTTCGGCTATTCGGGTGTCGGGCTTCTTGGTTTTTTGGTGGTGGTTCGCTCTGTCTATGTGTTTCGTATGGGCGATCATCTGCCGTATGAACTCACGCAAGCATTAATTTCACTATCGAAATGGGCCTTTCTCACCCTCTATGCACTCTGGCTTCCTTGGGCTGTCAGACGGAGAATTTTACCTTTGCTCGGGGCTGTAGGTATTCTGTCTCTATTCTATCTGTTTTACGGAGGTATTTCACCGCAATATCTCGTGTGGATGCTCCCTCTTCTATTGATTTTGCCGCAGCGTTCCCTGTTTTGGATGCTTATTTACACATTGTCAGGTACGCTGGCTCTATTGGGCTTCTATAGCTATGCTGTGCCTGTTACTGTTGAACCAATTTTTCTTCCAGGCGTGGTGGATGCGCGCTGGTTATACGGCGTTGGTGGAATTCTGTGGTGGGCGACGGTTGGCCTTTTATTTGTGTGGCTTACCAAAAACACAATGCGTGCATCACTCGTGCGGCAAGAGAAGAAGCCGTGATACGCGTCCTGTTCATTGCCCGCTATCGGGATCCATCCATGCACCGTAAAGTGCAATGGATGGTGCAATCCTTAGACACTACTATTCGGGTAGTCTACCCCAGTCGCTGGAACGACGGACTGGTGAATGTGGCGCAGACCGGTGTCAACGAAGCGCGTCTGGAACGACGAGTTTTGTCGATGATCGGTCTTCCCACCGATCCCCACCGGGCTTTTTACCGCACGGCTACTTTTGGAATGAGCGGGTTTCGCCCCCACATCATCCACGCGGAGGAAGAGCCGGACAGCCTGGCCGCGTTACAAATTGCACTTTGTCGGCGTATCTTTGCGCCCAAAGCCAAACTGCTGCTGCACACCTGGCAAAATCTGGACCGCCCACTCAGCCGCCCAGTGGCCTGGGTGTTGGAACAAACGCTTGCTGCTGCAGATGGGGTTTTTTGTGCCAATCGAGAAGCCGCCGACCTGCTCGTTCGGCGCGGATACAGCAGGCCAACGCCTCTTGTCCCAGCCATCGGCGTGGATACGGACCTGTTTTCACTACACCAGAAGCCGAAGAATGACCGCTTTGTGGTGGGCTATGTAGGGAGGCTGGTGGCGGAAAAAGGGATCGATACACTCATCGACGCAGTAGCCTGCCTCGCCGAGGACGCTCTGCCCCGACCGTTGTATCTGCGGATTATTGGGGCTGGGCTGGAGGAAGCGCTTCTGCGTCGTCACGTGGAAGAAGCCGATTTAACCGGTATCGTCGAGTTTCTGCCGCCTGTGCCCCCCAGCCAGATCGCCCAGCAGATGGCAGAGTTGGACGCGCTCGTCCTGCCCAGCCGCACGACACCGGTCTGGAAAGAACAGTTAGGCCGGGTGCTGTTGGAGGCGATGGCTGTGGGCGTTCCCGTCATTGGCTCGGATTCCGGTGCTATTCCAGAGGTGATCGGCGATGCCGGGTTGATCTTCCCCGAAGGAGAGGCTGGCGCGTTGGCTGAACAATTGAAGCGATTAATTTCTGATCCGATATTGACCGCGGATTTGACCCGGCGAGGAGTTGAACGGGCAGAACAGGCGTACAGCCAGCGGGTACTCGCTGCCCGCACTCTTGACTTCTACAGGCAGGTACTCCGATGAAACCGCCCGTCTCGGTTGTGATTCTTAACTACAACACCTGTGACCTGACGCTGGCCTCTTTGACCCGTCTTGCGCCCGTAGCATCGCGGGAGGGATGGCAGATAATCGTCGTGGATAACGCTTCGACCGATGAGAGCGGCCAGGCCATAGCCCAGGCATTTCCGACTGTCAGGCTCATTGCCCTGGCCGAAAATCGAGGGTACGCGGCGGGCAACAATCAGGGATTGGCAGCCGCCAGAGCAGAAGAAATCATTCTGCTCAACAGCGATGTGGAGGCAGAAATAGGACAGTTGCAGGCACTGGTAGATTTTCTGCGGAATAATCCGGCGGTGGGCGCGGTCTCGGCGGGATTGCGCACGGCGAACGGCGAAGCCCAGGCATTTGCTTTCGGTGGCGATCCATCCCCGCTCTATCTTCTGCGCCGGGGACTGGGCCGACTGTTGCGCCTGTCACCCCTGCACAATTGGGCTGTGTCGGAACCGCTGACCGTCGATTGGGTTTCCGGGGCCTGTCTCTGCATACGGCGAGAGGTGATTGAGCAAATCGGCGGGTTGGATGAGCGATTTTTTCTCTATTTTGAGGATGTTGACTGGTGTCTGCGGATGCGGCAAGCTGGCTGGCGGGTGGTCTACAATCCACTGGTACAGGTGGTCCACTTGGGCGGGCAGAGCCAGCCACAAAGACGGGTTGCCAACCGACATTACGGCGAAAGCCTGCGTTACTTTTATAGCAAATACTACGGCAAGCTGTGGGCTGGGGTGATAGACAGCGCTCTGACCCTTTATGCGCGTCTGGCAGGGAGTAGTGGATGAAAAGAATGCGGTCTTACATCCTCGACGCGCGCACAGCCACCGCCCACTTCCCCGGCATCGGGCGCTACGTACGCAACCTGGCCGGTGCCCTGCCGCCACTCCTGTCCGCCGACGAACGACTGGCCATCCTCTGGAATCCGTCCGACCCTACGGCCTGGAATCCTACCAGCCTCGCCAGCCCACAGGTTCAGATCGTTCCCGCGCCAGTCTCCTCCTTTGCCCTCTCTCAGCAATGGGCAATCCCCCGTCTTTTGCGCGCGTACCGTTCTTGCGGTCCGTCGTCCGCCCTTCGCCGTCCTCTCTTCCACAGCACCTACTATCTGATGCCCTACCGTCCCGGTCTTCCCACGCTGCTGACCGTCTACGATCTCATTGCCCTGCTCCATCCCCAGACCGTCTCCCTGCGCGCCCGACTTTTCTTCCGCGTCGCCACCCGTCTGGCCTTGGCCGCGTCGGAGCGAATTGTGACGATTTCTGCTTCGGCCCGTGACGATCTGCTGGCACACTTTCCCGTTGACCCCAGCCGAGTGACACCCATCCCACTGGCGGCTGATCCCCGCTTCCGTCCCCAGCCCGCCGACGAAATCGAACGGGTCCGCACAAAGTACAACCTGCCTGACCGCTACATCTTCTATCTGGGCATCAACAAACCCCACAAAAATCTGCCCCGGCTGATCGACGCCTATTCCCCCATTCCCCATTCCCCATTCCGCATTCCGCTTTTGATTGCCGGTGCCTGGGACGACCGCTACCCGGAGTCCCGCACTCTGGCCGCCCCGTTGGGAGATTCTGTTCGTTTCCTCGGCCCGGTGGACGACGCTGACCTGCCCGCGCTCCACAGCGCGGCCACCCTTTTCGCCTTCCCTAGTCTCTACGAAGGCTTCGGCCTGCCTGTGCTGGAAGCGATGGCTTGCGGCGCACCGGTGCTCTGTGGCAACCGTTCCAGCCTGCCGGAAGTGGCCGGGGACGCTGCGCTTCTCGTCGATCCGACGGACACCGACGCAATTTCCGCGGCCATCCGCCGGGCGTTGGATAATGACGGACTGCGCCGAACTCTATCCGAAAAGAGCCTGGCCCAGGCCGCGAATTTCTCTTGGCGACGCACCGCTGCCGAGACGCTGGCGGTCTATCGGGAGATGGCTTGAACGCACAGAACGGGGTGTAATTCAAGTTGGTGGCAGGAAAAAGGGAAGGGTGTAGAATGATGGAAGGTAGGGTGTGAAGAGAAGAAAGAAAAGGAGATGAAAAGATGAAAGAGACGCGAAGTCAAAAAGAAGCGAAATT
>JAUIHI010000014.1 GCA_030432295.1 Anaerolineae bacterium | reverse complement strand
TTTCGCCGCCTCAGCAAAGACTTTGAGCACTGTACCAAAAGTAGCGAAGGTGTCATTTATGTCGCTTCCATCGCCACTATGCTCAAACGCATCAAACCTACTACTTAATTTCTAAACACGCTCTTAGGGGTAATTCCTGTCCAGGGCCGTCGGAAGGCCCGCCAGGTGGACCATCCGGTGGCCTGTCCGCGCCAGGGGGAGGGGGATTGGCGCTGCTCCCTGGCTCTGTTCCCGGTCCTGGACTTTGCCCCTGCAGGGCACGAAAGTCTGGCAGGGCAAAAGGGAGGAACGTTTCGCTGGCCGGGTCAAAGCGGTAGAAGTCCCGGTTGCGAACGCCCACCCAGACCGCGCCGGTCCTGTCCTGGTAGACCGTTCCGATGTCCGGTGTGGGGGGCTCTGCGTTGCCGGGGACAGGGAAGTGCTTCGCAACGCCGGTCTGCTTGTCCACACGGGTAAGAAAGGAGCCGCTGCCGATCCAGACGCTCTCCCCGCGTACAGCGCCGCTGATCCCGTGGACTACCCGGCCCGGCAGGCTACGGGGATCGTCCGGGTTCTGGCTGTAGCGGGCAAAGGGCCATTGGGTGGGGTCAAAGAGACTGACGCCACCCTCTGTCCCCACCCAAACCACACCAGTCGCGTCCTCCGCCAGAGTGGTAACTTTGTCTGAGAGCAGGCTGTGGGGGTCTGTGGGGTCATGCAGAATCGTGGCAACGAAAGAGTGGGTCGCGGGATCAAAGAGTTGCACCCCCTGGACTGCCGATCCCACCCACAGGATGCCGCGCTGGTCCAGGAGCAGGCTGATTACTTCTGTGCTGCCCGGATAGGGGGTGAAGATGCCCGTGGCCGGGTCGAAATGGGAGAGTCCGTTCTGGCTGCCCAGCCACCATCCCCCCCGACCGTCTGCCACCAGGGCATCCAGCCTTTGCAGATTGCCGGACGTGGGGGTGTAGCTCTCGAAGCGCTTCTCGGCGGCCACATAGCGAACCAGAACCGTCCCCCCGGCCAGCCATAGATCGCCAGCCTCATCCTCCCGAATCGCCCATATTTCCTGGGCATTGTAGCCGTCGGTCTGATTGGAAGCCCTGTCAAAACGCTGGAGCGCGCCGGAAACCGGGTCGTAGCCCAGGAAACCTACCCGGGGATGGCCGCCAAACCAGAGGATGCCCCGGCTCTCTTCCATCCCCGTGAAAAACTCCCCGGCGATGAAGGGATTGTCGGGGAACAGTTGGGAGAGATAGGCAAAGTCCCCCGTTTCGGCCAGATAGCGGCCAGCGCCTCCCTGGCGGCCCATCACCCACACATTGCCTGCCCGATCCTCAAAGATGTGTTGGATATTGTCCGTAGCCAGGGAAGCGGAATCGTCTGGACTGCGATAGAAGACGCGCATCCCGCCGCCATCGTAGCGGGCCAGCCCGGCGCTCGTCCCAATCCAGACAAAGCCGTGGCTGTCCTGGAAGATGGAAGTCACCTGATTGGAGGGCAGGCCGTCTTCGGTGGTGAGGTGGGTAAAACGGTAGGCGCGGGGCAGGGGTAGTGGGGCGGTTTCTTCGGCGTGGGCCGTGGGCAGGGCGGTCAATAGCAACACGACCAGGACGCAGAGAATTGGGAAGAAGTGTCGTCTCATTGGGTTGTGGTGTCTATGGAACGGGACAGAGGCAAGCGATCGTCTATTGGGGCCGTTGGGCCACATGACGGTCAGCGGTCTCCCCCACTTTACCCGCATAGGGGTCGCGCACGCCCCTGTCGGACGAGAGGCTGCGTGTGGTGCGCTGGGTCAACCGTTCGATGGCGTCGGCCAGGTGCTCGTCGCTGATGGCGTAGTCGCCCCGCTCCGTGCGGATCAGGTGGGCTTCCAGCAGCACTTCAGCGTGGGTGACGCCCACGGGTGGCTCGAATTTGTAGCAGGCCAGCTCCACCAGCAGCCCCAGCGGGTCCCGGAAGTAGATGGAGTACATAAAGCCCCGGTCCACCTCCCCGGTGTTTTTGATGTCCCGTTCGTCCAGCCGTTTCTTGGCTTGGGTGTACGTGGCCCGGCTGACCGTAAAGGCGATGTGTTGCAGGTGGCCGATGCCTTCGGGGACGTGGGTGGGATCGGGCTTGCGGGTCTCATTGGTGAAGATGGTAATCAGCCGTCCGTCGCCGGGGTCAAAGTAGAGATGATTCTCCGTGGGTACGTCCAGATTGGGCTGCTCGAAGATGAAGGGCATCCCCAGCACCCCTTCCCAAAAGTCGATGGACGTCTGCCGGTCTGCGCCGATGAAGGTGATGTGATGGACGCCCTGGGTCTGTAGCTTTTGCATTGGGGTTCTCCTGCCTGGGAATAGCCGCGGATGAACACGGATAAACGCGGATGCTTTCGGATGTACACGGGTTTCTGGCCTATACTCTACCCTATCCGGGGCCAACCAACAAGTAGGGGCACGAAATTTCGTACACCTACTTGCCGTCCGCGGTCGGTTGTCTGTTGTCTACATCTGTGGGGAATTGTCCGCCAGCAGGAGACCGCCAGGGCGATGACAAAACTGTACCGCAAGCTCACTGCTTGCACCGGGAGGGGCTAACAGCCCGGGTTACAATTGGGGGATATTGTCCGCCAGCAGGAAAACTGCCAATACAATCACAAAAAAGGCAAAGGCCCGGCGTAGCTGTTGGGGCTGGATGACGCGGGTGAGGCGTGCCCCCACCAGCGCGCCGACCAGACCGGAGGCCACGAAAGTTCCCACCACCAGCAAGTCAATCGACGGCCCGCCCAGATGGCCCAGAAAACCGGCCAGGCTGTTCATCGCAATCACCACCAGCGATGTGCCCACGGCCTGGCGCATTGGCAGCCCCACAAACATCACCAGTGCGGGCACAATCAGAAAGCCGCCGCCCACGCCCAGCAGTCCCGTAAGCAGTCCTACGCCCAGCCCGCTGCCAATTGTCACTAGCCAGCCCCGGCCAATAGTATCGCCGTCTTTGGGCTGGGGTTTCAGAATCAGAAAGAGACCAACGACCACCATCAGCAGGGCAAAGAGAACCATCAGCGCATTGGGCGGAAAGAGTTTGGACCAGCCCGCGGCTAGATAGGCTGCACCCATCCCCACCCCGCCAAAGAGCAGAGCCACCCGCCAGTTGAGGGTTCCCTGGACCCGGTGGGTCAGCGCACCCATCACACTGTTGATCCCCACAATCACCAGCGAAGCCGTCACCGCGGCCTGGGGCGCCAGGCCGACGATATAGACCAGCGCGGGAACGGTCAAAATCGAGCCGCCGCCGCCCAGCAATCCCAGCGAGAGACCGATGCCAAAACCGAGCAGTAGATCGAGAAGGATTTGTTCAATCACAGGTGTTTCTCCTTGAACCACAAAGGCACAGAGACACAAAGAAAAGCCATTTCTTCATTCTTTGTGTCTCTGTGCCTTTGTGGTTGAATCAAACGCGGTAGACTACTTCACCGAGCCGCTCTCGGTGGGCAGGAATCGGGTCCAGCATTCTTCGCCCTCGTTGAGCGAAATGGCGTTGTCGAATCCCGCAGCTTGGAGCAGGCTGGCCGCAATCTGTGAGCGGTAGCCGCTGGCGCATTGGGTGACGATTGTGCGATCTTTGGGCAGACTTTCCAGTTGGCGGGCCAGATAGCCCAAGGGGATGTGCTGTGCGCCCACAATGTGCTTTTCTGCATACTCGGCCTTGCCCCGCACATCCACAATCAGCAGGCCGTTCTGGGGCAGCCGTTTCGCCAGTTCCCGGGCTGTGACCACAGGCAGGGCCTGGGTGCGATGGGTCAACACATCCGGGCTGAAATAGCCGGGCACGTAGTCGATGCCGATAGAGCGCAGGTCGCGCAGAATCTCCTGCTCGCTGTCGATGGAGGGCAGCAGCACATAGACCGGGCGGTCGTAGTCCACCAGCCAGCCCATATAGGTGGCGAGACCCGTGTTGTCGGCGGGCACGTTAATTGTGCCCGGCGCGTGGTTGGACGCAAACTGGCCCCGGTTGCGCAGATCGAAGACCTGTCCCCCATCCTCAATGATTCCGTCCAGGGTGGACCGGTCAAAATTGGTCGGCAGTGGCAAAGTGCGTAGCAGGGCTGGTCCCTCTTTGTTCACCGTCTTCATCTGGGCGAAATAGGTGGGGGCTTCCGGTTGGTCGGCCAGCAGCCAATTGACAAATGACTCTTCCTCGTCCCATTGAAAAGCCGGGTTAAAGAGCTTCTCGTAGCCGAGCGTTGTGGATGGGATGGCTCCCAGCGCCTTGCCACAGGCGCTGCCTGCGCCGTGGCCCGGCCAGATTTGCAGATAGTCGGGCAGCTTTTTGAAGCGTTCGACAGTGCCAAACTGCTGGCGTGCGCCCAACTCTTTGGTCCCCACCAGACCCGCGGCCTCTTCCAGCAGGTCCGGGCGACCCACATCGCCCACAAAGAGAAAGTCGCCGGTGAAGATACCGATGGGCTTGTCTGCGCCCGCGGTGTCGGTGATCTGAAAGGCGATGTGCTCCGGTGTATGGCCGGGGGTGTGGAGCACATCGATTTTGATGTTGCCCACTTTCCAAGAATCCCCATCCCGCACGGTGAGCACATTGGGGTCGTCGGCATAGGCATATTTCCAGTCGGCGTCGCCCATATCGCTCAGGTAGATTGTGGCGCCGGTGACCGCGGCCAGTTCCCGGCTGCCGCTGACAAAATCGGCGTGGATGTGGGTTTCGGTCACGTGGGTGATGCGCAGACCCTCTTTTTCTGCCGCGGCCAGATAGGGTGTGACGTGCCGGGCCGGGTCGATGACCAGCGCTTCGCCGGTCGCCACACAGCCCACCAGATAGCTGGCCTGGGCAAGCTTTTCGTCGTAGAAGTATTTGAGTAGCATTGGATGTCCTCCGAAAGAACTTTGGTACGTAGTGTGTGGCGTGTGAACTGGTACAGAGACTACGCGCCACTTTGTGTCAAATGTGTACGCGATTCCGCTATCCCTTGATGGGCAGGCCCTGGCGTTGCCAGTCGATGATGCCGCCCAAATCGTAGACATCTGTGTAGCCCGCTTCTAGCAGCAATCTGGCTGCCGTCGCGCTGCGGTTGCCGCTGCGACAATAGACGACAACTGGTTTCTTGGCTGAGACGCGTTTGAGTTTTTGGGGCAAATCCTGCAAACTGATGTTGACGGCACCGGGGATGTATCCGCTGCGGAATTCGTTTGCGGTGCGAACGTCCAGCAGTGTATGGGGCGACTTGGCATCCACATACTGGGCCGTATATTCCTCTGGCCGTATCCGTTCGTGGCCGGGTGTGTCAGGTCCGCCAAAGAGTCGAGAGAGTAGGTTCATCGGGCGTTGCTCCAAATAGATAGTTGATTCACAATCCGAAAATTCCAGCGTTCCAATGTTTGAACGCTCATTGCTTCAATGACCACTACTCTACACCCATTTCGGCTTGCCCAGCGCCCCCCAACCGTTTATACTTGCCATAAGTAAACGCTTATGCTAAACCTCTACAAACTGGAAATCTTTGCTATCGTCGTGCAGAGCGGCAGTTTCAGCGCCGCCGCGGATCGCCTGCTCCTCACCCAGCCCGCGGTCAGCCAGCACATCCAGGACCTGGAAGCCGCTCTGGGGGCCAGGCTCTTTGACCGCGGGCGGCGGGGGGTGACGTTGACGCCCGCTGGAGAAAAGCTACACGACTACACTCGTTCCATTCTGCGTCTGGTGGCTGAGGCCGAGGCCGCGGTGACAGATGTGACCCAACTGGCCTCTGGCGAACTGATGACTGTGGCCACGCCCGGCGTCAGCGTCTATCTGCTGCCCGATTGGGTGCAGGCTTTTCGGGGCCAATATCCGAAATTGACGGTGCAGGTGCAGACCAGTACCACTCCTCAGATTGTGGCCCAGTTGCAGAGCGGCAAAGCGGACATCGGCCTAATCGAAGGGGAGCTAGAGGCCATCGACACTGCGGGGATCGGTGCGTTGGCTCTGGAAGAGGTGGAGCAGTTGATTGTCGTCGGCCCGGCCCACCCCTGGTGGAATCGGGAGTCGGTCGTCTGTGCCGACCTGAACGGACAGAACTTTGTCATGCGCCAGCGCACCAGCCAGACCCGGCTCTGGCTGGATAGCCGCTTTCAGGCTGCGGGCACGCAGATTCAGGTGATGGCCGAGTTCGACAATGTGGAGTCGATCAAACGGGCTGTTGCCAAGAATATGGGGATTTCGGTTCTGCCTGGCTACGCTATCGCCGGGGAGGTCGAAGCGGGCGCATTGCGCGGGCTACGGGTAGCGGACAAGCCTATGCAACGCACGCTCAAACTGTTGTGGAACCAGGACGGCTTTCTGACGCCAGTGGTTCGGGCTTTCCTGCGCCATCTGGCCGGGTATTTTCCCCGACTGGCCCCGTCGACCTTTGCACTGGGTGCAGAAGCAAAATCAGAAAGCTGAAATGGGTCACTAAACTCAGTTCGAATCTTAGTCATTGACATCTGTGAAAATGGAGATGGTGATTATGAAATGTTTGAGGTGCGGTGAAGAACTGTATCGAGCGAAGGAAATCTGTTTGAGTTGTAGAAAGCTGGAAAATAGTTATAGGTCAGTCTCAACTGATCGTCGGGCCTATCGAGAAGCAGGGCACGCCGTCATGTCTTATCTGGTGCGCAATGGCTTTACTGACAAATATGTGCCATTGGTAAGATCAGGGATATTGCCTGCGTTTGAGAAAGTGGCGATAGAAGGCGAAAGTGCCAATTGGGCAAAAAGGACACCTGGCCTAGGTAGCCTAATAACTGTTCCACAAGTTTTGCTCGCAGGGTATTTGGCTGAGGCAATAAAGTATGGAAATCATGAAGCTGTTTCACCTCGAACAGGTCTCAAAGCTCTGCTTGCCGCTCTTATCCCCGACAACTTTTTGGGCTACAAAGCTGTTACGGGCAGTTCCCTTTTAGTGGACATGGCGCACAAGCTACTGGGTGGATACCTTTCGGAATACGATTACCTTTATCCGGATGCGCGTTCTTCCGAATGGCTGCAGGAGATGATGGCCTTTGTTGAAGAAACGTTGCGTAAATACTGGGTATCTGTTGAGTCCTTAGCCACGGCATTGCTTCAGGTCAAGACTCTTTCCGAAGAACAGTCCTTTGTGATCATCCGCACACACATATCTGACGAGGACGCTGCAATGGCTCAAACTGTGGCAGACCAGACAGTGGAGGAAAAGCTGGCTAAGATTTTTAAGTTGTGAGCTATGTCCCGGACTAGCCCCGTCGGCCTTTGCGCTGAAGGTAGCAGCAAAATCAGAACGCTGAAATGGGCGACGCCGATTCTCCCACTTCTTTGAAAATGTGGAGAACACCCAGTTATGCATTCCACCCGGTGAATTGGGGTGGCTGGCGTGCAGCCAAAGCTTGCGCTACAATAAGTGCGCTACCGCTTCTCACCTATCCACCACCCCACAGGACCCCACGCAATGAATATCATCTACCTCCACTCCCACGACACCGGGCGTTATTTGCAGCCCTACGGCCACGCGGTGCCCGCACCCAATTTGCAGAAACTGGCCGAGGAGGGCGTGCTTTTTCGCAAAGTCTTCAACGCCGCGCCCACCTGTTCCCCCAGCCGGGCCTGCCTGTTGACCGGCGAGAGCGCACACTCCAACGGCCAACTGGGACTTGCCAACCGGGGCATCTATCTAGCCCACCCGGAGCATCACCTGGCGAACTTTCTGGCCGGCCACGGCTATCGTACCGCTCTCTGCGGCGTCCAACATCTGGTGCTGGACCCACGGGAACTGGGCTACGAATGGATTGTGGAAGCGGGCAGCCCCACAGCCCAGGATGGCGTGGGCATCACCGACGCCGCGGTCGAGTTCATCCACAGCCAGCACGACCGCCCCTTCTTCCTGGACATCGGCTATTTCGAGACCCACCGGGTCTTCCCCGAACCTGGCCCGGACGAAGACCCCCGCTACACTCTGCCCCCCGCGCCCCTGCCAGACACGCCGGAGACCCGCTACGATATGGCCGCGTTCAAACGGATGGCGAAGATGCTGGACGATCACATCGGGCGGGTGCTGGTGGCCCTGGACGAGACCGGACTGGCTGACAATACTCTCTTTATCTACACGACGGATCACGGCCTGGCCTTTCCCGGCATGAAATGCACCCTGACCGATCACGGGATGGGCGTGGCGATGATTGCGCGGGGACCGTCGGGCTTTGAGGGTGGCAGAGTCGTAGACGGGATGATCTCTCAGATCGACCTCTTCCCAACCATCTGCGATCTGATCGGCGCGCAGCATCCAGACTGGCTGGAGGGACGTTCCTTTCTGCCTCTGGTGGATGGGGAGGTGGCGGAAGTGAACGAGGAGATTTTCGGCGAAGTCACCTATCACGCGGCCTATGAACCCAAGCGGGCCGTGCGCACCCCGCGCTGGAAGTATATCCGCCGCTTTGACGACCGGTCCATCACCACAATGCCCAACATCGACAACGGGGCCAGCAAACAATTCCTGATGGCACACGGCCTGGCCCAGCATCCGGTCTACCCGGAAGCGCTCTACGATCTGATCTACGATCCCAACGAGGCGGCCAATCTGGTCAACGACCCGGCCTATGCCGAAGTGCTGGTTGAGATGCGGGCGCGGCTGGACGCGTGGATGCAGCGCACGGACGATCCGTTGCTGCGTGGGCCCGTGGCCGAGCCGGGCCATCCCTTCGCCGATCACCCGGACGCGCCCCATCCCGCCGGCGTTGATGCAGCGGTCAAGCCTGCCTGGTTCACCCGTGAGAAACTGGACATCCGCCCGTAACCCAGGCCAACAGCTTGCGTTACATCAATTGAAAGGAACGAAACGATGAAATCTGAAACCCTCCCCGGCGGCGTGACCGTCCCCAAGATCGGCTTTGGCTGCTGGAAGATCGGCGGCGGAGACACCGCTGATCCTTCCCTGGACAACTGGTCCCTGGCAGCCTTGCACTCGGCCCTGGAACTGGGCTACACCCACTTCGACACCGCCGAATACTACGCGGCGGGCCACTCGGAAGAATTGGTGGGGCAGGCTGTGCGGGAAGCCGGAATCGACCGGGCCGACCTTTTCATCACCTCCAAAGTGTCGCCCTCTCATCTGGCCTACGACGAAGTGCTGCGCTCCTGCGAAGCCAGCCTGCGCCGCCTGCAAATGGACTATTTGGACCTGTATCTGATCCACTGGCCCGGCCAGAATGTGGACTACACCGAGACTTTTCGAGCGTTCAACCAGTTGGTGACAGAAGGGAAGGTGCGCCATCTGGGCGTCAGCAACTTCGATGTGCCCCTGTTGCGTCAAGTGCAAGCCTTGTCTGCCACACCGATTCTGACCAATCAGGTTCCCTACAGTCTGGGAGAACGATCGTATGTGAAGAATGGGATGCTGGCCTATTGCCAGGAAAACGATATTCTCCTCACGGCCTATTCGCCAGTGAAGCAGGGTGGAGTGAACGTCAGCCCGGAACTCCAGGCTGTCGCCCGTGCTCACAATGCCACTGTGCAGCAGATTGCCCTGGCCTGGCTCGTCCAGCAGCCGCGGGTGATTACGATTCCTATGTCCGGCAACCCGGCGCACCAGAAGGAGAACCTGGACGCAGGCAAAATTGTGCTGAGCGAAACCGAAATGGCCGCACTTGGTTGACGCGGATAATAGGTATTGGGTATTGGATATTTCGTCCGGTATGCTGACCTTTTGCCAGATGAAATACCCAATACCCAATATCTAATCTCTGCACTCATTTTCATTGGAGGATATTATGACTGTATCTCCCCTGCGCGTCGGCGTCATCGGCGCGGGCGCTAACACACGAACAAAACACATCCCCGGCTTGCAGGCCATCGACGGTGTGGAAGTGGTAAAAGTCTGCAACCGCAGCCAGGAATCGGGCCAGCGGGTGGCCGACGAATTGGGCATCCCCGCTGTCGTGACCGACTGGCGGGATGTCATCTATGACACGACCATCGACGCCGTCGTCATCGGCACCTGGCCTTATATGCACAAACTGCTTACCGTCTCCGCATTGGAAGCGGACAAGCACGTGATGTGCGAGGCGCGTATGGCGATGAACGCGACGGAAGCCCGGCAAATGTACGAAGTCTCTCGCCAGCGCCCCCACCTGACCGCGCAGATTGTCCCGTCGCCCTACAGCTTGCGAGCAGACAGGACGATCCAGCGGCTGCTGGCCGAGGGCTGGCTGGGGGATGTGCTGGCCGTGGAGATTCGCGCTGGCAACGACTTTGTGGAGGCGAACGGCGCGCCTCTGCACTGGCGCCACGACAAAGACCTTAGCGGCCTGAATATTATGAGTATGGGCATCTGGTACGAAGCGCTGATGCGCTGGGTGGGGGTGGCACAGCGGGTGACAGCTACGGGCAAGACATTTGTCACTAACCGTACGGATTGGGAGGGACGACGCATCGGTGTGCGCATCCCCGACCACATCGACATTCTGGCCGATCTGGCCTGTGGCGCGTCCGCCCACATTCAGGTCAGCAGCGTCACCGGTCTGGCCGGGTCGCCCTCGGCCACCCTCTATGGCAGCGAAGGAACCCTGCGCTTTGTGGATGGCAAATTGCTCGGCGGCCAGCGGGGCGACAGCGGGCTGACCGAAATTGAGATTCCAGCGTCCGAGGCTGGTGCGTGGCGGGTGGAAGAGGAATTTGTCAACGCCATCCGCGGCCAGGAGGAGATCACCCACACGGACTTCCTGACCGGCGTGAAGTATATGGAATTCACCGAAGCGGTGAACATCAGCCTGGCCGAAGGGCGTAGTGTGGCACTGTAGAACAACGGATGTTTTGCCACGAATTGCACGGACCTTACCGGATTGTCCGTACAATTCGTGGCAAAAGAAGAAGCATTCCCCTCGGCGCTACTGGCCGTCCACGTAGGGAAGGTAGACCACCCGCCCCGGATAGAGACTGATGTAAACGTTATTCTGTTCCAGAAGCTCGTCAATCACTCCGCTCAAATCCGTTACCGGCGGCGCACTGCCATCAAAAAAGCTTGCTGCTTTCCGCCAGACCCGCTCTCCCGCACGCTTGCCCACATCCCGTCCCTGTACATCCCCCTGAATAAAGTGAATACCGCCGTAGCGCCGCGAGAACCCGGCCTCGTCCGCGGCCTGGGTGAAGGTGTCCCATTTGAGCAGCACAGAGCGACTCGGTGCTTCGTTGGGTTCGGCGGGAGAATCGCCCGCTTCGTAGAGATAGTAGGCCCCAAATTCGTCGCTGCCAGTGTAGGATCGCAGCACTTCGGCCGCGGCCGCGCTAAAGGCACTGTGGCCGGAGACAAACTCGGCGAAGGCGGGCGTCACAAAACATTCGGTCTGATAGGGCTTCCAGTTCTGTCCCAAAATCGTCTGGGTTCCCGAATAGGGACCGCCCCAGGCCACAATCTCCTGATCTCTGAACAATTCTCGGATGGCCGTTATGGGCCGCACAGAATCGAAAATGCGTTTGAGCTTCCAGGCGATAATGCCCCCGTCAAAAGTGGCATTGTTGACGGCGAAGAACATTTTGGCGTCCTCGTCGATGTCGTGGGCATCCCGGAAGGAGACGAACTGGCTAAAGAGCGCCCAGTGCCCCGGTGGGAATTCGGTGTGGGGGCCATCTGCCCAATACTGGGAGATTGCCACCCCATAGTCAGTGAGGTTGGCGTTGTAGCTGATGATCTTTTGCGCCTGCACAGTAAATTCCGGCGAGGGGTAGCGAATCGGGCCGCTGGTCGAAGTAATCACAGGGCCGTCGTCCAGGGCAAAGGGTGTCACCAGTCCCTAGTGGGGGCCGATATATGTCTGGGTGATGAGACTTCCGGTGAGACAGACGCCCTGCTGGTTGCCATTGGCCGTGCGCAGGGGCTGCCAGTGATTCAGATCGATCAGTTCATCCGGTGTGTTGACCGGCTCGTAGCCTGTCGTGTCCGCATAGCCGCCGAGTTGATTCGATCCGTCGTCGCGCCGATAGAGAAGAAGCGCTGCTCCGGCCAGATTGCCGATCCCTTCGGGTGTGGAGGGGTCGGTTGTCACCACCGCCAGGTCGTATTTCAGTACATCCTTCATTTTGGAATCGAATGTACGGATGCGCCGGGGGAAGAGGTCTACCAGCACCCGATAGGCTGCGTAGCTGGTGGCGATGCTTTTGTTTTCCAGCGTGCGTTCGGCCAGGGGACGGCGGAAACGGTCGCCCAGCAGTGTGCCCACGGCGGTGGCGTCATATTGTGCCCACGCCTCGTATTGGGCCGTGTGTACCATCGCCAGCACCCGGGCCACCATCGGCGGGCCGGGTGGCTCAGCCCGGATCGCATCCAGGGCCACGTCGTCCCAGAAGAGAATCATATTGTCCCGGGCGATGGCCGGATCGACAGTGACGGATAAATAGCCTTCCGGTATGTCTGCTGGTTCGGGTCGCTGGGCCAGGGCGGCGGAGCGACCCGAAGTCAGTAGGATGGCGAGCAGTACCAGTGCCAGCCCAATTTCAGCAAAAATAAGCCTGACTTTTCTCACAAAAACACCTCCTTCGGTTGGCTTCTAACAACATCTGCCCAAATCTGTGCGGCTACTAAAATACAAACGTCCCTGGTACTGGAAAGTACGAGGGACGTTTGCGCACACTGCTTGGGAAATCTGGTACAATCTATGCGTCTGTCACACATCCCTCGGACGCGTTAGAGACGGATTTGATGTATTTCCAGAGTACGCCGCTGGTAGCTCGATAGGCTGGCGTTTGCCAGGCAGACCGGCGACGGGCGATCTCTGCTTCGTCCACTTCCAGCACCAGCCGGTTGTTGTCAGCGTCGATGGTGATGGTGTCGCCGTTTTGCACCAGTGCCAGCAGCCCGCCTTCCTGGGCTTCTGGGGTGATGTGGCCGACGACGAAGCCGTGGGTTCCGCCGGAGAAGCGGCCATCGGTGATCAGCGCCACGCTCTTGCCCAGGCCCACACCCATAATCGCGGAGGTGACAGAGAGCATCTCCCGCATCCCTGGCCCGCCCTTCGGCCCCTCGTAGCGGATGACGACGACCTGTCCTGCCTTCACTTCGCCGCTCTGAATACCGGCCAGTGTCTCCTCTTCCGAATCGTAACAGACGGCCGGGCCGGAGAACTTCGTTCCCTCTTTGCCGGTGATTTTCGCCACCGCGCCCTGCTCGGCCAGATTGCCGTAGAGAATTTGCAGATGGCCGGTCGGCTTGATGGGCTGGCTGACGGGCATAATCACCTTCTGCCCCTCGGACAGATCGGGCACACTCTCCAGATTCTCGGCCAACGTTTTGCCCGTGGCTGTCATGCAATCGCCGTGCAGCAGCCCTTCGCGTAGTAGTAGTTTTTGCACGGCAGGCACACCGCCCACTGCGTCCACATCTTCCATCACATATTGGCCGCTGGGCTTGAGATCGGCCAGCAGGGGCGTGCGGTTGGAGACCTCCTGGAAGTCGTCAATCGTTAGAGGAATCTCGGCGGAGCGGGCGATGGCAAGCAGATGCAATACAGCGTTTGTCGATCCGCCCAAAGCCACGGCTACGGTGATTGCGTTCTCGAAAGCCTTGCGGGTCATAATGTCCCGGGGCTTCAGGTCCAGTTCCAGCAGGGTGCGGATGGCTGCGCCAGCCTCGGCGCATTCCTGCTGTTTGCCTTCGCTGGTGGCCGGGTAGGAGGAGCTATAGGGCAGGCTCATCCCCAGGGATTCGATGGCCGAGGCCATTGTGTTGGCGGTGTACATCCCGCCGCACGCGCCTTCGCCGGGGCAGGCATTCTGCAGCACAGCCTTCAGTTCATCGGCGTCGATGTCCTTGGCCAGATATTGGCCATAGGCTTCAAAGGCGGAGACGATGTCCAGCTTCTTGCCGTCCAGAATGCCGGGGCGAATCGTCCCGCCGTAGATCATCAGGCTGGGCCGGTTGACCCGGGCCATGGCCATCAGCACGCCGGGCATATTTTTGTCGCAGCCGGGCAGGGAGATGTTGGCATCGTACCACTGCGCGCCCATTACTGTCTCGATGGAGTCGGCGATTACATCCCGCGACACCAGTGAATATTTCATCCCGGCTGTACCCATAGAAATGCCGTCACTGACGCCAATCGTATGGAAGACCAATCCGACCAGCCCGGCCTCGTCCACGCCGATCTTCACCCGGCGGGCCAGGGCGTTCAGGTGCATATTGCAGGTGTTGCCCTCCCAGCCCATCGAAGCGATGCCCACCTGGGCCTTTTTCATGTCCTCGTCGGTCAGGCCCACGCCGTAGAGCATGGCCTGGCTGCCCACCTGGGACTGGACCTGTGTCAGTTGGCTGCTGTATTTGTTGAGTTTGGCTGCGGTGGCGGTCGCGCCGTTCGTACCTGCCATTGGGGTTTCTCCTAATCGTTTGCTGGTAGTGGGGTGGTTGTCATATCATTGTTGCCAGTATAGCAGAAAGCGGGTATTTGGGCACGTAAAAAGATGATGAGGTGTCGGACCAGCGTCATCATCTCATCATCTTTAGGCCACTCCCATCCCCGTCTGAATCATCTCCAACGGCTCGGACCCTTCTTCCACGCCGCTGAACTCCGTGTTTTCATCCGTCAGCAAAAAATACTCGAACGAGTCACTCAGCGCACGCCAACTGGCCTCGATGATATTGCTGCTGGCTCCGACTGTGCCCCAGCTACGCTCGCCATCTGTGCTGTCGATAAGCACCCGCACCCGCGCTCCCGTCGCACTCTGGCTGTCCAAAATACGCACTTTGTAGTCCTTCAGGCTGAGTCTGTCCAGGGTGGGATAGACGTGCAGGATGGCTTTGCGCAGGGCCAGGTCCAGGGCGTTGACTGGGCCGTTGCCCTCCGCAACTTCGTGATAGATTTCGTTGCAGACCTTCACTTTGACCGTCGCCTCCGAGAACATTCCCCGCCCATCCCGATGCTCCACACTGGCCGTATAATCCACCAGTTGGAAGGGGGGAAAGTAGCCCTGTTTCGTGCGGCGGAGGAGCAGTTCCACACTGGCCTCAGCGCTCTCGAAGGCAAAGCCCGCATTTTCCAGGTTCTTGATCTGGCGCAGGACAGCCCGCTCCTGCTCTTTGCTCAGCCCGTGCAGACCAAACTCTGCCGACTTGACCGCGATGTTGTCCTTGCCGCTTAGTTCGCTGACCAGCACACGGGTCAGGTTGCCCACCGCGGCTGGGTCCACGTGCTGGTAGCTCATCACATTCTTGACCACCGCGTTGACGTGGGTTCCCCCTTTGTGGGCGAAGGCGCTGTGGCCGACAAAGGGCTGGTGGCCGTCCGGGCTGAGGTTTGCCAACTCGCTGACAAAGTGGCTGATCTCAGCCAATTGGCCCAAGCCTTCGGTTGTGGTGACTTCGTGGCCCATTTTGAGTTGCAAGTCGGCAATCACCGACACCAAATCCGCGTTGCCGCAGCGCTCGCCGTAGCCGTTGATTGTCCCCTGCACGTGATTCGCTCCCGCCCGCACCGCGGCCAGTGTGTTGGCAACGCCCGTGCCGCTGTCATTATGCGCATGAATTCCAAGCGTAACCGACGCCGAACGGGGACTGGTAACTGATGACTGCTCACTAATCCCGACGCCGATGCCCAGTTCGTCGCGCACAGTCTCAATGGCCTCGGCGATTTCCCAGGGCAGGCAGCCGCCGTTTGTGTCGCAGAGAACCACCGCGTCCGCGCCGCCGATGACCGCGGCTTTGAGCGTGGAAAGTGCGTACTCCGGGTTAGCTTTGTAGCCGTCGAAGAAGTGTTCAGCGTCGTAGACCACTTCCCGTCCCTGGCTCTTCACATAGGCCACCGACTCCCGGATCATGCGCAGGTTCTCGTCCAGGGTCGTGCGCAGGACGTCCGTCACCTGCATCTCCCAGCTTTTGCCAAAGATGGAGACGACCGGCGTGTTGGCTTCGATGAGCAGTTGAATCTGGGGATCGTTTTCCGGCTTTGTCTTCACCCGGCAGGTGGAGCCAAAGGCCACAATCTTCGCCCGTTTCAGCTTCAGTTCGTTGGCGGCCCGCTCGAAAAACTCCATATCCTTTGGATTGGAGCCGGGCCAGCCGCCTTCGATGTAGTCCACGCCGAAATCGTCCAGTCGGGCCGCGATGCGTAGTTTGTCGTCCGCGCTGAAGGCGACCCCTTCGCCCTGGGTTCCGTCGCGCAGGGTTGTGTCGAACAGTTGGATTGTTTTCATCTTCATACGTCTCTATTCCTCAATGGCGGGATAGGCTTCCCCTATTCCGCACAGAATTGTCCTACCAGTTCCTCAAAACTCTCAAAAATCCGTTCCGGCCAGATGGCCCGGCCCAGGTCTTCCCGGCGGAATTTGCCGGTCTTGACCAGCCAGCCCTGGGCGCCCATCCGCTGCGCACCCCGCACGTCGGCTTCGATGTCGTCGCCGATCATCGCCACCCGCGCGGAGGGCACGCCCAGATCGTCCAGCACCCGGCGGAAGTAGGCGGTGCTGGGTTTGCCCACTACCAGCGCGCCCACCTCCGCCGCGTATTCCAGGGAAGCCACAAACGAACCTGCATCCATAAAGAGTCCGTCCGGCGTGCGCCAGAAGCGCTTCTTGTGCAGGGCCACCAGTTGTGCGCCGTTGAGCAGGGCGCGGAAGGCCATATTCATCCGGGAATAGGTGAAGCCAGCGCCCAGATCACCCACCACCACATACTGGGGATTTTCCTCGTCCACGTCCAGGCCGATGAACTCCTGCTGGGCGTCGGGCATCAGCAGGGGCAGATAGCGCTCGGCCTTCTGCTCCTCCAGATAGCGGGCCGCGGCCAGAGTAGCCGTGAAAAGCTCGTCCATTTCCACCGCAAAGCCCAGACTTTGCAGGAGTTCGCAGAGAGTGTGCCTACAGTAAATGGTGGTGTTGGTGATAAAGCGCAGGGGAATACCCCGGGCGCGCAGGGTCTGTAACGCCTGTTGCGCGCCCGGAATCGCTTCCCCGCCGATAGTCAGCACACCGGCGATGTCGATCATCAGTCCATCGACGGTGGAGGAGAGAGTTGTCACAATTGGTGCCTCTTTGAAAATGGAGGGTCATTAGATATTGGGTATTAGATATTGAGCAGTGACGATCAGGAGGGTATCCAACTTCTGCTGTATCGACGCATCTTCTTGCGCGCAGCCAATATCGCTTACGAAATACCTAATGTCCAGTATCCTATTTACCCAGTCCCCTGCAACCCGGCGGCGACGCCGTTGACCGACAGGAGCAGCACAGGCAGCAATGCTTCCGCGCTTTCGGGTTCGTTGCGGATATGTTTTATCAGCGCTGCCTGGATGTAATTGAGCGGGTCAATGTACGGGTTGCGCAAGTTAATGCTCCGTTGCAGCCACTCTTCGTTGTCCAACAGCGCGGCCTGGCCGGTGATGGAAAGGATGACCCGCTCCGTCCGCGCATACTCATCCTGAATCCTGGCGAAGACAGCCGCGCGCACGGACTCGTCGGTCAGGTCGGCGTAGAGGCTGGCGATGGGCATATCCGCCCGGCGCATACTCACCTGCGCCCGGTCGATGACTGTGCGGAAGAAGGGCCATTCCGCGTACATCTCCTGCAACAGTTGCAGTCGGTTCGTCGATTCGTCGCCGACAGCTTTGTCGTCGCCCGTTTCGCCCAACCAGCTATCGATGCCCGCACCCAGTCCATACCAGCCGGGCAGATTGACTCGGCTTTGGCTCCAGGCAAAGACCCACGGAATCGCCCGCAGATCCGAGACGCCGCTGGTTGCCTTGCGCTTGGCCGGTCGGGAGCCGATGTTGAGCTGGTTGATCTGGTCCAGGGGTGTCGTCTCGTTGAAATAGCGCAAGAAAGCCGGGTTCTGGATCAGCGCCCGGTAGTGGACTTCCGCCCGTGCGCTCGTCTCCTCCATCACCGCCGCCCACTCCGCTTCTTTGGGATAGTCGGGTCGCTTGCCGCTGGTCAGCAACACCGCGTTGACCAACTGTTCCAGATGGCGGTGGGCGATGACTTCGTTGCTGTAGCGGTTGCTGATCACCTCGCCCTGTTCGGTGACTTTGATGCGGGCTTTGATCGACCCCGGCGGCTGGGCCAAAATGGCCCGGTTGGCCGGCCCGCCGCCCCGCCCAATCGAGCCGCCCCGCCCGTGGAAAAGAGTCAGCCGCATTTTGTGGGCGTCGCAGACCTGGGCCAAATGCTGTTGCGCCTCGTAGAGCATCCAGTTGGCCCGCAGGTAGCCGCCGTCTTTGTTGGAATCGCTGTAGCCGATCATGATTTGCTGGCTGTTGCCGCGCAGGGCCAAGTGCTCCCGGTAGATGGGCGTCTCAAACATCTGCTCCATCACCGCCGCCGCGTTCTTCAAATCCTCAATCGTCTCAAAGAGAGGCACGACGCCGATTTTGCCAAAGAGACCCGCGTCCTTCGCCAGCAGCAGCACTTCCAGCATATGGCTGACGGAGGTGGTCATACTGATAATATACGTCTGAATGGCCTGGGGGCCGACCCGTTCCTGCGCGGTCTGAATCAGGCGGAAGAGGGCGATTGTCTCGTTTGTCGATTCGGAGAAATTGAGCTGTGCGGTCAACGGGCGCTGGCCGCGAATCTCCTCCACCAGCCACGCCACTTTGTCCGCTTCTGATAGGGCGCGGTAGTCTGTCCCCGGATGATAGCGGGCGTAGATTTCGGCCATCGCGTCCCGGTGGCGGTCGGAGTGTTGGCGCACGTCCAGCGTCGCCAGGTGAAAGCCGAAGATGCGTGCCTGCTGGACAAGTGTGGCGAAGCGTCCGTCGGCCAGCCGCCAGCCATTGTTCTGGCGCAGGCTCTCCTGAATCAGTTCCAGATCGCGGATAAAAGTCCCGGCGTCGGGATAGGCTCTGGGGTCGTCGGTTTCGTGACCCCAGGCCTGTTCGTTCTGGCGCATCGTCGCCATCAGCCGCCGGTAGATCAGAATTGACTTCTGGCGGTAGGGTTCCAGGGCGAAACGTTCCAGCACTTCCAGTTCATCGCCGGAGACCAGTTTCATATCCTCGGCCAGGCTGTCGAGAAAAGGCTGAGAGAAACCCATCCGGGTTTTGGCCACACTCAAATGGCCGTAGAGATTCTCCACCGCCTGGGCGTAGAGCTTCAACGCCTGCCCCTTCTGCTCCCGCAGGGCTGCTTCGGTCACTTCCAGCGTCACAAAGGGATTGCCGTCCCGGTCGCCGCCCATCCACGAGCCGTAGCGCAAAAAGGCGGGAATCGCGAAGGATTCGTCGGGCCAGGCTTCTTCCAGGGCGCGACTCAGTTCGAAGTAGATTTTGGGGACCAACTCGAAGAGGGTCGTCTCGAAAAAGTAGAGTCCCTGGCGCACTTCGTCCAGCACAGTGGGGCGTCGCTCCCGGTTTTCGTCGCTCTGCCAAAGGGCTACAAGCGTCTCGCGGATGGCGTCGAGGATGGCCGTTTCTTCGCTGGGCAGCAGAACGCTGTAGTCCAAATCGTGCAACTGGCGGGCCAGTCCCTGCAATTTGAGCAGAATCGTGCGCCGTTTGGCCTCAGTCGGGTGGGCGGTGAAGACGGGCATAATCAGCAGATCGTTGAGCATCTGGCGCATCTCATACGGCTGCATCCCGTCGGCCTTCAACGCCTGCACCGCGGCGGCAATCGTCTCCCGCATAGGACGCTTTTCAAGCTGCGCTTGCGCCATCCGCTCCCGCAACACCCGAACCCGCTGCTGCTCCTCGGCCAGATTGATGAGCTGAAAATAGGTGGTGAATGCCTTCAGCACCGCCTCTGTGCGATCCCCATCCTGGGTCAGGGTGCGGGTCAACTCCAACAGCCGCGCGCCTGCCGAAGAATCGCCACCCCGCTGGGCGCGGGTCAGGGCGCGCATCTCCTCCTCCAGATCGAAGACGGTCTGGCCTTCCTGCTCGATAATCGTCTCGCCCAGCAGGTTGCCCAGCGTGCGCACACTCTGGCGCAGGCGAGCGTCGGTGGGTTCGGGTTGTGATTGTTGCGTGTCTTTAAGTGTCATTTGATTGCCTGTGAAACGTGAGGCGTAAAACGTGAGATCACACGGCCACCGCACGTTTTACGTTTCACGCTTCGGAACGAAGAAAGTTGGAGTGCTCGTTTATCGACCCAACGCCTGTACCACCAAATCTCCCATCACAACTGTCCCGACTGTCTCGGTGCCTGTGTGAGCGATGTCCATTGTGCGCACGCCCTCGTTGAGGACGGAATCGACCGCAGCTTCGATGGCCGCAGCTTCCTTTTCCAGCCCCAGGCTGTGGCGCAGAAGCATCGCGCTGCTGAGGATGGCGGCCAAGGGGTTGGCGATGCTGTGACCGGCAATGTCCGGCGCGCTGCCGTGGATGGGTTCGTATAGTCCCAACGGCAGGTTGTGATTGTTCATCAGGTCGCCCAGGCTGGCCGAGGGCAGCATTCCCATGGACCCGGCCAGCATCGACGCTTCGTCGGTTAGAATATCGCCGAATAGATTCTCGCTGACCACCACATCGAAATCAGCCGGGCGACGGATCAGGTGCATAGCCATCGCATCCACCAGCACGTGCTCGACTTCCAGTTCCGGGTACTCCTTCAGCACCTCCACCGTCACCCGCCGCCACAGCCTCGAGGAGGCGAGGACGTTGGCTTTGTCCACGCTCGTCAGCTTTTTAGAGCGGCCCATCGCTGCTTCCGCGGAGAGGCGCACCACCCGTTCGATCTCCGGCGTGGTGTAGAGCATTGTGTCATAGGCTTCGTCGCCGTCCGCACCGGCCTCTTTGCGGGGGCCGAAATAGGCACCGCCGGTGAGTTCGCGAACGACCAGCAGATCGACGCCTGCCAGCACTTCCTCTTTGATGGCGCTGGCCGCGATCAGTTGGGGGTGCAGCTTCACCGGGCGCAGGTTGGCGAAGAGGTTGAGCGCTTTGCGGATGGCGAGCAGTCCCCGCTCCGGGCGATCCGCCGCGTTGGGGTTATCCCATTTAGGGCCGCCCACCGCGCCCAACAGCACCGCGTCAGCGGTCTTGGCTGCTTCTACAGTGGCGTCGGGCAGACTCGTGCCCAATTCGTCGATGGCCCGACCACCCATCAACTGCTGGTCAAATGTAAAGGTGTGGCCGAACTTTTGGCCGACGGCTGTCAATACCTTTTCCGCCTCGGCGGTCACTTCCGGGCCGATGCCGTCACCGGCCAAAACGACGATACGTGCGTCCACAATGAGAACCTTTCTTTGTGACGCAAGCTGTTAGCTTGCGATGGGCGCAAACTAACAGTTTGCGTTACATTTGTCGTGGCGCAAGCTGTTGGCTTGCGAAGATCGCAAACGAGCCGTTTGCGTTACTTTTATTCTGTCACCATCGCCATCTGTCGGTCCATCGACTGCATCGCAACGGCCGGCCCCGTCTCTTCTTCCACCCAGACGCCGCACTCGCTGCCCCCTTCGCTGACGCCCAACTCCACCGGCGTGCCATCCATCCGTAGCACCGGGTGGTAGAACTTCGCCACCTCCTGCGCCTCGCCCACAATGTAGTGGCCGATGAGGGAGCGGCGGAAGCGATTCTGGCTGGTGTTGGGAAAGCTGCCGTGGACCAGTTGTCCGTTGAAGAAGAGGACATCGCCGGCTTTCATCAGCACTGGCTCGGCCTGCATCCCGTCGGGAATGGGCACTGTCACGTCAGTAAAACTCTGGGTAGTGTCGGCCTGCACCGTACACAGAATGGGCAGATTTTGGGTTCCCGGCACGACTTGCAAGCAGCCGTTTTCGATGTCGCAGTCGTCCAACGCCATCCACGCCGCGATGCACGTGCCTGGCTGCACTTTGAGATAGTACTGGTCCTGATGTAGCGCTTGGCCCCGTCCACCTGCCGGTTTGAAGTAGAGCATTGTCTGCACGGCATAGGGGGCTGTCCCCAGCAGGCCAGTCATCCACGCATTCAACCGGTCGTCCAGCATCCAGCGCAGGCTGGTATCGTCCCAGCGGTGCATGTGGATCATTCGGGGATAGCGTTTGAGGGGATCGCTGCTGGTCAGGTCCACACCGGCAAAGTCGCCGGGATAGGTTCCGCTGGCGCGCATACTCATAAAGTGCTCCCGGTAGCTCTCGGCCTCCGCCTGGCTGAAGAGTCCACGGGCCACCACATATCCACTTTCTTGAAAGCGACGCACATCCTGAACCTCTGGCATACGATTTCCCTCCTGTAGGGGCAATGAAAAACGGGACGCAGATTACGCAGAAACCACAGATTTATGCTGAAGATGCAGATTAGTGAGCGCTGATTGAGTAGCCTCAGAATCCGAAGGATTCTGCGGCTTCGAGGCGTATCGAAATCAAGCGAACGGGTCTACTAATCATTTCGTGTACACCCGCTTGGTTTCGATACGGCGGGGAAAAGCATCCGCCTACTCAACCGGTGCTAGTCTGGCTTGTATCCGTGAAAATCCATCCCATCCGTGCAAATCCGTGTCCTTCTTTTGTCAGTCAAAGTCGTTGATGCTCTTCTGAGGCGGTTTGCGTCCGCCAAAGAGGGCCAATTCAAAGGCCTTAAAATAGCAGTCCACATCCTGAAAGCCGATCTGGCGCAGCCAATGGCACTGGCTCTCCACCGGGGCCAGAATGTTGGCGGCTTTGTCGTCCCGGCTGTGATAGGCTGCGGCCACCTGTGCCCGGCTCTCGCTCTCCGGTCGCCCCACCTGGCTGGCCCACAGACTGTCGATGAAGAAATCGTCGTGGACCGCTTCCAGCCATTTGCTGGCCGAACGCACATGCTCCATATTGACAAAGACGCCCCCCGGCCCCAGCAGATCGAAGACATCCCGGTAAATCTGCTGCTTCACCCGGTCCGAGTGGTGGTGGATGGAGAAGCCGGAGACAATCGCGTCGTAGGGTCCGTGGGCCGCGACTGTGCCGAACCAATTGGGGTCCGCGTAGTCCACCGTGGAGAAGTGGATGCGCTTTCCGAAGTTTTTCAGATTGGCGATGGCGGCCTGGATCATCGGCATAGAGAAATCGACCAGCACGCCGGTGGCATCGGGATATTCGGCCAGAATGACCGAGGCCAGGATGCCGTCGCCGCAGCCCAGGTCCAGAAAAGTGTGGACAGGCTGACCCCGGCCCTCAATCACCCGCATCATCACATCGAATTGGGCTTCGGCCAGGGGCACGCCCTTGCGCACCCGACCCAGGAAATTCTCCACCAGCGCCGAATCCTTCCAGACTGCCGCGCTGGGGAATACCGATTTTTGATAGGTCGTCATATGCTTCTACTTTGTGATCCAAACTGCCCGGCTCCCACGCCAATTTCCTGCTGGCTTGTATACCTGATGATATCCTAATTGGCTAAGGGTTCCTTGCTCTTCAGTAGATAGGATTACAGGAAGCAGCAAATACGATGCGCTCTGTGATTCATTCTTTTTTAGAGTTAAAGTATCCCAGTCTAGAGGAACTATCTTCTCCAAGATACCCCTATCACTTTCGTGTTGTAGGAGGTACCATCTATAGATTTTTTCCTCATATCCTGGAATTATGTAAACCGGGAGCGGAGATTGGTATGTTTGTAATAGGTAGTCTGTTACTAAACGTCCATTGCTCTTTTCAAAGGAATAGTAAGTTGTCAAGCTGGAAAACACTGCAACGCTGAGAAGAATCAATGATAGGATCAGTAGTATTTTCTTCTGAACTTCTGAACGCTGCACATAACTTATGGCGCTATCAAGGCCAATGGCTGCCAGAATCATAAAGACGGGAGCGAGGTGAATAAGTTGTCTATATGTAAACCAATAACCTTTGACCCAGTCTGCCAATAAGATAACGCCAATTTGTAGGACTGACCCAATGACAAATGCAATCAACGTGCTATTCCTCGCAAACCGAGCAAACACTGTTATGATCCCCAAAATCGAAAGAACAACCAAAACCCAGTGCCAGGCTTCATGTACGGGTAGAGTTGGCGAATAAGATACAGAGCGCCATCCCATTCCAATTCGTACATTATTCAGGATTGTTCCGCCCCACGGCAGCAAGTCATATTGGAAGTTTTCATTTCCGGCAAAATAGAGATATCCGGGCAGAAAAATTAGCGCTAGACTGAGACTACTCAAAACCAACTGCCCAAATACCTTGCTTCCCTTTCGTAACGAGGCGCGATGGTTCAGTAGAAGATAGGCAACTCCGTTGATTGCGGTAAAGAGTACGTATGGATGAAAATATGCGCCAATGCCAGTTACGGTGACATAGATCAACCAGTTCTTCAGGCGCGACTCTCTACATGCCCGCAAAAGCACAAGATTTGAGGCGATTGAGAAAAATAACAATGCAGCATAAAAGCGTAGTTCTTGGGCATATTGGATATGTATGGGTGATAGCCCAAGTATATAGATTGTAAGTAATGCAACTGCTTGGCTTTGGCAGACTTTCTTGACAAATGCAAGGTAGAGCAAACTTGCCAATATGCTCCAAAAAACTGAAGGCAACCGCAACACGCCTTCAGTATGACCCAACTGGCCAACGGTAGCGGTTACCAGATAATCAAGCGGCATGGCCATTGCATGAGAGCGCGCTATATTTAAGATACCATTGATGTCTGTCTGGATAGTAACAAAAGCCTGCCCAGCTTCATCATTCCAGAAACTATCGGCACCTAGTGCGTACATCCTCAGTGCAAAGCTTAGGAGAATGGTCCAAAGTGTCAGCCATCGCATCAATCCTCGACACGACTGATGTTCAAGGTTAATTGCCCGTATCGCTGAATCATTTCGGAGCATTTACTTGTCTTCCCTGTAATTCTCCGGCGTGATGAAGCGGGCCAAGGCGTAAGTCAGGGCGGTTTCCAGGGCGGTGGTGCGTTCAATCAGCCCCGCTGTGAAGATGCCGATGGCCCCTTCGCCGTGCTTGACATTGCGTCGCCCGCTGAAATCGTCCATCACAGGGCCGAGTTCTTCGCCAGCCCGGATGCGCCGGGCGATGGATTCGGGCAGCAACACCCGTCCCCCCGCACCGATGCCGAGACAGCCGTCCTGGTCCACCACTGCGGCCCAGCCACCCACAAACAGGCCGTGGGGCGTATCCTGCACGCCGCCTTCCACACCCATTCCGATCTGCGCGTCCGAGACCGCGGCCAGGGCGTTGCGTGCCCGATTGACCGCGCCCCGAATCGTCTCGTCGTCGCTCATCGGCTGCTCGCCCACGCCAGAAGGAACGGCCATAGCTATCACTTCCGCACCGGGCCAGACCTTGACTGCAGCCCGCCGTGCGGCCTCTACTTTTGTCGGATTGGCCGAGCCGATGGCGATTTTCACAAAGATTATTTCTGCTCAGTAGGGCAACGCAGCTTCGTAGGCGCTGATGCCTTCGTCTTTCGCCAGCAGATAGCCCATATCGTCCAGCCCATCGAGCAGGCAAGTCTTGCGGAAATCGTCGATGGCAAAGCCCATCTGCTGGCCGTCGGGCAGGGTGACTGTCTGATTTTCCAGGTCGATGGAGATTGTGGTAGTCGGCTCTTCCTCGATCAGGTCCCAGAGCATATTGACTGTCTCTTCGGGCAGGGCAATGGGGAGCAGGCCGTTCTTCAGGCTGTTGTTGTAGAAGATGTCGGCGAATCCCGGCGCGATGACGGCCCGGAAGCCGTATTCGGTCAGCGCCCAGACCGCGTGCTCCCGGCTGGAACCGCTACCAAAATTGCGCCCGGCGATGAGTACCTGGCTGCCCGAGTATTCCGGTTTATTCAACTCAAAGTCGGGGTTCGGCTTGCCGTCCCGGCCATAGCGCCACCAGGAAAAGAGGCCGTCGCCCATCCCGGCTTTGGTCACAGCCGTCAGGTAGCGGGCGGGGATGATCTGGTCCGTGTCCACATTTTCCCGGCGCATGGGCAGGGCGGTGGTGGTCAATTGGGTAAAGGGTTGCATTGAAAATTCCTCTGTTGCCAGTAGTTTAGTACTCGTAAATTTCAGTTGTCTGTTTCAGTCCGTTCAGGACGACACGTAAATAGTTCAAAACGTTTCGCCCCAAAATGAGTTCATCTCCGCTACGATCCGAAACAACTTCGACGACAGGGATGCGAATGTCTCCGATTAGGATATCAAGCAGATAGATATCCACAGAGCGTCGTTCTCCCCACTGGCTGCGAATGTACTTGCGATTATCGACTTGCAGCGCCAGCGGCTGGAGATACGGATAGGGGACAATCGTGGCATCGGCTCCGCTGTCCACAAAGGCTGACAAGGGACCAGTCGATTTGTCTTCCCCATACACTTCAAACTGGACTTCGACAATCGGTGCTGGTGGGGTATATGCCCGTGAATAAGGGAACGTCATTTCTCAATCTTCCCTGTACTCGGCGTCCGCAGCCAGATATCCTGCTCTGGTTGTGCGGTGATTTCCCGAATCAGCACCGGGATTCTTCCGTAGCGTTCGCGCACACGGCGATAGAGCGCAACCCGGTCTGGGTCTGCATCCACCAGATGGCTATTGTGGATTGCGACCCATTGCCCCGGTTTGGTCCTCCAAAGCTCTGGGTGAAGTCTGATGTATGCGGCAACTTCGCCATCGATCTTTGCCCGCTGCTTATTGAGTAAGAACTCCTCCACTGCCTGATTCAGCAATTGATCGACGCTGGTCTCGCTCTGTTCGGCATCCTCCAGGAGTTGGATTCCCAAGTCCTCTCGCAAAGCAATCTGTTCGAGTTGCATCGCCCCCTCCTTCTCTATCCCATCATCTCCCGCACATCGACCACCCGGCCATTGACCGCGGCGGCCGCGGCCATAATCGGACTCATCAGCAGGCTGCGGGAGCCGGGTCCCTGACGTCCCTGGAAGTTGCGGTTGCTGGTGCTGGCGACGTATTTGCCCGAACCGGCTTTGTCATCGTTCATGGCCAGACACATACTGCATCCCGCGCCCCGCCACTCGAAACCGGCCTCTGTGAAGATGCGGTCCAGGCCCTCTGCCTCGGCCTGGGCTTTTACTGCTTTGGAGCCGGGTACGACCAGCGCCTGCACATTGCCCGCCACTTTTCGCCCTTTGGCGATGGCCGCGGCTTCGCGCAGGTCTTCCATGCGGCTGTTGGTGCAGGAGCCGATGAAGACGACATCCACGGGCTGGCCTTCCATCTTCTGGCCTTCGGTCAACCCCATATACTCCAGGGCCGCAGCCAGACTACGCCGCTCTGCCGGGTCGGCCACTTCGGCTGACGTGGGGATGTGACCGCTGATGCCGATGCCCTGGCCGGGATTTGTGCCGTAGGTGACCATCGGCTCCAACTGGGACGCGTCCAATTTCAGTTCCCGGTCAAAGACAGCGTCTTCGTCGCTGTAAAGGGTTTTCCAGTAGGCCACGGCTTTGTCCCAACGCTCGCCTTTGGGGGCAAACTCCCGGCCCTGAATGTAATCGAAGGTCGTCTGGTCCGGGGCGATCATCCCGGCCCGTGCCCCACCTTCGATGGACATATTGCAGACGGTCATTCGATTGGCCATCGACAGCCCGCGAATAGCGCTGCCCCGGTATTCGAAGACGTAGCCCTGGCCGCCGCCCGCGCCGTTCTTGGCAATAATCGCCAGAATAATGTCCTTGGCAGTGACGCCCTTGCCCAGTTCGCCGTCTACGGTAATGGCGAAGGTCTTGGCTCTCTGCTGCATCAGACACTGGCTGGCCAGGACGTGGCCCACTTCGCTTGTCCCAATGCCAAAGGCCAGCGCACCGAAAGCACCGTGGGTGCTGGTGTGGCTGTCGCCACAGACAATTGTCATGCCCGGATGGGTGATGCCAAGTTCCGGCCCGATGACGTGGACGATGCCCTGAATCTCATCTTTGATGTCGTAGAGGGGTACGCCGAAATCCGCGCAGTTCTTGCGCAACGTCTCCACCTGTGTCGCCGCGTCCGCGGGCCAGAGGGATATGTCCACGCCGATGCGGGTGGGGATGGCGTGGTCCATTGTGGCGAATGTCTTGTCCGGTCGGCGCACAGGCAGCCCCCGCTCGCGCAGTTCGGCAAAAGCCTGGGGCGAGGTCACTTCGTGGATCAGATGGGCGTCGATGTACAGCACTGCGGGCGCGCCCTCGTCCTGCGAAACGACGTGGGTGTCCCAGACTTTTTCAAAGAGTGTCTTTCCAGGCACGGGTGTGGCTCCTTTACAAGTGAATCTGTCTATTCAGTGATATTTATGAATGCGATATTACTCATCTGTATCAGTACTGTCATTATCAACAAACGCTTGATACATTCGTTGAGCTACCGAACGATTCACGATCGATTGAACTAGCTGATTCATGTTCGTCAAGCGGAAAATCTGATTAAAACCAAAAAGCCCATATTCCGACACCAATTTACCTACAACCTCATCTGCAAATGATGAAGATACTACTGATACACCTGAGAAGTCCAATTCAATAACAGTTTGCGATTCGTTATAGAGGTTTGTTAGGTCAGTTCTGATCCTTTTGCCTGATTGTCGAGTCCCTGTGCCAGAAGCTCTATCTTCCAGTGAGTATTTCAATGTTCCGGAATCGGTTTCCAAAGAAATCGTTCGCATATTTATAGGGGTATGGCCCCCTAGTGCTCTTTCAATTGAAATACCAGAAGAGTAATCAATCTGGAAGTCGACAATTGTTGCACCGTTGTCGAGCGAAAGGAAGGGGATTTTTGCATATGTCTTGATTGTGTCTCCCATTAGACTATAGGAGGCACCGTTAGCTGTAATAGCGAGCTTCCCGCTATTATTTCTAATAATATTATGGAGACCCCACAGACCATTGCCTTGGCCTATATCGGTATCTCTGGTTACACCTTCTTTTACAGCCATTGTGATGGCATCAACTGGATTACGAGGAGCGTGACTAGAATTTTTCAGGGTATTGAATATCCCTCGTCCGTAGTCGTAGACACAGAACGCGACTTTCTTAGTTGTAGGGTGGATTTGCCCCATAGCATACCCATAGGAGGTACCTGAATGCTGAAGTACATTATCCATGACTTCGTTCAGGCACCACGTCAGGCCTTCTAGCACACCGATTTCGCAGACAGCAAGTTGAGCGATTTCATTTACGAATGCATTGACCAATGAGGTGACGTCTTCAAAATCATGGAAGCGCCATATTTCGTTAAGTGAAGTAAGTTTGAGCGCGTGCAGATTCTCTGCGACTGACAGAGGATCATCTAGGTGTGCATTCTGAATGTAGTCGCTTCCGTCTTCATATAAAACTTCAAAATCAATGCCTTGAATACGATAGAAATCCATGATTCCAGCAATTGGTGCACAAACATCAGGAAACGCTCCCTCATTTCCTTTCACAACAATCTGGAATTCACTGTACCCTTTTTGAGAACCTTGGTATATCCCATTTATGAAGTCGCTAACAACTTTGGGGTGACTCATGTGGTTCAGTGTTAGGACGTTACCATTAAATTCTACATTATATCTGAATTGTTTTATTCCCATTGCTGCCATAATGAATATTGCTTTCCAATTACACGGTAGGTGACACAGCTCAAGTAGTTGGTTTATCTGATTAATCACAGTTGCAGAGCCACTAACTCCTCTCTGCATTTGCAGCCTTAACCTTCGGATATCGATGCTGCTTTCCACAGTGCACGTCGGATTGCACAACCTCATCGGTGCAAAAATTATACCGCCAATTGCCCATTTCGTCGATTTGTGGGGAAGTCTCTGGATAACACACGCCGGGCACTGATGGCAGCCGCCCGGCGGTGGTGTTCAGTAATCAGTTATCGGTGAACAGTCGGGCCGCAGCACAACTGATGACTGCTCACTGCTTACTCACCCTACGGCAACGCCGTCTCGCCCATCAGGAAGCGGTCGCACTCGCGGGCCGCTGCCCGGCCTTCGTTGATGGCCCAGACAACCAGACTCTGGCCCCGGCGTATATCGCCAGCGGCAAAGACGCCGGGCACGCTCGTCGCAAAGCTGCCGTATTCGGCTTTGGCGTTGGAGCGGGGATCCCGTTCCACGCCCAACTGCTCCAGAATCGTATCCTCTGGCCCCAGGAAGCCCATAGCCAGCAGCACCAACTGTGCGGGCCAGACTTTCTCCGTGCCGGGGATTTCGATGAGTTGGAAGCGCCCGTTGGCGTCCTTCTCCCAGCGGATCATCACTGTGTGCAACTCTTTGACGTTGCCCTCTTCGTCGCCCACAAATTTCTTGGTGCTGATCTCAAAAGTGCGGGGGTCTGCGCCCTGTTTGGCTGCGACTTCTGCGTGGCCGTAGTCGATGCGGTGAATCTTCGGCCATTCGGGCCAGGGATTGTCCGCGGCCCGCTCCGCCGGGGGCTGGGGCAGAATCTCGAACATATTCACCGAATTGCAGTTGTGGCGCATGGACGTGCCCAGGCAGTCATTGCCCGTGTCACCGCCACCGATGACAATCACATCCTTGCCCTCGGCATTGATGAATGGGTAGCTGAAGCCCTCACCTTCCACCGGCCCCTCATTCTGGTCGAGCAAGTGTTTGGTGTTCCCGTGCAGGAACTCCATAGCCATGTGGATGCCCTTCAGATTGCGTCCTTCGATGGGCAAATCCCGGGGCTTTGTCGCGCCCGTACAGAGCACTACCGCGTCGAAGTCATCGACCAGCTTCTGGGCCGGGATGTCCTTGCCGATTTCGGTGTTGGTAACAAATTTGACACCCTCAGCCGCCATCAGATCGATGCGCCGCTGGACCGTTGCTTTGTCCAGTTTCATATTGGGGATGCCGTACATTAGCAGGCCACCGATGCGGTCAGCCCGCTCGTAGACCGTCACGTCGTGGCCGGCCAGGTTGAGCTGGGCCGCGGCGGCCAGACCGGAAGGGCCGGAGCCGACGATAGCCACGCTCTTGCCCGTGCGCTTCTCAGGCAGATGGGGCGTGACCCAGCCCTCTTCAAAGCCGTGATCGATAATCGCACATTCGATGCTTTTGATGGCGACCGGCGGCTCGATAATCCCCAACGTGCAGGAGCCTTCGCAGGGCGCGGGGCAGACCCGCCCGGTGAATTCCGGGAAGTTGTTGGTGGCGTGCAGCCTGTCCAGCGCATCCCGCCACAGGCCACGGAAGACCAGATCGTTCCACTCTGGAATCAGATTGTTGACGGGGCAGCCCGATGCCATCCCGCTGATGAGCGAGCCCGTATGGCAGAACGGGATGCCGCAGTCCATGCAGCGTGCGCCCTGGGTTTGCAGGAAATCTGTGGACGTGTGCAAGTGAAACTCGCCCCAGTCCTGAATGCGCTCCAGCGGCGGGCGCTCCGGCGCCAACTGCCGCTCAAATTCCATAAATCCGGTCGGTTTCCCCATTGTTCAAAATTCTCCGCGATGTGTTGAACCGCGGCAGATGACCGGCTGACCGGATGAGAAGATGACAAAGTGATATCGAAGTCACCCAGTCATCTTGTCATTTTGTCATCTTGTCACGCCGCCGCGAAACTTTCTTTAATTTAGTTGCCGCTCACCCGGGCCGCGTCGTTCTTGTTGCGCTCGAAGGCGACGATCAACGCCTCTTCGCCGGTGATCCCTTCGGCCTCGACTTCGGCGATGGCGTCCAGCATACGCTCGTAGTCGCTGGGCAGCACTTTGACGAATTTGGCGACCATAGACGGCCAATCGCCCAGCACACGAGCAGCCACCGGGCTGGCAGTGTACTCGCCGTGGCGGCGAATCATCTGCTCCACTTCGGCAATCTCTGCTGGATCGGTCAGCGGGTGTAGCCCCGCCATCTCCTGGTTGCAGCGGGTGGCAAAGTCGCCGGTCTCGTCCAGCACATAAGCGATACCGCCGGACATACCCGCTGCAAAGTTGCGCCCGGTTGCGCCAAGCACAACCACCCGGCCACCGGTCATATATTCACAGGCGTGATCGCCCACACCTTCCACTACTGTGTGGGCACCGCTGTTGCGCACGGCGAAACGTTCGCCCGCTTTGCCGCGGATGTAGGCCTCACCGCTGGTAGCACCGTAGAGCGCCACATTGCCGATGATAATATTTTCTTCGGCCACAAAAGTAGCTTCATCCAGCGGGTGGGCGATGAGCTTGCCGCCGGACAGCCCCTTGCCGAAATAGTCGTTGCCGTCGCCTTCCAGTACCAGCGTCATACCTTTGGGCACAAATGCGCCAAAGCTCTGGCCCGCGGACCCCTGGAAGCGCAGCAGAATCGTGTCCTCCGGCAGCCCCTCCCGGCCATGGCGACGGGTGACTTCGCTGCCCACAATCGTACCCACCACCCGGTTGATGTTGCGGATGGGCACAACCGCCGTCACCGGTTCCCGATTTTCCAGGGCCGGGCGGCAGATTTCCAGGAGGGTCGTGTTGTCCAGGGCCTTGTCCAGGCCGTGATCCTGGGCGATCTGGCAGTAGCGGCCCACTTCGGCGGGCGCATCGGGCTGGTAGAGGATGGGGGCCAGGTCGATACCTTTGGCCTTCCAGTGATCCACCGCCTTGCGGGGTTCCAGCACTTCCGTGTGCCCGATCATCTCGTTCAGGGTGCGGAAGCCGAGCTTTGCCATAATCTCGCGCAATTCTTCGGCGATAAAGAGCATAAAGTTGACCACATGCTGGGGATCGCCCGTGAACTTCTTGCGCAGTTCCGGGTTTTGGGTAGCCACACCCACCGGGCAGGTGTCCAGATGGCAGACCCGCATCATAATACAGCCCAGCGCGACCAGCGGACTGGTGGCAAAGCCGTATTCCTCTGCGCCCAGCAGTGCTGCAATCGCCAGGTCACGGCCCGTCTTGAGCTGACCGTCGGTCTCCACCACCACACGGCTGCGCAGATTGTTCAACACAAGCGTCTGGTGGGTTTCAGCCAGACCCAACTCCCAGGGCAGCCCCGCGTGTTTGATGCTGGTCTGGGGCGAAGCGCCTGTGCCGCCGTCGTGGCCGCTGATGAGGATGACATCCGCGTGACCCTTGGCCACACCCGCAGCAATCGTACCCACGCCGACCTCGGACACCAGCTTCACATTGATGCGGGCGTGATGGTTGGCGTTCTTCAGGTCGTGGATCAGTTCGGCTAAATCTTCAATCGAATAGATGTCGTGATGGGGGGGCGGGGAAATCAGCCCCACGCCGGGGGTGCTATAGCGCACCCGGGCAATCCACGGGTAGACTTTGCGTCCAGGCAACTGGCCGCCCTCGCCGGGCTTGGCCCCTTGCGCCATTTTGATCTGCAACTCCTGGGCGTTGACCAGATATTCGCTGGTGACACCAAAGCGGCCCGAAGCCACCTGTTTGATGGCGCTGTTCTTGGAATCGCCGTTCGCCATTGGCGTGTAGCGCTCGTTGTCCTCGCCGCCTTCGCCGGTGTTGCTCTTGCCGCCCAGCCGGTTCATGGCAATCGCCAGAGACTCGTGGGCTTCTTTGCTGATCGAGCCGTAGCTCATCGCGCCGGTCTTGAATCGCTTGACAATCTCCTCTGCCGGTTCCACTTCCTCGATGGGAATGCCCTGCTCCGGGAATTTGAATTCCAGCAGGCTGCGCAGGGTCGCCATCTTCTGGGACTGGTCGTTGACCAGCCGGCTATATTCTTTGAAGGCTTTGTAGTCGTTGGCGCGTGTGGCACGCTGCAAGAAGTGAATCGTCTGGGGATTGAAGAGATGGACCTCCCCATCCTTGCGCCACTGATAGTCGCCACCAGCAGGGAGCACGTGGCCGTTCAACTGGCGCTCCGGGAAGGCTTTGCGATGGCGCATCTCCACTTCCTGGTAGATTTCGGCCAGCCCGATGCCTTCCACCCGACTCGGCGTCCAGGTGAAGTATTTGTCGATCACTTCGCTGCTCAGCCCCAACGCCTCGAATATCTGCGCGCCACAGTAGCTCTGCATCGTCGAGATGCCCATCTTCGACAGCACTTTCATCACGCCCTTCGTAGCCGCTTTGATGTACTGTTTGGTGGCAGTGTATTCGTCGGTGTCGGTGAGCATCCCCTGGCGCACCATATCGCCGATGGTTTCGTAGGCCAGATAGGGGTTGACCGCGGTGGCACCGTAGCCGACGAGCAGCGAGAAGTGATGAACTTCGCGGGGTTCGCCAGATTCGAGAATCAGCGCCACCTGTGTGCGCAGTTCCTCCCGGATCAGGAAATGGTGCAGACCGGAGACAGCCAGCAGGGCAGGAATCGGCGCATTGAAGCGGTCGATGCCCCGGTCCGAGAGGATCAGCACATTCACCCCGTCGGCGATGGCCTGACGCGCGGCTTCGTACATCTGCTCCAACGCGCTTTCCAGTCCGGCCGTGCCTTCGTCCACCCGGAAGAGGGCGGGGATTGTGCGAGATTTGAAGTCCGGCCCGTCCAGATAACGGATCTTTGCCAACTCTTTGTTGGTCAGAATCGGCGCTTTGATTTTGATCTGCCGGGCATTGGCGGGCTTCGTGTCGAGCAGATTTAATTCCGTGCCCATATAGACATCGGAGGCCGTCACCAACTCTTCCCGGATGCCGTCCAGGGGCGGATTGGTGACCTGGGCGAAAAGCTGCTTGAAATAGTTGTAGAGCAGTTGGGGCTGGTCAGAGAGGACGGCCAGAGCCGCGTCGTTGCCCATCGCGCCCAGAGCCTCCACGCCGTCCTTCGACATCGGCCCGACGATCACCCGCAGGGTCTCGTAGTTGTAGCCAAAGGCCAACTGGCGCTGGACAACCGTGCGGTGATCCGGCTCGGCCACCTGGGGTGGTTCGGGCAGATTGTCCAGGTGGACCAGATTGTTGTCCAGCCACTCCCGATAGGGGTGTTCCGCGGCCAGGCTCTCTTTGATCTCCTCGTCGGCGATAATGCGTCCCTGGGCTGTGTCCACCAGGAACATCCGCCCCGGTTGCAGCCGGGATTTGTAGAGGATGCGGTCGGCGGGGATGTCCAGCACGCCCACCTCCGACGCCATCACCACCAGATCGTCCTTCGTCACATAATAGCGGGAGGGGCGCAGGCCGTTGCGGTCCAGCACCGCACCGACGACAGTACCGTCGGTGAAGCCGATGGAGGCCGGGCCGTCCCAGGGTTCCATCAGCGTGCTGTGATATTCGTAGAAGGCCTTTTTGCTCTCGCTCATTGTGGCGTGGCCCGACCACGGCTCGGGGATCATCATCATCACCGCGTGGTGCAGGGGCCGCCCGGCCAGATGCAGGAATTCCAGCGTCTCGTCGAACATTGCAGTGTCGCTGCCATCCGGGTTGATGACCGGCATCGTTTTGGCCAGATCGTCGCCGAAAAGGTCCGATTCCAATGTGGACTGGCGGGCGTACATCCAGTTCACATTGCCGCGCAGGGTGTTGATCTCGCCGTTGTGGATGACGTAGCGGTAGGGGTGTGCCCGTTCCCAACTGGGGAAAGTGTTGGTGCTGAAGCGGGAATGGACCACCGCCAGCGCGCTCTCCAGATTTTCGTCCGACAGGTCTGTGAAAAAGCTGGGAACCTGTTCCGGCAGCAACATTCCCTTATAGACAATCGTGCGGCTGGAGAAGCTGGCGACGTAGAAGCGGTCACCGCCAGGGAAATCCGCATAGCGGATAGCGTGCTCGGCCCGTTTGCGGATGACATAGAGTTTGCGCTCAAAGGCCATATCGTCGTCGGCCAGCGTGGCAAAATTTCGGCCCACAAAAGCCTGAAAGACGGTAGGTTCACCCATCCGCGCGGTTGCGCCCAGACCGGTGTTGTCGGTGGGAACTTTGCGCCAGCCAAGAAAGTGCTGGCCCTCTTCCCGCACGAATTCCTCGAAGCGCTCTTTGCATTCCCGCTGCTCCTGCTCGTCCTGGGACATAAAAATCATCCCCACACCATAATGACCGGCTGCGGGCAGTGTGAAATCCAGACCAGCATTGGGGCTGCGGAAGAAGCCATCGGGGATTTGGAGCAGGATGCCCGCACCGTCGCCAGTGTTGGCTTCCGCACCCCGTGCGCCCCGGTGGTCCAGATTGAGCAGAACGGTCAGGGCCTGGCTGACGATTTCGTGGGATTTTTTGCCTTTGATGTTGACTACAAAGCCCACACCACAGGCATCCTTCTCGAAGGATGGATCGTAGAGTCCCTGCTTTTTGGGAAGGCCAACGGGAAGTTTAGATTGATGAGGCTCGGCAGGTGTTTTTTCTGCGAACATTGCGACGTCTCCTTACTGTGGCCGCCGCATTTCAGCAGCGGTCAATTACCGGCAACAGTGACCGACAATTTCTACAAAATAAATACTTGCGTTTGGGTCGGCACAGACCAGTTGACGTCGTTGTCGCTTGTTGGAATCGGGCAGATTGGGGATAAATGGGGTGCCGCAGGAACGGCTCTGCCTCGATTGTTCCATTTTGCACAGATAGTAGCGAGTACTCTACACGATTTGGGCGAGTTCGTCAAGTCGTTTGCGCGATTGATTCAATCCTGCAACTCTGCCAGGATTTTTTCCGTCTGCTCCCGCACAACTGTCAGAGAGGCGTCGCACTGGACCGCCTGGGCAAAGGCACTGTCCGCAGCGACTGCGTCTTCGGCCAGCAGATGCAGAAGGGCCAGGGAAAAGTGAGCGGTGGGGCTTTGGGGCAGAGACGCGACCAATTGGTTGAGTTGGGCAATGGCCGCTGCCTGCATCTCTGCCGCCTCTTCGCCCCGGCCCAATCGGGCCAGGGCCAGGGCCTGCTTGCCCTGGGTGATCCCGGCAAAGGCTTCGTAATCTTCCTGATCCGTCAGGGGGCGATAGAGTGGCAGCGCGGCCAGCGCATCCGCGTAGATATCCGCCGCCCTGGCTGCGTCGCCCTGCCAGAGCGCCACATCCCCCAGCCCCGCCTGGGCCGGAATCAGGCCAGGGCGCAGGGCCAGGGCGCGGCTGTATTCACTGCTCCCTGGCAGCGGCTGGCCCAGCAGCAGATACAACCCACCCAACTCATAGGAGATCAGCCCGGCGCTGGGGCTGGTAGCCCCGGTCGCGTCGGCGGCCAACTGGAACTCGGCCAGGGCCTCGTCCAGCCGGTCCAGACGGAGGAGCAGGCGGGCCGCGGCCCCGTGCGCTTCCGCATCGTCAGGTGGGCTGGCCCGCAATTCATCCACAATTGCCAGGGCTTCGTTGTCCCGCCCCTGGGCCAGATAGATGGAGGCAAGCGTCCCCCGAAAGAAGGCTGCCGGGTTTCGTTCGACCATCTGACGCGCGGCCTGGCCCGCGCTGGAGAGCCGGCACTGCTGATAACCCACCTGCACCAGCCCCAGCAGGGGCAGGGGATCGTCGGGGCGCAGAGTGGCCGAACGCTGAAAATAGCCTTCCGCTGCAGTCAGATTGCCCGCATCCCGCTCCAGCAGACCAGCGCGCAGGAGCGCGTCGCTGTTGTCCGGCTCGGTGGACAGGGCCGCGGCGATGGCGGCCAGACCCGCATCGATCTGGCCCACCTGCTGATAGAGCGCGGCCAGGGCGATGAAATCCAAAGCAACACCGCTCAGCCGGGCGGCTTCCGCATAGGCGGCAATGGCTTCGTCCAGCGCGCCGATCCGGCGGCTGATCTCCCCAATGCCCCGGTATGCCCCCCCATTCTCCGGGTCCAGAGCCAGAGCGTCCCGATAGGCTGCCCGCGCGTCGTCGTTCTCTCCCAGGCCGTCCAGGGCCATCCCCAAAGAGACGTACAACTCCCCGCCCTCGGCGACGGCCAACCCCTGGCGGGCCGCGGCGGCGGCTTCGTCGTTGCGCCCCTGAAAGAGCAGGGCTAGGGCCAGAAATTGCCACGCCTCACTGTCATCGGGCACCAGTTCGGTGTAGCGCCGCCACGGCCCTTCCGACTCCACTGCCTTGCCCTGGGCCGAAAGCGTACGCGCCAGCCCGTGCAGAATCGACGGATCGTCCGGCTGGATGGCCGCGGCTCTGGTATAGGCGTCTTCCGCTTGCTCCCAATCCTCCTGTAAAATATAGACGCTGCCCAGGAGATAGAGGGCATTCCCATTCTCCGGGTCCAGGGCCAATACTTTTTGAAAGGAGGCAATGGCCTGGGTGTATTCGTCCTGCAACACATATTCCCCGCCCAGCAGAAGGGCCGCTGTGGGATCGCAGGCCGTGCGTTCGGCGGCTTGGGCCAGCGCAGACGCCGCGGCGGAGCGATCCCCGGCTGCCGAGGCGGTCAGGCCCAGAAGCAGATAGCCGTCCCCACTCTCCGGCGTCAGCGCCACCACTTTTGCATAAGCACTCTGCGCGGCAGCCCATTCCTCCCGCCAAAAGTGGGCGTCGCCCAAGCCCTGCCAGCCATCCGGGTTCTCCGGCTCGGCTTCGGTGACGGGCTGGAACGCGGCCAGGGCTTCCGTATAGCGTTCGCCCAGGAGATAAGCGGTGCCCAGCATCAACTGCTCTTGAATGCTGTGATTGGGCTGGGCGGCGAGCAGAGCCAGCACCTGCTCCACAGCTTCGGCGGCTTTGTCCGTTTCCCGCAGCCCTGTGTAGAGCTGGGCCAGGAAGAGATACTCCTCGGCAGTGGTGGGGGCTGCCGCGCCACTCTGTTCGAGCAGGGCCAGGGCATCCCCAGTGCGCCCGGCCTGCAAATAGAGCGACGCCAGCAGATTGTGATGGGTGTCGTCGTTGGGCCGAATCTGGGCCGCCTCTTCCGCCTGGGCAACGGCCTGTTCGATGCGGGCCGGTGTGGGGCAACCGCTGGCATAGAAGATCGCCAGATTGTAGCGGGGGGGGTAATAGTCCGGGGCCAGGGCGACGGCCTGCTCCATATCGGCGATGGCCTCGTCCTGGCGGCCTTCCTCCCAGCGCAGCACCCCCCGCTGGAAGTAGAGCATCTCGCCACCGACCAGCCCGCTCTCCCCGTCCCCCATCCCGGCCACCGCCTGATCGAGCAAAGCCAGTGCGCTCTCTCTATCGCCGGCCAGTTGAAAGCTGACGCCCAGCACAAAGGCGGCCGCGGCGGTCATCTGCTCTGTCTCGGCTGCGGCAAAGGAGACCCGATCCGGGATGTAGAGGGGTTCCCGCTGGAAACGGTTCAGTGCATCCGAGGGGGCAGCCCGCCCCAGTCCGATGCGCTCCGCCAGCCCGGAGAATTTCTGGAGAGAGAGGGATACGCCGCCGATTTCGGCCTGGGTGGGCGGCTCCATCGCCTCCATATAGACGGTAACGCCGTCATCGCTGTAGCTGCCCCAAAGCAGGGCCACTGCGCCCCGGGCCACCCCGTCGGCTTTGGCTTCGGCCGCGCTGGTATAAGAGCGGTAGGTGCGCTGAACACTGACCCGCTCCTGCAAGGGGGCAAAGGCCCGCTCCATCGCCACAAAGAGGTCCCCTGCGGGGTTGCCCACCCGGCTGCTGAAACGCTCGAATTCGCCGATGGCGACGATCAGCTTGTCCGGGGGGCGCAGCCACTGGGCTACTGTCCAGCCGCTCCAGAGCAGGGCGGCTAGGGCCAGGCCGACAAAGAGTCCCAGCGCCCGCTGCCGGTTGAGCATCCGGTTGGGACGACGCAGAGAAACCAGCGCGGCTCCCGCACCGGTCAGCAACAGCAGGCCCACCAGCACAGGCAGACTTTGCAGGGCGAGGCCAACGGGCCGCCAGGCTTTCTGGGCCAGATCCAAAAAGTCAGTGAGAAATTTGAGGGCAGCAAAGAGTAGGCCGACCAGCCCCAGTGTCGTTGCCAGACGGCTACGCCCGTCCCGATAGGCGTCGGGGATGGAGTGGCCGATGAGGGGAGAGAGAACATCCAGCTTTTCGGCCAGTTGGGCCATCGGGTCGTCATTCTGGCTGGTGCTGGCGGGCTGGGGGGCAGGTTGCGTTGCAGTCGGCGCGGGCGTTGCGCCGGGTGTCGTCTGCGGGGCTTCGATGAGTGTCGGCTGGTCGGTCAGAGGCGCGGCGACACCGGTCTCGCCGATGGCAGCACCGATGGCGTTGCGCAATGCCTGGGCCAGGGCCGCGCCGCTGGGGAAGCGGTCAGCGGGCGATTTTGCCAACGCCCGACGCAGAATCTCATCCACCGCGGCGGGCAGACCCACCACCCGGCTGGCCGCCGGAGGGGGCGGGGCGCTGGCGTGGCCGGTGAGGATGGCCGTCGTCGTGCCCTGAAAGGGAGGCGCGCCTGTGACCATTTCGTATAGCACGATGCCCAGGCTGTAAAGATCGCTGGCCGGGCCGACCACTTCCCCCGCGGCCTGCTCTGGGGAAAGGTAGGCCGGCGTGCCGATAAGCGTGCCCGGCTGGGTCAGACCGCTCTCGTCGTCCAGAATGCGGGCAATGCCGAAATCAGCCAGGACGGGCGCGCCCTCCCGGTCGAAGAGGACGTTGGCCGGTTTCACATCCCGGTGGACCGCGCCCTGGCGGTGGGCGTAGTCCAGAGCCGAGGCCAGGGCGCCGGTGATGCGGGCGGCTTCGGCCAGGGGCAGCCGTTGGCCCTGGCCGCGCAGATCATCCAGCCGCTCTTTCAGGGAGCCGCCGGGAAGAAACTCCATCACCATCACCGGGCCGTTGTCGGTCACCTGATAGTCGTAGACCTGGACGATGTGGGGATGGCGCAGGCTCGCCACCAGCCGGGCCTCCCGGCGGAAGCGCTCCTCGAACTGCGCGTCCACGGCCAGCCGGGGGTGGATGAGTTTGATGGCGACAGGCCGGTCCAACTCCGGGTCCAACCCTGCATAGACTTCGGCCATTCCGCCCTGGCCGAGGAGCCGGGTGATTGTGTAGTCGGGAATTGTTGGGTTCATGGGTGTGTTGGTTGGTTGTGGCTTGGCAATGAATTGCCATCTGAAAGTGGAAGTCCACTGAAGTGGACTCAAATGTTGTTGGGTGGAGTCGGCTTCAGCCGACTTGAGCTATGAGACCGGATTTCAATCCGGGGCGTACTCACCGCCACGTCAATTCTACCGTTAGCCGCATGCGTACATCGCTGTCCACATATAAAGAGCCGTGATGCTGCTGCACGGGATGGACATCCGCGCCGGGGAGCACAGCGCTGGCCTGGGGCACGGAATTGTCCCCTTCCTCCAAGCGCTTCAAGTCGAGATTTTGCCAGCCGCCCGCGGGACCCCGGCGAATGTGTAAGTCGGTGAGAGTCTTTTGCGCATAGCCAAAGATGCAGACGGTTGGCACGCTGGGCGGTGCATAGGCCAGTTCGTTCTGAAATTCCTGGGCCAGAGCCAGCAGGGGACGCCGTTCATCGGGCAGCCAGAGGGGGTTGGCGTAGATGTCCACCGGCTGGCTGGATTCGTCCTGCACACAGGCGTAGCGGGGCAGAATCTGATAGGCCGTGGGAAAGGTCGCCAGCACCTCGCGCAGTCGTTCGCCCAGCAGCCCAAAGGGGAGCAGATTGGGGCCGGAAACGAGGGTCGTCACCGCTTCTGGCGTGCCCTGGTGGGGACCGCCCATCAGCAGCAGTTTGTCCACCAACCGGTTGCCCCCCAGCCGCTCCACAAAATAGCGGGTGACGAGGGTTCCCAGGCTGTGGCCGATAATTGTCACCGGCGGGGTCACCCCCCAGGCCTCAATGGCCTCACCCAACTTTCGGGCGGACTCGCGCACATCCTGCCGCCAATCGTAGGCAAATTCCAGCAGGTCCACGCCCCGGGTATAGCCCAGACTTTCCACTAGAAATTCGCTCAGCCGGCTGTACTGCTCCTGGCGGATAAGGTTGGGCACGACCACCACTTCGTCCACAATGCCGTTGGGGGTCAGGGGTGTGTCGTCGGGCAGACGGAATATCTCCGGGTTGGTGAAGAGGGTGCGCACATTCGGCCAGACCCGTTCGCTGCCCAGCCAGAGTTGGGAACCCATTATCCCCGGCACAAAGACGACAGGCCGCCGCTGGCGTTTGAGCGGTGCTTCAATAAGGGTCTGCTGTTCGTCCTGCACGGGGGGTTTGAAGGCCAGCCGGGCGTCGCCGATGCGGATGGTATCGCCGGGGGAGAGGACCCGTTCGTTGACACGCTCCTGTCCGATCCACGTGCCGTTGCCGCTCTCCCGATCCCGCAGTACATAGACCTCCTGCCCGCCTTGGCTGCGCCTTTCGATGGAGGCGTGCAGGCGCGACACATTCGGCTGGGCCAGCACAACGCCGTTGTCCGCCTGGCGCCCGATGGAGAGACCGTCGCCCAACGTCACCTCCCAGGCTGCGCCCTGGCTAAAGACGGCCAGCCGGGGCGCGTCCACCCGGTTGATCTGCACGGGCGACGGGGTCTGGATGAGAGTGGCGTCGAGCTGGGCGGGGGTGTCGATAATTGTCTGCTGGTCGGGCAAAGAGGCCGGCGCTGTCTCGAAACGCAGGCGGCTGTCGCCCAGACGCAGTTCGTCGCCGGATTTCAAATCGGCTCGTTCCACCCGCTGGCCGTTGACGTGGCTGCCGTTGCCCGATCCCAGATCGACCAGTGCCCAGCCACCCCCGGTGTCACGCTCCAGCCGGGCGTGGAAGCGGGAGACCTTCGGGTCGAGCAGGTCGATGTCGTTGGCCGTGGCCCGGCCCAGGGAGAGCTGCTGCGCCTGGAGATCGAAGGCGCTATCTTTTCCCCGTTGCGGGTGAAGCAGGACGAGACGGGCTGCTGTGGACATGGCGTGCCTCCGTGACGGCGCGGGAAATTTCAATGCAACGGTGCAAAGGGGCAGAGATGCGTAGGAATTGTAGCACGGCCCCGGTTGGCAGAAAAGTAGGGAACAGCGATCTATCGTTCGGCGCTCAAAATCTATTGTCTGATGCTTGTCTGCCCTCTCCGCCCTGTGCTATCATTGAGCGACAAACCAACCGTCATCTTCCTCATTTATTTCCCCACCCACCCACTGCCCTCCCCAAGGAGAAGCCAGATGCCCATTGATATAGCCACCGTTCGCCGGGAAGCACCGGCCACCCAGGCAAACGCTTATTTGAATGCGGGCACAAACGGCCCGCTCAGCCGCTATGCCGCGGAAGCCATAGCCGCGGCCAACCAGAACCAACTGGCCGACGGGCGCATCGGCCCGGGCATCTACGAGAAATCTCTCGCCATTTCCACCGAACTTCGCAGCGCCTTTGCACGGCTGTTGGGCGCGGACGACGACGAAATCGCCCTGACCCATCACACCACCGACGGGATGAATATCGCGGTCTGGGGTCAGAAGTATCGGGAGATGGATGAGATTGTCACTACTTCCCTGGAACATCCGGGCGGTCTCGTGCCGGTGCTGGTGGCGGCCAAACGCTTCGGGGCGACGGTGCGGGTTGTGCCGGTGGAAGTCAGCGACGACGGCCCCACGACCGCGGCGAAAGTCCTCGCGGCCATTACGGCCCGCACCCGGCTGGTGGCGGTCTCCCACGTCTCCTGGAAGAGCGGCGTCGTGCTGCCCTTGCACGAAATTGCCGAGCGGGTTCACGCAGTGGGTGGGCTGTTGGCGGTGGACGGGGCACAGAGCGCGGGTGCGATTGCCATCGACGCACGGGCGCTGGATGTGGACTACTACGCATGTCCCGGCCAGAAGTGGCTGTGCGGGCCGGATGGGGTGGGTGCGCTCTACGTGCGCCGGGAGCGGATTGCGGATACCCAGCAGACTTTTGCCGGTGGGCGTGCTCTGCGCGATGGCAACGCCTGGGACAATTCGGGCAACTATCTGCCTGGTACGACAGCCCAGCGCTTTGAAGTGGCGACGGTCTACAAGCCCGCGCTGGCGGGGATGCTGGCGAGCCTGCGCTGGCTGGAAAGGTTGGGCTACGCCGCCATCTACGAACGCATTCAGGCCCTCACCGCCCACTGCCGGGAGACCCTATCCGCCATCCCCGGCGTGACCGTCTACACACCCGCGGCCCAGGCCGGGCTGACCAGTTTCAACATCGACGGCGTGGACCCGGTGCAGGCGTCCGCCCGGCTGGGCGAAATGGGCGTGCTCATTCGCTCGGTGTCGAACCCGGATTTGCTGCGGGCTTCGACGAGTTTTTACAACGACGAAAGCGATGTGGAGAAGTTGCGGCGGGGGATTGAGGAAGTGATTCGTGAGTGGTGAACAGTTTACGGATTACGGCAAAGATAGAACGCAGATGACGCGGAAAGGACTGATACGCGCAGATTAAAATCTGCGTCAATCTGTGGTTTCTGCGTAATCTGCGTTCTATCTCCTGAGTCCACTGCAAAAGGACTTCCAGCCACTGATGAACACTGATGAACGCGGATATTTCTCCCGTAAATCTCTGTGCCCTTTGTGTTCTTTGTGGTTCAAATGGCTTCTTGAAGTGGGCTCATTTCCTCCCTATCAGTGACGCACAGGGCCGGGGAGATAGTTGGCCGCGGTCAGGCGATCGCGCAGATTGGCCCGTGCCCGGCTCAGACGGGATTTGACTGTGCCCAGGGGCAGCCCTAGCAGCGCGGCGGCTTCGGCGTAGTCGTAGCCCATCACATCCACCAGCACCACCACTTCTTTGTGCCAGGGCGAAAGCTCGCTGATGACACCGCGCAGAAACTCACGCTGTTCCCGGCGCAGGAGCATTCGCTCCGGGTCGTGGCTGCTGCGGGTGTCGGGCATTTCTGTATATGATTCTTCCAGCAGCGCGTCGAGACTGATGGCGGGCCGGCGTTTCTGGCGGCGCAGGTGATCGTAGCAGGTGTTGGTGACGATACGCAGCAGCCAGGCACGGAAATTGCCATCCTCGAAGTTTGGGATGGCTTTGTAGACTTTGATCAGCGCGTCCTGCACTGCGTCGGCAGCGGCCTCTTCCGTGCGCAGAATGTGACGGGCCACCCGCTCGGCCGCGGCTTGATATGTTTCGCATAGGTGACAAAAAGCGGATTCATCGCCGGCCCGGGCCGCGTGGATCGTGGCGGTCATCTCCAGTGCCAGAGAGTTTGCAGGATAGGATTGGGTTAGTGCCAGGCTCATCGCCGACTCCTTTCAATACACAAGGGGAGGCTGCACAGACGGTGCAGGCTGCCAATAGCATACCGAATAACCAGGAATCTTTCAGAACAAATTGCGACGGGACCCGGACCGTTGGCCTACGTTTGTCGGTGGATTTGCCTACAGAGGGGATACGCGAGGCCCAATGAACCAATCAACTGCCACTCGTTCATTAGTTCATTAGTTCATTGGATGATTGGTCATTGGGTTAATCCACCAGCATCTGATACCCATACCCCCGCACAGTCGTAATAAAGCGGGCTTCCTCGCTCTCCCCCGGCTCGATGCGGTTGCGCACCCGGCTGACCATCCGGTCGATGTTGGCGTCGTAGGTATCCCCCTCGCTCTCAGACCAGACATTGAGGGCGATTTCGTCTTTGCTCACGGCCCGCCCCCGGTTTTCGTAGAGATACCAGAGTAGGTCGAACTGTTTGACACTCAGAGGCGGGTCCAGCACAACCCCGTCCACAAAGACTTGGCGGGTTGCCATATCCACCCGCAGACCGGGGCGCTCGCCCGGCGCAGCCACAGCCATCAACGCTGGCGCGGTCACAGTGGCCGACGGGTCCTGGAAACGGAAACGGGTGGAGGCAAATTGCACTTCATCCCCGTCGTTCAGCCAGACCCGGCCATCGGCTGCCAGCCGTTCCTTCCGTACATAGACCCCATTTTTGCTGCCTAAATCCCGAATCTGATAGCCGTTATCTACAAAATAGATTTCCGCGTGCTGGCGGCTGGCAAAACTATCGGCCAGCACAATCTGGGCCGTGGCCGCTCGCCCCACATCGGTCACTTCGCCGCTCAGCTCATATTCTTTGCCCATATTCGGGCCAGATAGACAGATCAGTCGTCCGTATTGGCTCACAACAGTATATCCTTCGTCCCTACCTATTGGCTGGTATCTTTGCCCGGTCTCGCGGCTGTGCTAGAATCATCTACGCATCATACCAAATGCAACTGTGCCAGCCAATCTGAAATTCACCTGTGTCTGAATCCAACGAACGCTCGCTTTTTGAATCGGATGGCTCGCCCAATGCCGAGGAACGCTACGATACGGCCAATCTGACCGGACGGCAGATTGGCCGTTATCTGATCGGACGGCGACTGGGCAGCGGTGGCGCGGCCGCGGTCTATCAGGCCTATGACCAGGTGCAGGGACGTTCCGTCGCGCTGAAGGTACTCCTTCCCGGCGCGGACGAGACCACCCGCTCCCGCTTCCGCCAGGAGGCCCGCACTGCCGGTGCGCTGCGTCACCCCAATATCGTCGCCACCCTGCAAGTGGGCGACGCACCCGCGGACGGTGTGGCCTACATAGCGATGGAACTGATCGAAGGTGAGAGCCTGGCCCGGCTGCTGGAACGGCGGGGCAAATTGCAGGCAGAAGAGAGCTGCAATCTGCTCACCCCCATCGCCCAGGCCCTGGCCCTAGCCCACCGCTCTGGCGTCATCCACCGGGATGTGAAGCCCAGCAATATTCTCCTGCGCCCGGCCAGCCCCGGCGCTCCGGGCAGTGTCCAGTTGGAAGCCCTGGACCACCCGGTCATTCCCCTTCTCTCGGATTTTGGCATCGCCCGCGCCCTGGACACCCCGGAACTGACAAATGTGGGGCGCACGATTGGGACCCCCGCCTATATGGCCCCGGAGCAGTGCGCGGGCCGCCGGGATGTAAACGCCCAGAGCGACATCTACTCGCTCGGCGCGGTGCTCTATCGTTGTCTGGTGGGGCGCGCGCCCTTTCTCGGCTCCACCACACAGATTCTCTACGCCCACGTCTACGAATCGGTGACAATTCCCGACGATATTCTGGCCGCGTTGCCGCCCCGGGTGGTGGATCTTCTGCGTTCTACCCTGGCCAAAGAACCGGCAGAACGCTATGCCAGCGCGTTGGAAATGGCCGACGCATTGACTCTGGCCGCGGGCCGCAGTTTGCCGCCCATTGATGCGGGACCGGCAGAAGCTACATCGACCCTCACCCTCGCCAGCCTCTCTGCGGTGGGTCCGGCTGCCCCGCCCCAGCGCACCGAGACGGTAATTGTGGCCTCGTCCCGGACCACGGCCAGCGAGACTCAGGGGGTTGCACCACGCGTCGCGCCCCTGCCATCCGTAGCGCCATCGCCACCGCCGCGGGTTCAGCCCGTCGCCGCCCGCTCCCAACCCATACAGAGCCGTTGGCCGCGTCTTGTGGCCGGTGCGGTTGGGGTTCTGGCGCTGCTTCTGGTGGCTGTGGTGTTGATCAGCGCTGGCTCTGGTTCGCCCTTTGCCCGTCTCTTCCCCGCGCAAAGAGACGTCACCGCCACCAGTCAGCCGATTGTTTTGCGTTCCACAGCCACCCAAAGCTTCATCGGTCTTGTGCCGACTGAAACAGCGGTTGTGCCTGTTGAGACAGACAATCCGCCAGCCGTGAGCCAGGCGACCGCCACGCCCAGCCCTACGGCGACGCCCGTGCCACCACTGCCGACCGCGACATCCATCCCCCGTCCCCGGCCCAGCCCGCGCCCGACCCAACCCGCGGTCGTCGTGCCAACGGATACGCCGCCTCTGCCCACACCCACGCCGGAAGAGGAAGTGGCTGTGGCCTGCCAGTACGTGGCTATGCAGGAACTCTACAATTATCTCTTGCAGCCGGGCAAGATCGAGGCCCTGGGCTGTGCCACGGACCAGGGCCGCCCAATCACTTTTGCCGTGCAGCCCTTCCAGAATGGGCTGATGCTGCGCCGGGACGACATCCGGGCCATTTATGTGCGCTTTGCCGGCAACGGCCAGTGGGAGCAGCATCCGGACCGTTGGGAAGAGGGGATGTCGCCCCTGCCGCTGAACCCGGAACTGACCCCGCCTTCGCCCGGTCTTTTCCTGCCGGAAGAGGGCATCGGACAGCTCTGGGCAGAGAATAATGTGCTGCGTGGCACATTGGGCTGGGCCACCGCGCCAGCCACAGTCACGGATGGGGTTGTCCAAACCTTCGACGGCGGCCTGCTCATTCGGGATATGCAGGCCCAGGACGAAGTGATCTATGAATTTCTGAAATCGTTGTTTCGATTCTGAACCGACTGTAAAGTGATGCATACTGCGTAAGCAGTGACATTCTTTCGATGTCAGGAGAAAAATCGTAAGAGCGAAAAGGTTTTTTACCTGCAATTTTTGCACCACTTTGCGCCTGATCTGCCACTACTTACGCAGTACGCATTACGCAGCACACAACCCATCTTCTCACCAATCACAGGAAGGAACACAACCAATGACATCCCCCGCTATCGATCTGCGCTCGGACACCGTCACCCGTCCCACCCCGGCAATGCTGGAGGCAATGGCCAAAGCCCCGGTCGGCGATGACGTTTACGGCGAAGACCCAACGGTCAACCGGCTGGAAGGGCTGGCCGCGGAGATGCTGGGCAAAGAGGCCGCTGTTTTCGTGCCCAGCGGCACAATGGGCAATCTGATTTCCGTGCTGGCCCACTGTGGCCGGGGCGACGAGGTGATTCTGGGGGACCTGGCCCACATTTACCTCTACGAGCAGGGCGGCTCCGCTGCCTTGGGTGGCGTCCATCCCCGCTCTGTGCACACCCAGCCCGACGGCACACTGCGCTTCGATGACATCGAAAACGCCATCCGAGGCGACGACCAACACTTCCCCATCAGCCGGTTGCTGGCCGTGGAGAACACCCATAACCGCTGCGGCGGGCGGGCATTGCCGGTGGAATATATGGACGCTGCCGGGCAGTTGGCCCACAAGCACGGGCTGAAGTTCCACGTGGACGGCGCGCGGCTGTGGAATGCGGCGGTCGCGTTGAATGTCTCCCCGGCCCGGCTGGCAAAGGAAGCCGACAGCCTCAGCCTCTGCCTGAGCAAAGGGCTGGCCGCGCCGGTTGGGTCTGTGGTGGTGGGCGATAAAGAGTTCATACGCAAGGCCCGCCGGATGCGCAAAGTTGTGGGTGGCGGGATGCGCCAGGCCGGTGTCATCGCCGCCGCGGGCATTGTGGCGATGACGGAGATGGTGGAGCGGCTGGCCGACGATCACGCCAATGCCCGCCGCCTGGCCGAAGGGCTGAATCGGCTGGATGGGGTCTCCATCGATCCGGAAAGCGTGCAGACGGATATTGTCATCTTCAATCTGGACCGGGAAGACATCACCCCCGCCAATCTCTCCGCGGGGCTGCGCAGCCACGGCGTGTTCCTCAACCCCATCGGCGGCAAGCGTCTGCGCGCGGTGACCAACTATCACATTAGCGAAGCCGATATCGACCGCACAATCGAGGCATTTGGCGCGGTGCTGGAAGCGGGCGCGCAGGTGACGGACAAAAAAGTTGTGAGCTACGGATAGTTCCAAGCCATACTATCAGACTAGCGCTGATGGCAACTGTTCAGTACGCCGTAAAATAAGTTTCTGGAGAGTGAGCGCTGATTGAGTAGCCGAGTCTTCGAGGCGTATCGAAATCAAGTGAACGGGTTACTCGCAAAGACTTTGTTGACAGTGTATTCAGTTGGAAAGCCAAAGCCCCCTGCATTTCACGTTTCACAACGTGAAATGCAGGGGGCTTTTTGTCAAAGGCTGAACAGTTGACAGGCTTTTCCAAAGAAATAACGATTCACAGATGGCACGGATTTTCACAGATAACCGAGAATCAGGACTGAAATCTGTGTCCATCTGTGAAATCTGTGGATAGATTAAAATCTTGAACGGCCCAAGAAAAATCCTGCTTGCAAATTTCCTACTCCCCATGTACACTTTATCCACTACACCTGACCCCACTTCCCACAGTTAGACAGCGTCAGGTGTAACCCGCTCGATTTCTTCCATAAAATACCGTTGCCACTTGGACAGCGCACAGCCGATCAGCCTGGAAAAGGCTCGGCTGATCTTTCTGTACCCACATCCCGTAATCCTTTGGAGGTTTCCTATGTCTACCGACAATCCCTCACCCAATCCCTTCCGTTCTGCACGGGTGCTCATTTTGAGCCTGACCGCCACAATAGTTGTACTGGCCCTTGCCTTTGTAGGTTTGGCCATCACTCGCTCCGGACAACCCGCGGCGGCTGTATCGGGTGAGAAGGTGAATGTGCTCGAAAACAGCGACAACAATTGTGTCACCTGCCATAGACAGTCCACCCCTGGCATTGTGGAGCAGTACGGCCACAGCACGATGGCCGCAGCGGATGTCACCTGCGAGAATTGTCACGTGGTGGCCGCGGATTATCCCGGCGCCATCGAGCACGAAGGCGTCTATGTCCTCCACGAGCCGACGACCGCCATGTGTCAAAGCTGCCATCAGGCCGAGGTCGCCCAGTATAACCAGAGCCGTCACGGGCTGCCCTCCTATGTAGCCTATGCCGGCGAAGAAGCCCTGACCGATGAGCAACTGGTGGCCTACCACAACATTCCCGAAGGGGGAGCCAACCCGGAAGCCAGCAAAGCCCGCAACGCCCTCCACGCGTTGGAAGGCGAAGCCATCACCAAATTTGCCTGTGAGACCTGCCACGATGTGGGCAAACCGGCTGCCGACGGCTCGGTGGGCCAGTGCTCAAAATGCCACCTGCGCCACGAGTTCAGCCTGGAGCAGGCCCGCAAACCGGAGACCTGCAACAACTGTCACATCGGCCCGGACCATCCCCAATGGGAAATCTATCAGGAATCGCCCCACGGCATCGCCTATGCTACTGGCGGCGACCGCTGGCACTGGGACGCGGAGCCGGGCACTCTGGACGCCACAGACTTCCCCGCTCCCACCTGCGCCACCTGCCACTTCAGCGGCTTTGGGGCCAGCAGCACCACCCACGACAGCGGCGACCGGCTGACCTGGTATCTGGCCTCGCCCATCAGCGACCGCCGCCCCGCCTGGCAGGACAATCAGGTGCGGATGCAGAGTGTCTGCCAGGAGTGTCACAACGACAACTTTGTCACCCAGTTTTACACAGATGCCGACGCAGCCACCGAGGCGGTCAACGCCTTCGTGCGACAGAGCGACGAAATGATGCAGCCGTTGGTTGACAACCAATTGCTCACCGACGCCCCCTTCGATGAACCTATCGACTACACCTATTTTGAACTCTGGCACCACTGGGGCCGGACAGCCAAATTCGGTGTTTGGATGCAGGGCGCGGATTATGTGCAGTGGCACGGCGCGTACGAAATTCTGTCGGACCTGGCCGAGCTGCGGGAGATGATCGACGAGAAATTGGTGAAGGCCGGCCTGCCGCCTGTGGATGGAGAGTAGCCAATGCTGCGCCTTTCTGAGTACATCCCAGCCCCCCTGCAACGCTTCCGCCGTCTTCCCGTCTCGCGAGATCAGGCGATGCTGCTGATGGTGGCTGTCAACGAACTCTTCCTGGGGCTGGACACCCTTCTGGCCCACCAGACCAGCGGGACAATCGTGCCCAGAGAGTGGATTCCGATTGTCTTTGGCTTCACCAGCGGTCTGTTGCTGCTGGCCGCGGGGCTGCTTGCCATCCGCAATCGCCCCCTGGCGACGGTCATCGGCACACTAACCCTCGTCGCCAGTATTGTCGTGGGCGTGCTGGGGGCCTACTATCACGTGCGCCGGGCCGCCCTGCCTGGCGCACCCTTTGGTGAACAGTTGACAGTCAATCTGCTCATCTGGGCGCCGCCGGTGATGGGGCCGCTGGCCTTTGCGCTGGTCGGCTTCCTCGGCATCAGCGCGGCCTGGGTAGAGAGACCGGTCAACAGCGGCACGCTGCTTCTGCTGGGCGGGCGCAAGCTGCACTTGCCCTACAGCAAAACCCGGGCCTATCTTTATATGGTGGGGATGGGTATGCTGGCCGCGCTGGTGAGCAGTGTGCTGGATCACGCCCGTAGCGGTTTTCATTCGCCGTGGATCTGGTTCGCCACAGCCGTGGGTATCTTTGGGCTGGTGGCGCCGGTGGTGCTGGCCGCGCTGGACGAGCCAACGCCCCTGGATTTCTACACATACATCGGGGCAATGGTCCTGCTGCTGGTCAGCGGCCTGCTGGGGGCAAGCCTGCACGCGCTCTCCAATCTGGTGGCGGGCAACACAATTGTCATCGAACGTTTTCTGCGCGGCGCGCCCCTGCTGGCCCCGATGCTCTACGCCAATATGGGGCTGCTGGGATTGCTGGCCCTGCTCGATCCCCAGGAGCACCCGGACGAGTCGAAGTGACAACTGGTGACTCTACTGCAAAAAGTCATTTGAGCCACTGATAAACGCTGATGGACTCTGATAAAAGCGAATTTCTCTCCTGAAGTTCTCTGCGCCCCTGCGGCTCTGCGGGAGAATTTGACCTTTTTGCAGTGGAGTCAACTGGTTGATCGCGGACGGTGAAAGATAACAGATATTGGATATTTGGGCGTGGTTCATTTCGCCGTCGAATGATCTTTACAATTCGAGAGGAGTGGGCGCACCGAGAGGGGGGGACACGCCCGCGTGTGGCGGTGGCTCTACTGTGACCGGCACGTGGGTGTGCCTATTCCTCGTGCCGAATTGTAAAGATATTGAACCGCCCAAATACCCAATCTCTAATCACCCGCGGCAAGAGCCTGTGGGGTCGGCATCTCCGATGTGATCAGCCCCGGCTTGCGCACGAACAGACCCATCAGCCCCGCGCCGCCTGCAGAGAGAAGCAGCCCCAATATGAAGAGAGTTGCATAGCTCGAACCAGCCACAATCAAACCACCCCCATACGTCACCGCCGCAAAGCTCAGACTCATCCCCATAGAGATAGCGCCGTAGGCCAGGGAACGCCAGCGCTGGGCGATCATCTCCATCTGATAGACCTGCATTGTGGGCATCCACATGGCGGCTAGGGCTAGAGTGGCAACCCGGCCCAGGCTGGCCCCTATCCAATCGGAGAAAAGAATCAGCGGCAACACCGCGAGGGCACCGCCGAATGTGACGACCAGCAGTGTCCAGCCGTTGCCCCGCATCCGGGCCATACGTGGCAGAAGCATCGGGGCAAAGATCGCCACAAATTGGCCCACGCCGGTAATCAGACCGATCCGATCCGGCGAGAGGGCCAGGTCCGAATCCATATAGGCGTTGCAGAAGGATTGACAGGTGGCGCTGGCTGCCTGCCCCAGACCGACAAAGAGGATCAGCAGACCCACAGGCAAGTAGGGAAACGAATCGGATAGGGGAACAGCGGTCGTATCCCGCACGACTTTCGGCTCGCGGATGCGTAGCAGCGGGACAATTGCCAGGGCCGCGATGAACGGGCCGATCCAAAGCCCCAGCCGATAGGGAACCGGGCTTTCCAGCCCCTGGCCTGTGACGAGTACCAGCAGACCGGGCAGGAGTCCCCCGGCGACTGTCCCCACAAATGTGCCCAGACTGCGCAGGGTGCTGCTCAGTGCATAGGCGCTGTTGCGGTTCTCTGGCAGGGTTGCCCCCATCAGCGCCGGCACCAAATTGATGCTGAATAGGGCATAGCCGCCGGCCTGGACGATCTGGCTGGCAATCGGCCAACTGTCCCGCGCCCAGAGGGGGACAACCTCGGAGAGGGGCAACATTACCATTCCGGCTGTCGTTGTTAGCGCGCCCAGGGCCATTGTGCGGCTGATGCCCAGACGATCGCCCAGCCAGCCGCTGGGCATACTCATGGCCATATAGCCCAGCGCGCCCGCGGCGCCAAACAGCCCCACATATTCCGGCCCATAGCCCAGGCGCAGAATGTAGAGAATTTTGAGCAGGGCGGTGACACCGAAAAAGCTGATAGCGAGAACGGCGGTAGCCGTCAGAAGGAGCTTTACGTCCCGGGAATATCGAGAAAAGGAGGTTAGGGGAGAGATAATACGTCGCATGGCTCACTCGATATAAAGCGGTTTAGTAAATTCGGACAATTGAGCTATAGTACACCAATTGGGGTAAAATGCAAAGGAAGAAAAAACACGCTTGCAATAGCGTCTGCTGGTAGTACAGTGGGGCGGAGGTTTGCCTGCACTTTTCGTGGCGCGTAGTGTGTAGTCTGTGAAGTGGTACACGCACCGCGCACTGCGTCAGAAACAGCGTCAGAAACATCCCCGTTCGTGTCCGCCAAGCTGTACCAGTCGTTCCTCAAACACCCATTGGAAGTTAGAATGTCCCACATCGGTTCCCTGAACGAATCGCCTTTGCACGAGGCAGTCAAAAACTGGTATGCGGCTCCCGGCGATGAGACCGAAGTCCCGGTGGAGGGCTATGTTATCGATCTGGTGCGGGCGGATGGCGAACTGGTGGAGGTGCAGACCGCCCATTTCGGCCAGATGCGGGCCAAACTGGACGCGCTGCTGACAGGCCATCGCCTGCGGCTGGTCTATCCTGTGGCCCAGGCCAAGTGGATTGTCAAAGTGAGCGAAGAGGGGGAGATTCTCAGCCGCCGCAAATCGCCCAAAGCGGGCCGGGTGGAGAGCGTCTTTGGCGAACTGGTGAGCATCCCCCATTTGCTCGCTCACCCCAATTCCCGGCTGGATGTGCTGCTGATCCAGGCGGAAGAGGTCTGGCGCAGCCACGACAAAGGGGGCAAGCGGGGCTGGCGGCGGGGTGGCTGGATCATCCACGAAAAGCGGCTGCTGGAAGTGGTCGCCTGCCATTCCTTTACTGAATCTGCCCAGCTTGGGGCCTTGCTGCCGGAGACCCTGCCCACGCCTTTTACCACAGCCGAATTGGCCGCCCACACCCGGTTGCCCCGTCGGCTGGCCGGGCAGATGGCCTACTGTCTGCGGGAGATGGGCCAGATTCAGGCCGCGGGCAAACGGGGCCGGGCCTGGCTTTATGAGAGAGCGGCTGTGGGTTCTGAGGGAGAATAGGTGTCACAGCGGTGTATGATTGGTTTTTGTAGTACAATGTCGGTAGACGGTGGACAACCCCTACACCTTCACGTCCCCGCGAAAGATTTCTTGTGGCTCTGCCACTTTACTCAGTTCCCGACACGATTCCCATCCACAAACCACGGGAGGACCCAATGTCCAACACACGAAAACGCTACGCACTCGTCGGAACCGGCGGGCGGGCACAGATGTTCATCGACGCCATTTCCCGGGACTACGCGGAGTGGAACGAGATGGTCGCGCTCTGCGATCTGAGCCAGACCCGTATGGATTTTCACAACGCCCGGTTGGCCGATGTCCACGACGCGCCGCCCTTGCCCACCTATCACGCGGACGATTTCGACCGGATGGTGGCGGAGACGAAGCCGGATGTGGTGATTGTCACTTCGATGGATTCGACCCACCACATCTACATCTGCCGGGCCATGGAACTGGGCTGCGACGCCATCAGCGAAAAACCGATGACGATTGACGACGCCAAAGCCCGCCAGATTTTCGAGACAATTGAACGCACCGGGCGCAGTCTGCGGGTGACTTTCAATTACCGCTACGCGCCTATCGCCACGAAAGTCCGGGAACTGATTATGGACGGCGTCATCGGGCGACCCCGGGCCGTGGATTTTGAGTGGGTGTTGGACACCCGCCACGGCGCAGATTACTTCCGCCGCTGGCATCGGGAGAAGGACAAATCCGGCGGGCTGCTGGTGCACAAAGCCACCCATCACTTTGATCTGATCAACTGGTGGATCGGCTCCTATCCCAAGCGGGTCTTCGCGATGGGGGACCTGCAATTTTACGGTCGCAAGAACGCGGAAGAGCGGGGCGAACACTACGACTACGACCGCTACACGGGCGTGGAGGCCGCGGCCAACGATCCCTTTGCCCTGCGCCTGGACGAGAACCCGTCCTTGGCCGGTCTCTATCTGGAAGCGGAGAAGGACAGCGGCTATCTGCGCGACCGCAATGTTTTCGGGGACAACATCAGCGCCGAGGATACGATGAGCGTCACGGCCCGCTACCGTAACGGCGCAATTCTGACCTATTCGCTGATCGCCTATTGTCCCTGGGAGGGCTACCGCACGGCTATCACCGGCGACAAAGGGCGCATCGAAGTGGAACTGATCGAGTCCGTGGGCCGCACATTTGTGGCTGGTCAGGAGGAGTCATTGGCCGAAGAAGCGGAAGTGTTGACCCGGGGCAAGCACGTCTGGGTCTTCCCTATGCACGGCAAGCCCTATAACGTGGAAATTCCCGAAGGGGTGGGCGGCCACGGCGGCGGAGACCGGGTGATGCTGGAACAGATTTTCCATCCCAACCCGCCGGAAGACCCCTTTCACCGGGCGGCCAGCCACATTGACGGCGCGTCTTCGATTCTGATGGGGATTGCGGCCAACAGATCCATCGCCACAGGCCAGGCGGTGGATGTAGATGAGTTGTTGAAGCTCCCGTAGTTTCGACGTTTTACCTCTTCAAAATCTATTGGGTGAGCAAGCAATGGCAGGAGTTCGACTTTTTCCAAAAAGTCGAACTCCTGCGCGTGTGACCTACCCAACTGGCCGATCCGCGCCCTCCCCACCTGGCGTATAGTATAGTGTGACGCAACGCGTCAGAATCGGTGACGCACCCCATACACACTTCCTATACCCGGCAAAGGAGCCTGCGCCATGAACCCCACCCCACGGGCTACTGCTTTTCTCGGATCGACCCGCCTTCCAACCCACGCCAGCCGCGGGGATCCGCCATCCGTTCGCCGTTTCTGTGCGTCCTTTCGTCCAATTCTCCCTCTGTTGCCCCTCGTTCTTCTGCTTGCTTTCTCCGCTTTCACCGTCTCTGCTTCCTCCCTGCCTGGGAAGTCTGCCACAACCGACACGCCCGCAGCCTCCGCCTGCGATCCCATCACCGCCGACACCACCTGGGCGTCCGGGGTCTACACGGCCAGCAACTGCTCGGTGATGGTCCCCGCGGGGGTGACGTTGACTCTGGAAAGCGGGGTGACGATCAAGTTTGGCGGCAAGTGCGGCTATGACAACGGCTGCGGCCTGCGGGTGGACGGCGGCCTGATCGCAACCGGCACGGCAGACCAGCCGGTTATATTCACCAGCATGGCCGACGACAGCGCCGGGGGCGATACCAACGGCGACGGCCCCAGCGTGGGCACGCCCGGCGAATGGTATGGCCTGTTCCTGGCCCCAGATAGCGTGGCCACCCTGGACCATGTCTCCATCCGCTATGGCGGGGCGTCGTATGCCTTCAACAGCGCCCTGCACGGCTGGAGCCGGGCGCACGTAGACGTGACCGACGCCCAACTCACCCTGACCCACAGCGAGGTGATCTCTGGGGCCAACAACGGCATCTATTTGGAGGGGGAAGGGTTGACGCCCGTGCTGCAACAGGTGCGGGTGGCGGATCAGACCAACCCGAGCGATGACTATCGGTATCAGTATGCCATCTATCAATCCACCATCAACATGCAGCCCACCTATGCCGACCTCACCTTTTCCGGCAATGCCCGCAACGAGGTGACCATCGGCAACTTCCGGGAGACCATCACCGAAGATGTGACCCTGGGCGGCACAAACTATGGCTTCACCTGCGGTTACACCCTCTGCCAACTCACCGTGCCCGCGGGCCGCACACTGACCGTGCAGCCGGGCACGGTCCTCGACTTCCGCGCCAGCTTTGGCATCGCCATCGCGGATGGGGGGGCGCTGGAAGCTCAGGGCACGGCCAGCCAACCCATCACCTTCACCTCACAATTGGCCGCAGCGGGGGATACAGGCCAATATTGGATGGGCCTGTGGGCCAAACAGGGCAGCACCCTGCACCTGGATCAGTGCGATATCAGCTATGCCAGCGACGGCAACTTCGGCGACGGCGGTCTGGAGATCAACACGGATCAAGCCGAGGTGAGCAATTGTCATATCCACCACAACAAGCACACCGGGCTTTATGTGCGGGCAAATAGCGGCACCACCATTGCGCCCACATTGACCAACATTGATGTCACCGATAACGGCCAACATGGCGTCTATTTGGAGGCTGGAGTCAGTAGCAGCCTTTCCGTCAACTGGGAGGGGGGCAGCATCAGCCGCAATGGATGGTCGGGCGTGGCCGATTACACATCCAACAGCACCATCAATCCCACCTTGGGCAACATGACCATCAGCGAAAATGGCGTGCTGGGCACCAATGACGACCGCCGGCGAGGCATCAGCTTTGACAATCACAATGTCAACCCCGTGTTGGCGGACGTGACCCTGACCGACAACGTGGGCGCAGCCATAAGTTGGTTGTGCAACGGCTCCATCACGGCCAAAGACCTGACCGCCACAGGCAACGGCGGGGACGAGTTGCTGATCCCCGGTTGCGCGCTGGGCGGCGGACGCCAGTGGGATCTGGGCGACGCGGGCATCCCCGTGCGGGTGACGGGCAGCATCGAAGTGTCGTCCAACGGCCTGCTTTCCATCAAGCCCGGCACGACCTTGGCCTTCGACAAGAATATTTACGGGTCGCCCACCTATCTGCTTGTGAAGGATCAGGGGGGGCTCTATGCCCTGGGCACGGCGCAGAAACCGATCGTCTTCACCGGGGCCACCCAGGAGACCGGCTGGTGGGCTGGCATCGAGGCAAAGGATCGCTCCACCATCAGCCTGGATCACTGCGAAATCTCCTACGGCGGGGCCGCCTTCACCAATAACTTGTCCGCCCTCTTGGATATCCGTTGGGGGCTGTCCGGCGGCGCGCCCACGGCCACGATTCAGAACTGTAAAATCCACCATTCGGATAAAGCAGGGGTCCAATTCGACTTCAACAACTATGTCACCACGCCCCCGGTGTTTCGCAACAACAGCATCCACGACACGACCCGGGAAGCGGTCGCCAACTGGGACGCGCCGGTGCTGGATGCCCGGGACAACTGGTGGGGGGACGCCTCTGGCCCCTATCATGCCACGCAAAATCCGTCCGGCCTGGGCGACAACGTGGGCGATAACATCACCTTCTATCCGTGGCTGGGCGCGCCGGACACGGGCGCAGCGGCCCCTGGCGAGATGTTGGTGACCACAGGCGCGCCCACCCTGGTCAGCCCCGGCCAGACCGCGGACTATGCGGTGCAATACTTCAACACCCTGACCGAGACCGTGCAGAATGCCGTGCTGTTGGTGCAGTTGCCCCTGTCCGGGGAGTATGTGGCCAGCAGCGGGGGCGGTATTTACTGGCCGGAACGGGATCAGCTTTTCTGGAAGCTGGGGGATCTGGCTCCGGGCGCCCAGGGTTTCCTCTCCTTCACCGTGCGCTTTGCCTGGGGCCTGCCCCGAACCTACCAGGACAGCACCATCACCCTGCTCACCGCGGACAACTACAACGTGGGCGAGTTTGATCCCCAGCTTTATCGGGACTATGTGCCCGGCGAGATGTCCACAGTGGATCTGCTGACGCCGACCCAGTTCAACGACCAACTGGCCGCCAACCCGGCGCTGCAATCGGCCTATGACACGGCCATCACCGCCGGGTTCAGCTTCCACACCGCGGCCAATGTCACCCGAACTGAAGGCGAAGTGGTGCTAGAGGCGGTGATGGTCAACAGCGGGCTGCGCATCGCCCGCATCCTGGCCATGCAGGGCGGCCATGTGCTGATCTACACGGTCAACGCTGGATCGGCCACCATCGAAGACAGCACGGGCGGCATGCGCCTGGATCTGCTGACCGGGGAGAAGAGTGTGTGGGGCGCGTGGGAGGCGGATCTGGCCGGGGCCAGCGTCTCCCTGCCCGGGGGGGATGAAGCGACGACCGGCTGCACGGTGGACATCTGCAAGCGCAACTGCCGCTGGAGCATCGTGGGCTGGGAATACATCAAGAAGAAGGCCGGGCGCATCGTGGCGTGGACGGCCCTGGCCCCCTTCACCGGCGGCGGCAGCATCGCTGGCGCGGTGTGGGAGGTGGGCAGCACGGTCAAGAAGGTCTATGACTGTGATCTGGACTGCCGGGCCAACCCCAGCGAATATTGCTGCACCGAGGGCCAGGTGCGTTGGCTTGGCGGCGGCATTTTCGGTGGCCTGACCAACAGTTGTTACAAAGAGGTCTGCAACGCCGCAGTCGGCGCGTGGGTGCCCGGCGGCTACAAGACCTGTATCGCCTATGGCCAGCGCTGTGTGCCCAGCATCGGCGGGCCGGGCTGTGTGGACTGCGAGGAGAAGGGGCTGGTGCAGCGCACGGAAACCCGCACGGTGACCGTCACGTCATCCATGCCCGAGCCGGAAGATCCCAATTCTTGCAGCGCCACAGCCGCCGGGGGCAAGCCTCGCTGCCGAGATCTGCGGCTTTTCATTGCCAAAGATCCCAACGCCATCTACGGTCCCGCGGGGGATCTGTTGCCGGAGGCCACGGCGCTCTATACAGTGACCTATGAAAACGAGGGCCAGGGCCGGGCCTACGGGGTCTATGTCACCAACAAACTGGCCGATGTGTTCGACGCCGCCACCCTGGATTTGCACGGAGCGGGCGTCTATCTGTCCGACAGCCGAGAGATCTTCTGGATGGTGGGCGAGTTGGGGCCAAAGGGCGCGGCGGATTCTCAGGGGACCATCACGTACACGGTCAACCTGACCGGCGGCTTGGCCTCCGGCACGGTTGTCGAAAACCAGGCGGTCGTCTTCTTCCCCAGCGTGCCGGAAGAGACCCCCACCAACACCTGGGTCAACCTGGTCTCGCCCCTGGTGGCCATCCCCCAAAGCCTGTCCACAGCCTACATGACCCCCCTCCCAATCACCCTGGCCGGCCAGGAAGTCAGCCAACTCTCCCTAACCTTCGAGATGGTCGAGCCACCCCACGGCGGTGTCCTCTCCGGCACCGCGCCTGATCTGACCTACACGCCGCTGGAAAACTTCACCGGCCCGGATAGCTTCAGCTTCCGGGTGGACAACGGCACGGCCACCAGCCGGGCGGCCCAAGTAAGCATCGAAGTCACGTCCGCCGGGGACGCCACCCCGCCCGTTGTGGTGTGGACCAGTCCCGGCGCGGACGCCACGGACGTCATCGCCTCGGCCAGTCCCGTCTACACGGACACGGATGGCCCGGTCTATGCGCCCGTGATCGTCATCGGCGTCTCCGAGGCGTTGAGCGAGACCACGGTCAGCACGGCCACGGTCACCTTGACGGATGGTGCGGGTGTTCCGGTGACGGGGACTGTGCGCTTTGACGGGGCGGTCAACCAGATCGTCTTCGGTCCCCTGGTGGTGGTGGCGGATGGAGAGTACATGGTCACTGTGGGTACGGATGTGGCGGATGTGGCGGGGAATGGGCTGAGCCAGCCCTATATCCTGCGCTTCACTGTGGGGAAGGAGAGCGGCGCGAATATCTATCTGCCCGCGGTACGGAGGTAAGGAGGATCTTTGGGATCTCAGGTGGTTGACACGACCCCGGTGGTTCGACCTTCCAGGAAGCTTCAAGCTTCCTGGAAGGTTTGGGTAGGCGGACTCCCTGAAATCCCAAAAATCTAGTCGGGACAATGGTTTCTATTCCAAGCAAGTCAAGTCAAAGGAGAGCATCTTATGAAATCCTGGTGTTTTTCTCGACGAAGGTTTGGCCTGTCTCTGGGGCGTACCTTCCTGATCTGTCTCGGTATTCTCTGTTTGACGTTGGTAGCCGTAGGATCTCAGGCTACGCTAAGTGTTGACGCGGCCCAAGCCTTTGCCGGTGGATCTGGGACCGAAGCAGATCCGTATCTGGTGGCCACGGCGGCACACCTAAACAGTATTCGTGATCACCTGGACGCCTATTTTCGGCAGACGGCGGACATCGATCTGGGCGTCGATCCGTGGAATGGGGGCGGGGGGTGGTCGCCGATTGGAGATACGGCAACCCCCTTCACGGGCAGTTTTGATGGCAGCGGGCATGCCATTCGCAACTTGACCATCAACCGCCCCAACTCTTCCCATCAGGGGCTTTTTGGGACAGTCAGCGAGGCGCAGTTGTTCAATCTCCACCTGCAAGATGTGAACCTGCGAACCCGCTCCCACAGTGGCGCATTGGCCGGCGTGATTGGGTTCGACAGCCTGATTGAGAAGGTCACTGTCACCGGGGCGATCAACGGCGCACCAGGGCAGGATGTGGGCGGGCTGGCTGGGGCCATGAACCTCAGCATTCTGCACAGGGTGGCGGTGACGGCCACGGTGCAGGGAGGCGCAGCCACAGGCGGCCTGTTCGGTGTGATTAACGGCGGAGAGATCCGCCATAGCCACAGCGCGGGCAGCGTCCAGGGCACGCAACAGGTCGGTGGATTGGTGGGATACGTGGGCGGCACCAACACATCGATCATATCCGACAGCTACAGTCGGGCCGCAGTCAGCAGCGGGGGGAGTGCGGGCGGTCTGTTCGGATATCTGTACGGCGGCATCGTCGAGCGATCCTACAGCGCCGGGCCGGTGAGCGGCGCGGGCGACAACGTGGGTGGCTTCATCGGCCAGGGGGCGGGCACGTCTGTGTCTGATTGTTACTGGGATACCCAGACCTCCGGCCAGCTCACCAGCTCAGGCGGCGACGGGGTGATGGGAAGAACTACCGCCCAGATGCAGCAGCAGGCCACCTATCCTCGTTTCAACTTCGCTGCCCTGTGGGCGATGGACGCAGGCAGTGGCTATCCGGTCTTCCAGAATCTGGACAGATACGCCCAGCCCCAGCCCGTGGATCTGGCCGATCTAGCGGGCAACGGCTCCATGCAAGACCCCTATCTGATCACCAATATCCACGAACTGAACGCCATGCGCCAGAACCTGGACGCCAGCTATTGGCTCACCACAGATGTGGATCTGGCCGACACGGTGGTCTGGGACTATGGTCGGGGTTGGTCGCCGATTGGGGATACGGCAACCCCCTTCACCGGCAATTTTGACGGCGGCGGGCATACCCTTCATAACTTGGCTATCAATCGCCCCAACTCGTCCCATCAGGGACTTTTTGGGACAGTCAGCGAGGCGCAGTTGTTCAATCTCCACCTGCAAGATGTGAACCTGCAAACCCGCTCCCACAGCGGCACACTGGCCGGCGTGATTGGGTTCGACAGCCTGATTGAGAAGCTCACCGTCACCGGGGCAATCAACGGCGCGCCGGGGCAGGATGTGGGCGGGCTGGCTGGGGCCATGAACCTCAGCATTCTGCACAGGGTGGCGGTGACGGCCACAGTGGAGGGTGGTGCAGCCACAGGCGGCCTGTTCGGTGCGATTAACGGTGGAGAGATCCGCCATAGCTACAGCGCAGGCAGCGTCCAAGGCACGCAACAGGTCGGCGGGTTGGTGGGATACGTGAGCATAAACACCCCAATCATATCTGACAATTACAGCCGGGCCGCAGTCAGCAGCGGGGAGAGTGCGGGCGGATTGATCGGGCAGATCAAGACCGGGAAGGTAGAACGATCCTACAGCACCGGACCGGTGAGCGGAACCGGCGACAACGTGGGGGGCTTCATCGGCCAGGGTGCGGGCACCTCTGTGTCTGACTGTTACTGGGATACCCAGACCTCCGGCCAGCTTACCAGTGCCGGCGGTGACGGGGTAGTGGGCCGAACTACCGCCCAGATGACCTCTCCCCACGCCGCAGACACCTATGTGGAGTGGGATTTCCAGGACATCTGGAAAGAAGATGTGGCGGGCACCCGCAACGACGGCTATCCCTATCTGGAGCCCCGGGGCGCAACTGGATTCAGTTGTGGGGATGTGACCGAGATCCCCACAGCCGAGTGCCAGGGATTAGTGACCCTCTATACCGCCACGGGCGGGGAGGACTGGACCAACAAGACAGACTGGTTGCAAACCAACACCCCGTGTAAGTGGTATGGGGTTTCGTGCAGCGGAGGTCGGGTCAACTGGTTGTCGTTGTACGAAAATCGATTGGCGGGCGCTTTGCCTCCGGAGATCAGCAACCTCACGGCCCTGGCCTCGCTCACCTTGAGCAACAATCAATTGACCAGTCTGCCGCCCCAAATTGGCAATCTGACCGCCCTGACCTGGCTCAACTTGGACAGAAACCAATTGACCAGCGTTCCATCCGAAATCGGAAATTTGACGGCCTTGACCGGTCTGGGTCTGGCCAACAATCAACTGACCAACTTGCCGTCCACCATCGGCGCGCTCTCCAAGGTGCGGTGGTTCGGCCTGTCCAACAACTTGCTGACCGGACTGCCGACCCAGATCGGTTCTCTCTCAGCGCTGACGGAACTCTATGTGGACGGCAATCAACTCACCAGTCTACCGCAAGAACTGGGCAACCTGGCCGAGTTGCAGTATCTGCACCTGCACGGCAACCCTCTGATTGGCGAAGTGCCCCAATTCCTCACCAATCTGCCAGCTCTGGGCGTGGGCGACTGGTTCTTCACCAGCCCCTTCACCTTCTACGACACGGGCTGGTGTGCGCCAGCCACCGGGCCAGTGGCCACATGGCTGGCCGGGATTGAGTATGCGGGCACCGGGCTGATCTGCGGTCAACCCGCTGGCGGGATCAGCGGACAGGCCACCCTGGCCACAGGGGGAGCTGCCCCTGGCATCCAGGTCGCCCTCTACCGTCCCCTGGCCGGGGAGGGGCAGGGGGAGCAGGGGCAGACATGGCTGGCGGTTGCCAGCACCCTCACTGGCCCGGATGGGGGGTACGCGTTCGGTGGCCTGGGTCAGGACATCGACTATCGGGTCCACTTTGTGGATCCCGCGGGCCAGTATGCCTCCCAGTATTACGACGACAACTTCTTTCGGGAGCAGTCCACGCCGGTGACGGTTACCCTGGGCCAGGTGCGCACGGGCGTGGACGCGGTGCTGCGTCTGCCCGTGCCCCCGACGGTTGGCGTGGAGACCGGCGGCACCGTGACCTTCAGCCCGGACGGTACGGTCAACATCACACAATGGCGAGGCGCACGAACGCCCATCGCCATCACTTTGCCGGTCACCTGCACAGGCGGCACAATGCCGACGGATGTGATGTTGGTGATGACCCCGCCGGGGACGAACTATCCCATGACCGGGAGCGGGAGTGACCTCTATCAGGCCACCATCCCAGCCGCGGACGTGGTGGCGGCCACCCTTGCGGTCTCGTATAAATGTGAGGCGGTTGCCCAGGAGACGCCGGTGGGCCGGGTCACTCTCTACGATCCCAGCGGCATCATCACCGATGCCCAGAGCGGCCAGCCCGTGGTGGGGGCCACAGTGACTCTCTACAAGGTGCCGGGCTGGCTGCCCCGCACCGGCCCCACGGACACCCGGCCCAACACCTGCGAGTCCAATCTGTCCAAGGCCCCGGGCGCGGCCTGGAGCCAGCCAGCCCCCACCACACTGGGCATGATTGTCAACCCGGATCTGGCACCCATCTCCCCGCAGATCGCCCAGCAGCAGACCAACGAGATCGGCTACTACGGCTGGGATGTCTCTGAGGGGTGCTGGTATGTGCGGGTGACGGCCCCGGACTACGCTCCCCTGACCAGCCCGGTGGTGGGTGTGCCCCCGGCGGTGACGGATCTGGATCTGGTGTTGGCACCGGTCCAGGAGATCTATCTACCCCTGGTGCTGCGGTAATCGTCGGCGAAAAAACAGAGGGGGCGGGTGACAGATCTATTGAAAATCTGTCACCCGCCCCCTCTGTGGTGTCGGAGGCGCACCCACTCTGTTTTTGCCCATTGCGTAAACGTTCACCAAAGCCTGAATCTATGATATGATCTTGAGGACTGCTCAGATCTCAGGATCATGTTCCTGATGACATGCCCATTTTTTTGTCCACCGTGTGGAGACAGACGAAGCCCTATGACCTTTCAGCACCTGGCGACGATGATCGCCCAAAGCGCCCAGAAGTATGCCGACCGACCGGCGATGAATGCCTACTACGCCAGCGGGAAAGGCCCCCATTCCAGCCCGATCTCCTATGCCGAGATGTACAAACGCATCCGCACCATCGCCCGGGCTCTACTTTCCTTGGGCGTGCAGCCTGGGGACCGCATCGGCATCTTCGCCCCCAACTGTCCGGAATGGACCCTGGCCGATTTTGGCATCCTCAGTGTGCGCGCCATTCCCGTGCCCATCTATGCCACCAACACGCGTCAGCAGGCCGCCTACATCATCGACGAGACGGACATGACCCTGCTCTTTGTGGGGGATCAGGCAGCCTATGCCAAAATTGGGGCGGGAGCGGAGCGTTCTCCCAGTCTACGCGCCCTGGTTGTGTTTGATGAAGGGCGGGCAGAGGAAGAGATGCCCCTCCACGCGCCGGACCTCCACTTTGGCCAATTCCTCCACTTGGGCGCGGACATGGCCCTGGATGCAGCCCTGGACGCCTGTCTGGCCGCGGCTGATGCGGACGAAAACGAGCTGGCGACCATCATCTATACCTCCGGCACGACGGGCGAACCCAAGGGGGTGATGCTGACCCATGCCAACCTGTTGCACCAGTTCAAGGCCCTGCGCGGGCAATTTCACGTTGGCCCTGGCGACCGCTCCCTCTGCTTCTTGCCCCTCAGCCACGTCTACGAGCGAAGCTGGTCCTATTATATCTTCCACACGGGCGCGGAAAACTACTATCTGGATGATCCCAAGACGGTGATCGTGGCCATGCAGGCGGTGAAGCCCACGGTGATGGTCAGCGTGCCCCGCCTCTATGAGAAGATCTATGCCGCCGCCCATCATGGCCTGGAAGAGGGGTCCGGGCTGAAAAAGCGGCTCTTCTATTGGGCGTTGGGTGTGGGCTTAGACTATCAGCGTCGGTGCAAGGAAGATCGCGCCGTGGGGATGGGGCTGGCGTTGCAACATAGCCTGGCGGATCGGCTGGTGCTTGCCAAGATTCGGGCGATCGTGGGCGGGGATAAGAAGTTCTTCTCCGCCGGCGGTGCGCCCCTGGCCCCTTCCATCGAGGAGTTCTTCTTCGCCGCAGGGCTGTTGATCTGTGAGGGCTATGGCCTGACCGAGACCTCCCCTATGGTCACCTGCAACACGCCCAAAGCGTTCAAATTCGGCACAGTGGGGCGGCCGATTGTGGATTGCCAGGTGAAGATCGCCGATGATGGCGAAATTCTGATCAAAAGCCCCAGCGTCACCCAGGGCTATTACAAGAAGCCTGGGGCCACTGCCGCCGCCTTTGTCGATGGCTGGTTCCGCAGCGGGGATGTGGGCGAGTTTGATGAGGAGGGTTTTCTGCGCATTACAGATCGCATCAAGGATCTGATCATTACATCCGGCGGCAAGAACGTGGCGCCCCAACATATTGAAACCGTCTTGGCCCAGGATTATTTCATCGAACAATCGATTGCGATTGGAGATCGGCGCAAGTACATCAGCGTCCTGATCGTGCCGAATTTCGCCGCCCTGGAAGAGCACGCAGCGGGGCAGGGGATCACCTGGCGCACTCGGGAGACGTTGGTCAAAGATCCCAAGATTGTGGCCTTCTATCGCGCCCACATCGACCACTATGCCAAGGAGCTGGCCCCGTTTGAGCAGGTGAAAGCCTTTACTTTGTTGCCCGCGCCCTTGACCCAAGAAGGGGGCGAAATCACTCCCTCGCAAAAAACCCGACGCCGGGCAGTCATGGAGAAATACGCCCACCTGATCGAAGCCATGTACTAAAGACCATTCCCCTGGCCAAACTTCCCCTTGTCATGCGCATGGCCTGGATTTTGCCAAGAGCGCTTGGACGAGACGACAATGACCACAGACTGGGCAGGGAATCAATTGTCCGCTCCGCTGATAGTGGGCTTCACCACCGCTACGGACGAGCATCGGGTTTTCTTACCTGCCATCAGCCGGTAAACAAAAAAGAGCTGCCAGGTTTTCAAAAACCTGGCAGCTCTTTTTTGCGCAGCTTATGCCAGCGGACTCAGAAAAGACAGATTCCGCCGTTCCTCGCCGCAGGCCAGTTGGGGATTCTGGGTGTAGCCGCCTGCCTTCAGCGCCTTCACCGACAGTGCGTGGAGATCGCCGTAGGTGATGTTGCCGTTGGATTCGGCAATGGCCTTGCCCAGAGACCAGCTAAACGCGCCCCGATAGCTGCCCTCAATAAAGGCATCGGCTGCGGTCTGCACATCCTCGCAGGCGGCCAGCAGAACGTGGCGCTCGGCATCCACAGACTTCTGTTTCTCTTTGAAGAAGAGGGCTTTGAGTTGCTCCTTCAATCCCCGTTCTTTCACCCGTCGCTCGCTAAAGGAGAGACCAGCCAAGGCCCGGCTATATTCAGCCTCGACCCACTGGGCTTCTGCGCTGATGCGGGCATCGTTCAGGGCCTGAATACGCGCGGTCATCTCCGCAGGCGGTTCGATCCGCCGGGGGCGCACGTCCATCTCCGCCGGGAAGAGGTCTTTGTTGATGCTGCCGCTGTGACAACAGTCGGCCACAAAAGTGAAATTCACCCCGTCGGGAATAGTGGCAAAGGTCTCCCGCAACTGATCGTCCGTGAAGGGTTTGTCCCAGTCGTGGTCATAGGGAACGATCACCTCGTCCAGTTGGTCGTCTTCTCCGTCGTTCTCCCCGTTGGATGCTACCTGTGTGCCGTGGCTGGAGAAGTGGAGGTAACGGACATCTTTGCCATCCCCGGCGTAGTCGCTGAAGAGCCAGGATAGCCCGTCCCGAATGTTTTGGGCCGTGGCGTCTTTGTCAAAAATCGTGTAAATTTCGCCGCTCTGATAGCTGTAGTGGTCTTTGAGCAGTTGGGACAGGGACTGCACATCGTTGACACAGCCCCGCAAGAGCCATTCGGGCCGGGTAAACTGATTGATTCCGATCAGCAATGCACGCTTGGACATTTTTCGCCTCCTTGCAATAGAAGATATTGGGTATTGGATATTTCGTAGGGATGACCGCTCTACAAAATGCCCAACACCGACTATTGAACTTCGCTTTTGCGGCGCAGGGTAAAGGTCAGGCTGCTGCCCGCGTTGGCGCTGATGCCTGTGCCCAGCAGTTTGAACTCGCCGTTGGCGCCGATCTCCACACTGAAAGTGATTTCGTCCAGCACCAGATCGCCCACGGACGCCTGCTCCACATTCAACACTTTGCGCAGCCCATTGATGAAATTGTTGAAGCTGGCCGAGAGTGCTTCCACAGAAATCGCCTTGTCCACCGTCTGGCGGATGGCAGCTTCGGGCAGGCCGCCCCGGGTCAGGCTTTTGGATTGGGCAGTCTCGGTGGCGACGATTGTGATGGTTCCGGTTTCGTCCATTGATGCCTCCTCGCTTTTTTATGTCAGAGCCTCCGATTACTCTACCACAGGCTGACAAGCGCAACAAGCAACAAAAAAGCGGCCACGACGGAGAACGTCGTGGCCGCTTTTTGCTATCGAAATCATCATTTTTTGCCCTGAATTTTCGCCCAGGAATCCCGCAGCCCGATAGTCTGGTTGAAGACCAGTGCATCCGGGCTGGAATCTTTGCTGTCCACACAGAAGTAGCCCTTGCGCTCGAACTGGACAACCGTGCCAGGCCCAGCCTCGGCCAGAGATGGCTCCACTTTGGCGCTGGGAATGATTGTCAAGGAATTCGGGTTGAGCGCCTCGCGGAAATCGTCGAAACTGCCTGGGTCCTCCGCGGCAAAGAGACGGTCGTACATACGCACTTCGGCGTTCAGGGCGTGGGCCGCGGAAAGCCAGTGGATCGTCCCCTTCACCCGCCGTCCGTCCGGCGCGTAGCCCCCCTTCGTCTCCGGGTCATAGGTGCAGTGGAGTTCCACAATCTCGCCGCTGGCATCCTTCACCACATCCGTGCAGGTGATGAAATAGCCGTAGCGCAGACGCACCTCCTGGCCGGGAGCCAGACGGAAGAATTTTCTGTGGGGCACTTCCTGGAAGTCGTCCCGGTCGATGTAGAGTTCCCGGCTGAAGGGAAGCTGGCGTGTTCCTGCGGACTCGTCCTCCGGGTTGTTGACCGCTTCCAGCCACTCCACCTGCCCCGCCGGATAGTTGGTGATCACTACCTTTAGCGGTTCCAGCACACCCATCACCCGGGGCGCGGTCAGGTTCAACTCCTGGCGGATGTAGAAATCCAGCAGCGCGATATCCACTGTGCTGTTGGCCTTGGCCACCCCCACCCGATCCACAAAATCCCGGATGGCCGCGGCGGGCACACCCCGGCGGCGCATCCCCACAACCGTCGGCATTCGGGGATCGTCCCAGCCCTGTACAATCCCGTCGTTGACCAGCCGGATCAGCACCCGTTTGCTCAGAACAGTATGGGTCATAAAGAGTCGGGCAAATTCGATCTGGCGTGGGTGGAATATCTCCAGCCGGTCCAGGAACCAGTCGTAGAGCGGGCGATGATCCTCGTATTCCAGGGAGCAGAGGGAATGGGTGACGCCCTCAATCGAATCGGACTGGCCGTGGGCCCAGTCGTACATCGGATAGATGCACCATTTGTCGCCGGCCCGCTGGTGTTCGGCGTGGCGGATGCGATACATCGCCGGGTCGCGCAGGTTGATATTGCCCGATGCCATATCGATTTTGGCCCGCAGCACCTTTGCCCCGTCAGGGAACTCGCCCGCCTTCATCCGGGCCAAGAGGTCCAGATTCTCTGCAATCGGGCGATCCCGATAGGGGCTGTTGCGCCCCGGCTCGGTCAGCGTGCCCCGATAGGCCCGCATCTCCTCCGCGCTCAGATCGTCCACATAGGCCAGCCCCTGCTCGATCAGTTCCACCGCCCAGTCGTATAACTGGTCAAAGTAGTCCGAGGCGTAGTAGATATTGTCCGGTTCAAAGCCCAGCCACTGCATATCGGCAATCTGGCCGTCCACATACTCCTGCTCTTCCTTCTCCGGGTTGGTGTCGTCGAAGCGCAGGTTGAAGACGCCGTTGTAATCCTTAGCGATGCCGTAGTCAATCGCAATCGCCTTCACATGGCCGATGTGCAGATAGCCATTCGGCTCCGGGGGAAAGCGGGTCTGCACCCGGCCATCAAAACGGCCCGATGCCGTATCCTCGGCCACCGCGGCCCGAATAAAATCTACAGACTCAAAGACTTCTTCTTCTGTCACTTTTTTTGAACTATCCACTGTACGTTCCTATCCTGTTCAAACGGTAGATGCCGGTTGGGTTACTTGCTTTTCAGTCTGCCTACTATAAAGTCATTTCGCGCAGAAAGCAAAAAAATGACAACATTCCTCCATTTCGGACCAGAAAGTACTTGACAGGCCATAAAAACGATGTTATAATCCCGGACAGTGTTCGGAAAACAATGGGGATTCGACTTTGATGACTGCTACTTCTTCACCCAAAGAACGACGACAGGCCCGCACACGGGAAGCTATTCTGGAAGCGGCCCAGAAGATTATCCAGGAAACGGGCACCGACGGACTTTCTATGCGCGCGATTGCCCAGCGCATCGATTACAGCCCTGCGGGACTCTACGAGTATTTTGGTGGTAAAGAGGAGATTATCAGCGCTGTCTGCGAGGGGGGCAATCAGCAACTCTTCGCGTATATGGATGTGGTGGACAGAGCGTTGCCCCCCGCCGACTATCTGCGGGCCATCGGTCACGCCTATATCCGCTTTGCCATCGAGCAGCCCGACTATTTTCTGCTGATGTTTTCCAGCCCTTCTCAGGCCGAAAGCGCGGAAGATATTGCCACGCAGAACGGCGATGGTTCGGCTTTTGGCCTATTGTTGGATGCTATACGCCGGGGTGTGACTGAAGGTGTTTTCCTGGATCGGACCGGTTTCGATGTCCTGACGATGGCCTACGCTGCCTGGGCGACTGTCCACGGGCTGGCGATGCTGCGGGTAACGCATCTTCAGGGCTACCCGATGGACTTCGACGCGGCAGATGAAGAAGTGCTGTTGAATTTTGGCCGGGGTCTGACGAGTTTGGGGTAAGAGTCAGCGCACAAGCACTTTTGCTTCTGCAAAGTTGTCAGGAGCAATGCGGGTTGAACCTGCCCAAACCAAGCGGGTTCAACAGATGCAGGCTGGCTTGTCTCTATTTTTTTATCTGTTGCCGAACATTGTTCAATAAACGATTTTTGTTCGCTGGTTATCCTTTTACATCCAATTTGTCTGTGCCCTTCACACCCAAAGGAGTTTTGTATGGAGCAACTTTTCCAGATCAGCAATCTGCTGGTGATGCCCTTCTGGGCGCTGATGATTCTGCTACCCCGCTGGCGGTGGACCCAACGGATTGTCGGCTCGTTGTGGATTGTCGTGCCGCCCGCCCTGCTCTACGCGGCGCTGGTGCTGCCGGGAATTGGGCAACTGTTTCCCGCATTGGCGAACCCATCTCTGGACGGGATTGCCGGTCTGCTGGGGCTGCCCAGCGGCGGGGCATCAGCCCCTGGCTGGTCTCGCCCGCTCTCTTTTTCGTGCTGATGTTTGGTCCGTTGGGGCTGCTGCTCTATTTGATGGTAAGGCGTTTTGCTTCCCAACCGACTGTTGCGTAGTGCGTTGTGCGTGAACTGGTATGCGCTTCTTTCAAAAACTTTTACTTTTCAGGAGACTCTACCCATGCGATTGCTTTTCCCATCCATTCGTTCTGCCGTTGCCCGGGGCTGGGCCTTCAATCCCACCCTGACTCTGGCCGCTCTGCTCCATCTGGCCCTGCTTCCTGTGGCTGGGGCGCTCATTTTTCTCGATCCTCAGGTCATCACCGGGATGATGGCCTGGATCAAACCGACCAAATTTGCCCTGTCCGGGGCTATCTACCTGGCAACCTTTGGCTGGTTTTTATCCCACGTGCAGCGGGGACCGCGCTGGATCGGTTTTGTCGCCACAGGCGTCGGCGTGGCGCTGCTGGTGGAGACGGGGCTGATTACGATGCAGGTGGTGCGGGGTGTGCCCAGCCACTTCAACAGCACGACAGCTTTTGATGCAGCCGTCTTTTCAGTGATGGGTGGATTCATTTTCCTCCTGACGCTGCTCAATTTGCTGCTGGTGATCTGGCTGATCTTCCAGAAGCTGCCGGATCGTTCCTTTACCTGGGCGCTGCGTTGGGGTGCGATTATCGCCTTTGCCGGGATGGGCGTAGGCAATCTGATGCCTGCGCCGACGCCCACCCAATTGGCGGCGCTGGAAGCAGGCGAAACAGTGAACGCCATCGGCGCCCATAGCGTGGGTGTGGCGGATGGCGGGCCGGGGCTGCCCTTTCTGGGGTGGAGCACAGAAGGCGGCGACCTGCGCGCCGGTCACTTCCTGGGGCTGCATGGGATGCAGGTTCTGCCCCTGGTGGCGTGGCTGCTCTCCCGGCGACGGTGGCGCGGACTTTTCGCAGAGGGCCACCGGACCGCGCTGGTCCATCTGGCGGGGGCTGGCTATCTGGGGTTGACGGTTCTGCTCACCTGGCAGGCCCTGCGGGGACAGTCGGTCATCGCGCCGGATGGGCTTACCTGGGCCGCCTACGCGGGGCTGTTTGGGGTGATGGCGCTGGGCGTGCTGGGCGTCTGGCTGCACGCGTCGGGGATGCGGGCGGGGCAGGAGAAGCAGGCGCTGGCTGTCTGAAAAATGCAGGCGTATGGGTGCGCCACGGCAGTTAATATTTTTGTATACACGGATCAAAAGGAACACGGATCAATCCAAAATCCGTGTTCCTTTTGATCCGTGTATACAAACCCATATCTACACCGGCATTGTGCGGCCTGTGCGCTTGCGTCCGTAGTCCGCCCACTCTTTGTTGGGAGCGCCCATCATTTTCACCCCCAGCACGTCGAGAGAGTAGTCGAGCCGCTGCTCCATTGTCAGGCTGGGGTCGGCCCAACTGGAGTAGAAGGCGATGCCCCGGGCATCCAGCGCTGCTTTGATTGTGCTGCGGGCCTCGTTCATCACCTGGGGATAGGGCGGGTCGTGGGCGTCGGGTTCGTCGAAGGACATGCCCATATCGCCCGGACCCCACTCGGCGAAACCGATGCCTGGGACAGCCGCGATGGCGTCCACATTGGGCAGACAGTGACGGTCCTCAATTTTCAGGCCTAGCAGCAATTCCCCCTTCGGATTCAGGGGCCAGGGGTCGGCCACGGCCGCGTATTCCGCGGTGGAGAGGCCCCAGATGTCGTTGGCCGGTTTCTGGCCGCCCGCACCGCGCAGACCTTCGCCGATCACATCCCGGCCCAGAGACTGGAAGGGGTAGCGGGTGATCTGCACAAACGCTTTCACCGATTCTGCCGTGCGGGTGTGGGTGTGGAGAATGCCGTGGACGCCCGCGGTGAGGACGTGGCGGGCCTGCCAGGCGTTGTAGCGCACCTCTTCCGGGGTAATGGCGTTGGAGGGCAGGGTGCAGACGACTGTCGGGGTCAGATGGCCGCTGGCCGTGGGGCCGCCGTCCCGCAGCCCGCGCATATAGGCGGTCAGCCCGACTGTATCAAAGGGGTGATGCTCAAAGTCCAGGAGAAGCATATCTGCCCAGGTTTTGGCGTCTTTCAGTCCTGCCTCGTAGCTCAGTTGGGAGGGATGGGTGGCGTATATGGGCTGGCCCTGCTCCAGCAGTTCGATACATTTGTTGATCCGTTTTGCCATTGCTGATAGCCTTTCGTCTGATTTGTGTGGGATGGGGAGATAGGGGGATAGTGTAGCACGGGTGCGGAAACAGTGCGAACTGCAAAAATACCAAGTCCCCGGCACTTCGGAAAGTGCCGGGGACTTGGGCCGACGAGCGGGGCTGTTCTATCTAAAAAAAATAGATCGCCTGACGGCGATGCGCACTGGGGCAGCGCCCCCAGACCCCCGCCCGGCTTGGCTGCGCGGCAGCCGGGCAAAAGCACAGAGTGCCATCGTTTGCCAGAGACCAGAGAAAAACAGAGGACAGAGGATCAACTGCCGGGGGAAAAGAGACGAAACCCGAAGTACCCTCTCCAGAAGTCCGGGTAGAGCTTGTTCCGACAGGCGCAACGCACGTCGGAATGGTCGACGACGAACGCCCCCCCACGCAACACACGACGAACGTCGTCGGTGGCCTGTAGGTTCTCACGTCCATCACCTGACCGGTAGGGATAGCCGTACTCCGGTTCCTGGGAATTTTTCCCCCACAGACTTTGCGTCCACTCCCAAACGTTACCCGCCATATCCAGCACTCCGTAGGGGCTGGCCCCCGCGGGGTACATCTCGACCGGCGTTGTCGAGCCAACATTGCGGTCAAAGTTGCCGTGGCTAACGGTCGGAAATTCATTGCCCCAGGGCCAAATGCGCCCATCCGTGCCCCGTGCCGCCTTTTCCCACTCCGCTTCCGTGGGCAAGCGCGCCCCAACCCATCTGCAAAAAGCCTGGGCGTCGTGCCAGGAGACAGTGACGACCGGGTGATCTTCCTTGCCATTCGGAATCTTGCCGTCATTCCAACGCGCCAGTATTGGTTGTCTTTTGCCTCGACAAAATGTAAATACTGGCTGTTTGTCACCGGCGTGCGGCTGATGCGGTATTCGGGCAGATAGACCCGGTGCTGGGGCAATTCATCGTCGTATGCCATCGAATCCTTGGCCTGGTCGCTGCCCATCAAAAATTCCCCGGCGGGGATCGTCACCCAATCGATTTGGATGGGCGATTGGGGTGCTGGGGGCGTCACAACTGACGCCCGCACCGTCGCTACTTCCGCGGGTACTCGAACCACCTCCACAACCGGCACAACGCCACTACCACTTTTGCCTTCTCCGTTTTGCCTTTTGCCTTCCCCTCCGCCTTGCAGTTCAAATATCTGTCCATCCGGCGCGCGCATATGCAGCACCGGCGTGCCCCACTCCACCGAATGGTTGACAGCCAGGGAGATGGCTTTGCGGGCTTCGGTCACAGCCGCGTTCACCGGGTAGCCATCGGCCAGGCTCTCGTAGAGGGTGGTGGTGAATTCGATGGCGGCCCGGTCGGTGATGGCGTACTGCATAGCCAGCACCGCGGGGATGCCCCGGCGCATCAGTGTGGCGGCTGTGCCGGAGAAGAGGTCGGTCTGGCTGCTGGCCGCTCCCTCACAGGCGTTGAGAAAGACTGTGCGCAGGGAGGAATGATCGCCCAGAATCGTAGCGAGCTGACGGGCGGTGAGGGCCTCGGCCTGGCCCGCGGCGTCGGCCAGAAAGAGCAATCCTTCCTGGTGGATGGGGTCAAAACCGCCGTGGCCGATGTAGTGAAAGATGTGCCAGGGGCCACGCCGCATGGCCCGCTGCAGGTCCCGCCGGGTCTGGCCCTCCAGCCAGTGCAGTTCGATCAGCCCGTCGGCCAGCAGATCGGCCAGTGCCTTCTCCACCCGCTGCTTCTCCAGTTCCACGTCCAGTCTGTCCAGTCCCTCCGGGCTGGCGATCAGCCCCAGAATGCGCAGGGGTGGGGTCACGGCCAGAATCTGGGGCGGGTGGGCCAGTTCTAAATAGCGCACCAGAGGCGTCTGGGTGGAGAGGCAGAGATATTCGTTGTGGGCGGAATCGAAGAGAAATTCCCAGGGCAGGGCGGCCAGGGCCGGCGGGACCTGATGCGCAGTTTCAGGCGTAGTCCTTGTCCCCCGGCCACGGCCTTGCCCCGGCTCGTGCGGTAGAGGCTGCGCACTTCGCCGGGCAACAGAAAGTCGAAGAGTTCTTTGCCAAAGTTCTGGACGGTCTGTTCGTGGACGGTCAGCCCCCGACGACGCACGCCGCCGGAACGGAGCAGCGCGTTTTGCAATTCCAGCAGGCGGTTCTTCAGTTCCAATTCGCCGAAGGGCAGAAAGGCGACGGCCCGTTCTTCCCCCGCGGGCGAACTGACAACGGCGACAGTGTAGCCACCGTTCACGTCGTCGGCGCGCACGTCGATCTCAAAGTCCAGGTAGGTCAGGTAGTTGGGCATAGTAGGCGGCGCGAGTGAGGAAGATGACGGTTGGATTGCTGGGGAATGATAGCATAGGGTGGGCAGGCGCGGCAAGCCAAAAGTGGAATATACTCATTCCTACGCTCCCGCGTGGAATGCGATCCGGACGCTCCGCGCCCCCAACAGCCAGTGTCGTCCAGCAGCGGACGCGGAGCGTCTCAAAGCCGCACCCACGCGGAGCGATGGGCGCGAGAACCGCCTCCCCCCGTCAGTCCGCCGACTCCCCGGCCACCACCCGATTCTGGCGTCGCCCAATCCAAAAGGCCCAGCCAATCAGCGCCAGGGAAAAGGCCAGCCCTACCGCGGCCACCGCACCCATTCCCCCCACCGCAAAGACCCCCCCTGTGCCCAGGCTGCCCACGCCGGAGGCCAGGGCCACCAGCGCCTCGCTGGTCCCCTGCACCCGGCCCCGCTCGTGGCTTTCCAGCGCATCGGAGAGTAGGGACGAACCTGCAATAAATGTAAAATTCCAGCCCAGCCCCAGCAGAAAGAGAGAGGTCGCCAGCAAAGGAACGTCCGTGGAAATGGGAGCCAACAGGGCTGAGACCACCAGCACCAGTGCACCCACCACAATCATCGGCGCCCTGCCCAGCTTGTCGATCAGCCAGCCGGTCAGGGCGGAGAGGCCAAACATCCCCAGGGTGTGGGCCATAATCACACCGGAAATGGCCCCGGTGCTGTGTTCGTGGTGGCGCATATAGAGGGGGGTGATAACCATCAGCAGCGTCATCACCAGTTGGCCGATAATCATCGCGGCCAGGGCCACTAGCACAGTCTCTTGGCTCAAAATCTGGCGCAGGCTGCGTGTGCTTCTGACCGTCCCCGCCGGGCGCAGGGCTGCCTCCTGGCTTTCCATCAGCGCGCCCAGGGCTTTGGGGTCCGGGCGCAGCAGGCTAAAGACGACGGCCAAGGCTACCACCATCAGCCCGGTTCCGATCAGATACGGCCCGGCATCTGAGGGGAATCCGACGGACGCGGCCAGGCTGGTGGCAGGGGCTACCAGCAGCGGGCCACCCACCGAACCGATTGTGCCCGCAAAGACGAGAATGCCAATCACTCTGGCCCGCTGGCTCTGGGGGAAGACCTCTGAGGCAGCAAAACGGCTCTGCTCGCTGGCCGAGCGCCCCACACCGATCAGCACAGAACCGGCGCAGAAGAAGAGGAAGGAACCCCAGTCGATGGCAAATGCGCTGAGCAGCAGACCCGCGATAGCCGTGGCAAAACCCAGGGTGAATCCCGCCCGGCGACCCGCCCGATCCATCAGCGCGCCGATGGGATAGGCCGCCGCGGCTCGGCCCAGCATCAGCACAGTGGCGGGCACCCCGGCCCAACTGTCGTGGCCGCTCAGGTCCGCGGCCACAATCGAAGTCAGGGTAAAGGCGGCGATAGTGGCCGCGCTGAAGAGGCTTTGGGTGGTGAAAAGAGTGGCGACCGTGCGCCGCTGGACAGACGTACTCACAACAGTTGCAGCCATAGGGTTCTCGCTGGGTGGAGTGATTGGTTCGATACCGCCACCCATTGTAGACCCGGACGCGATGGATCGTCAAAGCGGAAGGTGGAACGCTTTCACCAGCCAGGTGTGGGTTGATGTACAAGCACTCGTTTGGCCAATGGCCCACTTTTGCACCGGTTGTCTCCGTGCCCGGAGTGTGTTACGCTGTCACTATCCGCTATCGGCTGTTCGCCGCACATTTCAGGGGACTACCGCCCAATGCCTTTCACCGGTCATTACCGCCCTTTTGACATCTCCTTTGCCTATGACGACCGGGGCGGCTACCGGGTGGAAGTGCTGCGCTCGCCGGTCGGTCAGGCCGAGGATGCCTTCGCCTTGCCCCTGACCCAGGCGGACATCGATGGTTGGCAGAGCGGCCACCCGGACGCCGAACAGGTGCGCTGGCTGGGCGCGGCCCTCTTCGGCGCCCTCTTTTCTGGACCCATCGGGACTGCCCTGCACAGCAGCATGGCCCGCATCGACGACGGCGACGGCCTGCGCCTCAATCTGCGCCTGAATCGAACCCCCGAACTGGCGGCCCTACCCTGGGAACTGCTCTACGATGCCGGGGCCCGGCTCTTTCTGGCCCTGGACGAACGCACCCAACTCGTGCGCTATCTGGCCCTGAATCTGCCCGAACCGGAGGTCCTGCACGTGCAGCCGCCCCTGCGGATGCTGGCTGTGCTGGTCAGTCCGGCGGATATGGAGGGGCTGGATGTGGAACAGGAGTGGGCTGGGCTGAGCGAAGCCCTGGCCCCGTTGCAGGCGTCCGGCGGTCTGGTGCTGGAGCGGCTGGCATCGTCCACCCTGGACGGGCTGCGCCGAAGGCTGCTCCAGGAACCAGCGCACATTCTGCATTTTGTCGGCCACGGCCTTTACGACGGGCAGAGCGAGACGGGCGGGATGGTCTTCGCTGACAACGACGGCCACGCGTCGCTGGTGGCGGCGTCGGATGTGGCAACGCTCCTGCGCAACCACCGCTCCCTGCGCCTGGTCTTTCTCAATGCCTGTGAAGGGGCCATCGGCTCCCAGGCCGACGTCTTCAGCGGTGTGGCCCAGACCCTTGTGCAGCAGGGCATCCCCGCCGCCATTGCCATGCAGCGGGAAATTTCGGATGGCGCGGCGTCGCTGCTGGCAGGCGCTTTCTACGAGGCTGTGGCCGCGGACTACCCCGTGGAGGCAGCCCTGGCCCAGGCCAGAATCGCCCTCTCCACCGCCGGGAATCAGGAGTGGGCCACACCCGCGCTTTTCATCCGCTGCGAAGAGGGACGACTCTTTTCACTACAAACAGAGAATGAGGGTGAGGCTGTGGCTGAAAAAAAACAAGAGCCGTGGTGGAATAAAGTTGGGGATCAGAATGCGTCCGTGGGGGGCATCAATGTCTCCGACTTCGGCGGCGGTGACTTTATCATCGCCAATGTGGGCGCGGGGTCCAAAAATGTGGCGGTCGGCAAGAATATCACCCAGACAGTCTACGAAATGCTGGGCGAGCCGACCCCCGACGACAAAGAGATTATCGGTCAACAGTTGGCCGGGGTCGAGGCTGCGCTGGCGGCTAAACAGGGGCAGATCGACGGGATGAAGGCCCAGATGGCCCAGTTTCAACTGCAACTGTTGCGGGGTGAACTCTCCAAAGTGGACGAGAGCGAAACCCCCAGCGCCAGCACCATCACCCAAATCGGCGACTGGCTGCTGGACAATCTGCCCGAACTGGCCGAAGTATTGACTGGTCTCTTCGCCACACCTGCGGTCGGTCGTGTGGTGGGCCGGGCCGGTGAGAGAGCGGTGGAATGGCTGCGCAAGCGCTTTGGTGGCTCTACCGCAAGAGCCATTTGAGCCACTGATGCACACTGATGAACTCTGATAGCAGACGCAGATTTTGATGACTGCTCAGCTTTGACCAGCGCTGGCCCTATATCGAGTCTGTACCCATCCGCGTTTATCAGTGTTCATCAGTGGCTCCTTTCTGATACAGATAGCGACAAACAATGAGCGAGAACAGCCCGCAATCGAACGGCCCGGAGCAACAGAATTGGCTGCGTGCCCAGTGGCAGCGGGTACGCGACCTGGCCCGGCGGGATGTGGTCATCGCCCAGGTGGGCGAGGGCAGCCAGAATGTGGCCGTGGGCAAGAATATCTTCCAGCTCAATGTGGGTGGTCGCAACATCACGCCGTATGTGCTGGTGATTGCCCTGGCGGTGCTGGTCATTGCTGGCTATTTTCTCTATCCCCTGGCCGAGCCGATGTGGAACCCGTGGCAGATGCGGGGTAGCCTGAACATCGCTGTGGCCGATTTTGGGCTGCTCCAAAACGGAGAGATGAAAAGTTCGGCCCTCGGCGCCGACCTGAGCGCGGCGATGTATGAGGAACTGACCACCCAATACGAAGGGATCAGAAGCGCTTCTCCGGGCGAAGCTAGCCGCACACCCGTCAGTGACGTGCTGATCTGGCACGACACAATGCCAGCCGAGCAGGGCGAGAAGAATGTCCATTTTGGGGTGATCGAAGGCCCAACGCCCAAAGAACGCTCGGACGCGGCCGCGGCCCTGGCCCGACGCATCAACGCCAATATCGTCATCTACGGCTATTTGACCCCCGACGGCTCCCCGGAAGGGCTGGTGCTGGAGTTCTATTACAATTCCCCGGCCATTGCCGACGAACCGGACGCGGCCACGGGCAGCCACCAGATGGGCGCGACGATTGCCGCCGATGTGCCCCTGGACGATCCCCGCCACGAATCCACGGCCAAACTCCAGATGACCCCCGCTCTCAACCTGCGCAGTGGGGTGGTCTTTTGGCTGACCCAGGCCTTCTCCTACGACTTTGCCAATCAGCCGGAAACGGCCCTGAAAATTCTGCAGGAAGCCGAGCAGCGGCTAACCAATTGGCCCGCGGCCGACGGCAAGGAGATACTCTACTTCTTTCTAGGGCGGGCCGCGCTTTTCTCCAGAGAATTTGAAGAGGCCATCCGGGCCGGAGAGACGGCCATTGCCATCAACCCGGACTATGTGAACGGCTATGCACTGCTTGGCCTGACTTATATGGACCGGGCGCAACTCTACTTCGTGCAAGGACGGGAGCTGAGCGCGGAGGAAGCGGCCTGCACGTCTGTCAAAAATATCGAAGCCGCGGCGGAGACACTGGAAGGCGCGGCTGCCGACGCCCAGCAGGCAGTGGCCTATCTGGAAGCGGCTGCCCGGCTCGCTCCCACCTCCTTCTGGCCGCCGATTGAGCCATATGTGCATATGAATTTGGGGCTGGCCTACCGGGTGTTAGGGTTGGCCCGCATTTTTGAGCAGCAGTACGAACCGGCTGGTCAGGCCCTGTCCAGCGCAGCGGGGCAATTGCAAACAGCCGTGACCGCCTTCCCGGTGGAGGAGTCGCCGGTCTATTTTGCCTGGTCCCAGATGGGGCTGGGGCTGACCTACCGTTTGCAGGCCCATCTGGCCTCGGTGGATGATTTCCTGGCTACAGAAGCGGGCAAAGCAGACGAGGCCGCAGCCGCCAGAGCGCGCACAATCGCCCTGTTGGGCGATACTGTCTGGGCGTATCAGGCCTGTATCGACCAGAAAGAGGCCACCCTCGGCTATCCGGTCTTTCAGAAGAAAGTCCTGGAATGCAGTTGTGTGCCCTATCGCGATAGCGCCGAGACAGCAAAGCAGGCGCTTGAAGAGGAAGGAAACGGAGAATGACAATCAGACCAACACGCTCAATTGCTCTGTTGCTGACCGCCTTGCTGGGTGGGTTGCTCCTGTGGGGGATGACCCGGCTATCGGCCCAGGCACAGGAGCCGATGATTCTGACTGCGGGTCTGCCTGCCAGCGGCGATATTAAGAACGCTGCCGGCGACGAATGGCTCTTCACCGCCTGCGCGGGCAACGCCATTACTGTTACGATGCAGAGCGACAAATTCACCCCCTATCTGGAACTCTACGCCACCGACGGAGTGAAGCCGCTGGTCGAGGCCGACGGCGCAGACGACAACGCCCAGATCGACGGCTTTGTGGTGGAAGATTCGGGAAGCTATCTGCTCATCGCCGCAGCCCGACGGCGCACGGATCGGGGTCTCTACGAATTGACTCTCGACACCAGCGGCTCGGCCAAACAGGAGGATGTGGACGGGCTGATCGCGCCCGGCGCCACAATGACTAGCACGATCCGTACACGCCAGCTTGCGGCCTGGGGCTTTCGGGGCTGCGCGGGGGATGTGGTGACGGTCCAGGCCATCAGCGATGACTTCGACGCCTATGTGGAACTCTACCGCAGCGGCGACGATGAGCTTCTGGCCTACGACGACAACAGCGGGCGTTCCAGCGACGCCGAGATCGCCGATTTCGTCCTGCCTGCCTCCGGCAACTATACAATTCTGGTCTCTGGGGCCACCCGGCTGGACGCGGGCGCCTATAGCCTGTCGTTCGATCTGGCTGCGGGCGACGGCTCCGCTGCCGGGTCTAGCCGGCCAACGGCTACCCGAACACCGACGGCTACCCGCACAGTCCGCTCGTCCGGGAGCGCGACCCGCACCCCCACACGGACTCGGACCCCTTCCCGAACGCCTACCCGGACCCGGACCCCCACCAGGACACCCGTTGCCTCCGCAGACACCTGTGAGGTCCAATCCTCCACCCTCAACGTGCGCTACGGCCCCGGCACAGAATATACGCCGCCCATCGGCTCACTGCGCCGGGGAACGGTTGTGGAAATGGTGGCCCGCAACGCCACATCCACGTGGGTGCAGATCGAAGACCCGGACACCGGACTCAACGGCTGGGTGAGTGGGGCCACCCAATATGTGGTCTGCTCGAAAGCCGTCTCCAGCCTGCGGCTGGGGGTAATCCCACCCACGCCCACACGGCCCGCCACAGCAACGCCCACGTCTACGCCGACTACCGCGCCCATCGCCCGCATCCCCACCCCGCCCACAGAGATCGGCATCGGCGGTGGAGGCGGTGCGGGTCTGAATGGCTCGCTGGTGGCTGACATTTCGATGTTCACCGGCTCGTCCGACAATCCGTCTTTCAGCCGCAGCCTCTATTTCCGTGCCTTTGTCTGGGACCCCGACGAAGGCAACCGGGACGGCGACGGTATCGATCACGTGGAGTTTGAGATTCAGGAGCAGTTTGGCGACTTCCGCACGGTCCACACCCAGCGGGAAAATGTCGCGGGCTACTGCTCCTTTGGCGGCGGTGAACCCAACTGCAATGTGCTCACCCTCAGCCCCGGGGCCAAATGGCCCAGTACGGGTATTCAGATTGAAAAGGGAAGCTACAACATACAGGTGACGGTCTTCCTGAAAAACAGCGGTGACACGGGAAACTGGAGTACCGATTTTACAGTTGATCTACGCGGTGGCTCCAACGGCGGCGGCGCCCAAAGTCCCTTCGTCCTCTACGACGGCGACCCCCGCAGCAGCAACCAACTGTGCAGCCGTTTCCGCACGGATTGCGGCTTTGGCGACAACTGCGCCTTTGACCAGCGGCTGGTCTACGGCCCCTACTGCCGGTCGGGGGACTATCCCAACATCTTAAACGGACTCTACCGGGTGCGGCTGGAAGGGAGTGGTCCAGTGGATGCGGGCGCGACCGACTACGGCCCAGCCCAGGAGAACTTCTCCTTTGGCAAGCAGCGGCTGAACCTGCCCGGCGAATACACCTTCTGCTGGCCGGGCCGAGCCTCCAACGGCTACGGCTTTGAAATTATGGTCAAGAACATCGGCCAGTCGGCCCGGGTAGATCGGATAACCATCATCTGGCTGTCGGATAGCTGTTGAGCGAACACCTGATTCCGGGAATCGGCCACGAATTCTCGCGGCCTGCCTACTTTTCTGGCCGATTCCCGGAATCGAACTCCCGCCCCGTTTTGGAGGCCGTACGCCGCCCGGCCCTAAAGCGACCGGGCTATCGAGCGACGCCCCCTGAACGGGGCTTGCATGGGAACTGCCTGATCGGCACTCGACAGTTTCCGTAATCTGTCCTGTTTCCTCCGCTTGCTCCCCACGTCAGAAAGCTGTATGATGGCGACAGTGACTGCCTGACTTGCTGCCCAGGAGCACAGATCGTATCAATGCAGTCAGAGAGCGTCGGTTGAGCTTGTCGAAACCAGCGGCTCAGACGGCGATCTCTCGTTGACCCGCTCCTGGGTTTCGACAGGCTCAACTGGCGTCGCTAATCCCAATCAAAACTGTCTGACTGCTAGACCGTCCCGCCACCAGCCCACGCCGACCTGCCATGACCCAATCACCGCCCGTCTACGACATCTTTCTCTCCTACGCCCCGGCTGATGAAGCCTGGGTGGACGGCTATCTGCTCGATGCCCTACGCGCATCCGGGTTGAACGTCCTGACACAGGAGGAGTTCCGGCCCGGTGTGCCCCTACTGAAGGAGTACGAGCGGGCTGTCGTGCAGAGCCGCTACGTCGTCCTCGTCCTCAGCCCGGCCTGGACAGGCGACCGCTTCGGCGAATTTGTCGATCTGCTCGCGACCTTTCACGGCAACCGGGAGGGAAGCTGGCCGGTTGTGCCGCTGATTCTGCAACCCGTCGAACTGCCCCTGCGCCTCAAACATCAGGTAGAGGTGGACGCCACCACACCGGAACGCTGGCCCGCCGCGCTGGAAAAGATCGCCCGGCTGCTTGATGCGCCCCTGGCCCCGGCCCAGGAAGTTCCCGACTGCCCCTATCCCGGTATGACCCCCTTTACGACCGAGCAGGAAAGCCTCTTCTTTGGCCGGGACCGGGAGATCGCCGACGCGGTCAAGCGCCTGCGCCTGCACCCCTTCCTCTGCGTCATCGGGCCATCGGGCAGCGGCAAATCCTCCCTCGTCTACGCCGGCGTCATCCCCGCCCTGGGCCGTTCCCGCCAATTCGGAAGCGGCGGTTGGGACATCTGCACCCTGCGTCCCGGCGCAAAACCGCTAACCGCCCTGGGCGTAGAGACGCAAAATTTTGCGTCTCTACAGTCCGCGCCTCTACCGGGAAATCGCACCCTCCTCTTCATCGACCAATTCGAGGAACTCTTCACCCAATCCGATCCTGCCCAAATCCAACCCTTCCTCGATGCCCTGCAAGCCCTCATCGGCCAGCCCAATCTGCACATTCTGCTCACCGTGCGCGCTGACTTCTACCCGGAACTGATGGATTGCACTCTCTGGCCTGCCATCGGGGCCAATCGGCTCGACCTGCCACCCCTGGGACGGGCCGAACTGGCCGCGGCGATTGTGCAGCCCGCGGCCCAGGTGGAGGTGAGTGTCGATCCCCTGCTGGTGGAGCGGCTAACCGGCGACGCCGCGGGGGAAAAGGGGGCGTTGCCTCTGGTGCAGGAGTGTCTGCGTCTGCTCTGGCAGGGAGTGGCCCGGCGCTACCTGCCCGCCGCGGCCTACGCGGGCATGGCCGAGGGCGAGCGCAACGGTCTGCAAATTGCCATCGACCGCCGGGCCAGTGTGGTCTACAGTAATCTGCCCACGACCGCCCAGCCGATTGCTCGGCGCATCTTTTTGCGCCTGATCCAGTTTGGCGAGGGGCGGGCTGACACCCGCCGCCAGGTGGCCGAAACCGACCTGCGCGCGACAGGCGACGACCCAGCCCTCTTTGCCAGCACATTGCAGACACTCATCGACCGCCGCCTGCTCACCGCCAGCGGGGGTGAAGGTGAGACGACACGCCGGGTGGACATCGCCCACGAGGCCCTCATCGGCGGCTGGGCGCTGCTGCGCGGCTGGATCGGCGAACGCCGTACCGCCGAACAGACCCGGCGACGGCTGGAGTCCACGGCCCAGCGCTGGGAAGAACTGGAACGGGCAGGCGGTCTGCTCGACCCGGTGGAACTGGACGGAGCTTTGCGCTGGCTGGCCCAGCCCGATAGCCAGGAAGTTGGCGGGGCCAGCGATTCGTTGATGGGATTGATCGAGGCCAGTGAAACCCATATTCGAGCAACAGAAAAAGAGAAGGAAGCAGCCTACCAGCGGGAGTTGGATCGGATAATGGAACTGCAAGAAGTGGCTTTTGTCATTAGCCACCGACTTTCGAACGCGATTGGGGATATTCCCTATAATCTGGATATTGCCCGTCGTGATGACACCGATCTATCCTCTGACAGGTTAACTGCATTGGATCGGATTCAGCGTCGTATTGCCAGTATCTTCGGATTGGTCGAAAAACTAACAGCAATTACAGGGCTAGGACACATACCTTTTATGCAATTAGATCTACGCTGCGTGGTGGAGCAAGCCTGTCAACTGGTGTTGCCTAGCGGGAATATTCAGTTTAAACCGCCGCTTTGGAAACATGCGCTGTGGATATCTGGAAACCAGGAGATACTTTGCGATGCCTTCCAGTCAGTTATTGAGAATGGGTGTGAGGCGATGCGGGGAGAGGGAACATTGGCGCTAAGTTATCAAATTGAAGAGCGTCAGATCAAAGTGAGTGTTGTAGACACTGGACCCGGCATCCCCCCCGACCTGCTTTCGCGTATCTTTGATTTAGGCTTCAGTACAAAGGACCGATCGAGCGCGCTCCGTGGCGGTGGACTATTCGGTTGTCGACTGATCTTTCGCCGACACCGGGGTGACATTCGTTGTTTTAGTGTTGTCGGCGAGGGTACCACTTTTATCATTTCGCTCCCTTTGTTGGTATTGGAGGGATAGATAGTGAACTACGTGCGTGTACTGCTTCTGGAATATGAGTTCGATCAGGGTAGCTCAACCCACTGGAGTTGACGCCGGAGGAGAAGGTGCGCTATGGGGATTGGGGAGTGAGGGTTGTTGCGCTTACTCCCGGCCACTCTCCCTGTCAGGGCGTTGGCGGGTGGGGGGTGTTGGTCGGGCTGGGGGAGGGGTGTCTGTCGATAACGAACCGGGCGTCGGTGGGTGCGCAGGCGTCGATGACGAAATGCACTAATCGTGCCCAACCCCCTCCTCTCCCAGCGCAGCCAACGCCACTGACGAACTATCGCCATCTCTGGGAGGGGAGGGGGCGTCCCGCCAACAACCGACCTTCCACCCATTGGCTAGGGGGTGGTGAGGGGCAACGACAACCGGCGCTGGTCTCTGCTGAACTCCAATCCTCCACTATCGAAATCACCCAATGACCCAATCCCCTTCCCCCCGCCTCCCCGCCGTCCTCGTACCCCTCACCTTCCCCGCCTACCGCCGCCTGCTGTGGAGCAGCGCGCTCTGGTGGCAGACACTCTCTATGTGGACAGTCGTGGCTGGGGTGCTGGTGCTGGATATGACCGACTCGGCCCTGGCCGTGGCGATGCTCACCTTCTGGCGACGGGCCGCGCAACTGATTCTGGGCAGCTTTGCCGGTCCCATCGGCGATAGGCTGGGACGGCGCACGACCCTGCTGGTGACCCAAGGCTGTATCTTCCTCTCCTGCGCTGGGGTGCTGATCCTCCTGGCCGGGGATCAGCTGGCTGCCTGGCAGGTGACGGTGGCCGCCTTTGCCATCGGCGCGGCCTGGACAGTGGATATGCCCGCGCGTACAGCCCTGACCCCGGATTTGGTGGGGCGGGAACAGACCGCGGATGCGATGCTGGTCGAGAGCTTCACCCAGGGGCTGGTGGGCAGCATCGGCGCCTACGCCGCGGGCTGGCTGCTGGAGCGTTACGGGCCGGGGCTGAGCATCGGCGTGATGCTGGCGCTGACTGGCGTGAATCTGGCGATCCTCTGGCTCTTCTCCCGCCAGGAGGTGGCCCGTACAGTCGCTGTCGGTGGCCAATCCCTGTGGGCCAGCCTGGGCGAAGGGGTACGCTATGTGACGGACAACCCGACCCTCCTGGCCGTGACCCTTATTTCTATCACCCTCAATGTGTTGATTTTCCCGTCAATGAGCCTGCTGCCCGTCTTTGCCAGGGATGTGCTGGGCTGGGGACCGGTGGGGCTGGGATTGCTCACCAGCGGCTACAGCCTGGGCACATTTGTGGGGCTATACGTCGTCCTGCGCCTGCGCCCCTTCGCCAGCATCGGCCTGCTCTTTACCGTCGGCGCGCTGGTGGAGTGTGTGGCGCTGGTCGTCTTTGCCGCCTCGCCCTCTTTTGCCCTCTCCTGGGCAATGCTCTTTGTGGCTGGGCTGGGACAGGCGGGCTTCCACACCCTGCGCGCCACAATTCTTCTCACAACGGCCAGCGACGAGATGCGGGGCCGGGCGCTGAGTACGGTCGTCCTGACCCAAGGCGCGGGGCTGCCCGGTGAATTGCAGACGGGTCTGCTGGCCGAGCGCATCGGCGCGCCGTGGACGGTTGGGATGCAGGCCGGCCTGTCGGCATTATTGACGCTGGTGGTGGCGGCAGTATGGCCCATACTTTGGAAAGGAAAGTCGAAACGTGAAACCTGAGATCGCCCGGCCTTTCTTACGCAGCACGAAGCACGCAACCAGTTGAAAAATCGACCCATCTAACCGAATTTTGCCCTAACGTACCCCTGTTACACGCAATGCAACACTTGTGTAACACATCTGGCCCTGGCAATGCACGGGAAATCTGGGATGCTGTGGACATCGTTTCACAGCGGCCAACCGGCCACCATTCACAAGGAGAGTTCCCATGCAGAGCCAGCCGAAATCCCTTCGTGCGCACGTGCTACTTTTGATTGTTGCGATTCTTTTCAGTGGATGCGCGGCCCCGATGGCTGCCCCTGCATCTGCACCTGCTGCATCCGGCGTCGGTGAATCGGCAGCCGTTGAAGCACCCGCGGCCGCGGCTCCTGAGGCCGAAAGCGTCCGTCCATCCAGTGGACCGGCCTCTGCCGCACCAGCAACAGATGCATCATCTGCGCCCTCTTCCCACCGCGGCCCGACGCCTGTGCCCTACGATAATCAGCGCCCTGTCCAGCCGGTGACAGCCGGTGTGGTGGACGACAACGAGCAGTGGAACGACTATCTCGACTACCGGGCGCGCCACGACTATCTGTGGGTGAATGAGCGGGATATCAGCGAGCGCATTGCTGTGCAGGTGTGGGATGAGAACAACGAGCCGGTCCACGACGCTACGGTCGAAGTCTACGGTGACCAGCAGCAGGTCATCTTCACTGGCCGCACGGATGCAGGCGGACGTCTCTTCTTCCACCCCCGTGCGCTGGATGTCAGCCCACGCACCCAGACCTTTTTTGTTACGGCCAGTAAAGGCTATGTGGCCCAACGCCAGCAATTCTCCCGCCAGGAGAGCCGCTGGACGATTACCCTTATCGACCCGCCCGCCGCGGGCCGCACCCAACTGGACCTACTCTTTCTGGTCGATGCCACCGGTTCGATGTCGGATGAAATTGAGAAGCTGACTAATTCCATCGCCGAGATTGCCAGCCAGATCGACGGCCTGCCCGAACAGCCCAGCGTGCGCTACAGTCTGGTCTCCTACCGGGACCGGGGCGACGCCTATGTGGTCAAGGCCGAGGAGTTCACCAGCCATCTCAACCTCTTCCAGAAGCAGCTTTCCCGGCTGCGGGCGGACGGCGGCGGCGACTATCCCGAAGCCCTCAGCGAAGCCCTGCACACGGCCCTGCACAATTCCGACTGGACCGGCGAGGATGCAGTGCGGCTGGTGATTCTGGTGGCGGACGCCCCGCCCCACCTGGACTATCAGGAGCGCTTTGCCTACGACACGGATATGATCGATGCGGTGGGGATGGGCGTGAAAATCTTCCCGGTGGGGGCCAGTGGCCTGGACGAGCAGGGCGAGTACATCTTCCGGCAGATGGCCCAGTTCACCGGCGGCAAGTTCGTCTTCCTCACCTACGAGGACGGCAGCGATTCCACCAGCGGTCCCGGCACAGAGACCACCCACGACGTGGACAACTATTCGGTGGACACCCTGGACCGGCTGGTGGTGCGGCTGGTGCGGGAGGAGCTGGCGAAGCTGCCCCAGGGGAGTCGGCAATAAAAGCGACCGCGGACGGCGGACGGCGACACCGGGCGAAGGCTGAGTATCCGATTGACCAAGTGGAAGGAAGGCGATAGAATGACTGGCGCAATGGGCATCAGTCATTCTATCGTTTTTACATTGGGGGGCAATGACCAGAACCGTCTCGCAGACCCCAATGCATCCACCAGCAACGATTGGCAAGATTTGGCGTCCAAGCATTGGCTGCATAGCGAGGTGAAAAGAATATGAACGATAAACGCATCATCGGGACCTGGCGGCTGAAATGGGGCAAGGGCGTGGACGACGACGGCAACAGCCAGCCGCCCCCCTTTGGACCCCAGCCCAACGGCGTCGTCTGCTTTCAGGCCGATGGGCGGATGTATTGCGTACTTTGCGATGGCAGGGCCGAATTGCCAGCCGACGAGCCGCGCCAGTTTATGTCCTATGCGGGCAACTATATTTTCGACGTCAGCACCCTCTCGACCCGTGTCGATGCCTCGTCGGACCCCAGCCGTGTGGGCAGCGATCAGGTGCGAGCGGTCCGTTTTGAGGATGGGGGAATGGTGCTGGCACCGCCCCGCCGACTCTACGCCGGTGTGATGCAGCGCCAGGAACTGTTCTGGGAGCGGGTGGGCCAGGATCTGTAGTGGCCCTAAAGGAGAGCCACTGATGAACGCTGATGGAAATGCGGTTATCAGCGTTCATCAGTGTTTATCAGTGGCTTAGATTTACGAAAGGTGAAGCAAATGCAAAGTGACGCAAAAACAGTATCCGACTACCTGACGGAAGTTCCCGCCAAGCGGCTGGAAGCGTTGACCCAACTGCGGGCGTTGTGTGTGGAGACGCTGGATGGCTATGAGGAAAGTATGGAATACGGGATGCCCAGCTACAGCAAAGGGGGCACTGTGGAGGTGGCTTTTGCCAGCCAGAAGAGCTACATTTCTCTTTATATTTTGAAGCAAGAAGTGCTGGACAAACACCGGCCTAGCCTGGCGGGGATCAATCTGGGCAAGGGCTGCATCCGCTATACAAGCCCGAAGCGGATCGACTTTGCGGTGGTGAAGCAACTGCTGGCGGACACTTTGGCGTCCGATGCGGAGATTTGCTGATGATGCGGTTGATGCTGGGGTGATGAGATGATGGGGACCGTCCCACATCATCTCATCACCCCAGCATCACTTTTTTAGTGCCACTCGGCCAGACCTGCAATTGCCCGTGCAACTTCCGCGGCCACTTCTGCCGGAACCCGCGGGTTGAAGGGCGCGCCCTCGCCGCCGTCGATGTCGCTGAAGCCGCTCAGGTGCATGGCTTCCACCACCGCCGAGTAGTTGTAGACCCGGTTGTTGCGGAAGCGGATGTCCTCCAGGCCGCTGATGGCCTTCTCGACGCGGGAGGATTCGCCGAAGTCACCGGCCCGCTGCGCATTGTTGATGGCGTCGGATGCCTTCGCATAGGCAACGGCGATGCCTGAGGTGTGGCCTTTTGTGCCCAGCTTGGCTGCCTCGGTGCTACGGTCGCCGATGCCCCAGATGATCAGCCCGTTGTCGCCCACACCCTTCAGCAGAGGATTCACATCCTCAATCCCCGTCCCCACCTTCACGCCGATCCACTCCTCGGAATCCCGGAAGAGCTTGACCACCGAATCCATCTCTTTGGCCTGTTTGAAGTAGTAGATAAAGCGCGCACCGAAGCGGTCGCCCATCTCTTCGCCCAGGGCCATATACTCGTTGTAGATGCCCGCGGGGTCATAGACGCCGCTCAGGGGCATAATCAGATAGCAGTCGGGCGGGCGCTGAATCGTCGCCAATTCAGCGATCAGGCTCTTGGCGTCGGCCAGGGGATTGGGCACGATCCCGGCCATATAGACGCCTTCGTTGCCCATTGCCCGGGTCGTCGCATCCACGAGCTTCACCTGCTCGGCGATGCCCATGTGATGCACCGGACTGGTCCCGGCGATGGAGATGACGCGGGGCCGGTTGTCGTCCTGGCTATTGGAGGCCATCAGATATCGCACATTCTTGGCGTGGCCGGCGTAGTCGATCTCCCCGTTGCGATAGGGGACCACCGGGATGGCGGTCACACCTTCCAGCGCGGCCAGCACGGCTTCGGTGCTCAGTTGGGGGCGGATGGCAAGGGTCATTGGGTTCTCCTTCACTGGTGTCAGATTTTGCTTTCAACAATAGGGGTCAGCCAATACACGCGCAAGTACGCAATCGCTTTTCACGTTTCACGCATCACTTTTCACGCATTAGCCCCCATATTCTACCACGCCCACCCGGTTTTTCTCGACCCACTCCCAGTTGATCTGCACACCCAGCCCCGGCCCCTGGGGAATCGGCACGTGGCCTTTGCTGTCGATGGCGGTCAGATCGTCCGCATAATCCAGGAAAAGCTCCGGCTCGTGGCTGGCCGGGGCTTTGGGATGGAGCAGGCCCATCTCGTAGTAGTTGGTGTTGCGGATGGCTGCCATACACTGGCGCTGGGCCGGGCCGGGGCCGTGGAATTCGATGTCCACACCCAACCCTTCGCAGGCGTGGGCAATCTTCATCACACCGGTGATGCCGTCGTAGCCCACATCCCCCCGCACAAAGTCTGTCGCGCCGTTGACCACAAAATCGATGTGGGGTTCCAAGGATCGGATGTGCTCGGTCTGGAGCAGGGGTGTTCGGATCAGTTCTTTCAGCTTGCGGTGGGCAAACTGGGAAGTGCCCCCGTCCCGGAAGGAGTCCTCGTACCAGAAGAAGCGCTCTTCATCGCAGGCCCAGCCCACTTTCAGGGCATCGCCAAAGGTGTGATACTCGCAGGCCGGGTCCAGCATCAGGTCCATCTTGCCGCCAACCCGCTGGCCCACCGCGTGGACATTGGCGATCTCCTGGGGGATGGGCGCACGGCCCCAGCCGTGGATTTTGAAGGCGGGATAGCCCAGTTCCAGGCACTGCTCGGCAAAGTCGGCAAAGGCTTCGGGTGTGGAGAGGCCGCCGGGCTGGTGATCGCCGTGGTAGGTACTGGCGTAGCAGGGCACACTCTCTTTGTAGCCGCCGAGCAGTTTGTAGATGGGCGTGTTGTAGAGCTTGCCAGCGATGTCCCACAGCGCGATGTCCACCGGGGCCAGACCGATGCGGGCCACCTGACGCAGGGCGCGGTTCACATCCGTATAGATGCGTTCCCGTTCCAGCGCGCTCTTGCCGATCAGATAGGGGGCGAAGCGGGCCAGGGACGCGTAGTCGAGCGCGCTGCCCCCGGCATATTCGCCCACAATGCCCTGGTCTGTGAAGACCTTCAGAATGTAGCCGCCCGTGGGCGCGCTGCCGCCCGGCTCATAGACCAGATTGAAGCCGTTGTAGTCGTAGCCCATATCTTTCAGGCTGGACTTCCACTGGTGTACTTCAAATTTTGTGATGATTGGATCTGCCATTGGGGTTCTCCTGGGGTTAGGGGTGGGAAACGACAATGACAGTATACCAGTAGAAAAAAAGAGATGCGAACGCCAAAAATCTCCTCCCATTCCAGGCTGCACCGACAGATTGTGCAAAAAAATAGGGCCGACCCATTTGGGTCGGCCCTATTTTTTTGCTTCGATTACCGATTGACCAGCGGCAGCAGAATCTTCTCACTGCCCTCTGCGTCTGCCGGTGGGTCTGCCTCTGCCGGCGGTTCTGTTTCCGTGGGGGGAGGCTCCGTCGGTGCTGTCAGTTCAGTCGCCTGCCCCTGCCCCACCATCGGCAGGAAGAGCGAGTGATTCTCGTCCACTCCACTGCCCGCACCGGGTAGACTGCCTGACACCGGCCCGTATTCGTTGCGGCTGTCGTCGGTCTCCACTTCTTCCAGCCAGTACCAGTAGAGCACATCGGCTGTCACATCCGCGTCCAGGAAGCTGTAGTCACTGCCGCCGCCGTTGCGTCCCTCCGCAGGGATGAGTTGGGAAGTCACCCGCACGGCCTGACTCCGGTCAGCGCTGTCGCTGCGCCACAGATGGAAGCCCCAGGTATCGATCTCCGCACCGGTCACCCAGGCAACCCGCAGGGCCGGCCCTTCTGGTGTAGCCGTGAAGCTGAGCAGATCGATGTCCGTCGGGTCGAAGGGCAGCACCACAAACGGTGATGTAGTCACCGGTGTCTGGTCTGATTCAGCCAACCCCACATTGACAATCGCGGTCACCTGTCCGACCGGCAACACCTCGACACTGAAGCTGACTGTGAACGCCTCGCCTATGCCCAGTTGGGCTATCTGCCAGACCAGAGGATCGGGTCCGCTGGCCGGGGTGGGTTGTGCGCTGCCCGGCACATAGGCGGTCCCCGGAGGAATGCTGTCCGTAATCACCGCATTTGTAACCGGAATTGTGCCCAGATTGGCCAGACGCAGGGTATAGGTGATGTGGTCCCCTGGGAAGATTGACGTGCCTGCCTGGGGCTGGGCCTGCTTTGTCAGGCCGAGCCGGGCCTCGCCCAGTGTGGTCCCCGTGGGGTCCAGCGGGTCTGGCGATGCGGGATCGTCTGTCGTCACATCAGCGATAGCGACACCGGTCACTGTGCCCTGGTTGCGAAGTTCCTTCACACCTGCGGGCACGGGATCGTTGACCGTCACCTGATAGGAGATAGTGACTTCGTAGCGGGCGGGCAGTTCGCCCACATCCACGCGGATGGTGCGGTCTCCTGCTGCGTTGCCCGTTGTCACTGTGCCGATGCTCGTCTGCACTGAGCCAGGGACAATCGTCGTGTTCACGTCCGCGGTATCGGTGTAGACCACACCTGCCGCGGCCCGGTTGCCGCTGTTGTTGATGACCACCTGATAGAGCAGGGTATCCCCAGCAGTGACAGCCCCATTGCCGTCGGCATCGATGAGCAGAGAATCCTGTTTGCTGGCACTGACCAGCGGATCGCCCACCACCGGCGTGCGGGTGGGGTCGTTGTCCGTGGCTGTGTCCGGGTCGTCAGACGGCTCCGGGGCCACATTGTCACCGGTGACAATGCCCTGGTTGGCGATCTGCTGCACAGTGGCCGGGAGTGTGTCGGTGATGCGGACCTGGAAGCTGATGTCAGCCCGTGCACCGCCGCCGGGCAGGGTTCCAAGGTTGACCCGTACAACGGTATTGCCTGCATTGTTGCCGCTGACGACTGTGCCCCGGTTGGTCTGCACAGTACCCACAATCAGCGCTGTATTGGGGTCGGGCGTGTCATTGAAGACCAGATTGGTCGCGGCCCGGTTGCCCACGTTCAGAATTGTGATCTGGTAGATGAGTGTGTCGCCAGGACTTGCCACCCCATCGCCGTTGGCGTCGATGAAGAGGCTGTCCCGCTTGCTCACATCCAGCAGCGGCTCGGCCACCACCGGTGTCAGGGTCGGATCGCCCAGGGCCGGGGTGTCTGGATCATCGCTGGATATACCGCCTGCGTTGTCCGCACCGGCCAGGGCCTGGTTGGCCACCTGTTCCACTGTGGCGGGAACCGGGTTGACGATTGTCACCCGATAGGTGATCACCGCCTGTCCGCCGCCGCCGGGGAGTGTGCCCACAGCCACGACGACACTGGCATCGCCAGCCGTATTGCCTGTGGTCACAGTGCCCGCTGTGGTCTGCACAGTGCCGACCACCAGCCGGGTGAATGGATCCGGCGCGTCCTGTATGATCACATTGACCGCGGCCTGGTTGCCCGTATTGCGCACGACAATCCGGTATTGGAGTACATCGCCGGGGCTGGGCTGGCCGTTGCCGTCCACATCGGTGAAGAGGGAATCGGTCTTTGTCAGGGAAAGTCTTGGCGCTGCGTTGATGGGTGTGACAGTCGGGTCGTCCACAGCGGCTGTGTCCGGGTCGTTGGTGGCGACCGCGGGCAGCTCGTTGCTGGTGACTGTGCCCTGGTTGACAACCCGGCTCACATTGGCGGGCAGAGGATTGTTGACCGTCACCCGGAAGGTGATTACCACCTGGCCTCCGCCGACAATTGTGCCGATCTCAACCCGCGCGCCGCCATCGCCTGCATTGTTGCCTGTGACGACTGTGCCCTGGCTGCTCTGCACCGAACCGACGACGAGAGTCGTGTTGGGGTCCGGGAAGTCTACAAAGATCACGCCGGACGCAGCCGCGTTGCCCGTATTGCGAATGACTGTCTCGTAGAGCAGTACGTCGCCGGGGCTGACCGCGCCATCCCCGTCTGTGTCGGTGAAGAGGCTGTCCCGCTTGTCGGCTTCCAGCACAGGCGCAGCCACCAGTTGGGTCTCCGTCGGGTCGTCTGGCGTGCCCGTGTCCGGGTCATCGCTGGGGACGGCTGGCAGTTCGTTGCTGACGACTGTGCCCTGGTTGGCAATCGACAGCACACCGGCCGGCAGGGGATTGCTAATCGTCACCCGGAAGGTGATGACCACCTGTCCGCCGCCGGGGATTGTGCCGATGTCCACGCTGATCGTCGCATCGCCCGCGCTGTTGCCGGTGGTCACTGTGCCGACGCTTGTCTGCACCGAGCCGACCAGCAGTGCGGTATTGGCATCCGGCGTGTCGTTGAAGACAACGCCCGATGCCGCGCTGTTGCCGCTGTTCTGAATCACCACCCGATATTCGATGGTGTCGCCGGGGCTGGCAACGCCGTCGCTGTCTGCATCCACCGCCAGGCTGTCTCGCTTGGTAGTGGTGAGAATCGGCGCGGCAGTCAGCGGCGTGGATGTTGGATCCTTGACCGCGCTCGTGTCTGGATCATCGGTGGGGACGGTAGGCAGTTCATTGCTGCTGACAGTGCCCTGATTCACCACCCGCGTCACACCCGCGGGCAGGGGATTGTTGATCGTCACCTGGAAGGTGATGATCACCTGGCCGCCGCCGGGGATTGTGCCGATATTCACCGAGACAGATGTGTTGCCCGCTGTGTTGCCGGCCGTGACAGTGCCACCACTGGTCTGGACTGAACCGACTACCAGCGCCGTATTGGCGTCTGGAATGTCGTTGAAGACGACGCCTGTGGTCGCACTGTTGCCTGTGTTGTGGATGATCACCCGATATTCCAGGGTGTCGCCGGGGCTGGGGATGCCGTTGCCATCTGCGTCGACAGCCAAGCTGTCCCGCTTGGTGGCTTCCAGCACCGGTTCCGCCACTACCGGCGTCACTGTCGGGTCGTCGGCTGCCGGTGTGTCCGGGTCGTCCGTGGGGACGTTCGGGAAGTTGTCACCGGTGACAACGGCCTGGTTGGTAATCCGAGTCACACCCGCGGGCAACGGATTGTTGATCGTCACCCGGAAGGTGATGGTCGCACTCTGTCCGCCGGGGACAGTGCCCAGGCTTACCGTGACGCCAATGTCTCCGGCTGTGTTGCCCCGGGTGACAGTGCCCTGGCTGGTCTGGACAGAGCCAACCACCAGCGCCACATTCTTGTCCAACAGATCATCTACGAAAGTAGCCACACCGGCCTGGTTGCCGCTGTTGGCGACAACAATCCGGTATTCGATGGTGTCGCCGGGGCTGGGCTGGCCGTTGCCATCAGCGTCCACCGCCAGGGTATCCCGTTTGGTGGCGTCGATGAGCGGGGCCGCGCCCAGGGGCGTAGCTGTCGGGTCGTCGGTCTGGGCGGTGTCCGGGTCGTCGGTGGGCAGGGACGGCAGTTCATTGCTGTGAACTGTGCCCTGGTTGACAACCCGCGTCACGCCAGCCGGAAGCGGATTGTTGATCGTCACCCGGAAGGTTATGACCGCCTGTCCGCCGCCGGGGATTGTGCCGATGTTGACGCTGACGGTTGTGTGACCGGCGGTGTTGCCAGTGGTGACAGTGCCCGCGCTGGTCTGAACCGAACCGACCACAAGCGCCGTATTGGCTCCCGGTGTGTCGTCGAAGACCACATCGGTGGCTGCACTGTTGCCACTGTTGCGGATGACCACCCGATATTCGAGAGTGTCGCCGGGGCTGGCGATACCGTCACCGTCTGCGTCCACAGCCAGGCTGTCCCGTTTGGTGGCTGCCAGCACAGGCTCGGCTACCAGTGGGGTGATCGTCGGGTCGTCCGTTGTCGGAGTATCCGGATCGTCGGTGGGCACATCCGGGAAGTTGTCACCGGTGACAACCGCCTGATTGACAACCTGCGTCACGCCTGCGGGCAACGGATTGCGAATTGTTACCCGGAAGGTGATGGTTGCGCTCTGTCCACCGGGGACGGTGCCCAGACTGACGTTGACAGAGGTGTCGCCTGTTGTATTGCCGCGCACGATTGTGCCCTGGCTGCTCTGTACAGAGCCAACCACCAACGCTACGTTGGGGTCGAGCAGATCGTTGACGAAGGCTGCGATACCGGCCTGGTTGCCGTTGTTGGCGACAACAATTCGGTATTCGATGGTATCGCCGGGGCTGGGCTGGCCGTTGCCATCTGCGTCCACAGCCAGGCTGTCCCGTTTGGTGGCGTCGATGAGCGGGGCCGCAGTCAGCGGTGTCGCTGTCGGGTCGTCGGCCTGGGCGGTGTCCGGGTCGTCGGTGGGCAGGGCGGGCAGCTCGTTGCTGCTGACCGTGCCCTGATTGACCACCCGTGTCACGCCAGCGGGCAGGGGATTGTTGATCGTCACCCGGAAGGTGATGACCACCTGTCCGCCGCCGGGGATTGTGCCGATGTTGACGCTGACAGTTGTGTTGCCAGCAGTGTTGCCGGTCGTCACTGTGCCCGCGCTGGTTTGTACAGAGCTGATCACCAGACTGGTGTTTACCCCCGGTGTGTCGTCAAAGACCACATCGGTGGCAGCGCTGTTGCCGCTGTTGCGAATGACCACCCGGTATTCGAGAGTGTCGCCAGGGCTGGCGATGCCGTCACCGTCCGCGTCCACCGCCAGACTGTCCCGCTTGGTGGCTGCCAGCACAGGCTCGGCCACCAGAGAAGTGATCGTCGGGTCGTCCGCTGCCGGTGTGTCCGGATCGTCGGTGGGTACATCCGGGAAGTTGTCACCGGTGACAACCGCCTGGTTGGTAATCCGAGTCACACCCGCGGGCAACGGATTGCGGATTGTCACCCGGAAGGTGATGGTTGCGCTCTGGCCGCCGGGGATCGTGCCCAGGCTGACAATCACCGATGTGTCACCGGCGGTGTTGCCCTGGGTAACTGTGCCCTGGCTGCTCTGCACAGAACCGACCACCAGCAGTGCGTTGGTGTCGAGCAGATTGTCAACGAAAGTAGCCAGACCGGCCTGGTTGCCGTTGTTGGCGACGACAATCCGGTATTCGATGGTATCGCCGGGACTGGGCTGACCGTTGCCATCAGCGTCAACGGCCAGGGAATCCCGTTTGGTGGCGTCGATGAGCGGGGCCGCAGTCAGCGGTGTCGCTGTCGGATCGTCGGCCTGGGCTGTGTCCGGGTCGTCTGTGGGCAGGGATGGCAGTTCGTTGCTGTGAACTGTGCCCTGATTCACCACTCGCGTCACGCCCGCGGGCAGAGGATTGTTGATCGTCACCCGGAAGGTGATGACCACCTGGCCGCCGCCGGGGATTGTGCCGACGTTGACGCTGACAGTCGTGTTGCCAGCCGTGTTACCGGTGGTGACAGTGCCCGCATTGGTCTGGACCGAACCGACGACGAGCGTCGTATTGGCCCCCGGTGTGTCGTCAAAGACCACATCGGTGGCAGCGCTGTTGCCGCTGTTGCGGATGACCACCCGATATTCCAGGGTGTCACCAGGACTGGCGATGCCGTCACCGTCCGCATCCACAGCAAGCGTGTCCCGCTTGGTAGAGGAGAGAACCGGAGCAGCGGTGAGCGGTGTGGCCGTTGGGTCGTCCGCCGCGCCCGTGTCCGGGTCATCGGTGGGGACGGCAGGCAACTGGTCGCTGTGGACTGTGCCCTGATTTGCAACCTGCGTCACACCCGCGGGCAGGGGGTTGATGATTGTCACCCGGAAGGTGACGACTACCTGTCCGCCGCCGGGGATGGTGCCGACATTGACCGCAACGGTCGTATTGCCAGCGGTGTTGCCGGTGGTCACTGTGCCCTGGCTGGTCTGGACTGAACCGACGACCAGAGATGTATTAGCCCCCGGTGTGTCGTTGAAGACAACGCTGGTGGCTGCGCTGTTGCCGCTGTTGCGGATGACCACCCGATATTCCAGTGTGTCGCCGGGGCTGGCGATGCCGTCACTGTCCGCATCCACAGCCAGGCTGTCCCGTTTGGTAGCCGCCAGTACCGGCGCGGCCGCCACTTGAGTTACTGTTTCGTCATCAGCGGCGGGGGTATCCGGATCGTCCGTGGGAACGTCCGGGAAGTTGTCGCCGGTGACAACGGCCTGGTTGGCTACCTGCGTCACGGCTGCGGGCAGGGGATTGCGGATCGTCACCCGGAAGGTGATGGTTGCGCTCTGGCCGCCGGGGATAGTACCCAGACTGACGTTGACAGAGGTGTCGCTGGTCGCGTTACCGCGCACGATTGTGCCCTGGCTGGTCTGTACAGAGCCAACCACCAACGCTACGTTGGGGTCGAGCAGATCGTTGACGAAGGCTGCGATACCGGCCTGGTTGCCGTTGTTGGCGACGACAATCTGATATTCAATTGTGTCGCCAGGGCTGGCGCTGCCGTTGCCGTCCGCGTCTACGACCAGACTGTCCCGTTTGGTAGCGTCGATGAGCGGCGCTGCCGTCAACGGCGTTGCTGTCGGGTCGTCGGCCTGGGCGGTGTCCGGGTCGTCGGTGGGCAGGGATGGCACTTCGTTACTATGAACTGTGCCCTGATTCACCACCCGTGTGACGCCGGCGGGCAGAGGATTGGCAATCGTCACCCGGAAGGTGATGACCACCTGTCCGCCGCCAGGAATCGTGCCGATATTGACGCTGACAGTCGTGTTGCCGGCTGCATTGCCGGTGGTGACTGTGCCCGCGCTAGGTTGTACAGAACCGACTACCAGACTGGTGTTTGCCCCTGGTGTGTCGTCAAAGACCACACCTGTGGCTGCCTGGTTGCCGCTGTTGTGGATAACCACCCGATATTCGAGCGTGTCGCCAGGGCTGGGAATGCCGTCACTGTCTGCGTCCACAGCCAGGCTGTCCCGTTTGGTTGCATCCAAAATCGGCGCGGCGGTGAGGTGTGTAATTGTCGGATCGCCGCCCGCGCCCGTGTCCGGATCGTCGGTGGGGAGGGTGGGCAGTTCGTTGCTGGTCAGCGTGCCCTGGTTGGCGATCTGTGTGACGCCTGCGGGCAGGGGATCGTCGATTGTCACCCGGAAGGTGATGGTCACACTACCGCCGCCGGGAAGGGTGCCGATGTTGACGCTGACGGTCGTATGGCCTGCACCGTTGCCGGTGGTGACTGTGCCTGCGTTGGCCTGCACAGAACCCACAATCAGACTGGTGTTGGCATCCGGTGTGTCGTTGAAGACCACCCCGGTGGCTGCCTGATTGCCGCTGTTCTGAAGGGTAATCTGATACAGAATTGTGTCGCCAGGGCTGGCAATGCCATTGCCGTCCGCATCCACCAGCAGACTGTCGTCCTTGGTGGCGGCGAGAACGGGTGCAGCGGCTACAGGTGTAGCCGTGGGGTCACCGCTGGCGGCTGTGTCCGGGTCGTCCGTGGGCACGCTGGGCAGCTGATCGCTGCTCACTGTGCCCTGGTTCAGCACCCGCGTCACACCCGCAGGCAGGGGATCGTCGATTGTCACCCGGAAGGTGATGGTCACGCTACCGCCGCCGGGAAGGGTGCCGATATTCACGGAAACGGATGTGTTGCCCGCTGTATTGCCGGTTGTGACTGTGCCCGTGCTGGTCTGCACCGAGCCGACCACCAGGGCAGTGTTGCTGTCGGGGATGTCGTTGAAGACGACGCTTGTGGCCGCGCTGTTGCCCGTATTCTGGATCGTCACCTGATATTCCAGGGTGTCGCCGGGGCTGGCCGAGCCGTTGCTGTCCGCGTCCACCACCAGTGTATCCCGCTTGCTGGCCGTAAGAACTGGCTCCGAGACCACCGGTGTCAGGGTCGGGTCGCCATTGGCCGGGGTGTCTGGATCGTCGGTGGGCACAGTCGGGAAGTTGCTGCCGCTGACTGTGGCCTGGTTGCCTACCTGTGTGACGCCCGCGGGCAGCGGGTTATTCACAGCCACCCGGAAGCTGATGACGACCGTACCGCCACCGCCGGGGATCAGACCCACATTGACCTGCACGCCGGTATTGCCGGGATTGTTGCCTCGGGCGATGGTTCCCAGCGTCGTCTGCACAGAGCCGACGACGAGGGTCACATTCGGGTCCAGCACATTGTCGATAAATGTCGCGCGCCCAGCCTGATTGCCGCTGTTGGCGATTGTAATCCGGTATTCGATGGTGTCGCCAGGACTGGTGCTGCCGTTGCCATCCGCGTCCACGGCCAGGCTGTCAACTTTGGTGGCGCTGACCACTGGCTGCGCGCTGATGGGTGTGACCGTCGGATCGCCGCTGGCCGCGGTGTCCGGGTCATCGGTCTGCTCAGTGGGCAGTTCGTTGCTGCTCAAGCTGCCCTGGTTGGCGATCTGGGTGATACCCGCGGGCACCGGGTTGTTGATGGTCACCCGGAAGGTGATGGTTACACTGGCCCCGCCGTTAAGGCTGCCGATGTCGACAGCTACTGTCGTGTCACCGCCGTTATTGCCAGTAGTGACAGTGCCGGCAGAGGTGGTCACCGAACCGACGACCAGCGCGCTGTTGGCGTCCGGCGTGTCGTTGAAGAGAAGACCGGTGGCCGCCTGGTTGCCTGTGTTCTGGATGGTAATTGCATATTCGACGGTGTCGCCGGGGCTGGGCGTGCCATTGCTATCGGCATCCACGGCTAGGCTGTCCCGCTTGGACGCGGCCAGCACCGGCGCAGCCACGACTGGCGTCACCGTCGGGTCTTCGTTGGCCGGGGTGTCCGGGTCATCGGTGATGACAGTGGGCAGTTCCGTGCTGCTGAGTGTGCCCTGGTTGGCGACCTGCGTCACACCGGAGGGCAGAGGGGCGTTGATGGTCACCCGGAAGGAAATGGTTACACTGGTCCCGCCGTTGAGCGTGCCGATGTTGACGCTGACGCTTGTGTTGCCTGGGTCGTTGCCAGTGGTGATTGTCCCGGCGCTGGTCTGTACCGAGCCGACCTCCAGCACTGTGTTGGCGTCGGGTGTGTCGGCAAAGACCACATTGGTCACTGCCTGGTTGCCTGTATTGGAGACGACAATCTCATATTCAATCGTGTCGCCGGGGCTGGGCGTGCCGTTGGAATCGGCGTCGGTGAAGAGCCGGTCCCGTTTGGTGGCCGAGTATTCCAGCGTCGCATCCACCGGCGAGATGGTCGGTTGGTTGCCCGGTGTGCCGGGATCGCCATCGGTGGGCTGGGTGGAATCGTTTGTGCCGTCGCCGTCAGAGTCGAAGAAGACTGTGCCCTGGTTGGCGATCTGGGTGATACCCGCGGGCAGGGGGTTGGCGATCTGCACCTGGAAGGTGATGGTCACCTGGCTATTGGCGTTGACGTCCACACCGGAGACCCGGATGGTGGGCGATTGGGTCACAATCGTCGCACCCGCGGGGACGGTTAGCGAGTTGGTGATGTAGTCGGTGTGGGCCGGGATGCTGTCGATGAACTCGATCCCCGGCGCATTGAAGCCGCTGTTATTCTGGAGGACGACGGTGTAAAGAATCACATCCCCTGGCTCCAGATTGCCGCCGTTAAGATCGGTAGCTGTCTTGCGCGCAACCCCTTCGGGGGAGCCGCCCACGGGCACAGTCGTCGGCTGTTCGCCGGGATCGGTTGTGTCGCTGTCGGTCAGTTCGGTGGCGTCGGGTGTGCCGTCGTTGTCCGTGTCATAGCGCACCGCGCCCTGGTTGGAGATGACGATGCCGGTCACAATGCCGGTGTTGATCGTCACGTCAAAGGTGATGGAGACGGCTGTGCCAGCAGGCACATCGCCACTCCACTCCACCCGGTTGCTGCCAGTGTTGAAGCTGGCCGTGCCCCGATCCGCGGTGGCGCTGCCGCCCACGTATGTGGTGTTGGCCGGGATTGTATCCAGCAGGAAGACAGCGCCCAGGCTGTCCTGGTTGCCTGTGTTGGGGATGCGGATCGTATAGCGCAGGGTGTCGCCAGGGGTGACCACACCGTTGCCGTCCGCGTCGGTGACGAGCGCGACAGTCTTTGTCGTCTCGCCGTAGTTCGGCCCGGCAGTGACGGGGATGACTGTGGGCTGGTTGCCCGGATTAACTGTGTCACCGTCTGTGGGCTGGCTGCTGTCGTTGACGCCATCGCCGTCGCTGTCGAAGAAGACAGTGCCCTGGTTGCTGATTTCCGTCACACCCGCGGGCAGGGGATTGATGACCTGCACCCGGAAGGTGATGAGCACCTGGCTGCGTGCGGGCACGTCGATGCCGGTGATGCGCAGGGTGGGTGTGGTGGAGACGACTGTGCTGGCTCCGGGCGCCGAGACGCTGTTGGCCAGATAGACTGTGTGGGCCGGAATCGGGTCTTCAAAGGCCACTCCTGGCGCATTGAAGGCACTGGTGTTCTGCAGGACGATTGTGTAGAGCAGAATGTCACCCGGCTCCAGATTGCCGCCGTTGACATCGCTCACACTCTTAATCGCCACGCCTTCGGGCGAACCGCCGATTGTGTTGGTCGTCGGTTGGTCGCCGGGCTGGGTGGTGTCGCCGTCTGTGGGACGGGTGCTGTCGTTGTTGCCATCGCCATCACTGTCATAGGCGATCTGGCCCTGGTTGGAGAGAACTGTGCCAGTGGTCAGACCGACATTGACGGTCACGTCGAAGGAGATGAGCACCACATCGCCGGGATTGACATCTCCCACCGCGATGGTGACAGTTGTGTCGCCGGCTGTGTTGCCGGTGGTGACAGTGCCCTTATTGCTAAGGACGCTGCCCACGACGAGGGTCGTATTGGCATCCGGCGTGTCGCTGAAGACGACATTGGCCGTGGTGGCATTGCCCAGGTTGACCATCCGCAGATCGTAGCGCAGGGTGTCGCCAGGAGAGACGACGCCGTTGCCGTCCGCATCCCGCACCAGACTGGACTGTTTGGTGATCTGGGGCGCAGCCGACGCATTGACCGGTGTTACGGTCGGGTCGCCGCCCGTACCTGTGTCTGGGTCGTCGGTTGGCGTGGCGGGCAGCTCTGCGCTGGAAACCGTGCCCTGGTTGGCGACTTGCGTCACGCCTGCGGGCAGGGGATTGTTGATCGTCACCCGGAAGGTGATAGTCGCCTGGGTCTTGCCGGGGAGTGTGCCGACTGTCACCCGCACGGATGTGTTGCCTGCGCCGTTGCCGGTGATAACCGTGCCCAGGCTCGTCTGCACCGAGGGAACGACGAGGGTCGTGTTCACCCCCGGCGTGTCTGTGAAGACAATCGATGTGAGCGGGCCAGTGCCGGTATTGCTGATGAGAATTGTGTAGAGTAGCACATCACCCGGCGAAGGCACGCCGTCGTTGTCCACATCTGTGAAATGGGTGTCCCGTTTGGTCGTCAAGAGAACAGGCACGCCCACATAGCCAAAGTCCAGGTTCAAATTGTCCTGGCCCGATGGCTGGGTCACAGTTGTGGAAGAGTCGTGATTGCCGTCCAGGTCGTGGGTGTTGGTGAAGCCCGGCGGCAGGGTTGTCTGATCTACCTCTACTGTGTAGGTTCCTGGCGGCAGGTCTGGGAAGAGATAGGTTCCATCCGGGCCGGTCACAGTTGTACTGATGACATTCCCGCTGCCGTCCAGCAGATTGACTGTCACACCCGGCAGACCCGGTTCCGCGGGGTCATCGTTGCCGTCAGCGTTGTAGTCGATCCAAAGGGTGTCGCCGATCTTGAGCGCCACATAGAGACCCGCGTCAATCGTCAGATCGTCGGTGATGCCCAGGTCAACGATGACCACACCGGTGGCCGGGTTGGCGTCGCTGTCAGTGCCATCTGCGCCGCTGTTCTGGGTGGTGATTGTGTACTGCGGCGGCGGAGCGAAGGTGACCGTATAGGTCTGGTTGGGTATCAGATTGGTGAATGAATAGAGGCCCGAAGCGTCGGTGGCAGTTGTCAGAACTGTTCCGTTCGGATAGGTCAGTGTGACGGTGACACCGGCCAGGGGCAGTTCGACAGCCGGGTCGCCCTGCTGTCCATCGAAGTTGACATCCAACCAGACATAATCGCCCAGGTTGACACCGATGAAGCCGAAGTCCACCGAGAGATTGCCGTTGGCACCGTCACCATCCACACTTGCCGGTGGCTCACCGGTCGCAGTCAGGGTCACGATACCGCTGCTGTGGATGTTGGCCGCGCTGGACGCGATGTTGCTGTCCGTATTGGAATCGGTGTTGGGGTCCGCCACCTGAAGCGGTGTCGGTGTATAGCCCGCGGGCATCGTCACCTGGACCACATAACCGTCCGGGTCCAGATGGGTGAAGTTGTAAAGACCGTTTGGCCCGGTGGTCTGGGCCAGGACTGGATTGCCGTTCTCGTCGGTGGCGGGCGTTACCCCGTCAGCCTGGAAGAGGGTGACAACTGCACCGGCGATGCCTGGCTCGCCTGGGTCCTGCTGGCCGTTGGCGTTGCTGTCGAACCAGACAAAGTTGCCCAGGTTCATGGACTGGACCAGACCGGCGTCGATGGACGGGTCGTCGTTCAGGCCCAGGTCCACCACCACCACACCAGAAGCCGGGTCCGCGTCGCTGTCACTGGCGTCATTGCCGCTGTTCTGGTCGGTAAAGCCATAGCCCAGGGGCGGCGTGAAGGTGACGGTATAGGTTTCGTTGGGCAGCAGGTCGGTGAATGTGTAGAGGCCCGACGCGTCGGTCGTCGTTGTGAGCACTGTCCCATTGGGTAGGGTCAGCGTCACAGTCACGCCCTCTATGGGCAGTTCCACTGCAGGATCGCCCTGCTGGCCGTCGCCGTTGATGTCGAACCAAACGTAGTCGCCCAGGTTGACCAACTCGACCAGACCGGCGTCAATCGTCAGATCGTCGGTCGTGCCCAGGTCAACGACGACCACACCGGTAGCCGGGTCCGCGTCGCTGTCGCTGGCGTCATTGCCGCTGTTCTGTGTGGTGAGCGCATAGCCAGGCAGCGCACTGAATGTGACTGTGTAAGTCTGGTTGGGTATCAGATTTGTGAAGCTGTAGAGACCGGAAGCGTCGGTGACAGTTGTCAGAACCGTCCCATTCGGGTAGGTCAGGGTGACGGTGACGCCAGCCGCGACCGGTTCGAGCGCAGGAGTCCCCTGCTGTCCGTCGTAGTTGGTGTCGAACCAGACGTAATCGCCCAGATTGACGCCGGTGAAGCCGAAGTCAACCGACAGATTGCCGTTGGCGCCGTCGGTGTCCACGCCAACAACTGGCTCACCGCCCACAGTCAGGGTGACCACACCGCTGCTGTGGATGTTGGCCGCGCTGGACGCGATGTTGCTGTCCGTGTTGGAATCGGTGTTGGGGTCCGCCACCTGCACTGGCGTCGGCTCGTAGCCCGCGGGCATCGTCACCTGGACGACGTAGCCGCCGGGGGCCAGATTTGTGAAGTTGTAGAGACCGTCCGGCCCGGTCGTTTGTGCGGTGACCGGGTTGCCGTTCAGGTCCAGGGCAGGCGTCACGCCGTCGGCCAGGAAGAGGGTGACAGTGACACCGGCAATCCCCGGTTCGCCTACATCCTGCTGACCGTTGGCGTTGCTGTCGAACCAGACGTAATCACCCAGGTTCATTGGCTGGACCAGACCGGCGTCGATGGACGGGTCGTCGTTCAGGCCCAGGTCTACCACTACCACGCCGGTGGTCGGGTCGGCGTCGCTGTCGCTCGTATCATTGCCGCTGTTCTGGCCCGTGAAGTCGGTGCCGGGTGGCGGTGTGAAGGTGACGGTGTAGGTCTCGTTGGGCAGCAGGTCGGTGAATGTGTAGATGCCGCTGGCGTCGGTCGTCGTCGTGAGGACCGTGCCGCTGGGCAGAGTCAATGTGACCGTCACACCGGCCACCGGTGGCTCTACCGCTGGGTTGCCCTGTTGTCCGTCGCCGTTGGTGTCCTGCCAGACGTAGTCGCCCAGGTTGACCAACTCCACCAGACCGACGTCAATCGTCAGATCGTCGGTCGTGCCCAGGTCAACAACGACCACACCGGTGGCCGGGTTGGCGTCGCTGTCGCTGGCGTCATTGCCGCTGTTCTGGGTGGTGATGGCATAGCCGGGGGGTGGTGCGAAGGTGACCGTATAGGTCTGGTTGGGAATCAGATTGGTGAATGAATAGAGTCCCGAAGCGTCGGTGACAGTTGTCAGAACCGTCCCATTCGGGTAGGTCAGGGTGACGGTGACGCCAGCCGCGACCGGTTCGAGTGCAGGGGTCCCCTGCTGGCCGTCGTAGTTGGTGTCGAACCAGACGTAATCGCCCAGGTTGACGCCAGTGAAGCCGAAGTCAACCGACAGATTGCCGTTGGCGCCGTCTGTGTCCACGCCTGCAACCGGCTCACCGCCCACAGTCAAAGTAACCACACCGCTGCTGTGGATGTTGGCCACGCTGGACGCGATGTTGCTGTCCGTATTGGAATCAGTGTTGGGGTCCGCCACCTGCACTGGTGTCGGCTCGTAGCCCGCGGGCATCGTCACCTGGACGACATAGCCGCCCGGAGGCAGATTTGTGAAGTTGTAGAGACCGTCCGGCCCGGTGGTCTGGGCGGTGACCGGGTTGCCGTTCAGGTCCAGGGCCGGTGTCACGCCGTCGGCCAGGAAGAGGGTGACTGTGACACCGGCAATGCCCGGCTCGCCTCCGTCCTGCTGACCGTTGGCGTTGCTGTCGAACCAGACGTAATCGCCCAGGTTCATTGGCTGCACCAGACCGGCGTCGATGGATGGGTCGTCGTTCAGCCCCAGGTCCACCACCACCACACCGGTGGTCGGGTCCGCGTCGCTGTCACTGGCGTCATTGCCGCTGTTCTGGCCCGTGAAGTCGGTGCCGGGTGGCGGTGTGAAGGTGACGGTGTAGGTCTCGTTGGGCAGCAAATCGGTGAATGTGTAGATGCCGCTGGCGTCGGTCGTCGTCGTGAGGACCGTGCCGCTGGGTAGGGTCAGTGTGACGGTCACACCGGCCACAGGTGGCTCTACCGCGGGGTTGCCCTGCTGGCCGTCGCCGTCGGTGTCCTGCCAGACGTAATCGCCCAGGTTGACCAATTCGACCAGACCGGCGTCAATCGTCGGATCGTCGGTCGTGCCTAAGTCAACGACAACCACACCGGTGGCCGGATCGGCGTCGCTGTCCGTGCCATCCGCCCCGCTGTTTTGGGTGGTGATGGCGTAGCCGGGCGGCGGTGCGAAGGTGACAGTGTAGGTCTGGTTGGGAATCAGATTCGTGAAACTGTAGAGGCCCGAAGCGTCGGTGACAGTTGTCAGGACCGTCCCATTCGGGTAGGTCAGGGTGACGGTGACGCCAGCCGCGACCGGTTCGAGAGCAGGGGTCCCCTGCTGTCCGTCGTAGTTGGTGTCGAACCAGACGTAATCGCCCAGGTTGACGCCAGTGAAGCCGAAGTCTACGGAGAGATTGCCGTTGGCGCCGTCGGTGTCCACGCCTGCAACCGGCTCACCGCCCACTGTCAGGGTGACCACACCGCTGCTGTGGATGTTGGCCGCGCTGGACGCGATGTTGCTGTCCGTGTTGGAATCGGTGTTGGGGTCCGCCACCTGCACTGGTGTCGCTTCGTAGCCCGCGGGCATCGTCACCTGGACGACATAGCCGCCGGGGGGCAGATTTGTGAAGTTGTAGAGACCGTCAGGCCCGGTCGTTTGTGCAGTGACCGGGTTGCCGTTCAGGTCGGTGGCGGGTGTTACCCCGTCCGCCAGGAAGAGGGCGACGCTCGCGCCACCAATGCCCGGCTCGCCTGGGTCCTGTTGACCGTTGGCATTGCTGTCGAACCAGACGTAATCGCCCAGATTCATCGGCTGCACCAGACCGGCGTCGATGGACGGGTCGTCGTTCAGTCCCAGGTCCACCACCACCACACCGGAAGCCGGGTCCGCGTCGCTGTCACTGGCGTCATTGCCGCTGTTCTGGCCCGTGAAGTCGGTGCCGGGTGGCGGTGTGAAGGTAACGGTGTAGGTCTCGTTGGGCAGCAGGTCGGTGAATGTGTAGATGCCGCTGGCGTCGGTCGTCGTCGTGAGGACCGTGCCGCTGGGCAAGGTCAGTGTGACCGTCACACCGGCCACTGGTGGCTCTACCGCTGGGTTGCCCTGTTGTCCGTCGCCATCCGTGTCCTGCCAGACGTAATCGCCCAGGTTGACGAGTGTGATCAGGCCCGCATCGATTGTCGGGTTGTGTTCGCCTGCGCCCAGTGTCACCGGCGCACTGCGCCCGGTGGTGGGATCGGCGTTGCTGTCTGTGGCCGTCGCGCCCACCGTCTGGGTGGTCAGGGCGTAGCCTGCGGGCGGGATGAATTCCACTGTGTAGTCGCCCGGCCCCAGCCCGCCAAAGTTGTAGAAGCCGCTGTTATCGGTGGTCGTCGTGGCGATAAGTACACCGTTGCTGTCGTAGAGATTGACCACCACATCGGCTACCGGCGTCTCGGTTGCTGGTGCGCCCTGCTGTCCGTCGTAGTTCACATCCAGCCAGACGTAATTGCCCAGACTGCTCAGAATCGTCGGGTCGATGTCGCTGGCCGTATTATTGCCCGGCGTCGGGTCCGGTCCATTCGTGCCGTCGTCGCCGGTCGTTGCCGTATTGGTAATCTGTGCCGTGCTGGTGAGCAGGGGCATCTCCAGGGTGACCGCGAAGCGCACGGTCTGGTTAGCGTTCACGGCCAGCGTTCCCACAGGGAAGGTACACAGCGTGCCCGCTGCCGCGTTGTCCCCACAGCTCCAGCCCGCGGAACTGTTGGCCAGATCGAATGTCGTGCTGAGCGGGACTGTATCGGTCAGGACAACGCCGGTGGCCGTGCGGTCGCCTACATTTGTGACCGTCAGGCTGTAGACCGTTGTCTGTCCGGGCAGCAGGCTGGTCAGATTGTTGGTTTTGGTAAGGGTCAGGTCCGGCGCACTGATGGTGAGAGGCGCGTTGGCCGACACATCCGGCTCGTCCCGTTCACCAGCATCTGTGCCGGGCAGGGTGGTGGCCTGGGTGACTGTCGCCACATTTGTCAGCACTTCGCCCTTGACAACGCCGTTGGTGAGCCGGACGCTGAAGACGAATGTGCGGCTTTCACCCACGGGAATGTTGCCGCCGGTGAAGCGCACAATTGTATTGGTCGCGGAGACGACTGTGCTGAAGGCAAAGCCCGCAGGCGTCGTCACTGGGGCTGCCCCGGTGAATTTGGCGTCGGGCAGGGGATCGTCCACTACCACTTCAAAGGCCTCGGACGTGCCTGTATTGCTGACGACAAGGGTGATCGTGACCGTATCATTGGCCGCGGCCACACTGGGGGCCAGACTCTTGACAATCTCCATCCGTGGCTCGACAACAGTGGCCGTGACCGGCGCTGTCTGCTGGATGGGTGTGCTGCCCACCTGGGCCGTGGCGCTGTTGGTCAGCACTGTCTGGCCCGGCGGGACGATGCCCGCATTGGCTGGAATGTCCAAGACCAGGGCACGCAGGAGCACGACAAAACTGTTGTTCGTCGTCACGTTGTCGCCAGTGACAGTCACTGGAGTGAAGGTCAGGGTCACGTCGTCGCCGCTGCCGCCAGCAGAGGCCGCGGCTGGCGCAGACACACTGCCGTTGAATCCGGTCGTGTCCACGCTCACCGAGCCAGGGACGAAGGCCAGGCCCGCGGGCAGATTGTCTACCACCACCAGGCCGGTCGTCGTGCCTTCGGGCAGAGTAATAGTCAGTGCGTAGGTGATTACCTCACCGATTGTCACATTGGCGCCGGCTGTGTGGACGGCGGATGTAGCGTCCAGGGCTTTGGCAATGCTGTAGCCCGGCGTGCCCAGGGACGTATTGTCCGGCACGCTGTGATCGTTGGCTATCCCGCCCGGATCCGCTGTGTTGCCTGTCCGCTCGGTGGAGAGGCCGTTCTCGGTTGATTGGGGTGTTGTGATGTCGCCGGGCAGACTGCTCCAACGCAGGAAGGCCGTGTTGGTGAAGATGCTGAGCGGTGGTGTGCTCTGATTCAGCGTGGCCCGGAAGCTAACACTGCTGCCTGTGCCCAACGCCAGAGTATCCCAGGCGAAGGTGACGATCCCGCCGCTTTCCGACGCGCTGGTCGTAGCCGTGCCACTCTCATCCTGGACCGAACCGGCCACATACGTCATCCCCGCGGGGACCGCATCGGTGATGACGACAGTCATTGCGTCGGTGTTGCTGCTGGCCGTATGGGTGATGGCCAGGGTAAAGGTGAAAATATCGCCCGCGTCGCCGTTGAGTGGCACAACGCTCTTGGCGATGGTCAGGTCCGGTTCGACAATTGTTACATCCGGTGTGGTGTCGCTCAGACTGCCCGCGCTCCAGGTAAAGTCGGCCTGGTTGTTGCGGGTATCCCCCCGGTTGTTGCCGGTGGTGTTGAGGACGACCGCCCGGTAGACGAGGGTAATGACTTCGGTGGTGGCCGGATCCGTATTGGCGTTTGTAATCGTGCCAAAATCGACAACCATCCGCTCGCCGCTGTTGGCAAACGCAGCCGTGCCCGCGCCGCTCCAGGTGACGCCGGTGGAGGCGGTCACGCTGTCCAGGGCGATGAAGGCCAGCCCCGTATCCAGCACGTCCGTCACTACCGCGCTGGGGATCGTGCCCTGGGGCACAGTAATGCTGATTGTATAGGTGATCTGCTCGCCGATGGCCACATTCAGCCCGCTGGTATGGGGCTGGTTGGTTGTGGTGAGGGACTTGTCAAAAGCCAGGGTTGCAAAGCTCAGGTCGTCGTCGTCCTGCGCCCGGTGGTCGTTGGATGTGCTGCCCGGATTGGTCGTGTCCCCCGTGCGTTCGGTGGAGTCTGGGTTGAAGGACGATTGGGGTGTCGTCACATCGCCGGGCAGACTGCTCCAGCGCAGGAAGGCGTCGTTGACAATCGTCGTGTTGGGCACGACAGTCTGGTCTACCGTTGCCAGGAATCGCACAGTGCTGGTCTGGCCCAGGGGCAGAGTGTCCCAGCCAAAGGTGATGGTTCCGCCGCTTTCCGTCCCGCTGGTATAGGGCGCGCCGCTCACATTGGCGATGCCGTTGGCAAAGGTCAGCCCCGCGGGCAGGGCGTCGGTGATGACAACAGTCATCGCGTCCGCATCGCTGGCGGTGGTATGGGCGATCTCCAGGGTGACTGTCACTGTCTGGTTGGCCTGGGTCGTGGCCGGTGTCAGGGTTTTGGTGATAGCCAGGGAGGGCTCGACAACCGTCACGTCTGGCGCGCTGCTGTTGGAGGTGCCGTCTGCCCAGCCGAAGGTGGCGCTGTTGTTCCAGGTGGTGCCCCGGTTGGTGGCGCTGCTGTTGAGCAGTACCGCCCGGTAGGTGATCAGAATAGTTTCGACTGTCGCCCCATCAGTATCCGTATTCGTGACGGTTCCGAAGTCAAAGACTGCCTGGCGTCCGCTGTTGGTGACGGTGGGGCCGGAACAGGCCTCTGCAAAGTCGCCCGCCAGATCGGTGCCGATGCCGGGTGAGGCTGCAATGCTGTCACAGGCGACAAAGGCCAGGCCGTCATCCAGCACATCCGTCATCACGCCTGTGCTGACCAGGCCCTGGGGTACTGTGACCAGAAGGGTGTAGGTGATCTGCTCGCCCACGGCCACATTCAGCCCGCTGGTATGGGCCTGGTTTGTGGCCAGCAAGGATTTGCTGACTTCCAATGGGGCGACGTTCACCCCTTCGGTCGTGCTTGTGTTGTGATCGTTGGCCGCGCCGCCGGGATCAGCCGGATCACCCGTTCGTTCCGAGGGATTGTCACCGGGCATACTGGTGTGGCTGATGACGGCAGTGTTGATCAGGTCCCGGCCCACAGGCGCGCCGGCCAGTACGGCCACCACATACGTAATCGACACACTCTGGCCCAATGGAATCTGGGCATAGGTGGCGGTGATGAGTTGGGCGGTCGCGCCGCTGCTTGTCGCGCCCGGTGCGCTGAAGCCCCGGCTGTAGGTCAGGAAATTGGGAATGGCGTCGGTCAGGTCTACGTCGAAGGCGGTGGCTGTGCTGGGCGCGGTGTTGGTGACGCGCAGGGTGTACGTGATCTCATCGCCAGCCTGCAACTCTGTGTCCGGCCTGCCCAGCTTTGTGATGACAAGAATCGGCTCGATGATCTGGCCATCCACGCTGTCGTTCAGGCTATAGCCGCGCCCGTCGTCGGTCCAGGTCAGGTCGGCCCCGTTGGTGAAGATGTCGTTGTTGTCCGCGGTCAGCGCGTTGGAGATCAGACCGGTGACGGTAATCGCCACACTGTCCGGCCCGATGACTGTGCCCGCGGCCGCGGTGGTGAAGATCAGTTTGTCTCCACTCAGGGAACCCACGGCCCAGCTATTGCCGCCGCTGTTTTCGTTGACAATCGTCACACCCGTCGGGCTGAAGACGAGGGTTCCGTCCAGTTTGGGCAGGGTGTCGGTGAGAACGGCGCTGTTGTAGGTTCGCCCGCCGAAGAAGTCGAAATTGATTGTATAGGTGAAGGGCTGGCCGATGCGCACAGGCGAGCCAAAAATCTGCTTGTCCAACCCCCTGTGTGGCCGAACTGTAGGTGATGGCCTGGACCGTCTGGGGACAGCCGCCGTTGTCGCAGGCGGTGGTGACGTCCAGCGTCGTGCGGTAGGAAGGCTGGGCGTCCAGAGCCACTGCGCTGAAGGTGGCCGTCCAGGTCTGGCCGTTGTTGAGTGTGCCCACATCCCAGACAATTGTGCGGTTGCCCGCATCGATTGTCGGCGCAGTCCCACCCGGCGTGCCGTTGATGGCGGTGATGCTGCCCCAGCCCGCGTCCAGGGTTTCAGTGATGACCAGATTGCGGGCAATGCCGGTTCCGCTGTTGGGTACAGTCACCGTCCAGGTGTAGCGCTGGCCCGCGACGACTACCTGCTGAACCGGCGTCACTGTCGCCGTCGAGAGGGTGGGACGCTGCACAGTAATCGTGGCGTTGGCCGCGGCCACATCGTCGAAGTCCGTGCTACAGGTGTTCTGATAGCGCAGGTCAGCCGTGCCGGTGTTGCTGCCCGGCGCGGGGCAAAACCCCGTCGCATTTGCCACATTGAATTGGAGAGAGCCATTCGTCTCACCGGGGAAGCTGGCATAGCCAAAGGTGATGACACCGGTTGCGCCCACGGCGGGCTGGCTGGTGGGCGTGGGGCTGCTGGCTCCGTCCAAACTGGCGTAGGCCATATTGGCGGGCAGGGTATAGGTGACCACTACATTCGAGGCCCGCGCGCCGGTGTTGTTGATGGCGACGGTCAACGGCCCGCCCTCGCACTCCTGGATGGTGGCGTTGGAGGCGCTGATGGTAAAGTTGGGTCGGGTGCTGATGTAGGCGGTGGTGGTGACACCCTTGCTGAAGCAGATATCACCGAGGCCACAGGCGAAGCGGCTGCTGGCTTCGTTTTCCAGTGGGGAGAAGGCGCAGGCGCCAGCCGCCAGGGTTCCGGTGATGGCGTAGGTGATAGTGCCGCCGTTGGCGGCCAATTCCGTGCCGCCCCCGTCATGCCATTCAAGGAAGGGGGGCGATCCGGTGGTGGTGTAGTCGGTTGGGCTGACGCTGCTAACCGTAAAATTGCTGGGCAACTGATCTTCTGTGAAGAGATTCGTCACCCGCTGGGGTCCTGTATTCTTCACTGTCACATTCCAGACCAATTGGTCTCCCACCCCAGCGAAGATGGGTGCGGCGCTGGTATCACCGCCCAGGGCACTGCCAGTGGTAACGTTCTGCACCTGTTTGGTGATTTCCAGTATCGGGGAATCACTGATCAGAGATTTGGAACTTTCCAGGAAGCCGAGAGGCGCACCACAGGCATCCACCGCCGAGCCTGCGCTGCGTACCCCCACCGGTGCACCGTCGCAGCCGGTGAGGACGTCGAAATCGATGCGGATTTCGTCTTTGGCGTTGCGTTGGGCCAGTACGTCATAGGCTGCCGTGCCGGAGACGTAATCTGTTACCCGCCAGACGAGGGTGGAGGCTACACCGGCGGTGGAGATGGCCGGCGCAAAGGGGATGTTCGTCAACGGCACGCCGCTGGTTGTGCCCACAATCGGCGCGCCGGCGCCATCCACCACACTGACCAGTGTGGAAGCATTGACAAAAGTAGCATTTGTAATTGTATCGGTGATGGTCAAATTATATTCGACCGCCCGCCCGGAGGTGTTCTTCACCCGCAACTGGACAGTGCCCGTCTCGCACAGGGGCAGATTGGCCGTCTGGTTGTTGGCGCTGAGCAGGGAGGACGCGCCGGGCAATAGCTCCACGGTTCCAACACTGGTCCCCTGGCAGACGCCGCCCACACCGCCACAGGTGTTGGTCAGGCGGATCGTTACGTCGTCGGGCAGGGAACAGCCGTTGACCAGCGCTTCGATATCAAAAGTCAGCCGGTTGCCGTTGGGCAGACCCGGTGTGGAAGGCACTGTAAAGGTGACGACACTGCGCCCGCCCGCCAACGTGCCTGTCTTATAGGTGATGGAATCTTTCACACTCTGGGGCGCGCTGCTGGTTAGGGTGTAGGTATAGAATTCCGTGCCAAAGGGCAGTTCGTTGACGACAGTAAAGTCTGTGGCGCTGATGTTTCCGCCATTGCTGACGATAAAGCTCCATTGCGCTTTCTTTTCCACAACTGTAAATTGGTTGGGTGTGGTAAAGAGAGTCAAATTGGATTGAGCGGTGGATGTTCCACCAGTGGCGCTGCTGGTGCGGGGCACATCGCAGCGGTCCAGATAGGCCACATCGGCCGTCAACCCCGCGGTCGTTCCACAGGGGCGGTAGAGGGGAAAGGAGATGGTCCCTGAACCGGTCAGATCAAAGGCGGCGGGGAAGGTAAATGTGACAACCTTTCGTCCGTCTGCCTGGGTTCCCTGGGTCACAGTGGGTGTCTGGCCTGTGAAACCGCCGCCGACTGTAAAGGCTGTCGGTGTAATGATGTCGGTCGCGTCGGTGGTGAAGGAGACAACGATCGAGTCGGTCAAATCGTTGACTGTGTTTTCGTTTACGGTCAATGTAACCGTATTCAGGCGACAGGATTGGATCGTCCCTGGTTCGACGGCTACGCCCAGGCTGCCCCGGCTCACTTTCACAGGGATGGCCACATAGCCGATGTTGCCCCCGTCGCAGGCCTGGGCCGGGCCGTTGAGTTGGAACTGGGAAAAGAGTGTGGGCACGGTATTGTCCGCGCCGCCAGCAATCGTCCCCGGTTGGCCGTCAATCTGGTAGACGATCACAATATTGGCCGTGGCACTGAAGTCGCCCAGAATGGCGCTCAGCCCGCCAAAGTCGATGGAGAGGGGTGGCCCTTCGTTGATAGCCACATTGGCCGTGTGGTCTATCCCACCGACCGTTACCTTCACTGTGCCGGGCACGATTGTGAATGCCTGGCCCAGGGCGCCCGCGCCCAATGTGTCTGTGTAAATCGTGTTGGTCCAGGTGATGCCGCTGCCCACTTGCAGGGTGGCGGTAATCACATTGGCGCTGGGCGGCCCACACAGTTCGATGGGCGTGGCTTCTTTGGTAAAGGTGTTGAGGGCCGGGTCTAGAAAGTCATAGATGTAGGATTCTTTTTCCGCGTCGGCGGAGAGATTACATTCCGGGCAGGTGATGTCGGCTACGGCTGTTACCGCATTGATCAGCGAACTGCCAGCACCACAGGCGCCCGCGCCCTGGCCCGGCACTGTCACATCGATAAAGAACTGTTCACTGAACGCACCACTGCCACTGGTGTCCAGGTCCCAGCGCAAGTTTTGGCCGTTTTGGGTCACCGGTGTACTACCGCTGGAGGATACGCTGTCGATGATCAGATTGCTGGGTACTATGTCCGTAATCGCAATCCCACCCGGGCCGATGCTCTGCCGGTTGTCGCCGGAGACCGTCACCACATACTGATAACTGTTGCCCGCAATCATTGTGGTGGGGCCATCTTTGCTCACGGAAAGGGTCGGCGCTTCCACAGGCAGGGTGACGGTTTCCGTGTCCGGCGTGCCCGTGGATTGGAGCAGCAAACAGGAATCCTCATATGTCGGAGTGAGGGTCAGGCTGAGGGAGGCCGCGCTGCACAGATTGCCCGTGCTTACATCGACCAGAAAATTGACACTGGCCCCCGCGCCGATAGTCCCCGGTGTGTAGGTGAGGGTGTTGCCACTCTCGTTCCAGTCTGCGGCCGAGGCCGAGTTGACGCTGACCGCTGTCCCTGCGGGGCCGCTGGATGCCATCGTCAGAAAGACGTTGCGGGCCGCGCCGCCGGAGTTGGTCACTGTCACCGGGATCGTCGCGCTCATGCTGCCACAGTAGGCGGCCGTGGGCAGAGGACCGATGTCAACGACAATATTGGGGTCCTCGATCTGGAGCAGCACATCCGCAATTTCGTTGACTGTGTTGGACGTAGTGGCCGTGCCGTCTGCATTGCCCAAAAGCCAGCTCGCATCGACCCGGTTGGTCAGATTGCTACAGGAGTTGATGGTGGCCTGGGCGGTGTAATCGAATTTTGCGCCTGCGGCCAGATCGACCGGAGCCGGGGTTGGGGTGATGGAGAAGCCGGTGTAGCCCGCGCCGATTGTGTCGGTCAACTCTGCGTCATAGAGCGTGCCCTGGCCCGTATTTTCCAGAGAGACTGTCCAGGTGATCACCTGGCCAAAAGTGGCGGTTTGCAGGGCAGGGGATTTGGTGACGGTCAGATTGCCCCGGACCACCTGTATATTTTCTGTGGCTGTCTTGCAGGTGACGGGTGTGCCTGTGCCGCTCTGCAAAGTCGTTATCAGGGGTTGTCCCGAATTGGCGTCGGTATTGGTGGTGAGTCGGAAGTTGAAGGTGATCGTCTCTCCGCCGTCCAGATCGTTACGGCTGCCGCTGCCCTGGCTGAGAATGATTGTAAAGGGCTGGCCCGGTGCGGGGTTGGCCGGGCTGACGGTAACATTGATGGGTCCCCCGTCAGAAGCCGCGGCCGAACCAGCCAAATAGTCAAAGCCAGCACTGGGCGTGACCAGCAGGCGGGCTTCAGTGGTCTCTGCCGTGCCGCTGTTGTTGACGACAACAGTGAAGAGATCGCCGGCCGCATTGCCCATACTCACTTCCGCTGGGACAGTCATCGCCATTGTCAGTTGACCTGCGCTCGAACACGAACCCGCGGCCATCAGTCGGGCCGAGGGTTCCAGCGCGCCCGCGCTTTCCACCGGGGCCGTCGGTGCCGCAAACCAGTCCGGCAGCAGGGCCGAACCCATGCGCGCGTCGTCGGTTGCCTGGGCTAGCGCAGGTGCGTCAATCGACTGCGCCCAGGCGGGCAGCAGCCCGTCCCCCAATGCCCCGTCCCCCAATGCGATGTCGCTGGTCGTCGTCTCTGCCGCGCTGGGCGCGGTCTGGGGCTGGGCAGGCAACTCGGCAGCCGCGGCCACAGAGACCCCACCAGCAAAGAAGCCCTGGGCCGAATCGGCCAGGGGCGAGAGGTAAGTGATGACCATCGAAAAGACGATGAGCATCCGCAGCCAGGCAAAGCGGCTGTCGTGACGACGGGCAGAGAGGGTTCGATTCGTCGGGCGCATGGGTATTCCTCTGTAACTCACTGAGAGATGGACACAGATTGTCGAAATGTCCACGAAAATTAGTGCTTATGGATGCGTAGGTACGGTTGCTTGTGGATTAAGAAAATAATCCGGTAAACGTTAGGTGCGGTTTCTAACCGCACAATCAAGGGATATCCAGCAATGTGCGGCTACAAGCCGCACCTACGCTGTTATCCGATTCAATTTTTTAATGTCCAACAAACCGCAACTACGGATTTTGTGTGATTTGGTTCAGGTAACTCTCAATATCTTCGGCGGATAGCTGTCCCACGTGGCGGGCCACCACCCGCGCTTCCGCGTCCAGAAAATAGGTGGTGGGAAAGCCGCGCACCGCATAGGCCGCGGCAATTTCGCTGCTCTCGTCCAGACCGACGGGATAGTCGATGGCGTGGGTTTCCAGATAGGGCAAGACCTGTGCGCTGGCCTCGCCCACATTCACCCCGACAAAGTTGACCCCCGCCCCATTGACTCCAGCACCAGCCCAGCGGCTGTAGGCTTCCACCAGCAGGGGGGTCTGGCGCAGACAGTAGGGACACCAGGTGGTCCAGAAACTGAGGAGTGTCGGCTTGCCTTTCAGGTCAGCCAGAGTCAGCGTGCCGTCGCCCGTTGCCAGCGCGGCGCTGAAATCGGGCACAAAATTGCCCGTGGCCGTGCCGGTGACGATCTGTTCCACACTGCCCGCCGACGAACTGCCTGTCAGCACAGGCCCACTTTCGCTCGGTGGAGCCTCGGCGTCTGACGAAGCAAAGGCCGGGTCTGGCACAAAGGGGAGCAGTTCCCACGCCTGTCCGGAAGCCGTGGGAAGGGCTGGCTGGCTATCGGCTAGCGCGGCTGGCGGCGTATCTGCTGCTGCCTCTTCTGCCGGGGCAGGCGGTTCTGTGGAGGCTTCGACAGCGATTGGGCTGAGCGCAGCCACGCCGGGGCCAAAGCTGATGCGCGCCTCTGTCTGCAAGGAACGCAGGTAATCACTGGCATCCACGCCCTGGGCCGCGGCCTGCTGTCGGGTGAACTGGTCCACCAGCAGCAGTTGGGCAAAGGCGCTGTGAAAGTCGGCGTCGCTCACATTTTCTGCGGCCAGGGCATCGGCCAGGGCGGCTTCATCCTGTCCCGCGCCCGCCAGCAGATTCGTCAGGGCTGTGTCGATCTGGGCTTCGTCCAGGGCAAAGCTGGCCCCCTCTGCGGCCTGGGCCACCAGCCGCCCGTTGACCAGCCGCTCCAGCACGGCCTGGGGAGCGGCTGGAATCTCGACGCCCAATAGACGACCCATCGCCCGGTCGATTGCCAGGGCATCGGCCAGGGCTTCTGCGTCGAGGGGGGTATCGTTGACCACAGCCAAAGGTTGCTCGTCGAGGGGCAAGGCAACGGGCTTGGGTGCGTCCACAGCAGCGCTCGCAGTGTCCACATCAGCGCTCGCAGCGTCCGGCGCCAGGGTGGTTGGGGCTGGGGCGGTTGGGGCGCGTTGGGAGAGCAGCAGCAGAAATCCGCCCACAATCAGCAGGGGAAGAAGAGCCGTAATAACAGATTTCCAGGCTGGCATACGAGAAAATCTGGAGGCTACAGAAGCCATCACGAATGTCCTTAAAATTGAAAATCACAGATCGAGAGAGTGGCGCTGGTCTGAAAATAGGAACACGCACAGGACAGATTTACACGGATTCAAACTGTGGCAATCTGTGTGATCCGGGAAGGATTTTCATCCTTCGTTGTGCCCATTTGGCTATGGACACCAATCTGGAAGCGCTTTCAGCCTACTGTGGAAAGATTACAGGGTTTATTACTATTTATTGTACGTAAAGTATAGAAGCAGAGAGAATAGCTAACAACAGTCACTTGGGTAGGGTGCATTACTCTGGTAGTTTGGAGTGGTGAAGGGGAAGATGCTCCAGAGTACGGTTTGTCATTTTGGTGTGTGCCTATTCTGACACAACCCAAGCTATAGTACCATAAGGGATTTGAAAAGGAAAGCCGACTTGAGGGGATGTCGTAAACCCGGCTGATGTTTGTGGGCAGGTGAGGAGCTATGCAGTAGGGGACGCAATAAAGGGGTCGTATGCTGCTTTAGAAGGGTGCGGAGCTTTCCATGCAAATGCGTAGAAGCAGCGGGAATCTGACTTCTTTGCCCCGCTGCTTCTGCGCATTTACCCTTACGACTCTATGCCAACTGGCTTTGGGTCAACGTCGCCGGAATATCCCCGCCCATTGCCCAACACAAATTATGCGTGCAAAATCACCCAGCCGTCTTCGACAGTGACTGTGAAACTCTCCACCGACTCCACATCTTCCCCCGGCACAGGCTCGACGGTCACTTCGTAATTCTTGACCCGCATTTTGTGGGGATTGAAAACGGAGCGCCCAGTGGTGATGTCGAACTCCCAGCCGTGCCAGGGGCAGCGGACGATCTCGCCGTCTTTGGCCCAGATGTATTCGCCGGGCTGGCTGGGCAGGGTTGTGCCGGTGATGATGCCCCGGCAGAGGGGCGCGTTCTGGTGGGGGCACTGGTTGCGGATGGCGTGGAACGCGCCGTTGACGTTGAAAACGCCGATTGTGCGGGAGCCTGCTTCGATGATTTTTCGTTCGCCGGGTGGCAGCTCACTCACCCGGCAGATTGTGTACTTCGCCATAAATAGTCCTTTATCCTTTGCTAATTGTAACTGACAGCGGACGGCGGACGGCAGTCAGCGGTCGGTCGTCCACCGTCTACTGTCTACCGTCAGTGGTCTGCTGCCAACCCATAAAACTCCAGTGCGTTCTCCCGAAAAATTCGCCGGTGCAGGGCATCCGGCAGTTTGGGGAAGGCGTGGGTGGGCGAGTCGAAATCCCAGTGGGGATAGTCGCTGGCAAACATCAGAATGTGCTCCGCGTCCATCATCTCCAACATTTGCAGCAGATGTTTGTCGTTGTCGGGGCGTTCCAAAGGCTGGCTGCTCACCCGCACGTGCTCGCGCAGATAGGCCGAGGGCGGCTTGCGCACCCAGGGCACTTCCGGGCGCAGGGCCTTCCACTCCGCGTCCAGCCGCCAGAGCAGGGGAGCCACCCAGGCCACGCCCCCTTCCACCAGCACCACCCGAAAGCCGGGGAAGCGTTCGAAGACCCCTTCGGTCAGGAAGCTGACCAGATGGGCCTGGAAGCCGACTGACAGAAGCGTGTGCCATTCGATATAGTGGGTGGGATAGCCGGGGCTGGGCTGCTGGTTGATCCCCATCCCGTCCGTGCCGGGGTGGATGGCGAAGGGCAGGCCGTGGCGCTCGCAGGCCGCGTAGATGGGGTAGAACTGGCGCTGGCCGAAGGGGGCGCGGGAACCGGAATCGGTCATCACCTGGACGAAATGGGGATGGCTGCCCCATTTGTCGATCTCTGCGGCCGCGGCTGCCGGGTCCTGGGGGTTGACGGTAATCGAGCCTTTGAAGACGCCGTCGGCGTTATATTCGCCCAGCCAGGTGGCGGCCAGCCATTCGTTGTAGGCAGCGGCGATGGCGTTGCCCAAGTCCGGGTCCGGGTGGTGGTTGCAGAAGGCCCGGGGCAGGCAGATGGCGTAGGCCATGCCGTAGAGATCGATCAACTGCTCGCGCAGAAAGTCCGGGTCCGAGCCGGATGGGCCGCCAGAAGGCGGTTTGGCGTCCTGGCGGCTGCCGTGGACCGGATTGCCGTAGAAGCCCCGTCCGCCGCCGGAAAAGCGGCTGCGCCAGGGTTCGTCCATAAAGGCCCGGATCTCGTCCAGGCTGTGGGGGAAGACGTGGACATCGCAGTCCACAATGCCCTCGCGCACGGCGCTGTGTCCGTTGCGGGTGGGGGCAGGTTGGGTGGCAAGCATTGGGTTTCTCCTGTGGGGTATGGCAGGACAGTCGATTGCATAGAGCATTTTGAGCCACTGATAAACGCTGATGGACTCTGATAAAAGCGGATTTACAGGTCAATAGGGCCAGACGCGGGCCAGGGGCCGTTCCATCGGCAATAGTTTGTCGAGCAGAGCCGCCCGTGCCTCGGCCAAATTATTCGCATAGTCAGAATCAGTGCTCACGTCCCGATAGTCGCCCCACTCGGCGGTCAGGTCGTAGAGCATCTCCCGCCCGTCGCTGTGGCGCACATAGCGGAAGCGATCCGTGCGCAGGCTCTTCCAGCCCGTGTGCTCGGTGATGGCCGAATCCTTGACCGGCGCGTCATCGCCCAGCAGATTTTGCCAGAGGGAGACGCCTTGCAAGTGGGGTGGAATCTGTGCGCCGATGCAGTCGAGGAGGGTGGGCAGAACATCCACCGCTTCGGTCAGGCCGTGGAGGGTGCGCCTAGCCGCGATCTGCCCTGGCCAGCGGATGATCAGCGGGACCCGGCTGCACTGGTCGTGGGCCGGGTAGTTCTTGCCGTATTTCAGATGCTCGCCCAGCCATTCGCCGTGATCCGACGTGAAGACGACGACTGTCTCCTCGGCGATGCCCAGTTCATCCAGCGCGGCAAGCATCCGTCCCACCTGTGCGTCCAACTCGCTGATCTGGCCGTAGTAGCCCTGACGGGCCAGGCGCAGTTCCGCGTCGTCGTAGTTGTCTGGTCCCCGCTGGCTGTCGATCTCCGGCGGGAAGGTAGGCAATGTCAGCTTCTCCGGGTCGTAGAGATCGAAGTATTTCTGGGGCGCAACCCAGGGCGAATGGGGTGAGTAGATGCCCGCGATGCAGAGAAAAGGCTGGCCGCTTTGTGTTTGCTGGCGCATAAATTCGATGCTCTGCTCGGCCACGAACGATGCCTGGGTAACGTCGTCGCTGCAGCGGGTGGGCACAGGCCGTTTGGGGAAGCGCTCCGCCGGGTGCTGGCCGTGATCCTTCACCTGCATTATGTCATACCAGACTTCCGTCAGTGGGGCCAGACCGACGCTGATGTGGGGCAACTGGTCGGGTGCTGTGCGGCGCACCCAAGCCCGATAGGCGTCCTCATATGTGCCCGGCTCGTCGCTGATCTCCAGATGGTCGAAGCCGTAGTCCGGATGGTGGGTGCGGTGGTCCCGGTTGGCGTGGGGCTGAAAGTGGAGCTTTCCGATGTTGGCCGAGCGGTAGCCATAGGGGTGCAGCAGCCGGGGCAAAGTGACAGTATCCTCCGGCACAGGCACGCCCATATGGGTGATGCCCAGCGTAGACGGATACTGACCGGTGAGGAAGCTGACCCGGCTGGGCATACAGACTGGGTTCTGGACAAAGCAGCGGTCGAAGTTCACGCCCTCCGCCACCAGTCGGTCGAGATGGGGCGTGTGGATGTCCGGGTTGCCGTTGGCCGCGACGCCGTCCCAGCGCTGCTGGTCGGTGTAGATAATGAGGATGTTGGGGCGTTTCATGAATTTTCCTGTGACGGGGTTGGCGAAGCAGGGGGATGCAGGTGGTCGCTCAGTTCAGGCCACTCCGCTTCCCACGCGTGTCGTATTTCGTAGAGTTCTTTGTCAATGTCGAAATCATCTGAAAACGCATCATTCCAGATGCCGGACAAATCTTGGGCTGATTTTGTGGCGTCAATTGGAGAGTGGATCATTTTTGATCTTCCTGTGTTAGGCTGCTACGCGCTATCTTCTCAGGAGTCTCTGGCAGAATCCGATTATAGCACATTACGCGCCCAGCGCGGCCACCACTTTCCCCAGCAGCCCCTCGCCCAATTCCCGCTGTTCCTCGAACAGGCCCGGACTCTGCGCGACGACCAAATCCAGGCTGGGGCAGACCCAAATGTGCTGGCGGCCCGCACCGGACGCGGCGAAGGAGTCCGCTGGCAGATTGGGCCAGAGACGGCCCGCCGCATTCGTCCAGAATCCGTGGCCGTAGACCCACTCCTCCTCCGGGCAGTTGGCCCGGATGTCCGGCGCGACGGCTGTGCATTCGGCCAGCCAGCCCGCGGGAATCACCTGCTGCTCCCCCCAGCGCCCGCCATTGCGCCAGAGCCAGCCCAGCCGGGCCATATCCTGCGCGGTGGAGGACACACCGTCGTAGTAGCCGAAGATGCCGATGCGGGCCGCGGGCGGCAGCGCGAAGTTGGCCCGGTAGTAGTCCCAGTGCGCGCCGATGGCCTGGCTGATGCGGCTTTCCATCAGCGGTTGCAGACCCGGCAGCCGTTCCGGCTCCGCGCTGTCGTAGAGTCCATACGCTACGGCGATGGCGTGGGTGAGGATATTCATCCCATAGGTCTGGTAGTTGAAGACCCGGCCCGGCTCCTCCCCCGGCTTCATATAGCCGGAGACGTTGCAGATCAGATGGCGCAGGGTGATCTCCCGGTTAACGGGGAAGGCGTAGCGGCCAGCTTTGGGGCCGGCTCCTTCCGGCACGTCCATCAGTTCCGGGTAGAGGTCCACCGCCAATATGTCCGGCGATGGCACTTTTCCTTCGTCCACGGCGATGCCCAGCACACAGGCAAAGATGGATTTGGTGGCCGAGGCCAGACGCAGGCGCGCGTCCGCGTCCACACCGCTGTTCCACTCACCCACCAATGCGCCACCGCGCACAATCACCACCCGGTAGCGGCTGTCCTCTCGTTTCGCAGCTTCTTCTGCCAGCCACGGGCCGATTGCCGCAAAGCGTTCCGGGTCAAAACCCGCCGCTTTCGCGTCTGTGATTTCCCACGCCACACCCTGAAAAATTGTCATCTGCGCTCTCCAGTGGTAACGCAAGCTGTTAGCTTGCGCTGCTGGGTGGCAAGCTAACAGCTTGCGTTACAAAATTAGTAGACCGGCCCCACCCGTCCAAACCAGCCCCGCAGGGGATCGCCCAGTTCGTCCATATACCCTTTCATCCGCGCCATCAAATCCAGACGTACGGATTCGTATGCGGGCTGGCCGTAGACATTCGTCAACTGATACGGGTCGGCCACCAGATCGTAGAGTTCGCCCGCGTCGCCGCTGTTGAAGGTGAACTGATGGGTACGGGTGCGCACCATCCGCTGCTCGGCATTGGTAAAGTGGCGGTGAAAGACGCAGTAGACCTCCTCCCGTCCGTTGGGCGTGCGATCTCCCAGCATTGCGGGTAAGAAGGATTTTCCGTCCATCTCCGCGCCTTTTACGCCCGCAATATCCAGGAATGTCGGCGTCACTTCGTGTAGATAAACGAAATCGTCGTTGACGCTCCCCGGCGCGGCGCAGTCCGGGTGGGCGACGACGAGGGGAATGCGGTAGATTTCGTCGTACATAAACTCGCCCTTTTCGATGAGTTTGTGTGCGCCCAGGCAGTCCCCGTGATCCGCAGAGTAGATGATGACCGTATCCTCCAGCAGCCCCCGGGCTTCCAAATGGGCCACAATCCGCCCCACCTGATCGTCGATCAGTGTACAGTGGCCGAAGTAGCGGGCGCTGATCTCCTGAAAGCCCCGCCAGCCCAGATCGCCCAACCCCCACATCCGCTCGATGAGTTGCTGGCGGTAAGGCTTGCCCTCCCACGTCTCCCGGTAGCTGGGGTGCTCGGCGATGTCGTCCGGGTTGTACATTGAGAAATAGGGTTCCGGGACCAGACAGGGCGTGTGGGGTCCCCAGAAGTTGGCCCAGATGAAGAAAGGCTGCTCATCTTCGTCTGGCCCGGTCAGTTCGTCGATGACCCGCATCGTATCCTCGGCTACGAAATATTCGATGGACGACTCCACCGGCCCGTTGTGCAGGGCGAACATCTCCTGATCCTGGCAGCCGGGATTTGTGCCCACATAGCGGTCGGTGACTGTGGGCAATTCAAAACCGTTTTCGTGTAGATAATCGGCGTAGGGGTTGCCGGTCTTGGGCTTTGCGCCAAATTGCAGACCGGGCAGCAGGCCAGAGCCGGGAAAGGCGTAGCCGATGAAATCTTTGGCCGTATAGCCGACTTCGCTGGGGCCCACGGCATCGTCCGCGTGCCACTTGCCCGCGTAGCCGCAGCGATAGCCCGCTGGGCTCAGGTAGTCGGGCAGCCCCTTCACCCCTTCCCGGATCGACATTCCATTGCCCGTCACGCCGTGGCGGTGGGGGTAGAGACCGGTGTGGACTGATGCGCGGGCTGGCGCGCAGATGGCTGTGGGCGTAAAGGCGTTGTCGAAGCGCACGCCCCGCGCGGCCAGCCCGTCGATGTGTGGCGTGCGCACAATATCGTTCAGCCCGTAGGCGCTCACCGTGTCCAGCCGCTGCTGATCGGAAAGGAGGAGGAGGATGTTTTTGCGTTTCATTTTGTAGGTTCCTATAGAGGCGTGAAGTGAGCGCTGGTTGAGTAGCCGTCAGAATCCATCGGATTCTGCGTCTTCGAGGCGTATCGAAACCTAGCGAACGGGTAAACAGGCGTTTTTTCATCGTACCCGCTTGGTTTCGATACGGCTGGAAACTGCCCCAGCCTACTCAACCGGCGCTGGTCAAGCCGGTTAAAATGCCAATGTCTGTTCTGTCCCCACATCCACTGCCATCGCCAACGCGTCAAAGCTACGGCGCAGGAGGTCGAAGCGGATGTCGGCAAGAGCGGGATCGTCCCAGCGGTTGTCGAACTCGCCGGGATCGGTCTCCAGATCGTAGAGTTCGCCGTAGCTGTGGCCGTGATAGACCACCAGTTTGTAGCGGCTGTCGCGCAGCATTGTGGCGAAGCTGCCCGTCCAGCCCGTGCGTCCCGGTGTGTTGGCGTTGAGGGCCTGGTAATATTCGCAGCGCACGAATTCCCGGTGATCCGCCGCGGCTTTATCTCCTGTCAGCACCGGCAGCAGGGAGCGCCCCGTCATCTGCCAGGGGATCTCCAGCCCTGCCGCGTCCAGCAGTGTGGGCGCGATGTCGGTCAGCTCCACCAGCGCGTCGCTGACCAGACCGGCGGGGAAGTGGCCGGGCCAGCTCACAATCAGCGGGACACGTACCAGCCCCTCGAAGAAGCGGCAGCCTTTCAGCAGCAGGCCGTGATCGCCAAGCATTTCGCCGTGATCGCTGGTGAAGATGACGATTGTATTCTCCCGCTGGCCGCTCTCTTCCAGCGCGGCCAGCAGGCGGCCCAGATTGTCGTCGATCAGTTCGATCATCGCATAGTAGGCGGCGACGATCTGCTGGGCGTCGAACTCTTCCGGGCGACGCACGGGGTTCTGGAAGTCGCCGGGATTGCGGGGCTGCTCGGCCAGATCGCTCTCCCGAAAGAGGGGGGCAGGCACGCTGGCCGGGTCGTAGCGGTCGAGATAGGACTGGGGCGGGTCGAAGGGGCCGTGGGGATCGAAGACGTTGACGCTCATCAGCCAGGGACCCTCCCGCTCCTCCTCCAGAAAGTCGATGGCCCGATCCGTACACCAGGTGGTCTGGTGCAGGTGGGGCGGGATCGAGGCCGGGTCTGCCCGCATCTCTGCCAGGCTGTAGCCCTGGGACGCCAGCCAATCCGCGTAGGCGTGGCCGCTGGGATAGCGGTCTTCCGGGTCGTGGCTCCAGTGGAAAGTCCGATAGCCGTCGTCGGCGGGACGGGGTTCTTCCCGACCGGCTGCACCGGCCAGATGCAGCTTGCCCACCAGTCCGCAGTCGTAGCCCGCGCCGTCCCGCAGCAGTTTTGTCACCAACGGCGCGGCTTCGGACCAGCGCTCGTTGCCGTTGCGGGTGTTGTGGACACTGCTGGGATAACGCCCGGTGAGAAAGCTGGCCCGGCTGGGTGTGCAGATGGGGCTTTGGCAATAGGCGTGGGAGAAGGCAACCCCTTCCGCGGCCAGCCGGTCGATGTTGGGCGTGCGGATGTGGGGATTGTTCAGACTGTGGATGGTGTCGTAACGCTGCTGGTCCGTGCAGAACCAGAGGATGTTGGGTGCAGCCATTGGGGGTTCTCCTGTGGGTGGCGGGAGGGAGGAAATACCGGTGCGTTCATTGTATCAAGTGGGGGGTGATGGGGCAAGGCCAAGGCCAGCGATACATACCAGATATGGGGCGACCTGGCAGGTTTCAGCAAACCTGCCAGGTCTGATCTCCCGGATTTGGGATACATCCCTACGCTGCGGCTTCTCCTTCTATCCTTCCGCCGACAGTCGGGCGATATTCACACAGACCTCCACCGAGCGGGCCATATCCTGTACGCTGATCCATTCCAACGGGCCGTGAAGGTCTTGCTGGCCGGTGAAGAGATTGGGTGTAGGCACCCCTTTTTCCGTCATCTGGGAGCCGTCGGTCCCGCCGCGCACGGTGCGGTAGACCGGCTCCAGTCCCGCCGCTTCAATCGCCTGGGCCGCAATCTCCACCGGGCGCATATCGTCTTCCAGCCAGTAGCGCATATTGCGGTATTGGGGGGTAATCTCGCAGGTGACTTGCAGCCGGGGTTCGGCGGCACGCAGGCTGGCGCAGATGGATTCCAGCAGCGCGCCGTGCCCAGCCAACCCGTCCCGGTCGAAGTCGCGCAGAATGAAGCCGATTTTGGCCTGAGCCGGGTTGCCGTTGATGCCGGTGACGAGGATAAAGCCCTGGCGATCCTGGGTCGTCTCCGGGGTGCGGGTGGATTCGGGCAGCAGATTGACGAATTTGGCCGCCCAGGTCAGCGCGTTGACCAGCTTGCCAAAGGCCGTGCCGGGGTGGATAGAGACGCCGGTAATCGTCACGACAGCTTTGTCCGCGCTGAAGGTCTCGAAGGAAAGCTCCCCCGCTTCGCCCCCGTCGAGGGTATAGGCGAAGTCCGCGCCCAAATCTTCCGGTGTCAGATGGCGCACCCCTTTGCCGATCTCCTCGTCCGGGGTGAAGGCGATGCGGATTGTGCCGTGGGGGATGGAGGGGTCGGCCAGCAGAGCCTCGGCCATCGTCATCACCACCGCCACGCCGGATTTGTCGTCCGCGCCCAGCAGTGTGGAGCCGCTGGCTGTCATTATATCTTCGCCCACTTTTTCGGCCAGATAGGGCGAATCCGCCGGGCTGAGGACGAGTCCCGGCGCGTCGGGATAGGTGATGTCGCCGCCGTCGTAGTTGCGGTGCATACGGGGTTTGACGCCTGTGCCGCTGAAAGCCGGCGCGGTGTCCACGTGGGCCAGAAAGGCGATCACCGGCACATTGGCCGGGTCGGGGATTGTGGCCGGGATCGTCGCCAGGACGGTGGCGTAGTCGGTGAGGGTCACGTCCTGCGCGCCGATGGCCTTCAACTCGTCCACCAATGGGCGCAGCAGATCGTACTGCTTTTGGGTGCTGGGCATTGTGTCGCTGGATTCGTCGCTGGTGGTGTCGATCTGGACGTAGCGGAGCAGGCGTTCTTCGACCGCTGCGGTGTATTGGATTGGGGTGGGCATTGTTGGGGTCTCCTGTGGAGTCGTGGTTTAGACCTGCCAGGTTTCAGAAAGCCTGGCAGGTCCTGTGTGGGCAACCAATCTTCATCTGATTGTACCTTCTCTTTTGGCGGGTGGCGAAAATGAGAACGAATGATAGGATTGCATTCGCGCCCTCCTCCTATTCGTTGTAATACCCCTCCTTTTGCCAATCCTTACCCAATCGCGTAGGATGACAGAAGCATACGGATTTGGCCGATCCCACAGCCTCCCACAGATCACAAAAATCCGTGCAAATCCGTCCTTCCCGTGACCATCCGTCTCCTTCTTTCCCTCCCACCAAAGGATTCCCATATGACCACCCCAATTCCCGACTGGGAAAACCCCCAAGTCACCGGCATCAACAAAGAGCCGGCCCACGCCACCCTCATCCCCTATCCGGATGCGGAGAGCGCGGCCCGCTGTGACCGCGCCGCCTCGCCCTTTCGCCGCTCGCTCAATGGGACCTGGCGCTTCCATCTGGACCCCAACCCGGCCTCCGCGGTCCAGGGCTTTGAGCAGCCGGGCTTCGACGACAGCAGCTGGGACGACATCCCCGTGCCCGCCAACTGGCAATTGCAGGGGGACATCGCCCGTGGCAACTATCGCTACGACAAGCCGATGTACACGAACGTCCAGTATCCCTTCCCCATCGACCGGCTGCCCGGTGTGCCCCTGGACGACAACCCGACCGGCCACTACCGGCGCACGTTTAGAGTGCCTGAGGAATGGGCGGGTCGTCGTCTCTTCCTGACTTTCGACGGGGTGGATTCGGCCTTCTACGTTTGGCTCAACGGGCGGATGCTGGGCTTCAGCAAAGACAGCCGCCTGCCCGCGGAGTTCGACATCACCGATTTTGTCCAGGCGGGCGAAAATCTGCTGGCCCTGCGCGTCTTCCGCTGGAGCGACGGTAGCTACGTGGAGGATCAGGACTTCTGGCGGCTCAGCGGCATCTTCCGGGATGTGACGCTCTGGAGCGCGCCCACCCTCCACATCCGAGACTTCGCCGTCGTCACCGAACTGGACGAGGCGTACCGGGACGCCGTCCTGCACCTGCGGGCATCCGTGCGCAACTATACCGCTGGGGAGCAGATGGGTAAAGTGCAGGCCCAACTCCTCGACCCGGAGGGCCAGCCTCTCTTTGCCGAACCACCGACTGCGGTCGTAAATGTGGAGAAGGACGGAGAGACGACCGTAACCCTCAACGATCGGGTCAAGCATCCGGCCAAATGGAGCGCGGAACATCCCACCCTCTACACCCTTCTCCTCTCCCTCTACGATGCGGACGGCGTACTGCTGGAAGTGGAAAGCTGTCGGGTCGGCTTCCGCTCTGTGGAAATTCGGGACGGCCTACTGCTCATCAACGGCGTGCGGGTGCTCATCAAAGGGGTCAACCGCCACGAGCACGACCCGGAGACAGGTCACACCGTCAGTGAAGCCTCGATGATCGAAGACATCTGCCTGATGAAACAGGCCAATATCAACGCGGTGCGCACGGCCCACTACCCCAACCACCCCCGCTGGTACGAACTCTGCGACGAGTACGGCCTGTACGTAATGGACGAGGCCAACATCGAAAGCCACGGCGTCTGGGATCGGCTGACCAAAGACCCCACCTGGGCCGATGCCTTCCTGGACCGGATGAGCCGGATGGTGGAGCGGGACAAGAATCACCCCTGCGTCTTCGCCTGGTCTCTGGGCAACGAATCGGGCTATGGCCCCAACCACGCGGCCTGCTCCGATTGGGTGCGGGCCAACGACCCTACCCGCCCGGTCCACTACCACCCCGCCGAGGACGCACCCACCATCGACATCCTCGGCCCGATGTACCCTTCGGTCCAGAAAATTATCGATATGGCCCAGGTTCCCGGCGAGACCAGGCCGGTGATTATGTGCGAATACGCCCACGCTATGGGCAACAGCAACGGCAATCTGGTGGAGTACTGGCAGGCGGTGGACGACTACCCCCGCTTGCAGGGCGGCTTCATCTGGGATTGGGTGGATCAGGGCATCCGCCGCGTCAGCGACGAGGGCATCGGCGATGAGGACATCGTGTGGTGGGCCTACGGCGGCGACTTCGGCGATACCCCCAACGACAACAACTTCTGCTGCAACGGGCTGATCCAGGCCGATCGCACCCCCCATCCCGGCCTGATCGAGTACAAGAAAGTCCTCGAACCCGTGCGCGTTACGCCCCTGGATGAGGACCTGCGGACCTTTGCTGTCGAAAACCGCTATCACTTTTCAGACCTCAGCCACCTTACAGTTGAGTTTGAAGTCGAAGTCGGTGGCTTTCAAAACATTTGCGGTTCTGGAGACTTCATTTACGACGGCAAATTACAGTTTGGGGACGGCCCCTGGACGTGGACAGAGGAGGCATTTCTCAACATCTATTTTCTGTTGAAAGAGGATACAAAGTGGGCCGAGGCTGGACACATCGTTGCCTGGGCACAGTTTGCACTGCCGGTAACGACGGCGGACAGCGGACCGCAGACGGCGGATGGTGCTGATGTCGCTTTCGCCCCGCTGACTGTGACGACGGATGATAGACAGAAGACGAACGCAGATGGAACGAGCTTCGTCAGTCGTCAGTCGTCCGTCGTCGGTGAAGGCTTCAGCCTCACCTTCGACCACGACGCCGGGCGCATCGACGAATGGAAAGCAGGCGGCCGCGACCTCCTGGCCGCGGGTCCACGCCTCAACCTCTGGCGCGCGCCCACCGACAACGACGCCAACACCTGGGGCGACCAGCGCGCGGCTATGCGCTGGCGGGAAGTCGGCCTGGACCAGTTGGAGGAACACATCGACGGCGCAGAGACAGTCGAAGTCACCGAGGATACTGTGCAGTTCCGGGTGCGTAGCCACAGCACAGCCCAGGTCGACCCCAACGCGGCAGCCGCGGGCCGCTGGCAGGAGACCCTCACCCAACTGGGCCAGTTCCTCAAATACCTCCTCGACGCCGAGCAGATGCAGAATCTCTCCCACAGCCTGGGCTACAACTACGTAGACCTGGCCGGGGCAGATCAGCACGCCAAAGCCGATGCCCTCATCGAGAGCCTGGAAGCTGACGGGCATATCCCCTCTCTTATGCAGAGACTCTACGACCTCTCCACCGGGCCGGTCAGCGGCAAAGTGCCGCCCGAAGCCGTCGAACTCCTGCGCCGCAGCAAAGACAAGAGCCAGGCCGACCTCAAAGCCGCCTCTGGCCCCACAGGCGCGGCCCGCTTCGACACCGAATACCTCTACACCGTCCACGCCAGCGGTGAACTGACAGTGGATGTGTACGTTATCCCCGGCGGCGACCAGCCCCCATTCCTGCCTCGCGTCGGCCTGACTATGGAATTGCCCGCTGGCTACGAAACGCTCACTTGGTTTGGCCGGGGTCCCCACGAAAACTACGCCGACCGCAAAACCAGCGCGATGGTGGGCCACTATCGCCAGTCGGTGGACGAGCAGATTTACCCGTATGTCAAACCCCAGGAGAGCGGCAACCACACGGATGTGCGCTGGGCCACCCTCACCGACGCCGACGGCAACGGTCTGTGGGTCAGCGGAGACGGGCTGCTCCAACTGAGCGCGGCCCACTACAACGCCGCCGACCTCACCGCGGCCGAGCACATCCACGAACTGCGCCGGATGCGCCGGGAAGAAGTGGTGCTGAATGTGGATCACCGGCAAGGCGGCCTGGGCAACGGAAGCTGCGGTCCCGGCGTCCTGCCCCAATACCAGCTCCCGCCGGAGGAGTTTCGCTTTCAGGTGAAGTTCGCTCCGGTGGCGGGGGAGGAGTAGGTTGGGTTCTCCCGGAGATGCGGTGTTGGCTACGGGTCAGCGGACGCCGGGAGAACCCATACGTAATGGATTTCTAAACATGTTCCTACATCTTCGTGGGAGAGAAAAATTGCATTTCCGTATTAAGTACACCGTAAAATATGTTTTTGGGGAGTGAGCGCTGATTGAGTAGCCGAGTCTTCGAGGCGTATCGAAATCAATCGAACGGGTACTCACAAAAACTTTGTTGACAGTGTATTAAGTGGATTCAAGGAAGTCTTTAGATTTCAATTGGCCACACTTTCGCCTTTTTGGACTGAAATATGCGCAAATCTATTTCTAATAACTTCGTTGAGTTTACTTAAGTGTCGTGTCGAAATTGTACGTATGACAATCAAGGTGGCGTTTGTGAAGCATATGGGGTGTTTTGCGGAAAATTGACATGAAGGGGAGATGACAGTAGAATTCAAGAGGTTTGGACAGACACAAAGTGAAGTCCAAATAGAACTTTAGATCATTTTGTACCTGAATCTACTTAAGGGATGGCTCTGGTATGGTAACTGAAATTGATCAAAACGAAATTTTACTGGCTGAGTTTAATTATGCAGCACAATCTGCGACCCAATCGAATGAAGATCGTGCGCGCGTTACTGCGCTGTACTTTGTGACAGTCGGAACCCTCGTCGCTGCGATCTTTGGAATATCTATAGAACCTCGTGACAGTTTGACCCTACATAACCTACATTTGATTTTTCTAATTGTATTCCAGGTTCTAAGTATTCATAGTGTACTGACTATTCTTGAGTTAGTCAGACTTAGATTAGCGTGGATCGAATGTGCTCGCACAATGAACGAAATAAAGGATTACTATATTTCTACTGTGGCTGCACCCAAACTAGAATTAGCTTTTAGATGGAGAACTTGGACGATTCCGCCAGCATTTAAACTTAACAGCGTATCTTCACTTATGGCAGTTCAAGTTGCCGTACTTGGCGGGATTACGTTTGGGAGTAGTTTGTTCTTCATAGGCTTGATTCGACAACAAATATTGTGGACATATATAGTCATTGCCGCTAGTATCTTTTTTTTCCTTCAAATGATATTGTATTGGATATTTCTACGATAATTGATGTTCAATCGTTTGGCGTGCTTTTATGGATGCTGAACTCGAGGTATTCATCATCGTAGAACACCCATGTTGTGTAAGAGGTCGAACCGACCAAATGAAAGGAACGGAACATGTCATTCGATTCGCAACCTGGCTTCCTTCGCTTACGTTCGATAATTGCAGAGCGTACTAATAGAATTGTCGTGTGGATTGGGGCTGGCCTTAGTATTCCTGCTGGTCTACCATCTTGGTCACTGTTGAAAGAACACCTTTGCACAACGCTTGCCAACAAGGATGTAAGTCTGGATCCGGTTCATCTAGCCAATGTTAACAGGCGTGTGGCGCAAATTCGGGAGAGCACAGATTACTGGTTGTCATTTGATATGTTGCGGCAGAACATTGGACATGCAACATATCGCGCTGCGATACGCGAATCACTGAAGAACGCGGATACTTGCGAGATACCTGAGAACTACCTGTCAATTTTTGACCTACCTGTAACCGGGATAATAAATCTTAATCTTGATAGACTCGCTACACGAGCATTCACGCAGAGGTACCCAGGCAAAGCGGTGATCGAATTTGGTGGATTTCAAGCAGCAGAACATTCACATGTTTTGAAGAGTTCGACTCCTTTCATAGCTAATCTGCATGGAATACAATCAGATGAAAAGTCTTGGGTTCTTGGACGGGACCAATTGCGAAGTCTCTTGAAAAATGAAGGTTACAGGAGTTTTGTGCGTTCCTGTTTATCCTCTCGAACCGTCATTTTTCTTGGTATCTCTGCCGATGATGTGGCTGTTGGTGGACATCTTGAGGCATTAACAGATCGTGATGTGGATCTCGGCGACCACTTTTGGATAACCCACCGCAGTGATGAGGCAGCAGATTTTTGGGCTGAACGTGTTCAACTACAACGAATTAGGTATAAAAGTGTAAATGGTGACCACTCCGAATTAGGTGAGCTGCTATCTGCATTGACTAATTACGAACCGGTGGAGGAGGTCGCAGCACCAGTCGTAATGAACTCGATAGCTTCCGGGATCGACCTCCCTGCACCATCTCAACTAAGAATGGAGGTCAATCCCGAGAAGATACGGGAGGTGTTGAACGCAGAAGCGGCGAAACTCCTACAACCAGTACCCGAATCTGACCACATCCAATATGAAGCATACAATCTGTTCTGCGCAAAGTATGATGAAGCGATTTATCGGGCTTGGTACGTCTCCACTGCACCTGGTGGAAATAGTCTCTTTGGGTATACTCTTGAACAAGAAATAGCCGACGGCGCATTTGGACGAGTCTTTTTCGCTCGAGACAAATTAGGGGCACCGGTAGCTGTCAAGGTGCTTAAAGAAGAGGTTCGGCGCAAACCTGAAATGTTGCAAAGCTTTAGGCGTGGCGTTCGGTCAATGAGAATCCTTGCGGAAAGGCAAGTGATAGGTATGATACCATACGAGGAGGCCTCCGAAATTCCTGCTACAGCAGTGATGGAATTCGTTGAGGGTCCAAATCTTCAGGTCGCTGTGGAATCTGGCTTCTGCGAAGATTGGTCTGATGTCCTTGAAATTGCAGTCCAGATCGCACATATCATTCGACGTGCGCACCTATTACCTGAGCGAGTACTGCATCGTGACCTTCGTCCGCCAAATATTATGTTGCGGGATTACTACGAACGGCCCGTACCCCTAAATGTGGTTATCTTAGATTTTGATCTCTCTTGGCATTTAGGAGCGCAAGAGGTGTCTGTTATCGACAGGTCAAGCTTGGGTGGGTTTCTTGCTCCTGAACAGGTCGATCCTGCCTCTGAAATGTCAACCAGAAGTGCATCTGTGGACTCGTTTGGACTCGGCATGACCCTTTATTTTCTTCGTACGGGCCGAGAGCCCCAGTATTTGCAGCATCGGCACAAAGATTGGAATGGTGATCTCAATGCAGAAGCACTTAGGCATCCTTGCGCAATGTGGCAGTCGGTACCTGCAAGATTCTTTAGGTTGATTCTCAATTGCACAAAAGATCAGCAAACAGATCGCTGGGATATGGGTCAAATCGAAGGTGAGCTAGAACTTCTTAAGCAGTGTGTACTCAAGCCTGAATCAGTGAGATCGGGTGAACTCATTGCGGAGGAATTAGCACAGCGTATTGTAAACACCGGTGGATTTGTTAACTATCATTGGGACCACGACAGACTTACTGCGTTACTTGACTTTCCGAGTGGTGTTGAGATTGCAGTGAAATCAGACGAAAATGCACGGTTAATAATCCTAGACAGCTATTGGTCGAATCGAGGCGATAGAAACTTCAGAAACGTGAAAAAGTATTTGAAACCTGCTTTGGATAATGCTATTTCTTCACTTAGGGCGAAAGGATGGAAATTACTACCTCAAACATCCATGAAAAGCACTGAAGCTGGTTTTGCATTAAGCATCGGGATTTCAGAACTAGCCGTAAGAATGCAACTTCATACGGATGAAATTGTAAATGCGCTTAAAAGGTTTAATTTTTGAGCACCGACGCAAAACCCTTTTGCTTCTGGGGTTAGCTATGCTCTACAACCCGATCTACCATAATAACAGGAAGTCAAAGACTGGCCCTCCGGCTTTTTGTTTTGGCATCATGACTTTGCCCCTGCATAGTTTGGTGACAGGTTAGGCTGTATGGTACAAACTGTTGCCAAACCAGCATTCCAGTGAACGCTTCGCCTCGTTCGAGCGCTGGCGACAACGCCGAAAACTGACCCAGCCAGTCCACGCAGAGTGTGCGCTTGTCTCCTCTCCGCCTGCGAATCTACCTACCGAAGCCGGATAGCCGCCATCCGGCTTTTTTGTTACCCAACTACCAACTTGCCTCCCCCATCTGGGTTTGACAACCACCGAACCGCGCGTTAGGATCAGCCTATGATTCTTTCCCGTTTGTATGCGGATGCTAGGATAGCTGCGGAGGTGACTATGCGTCAGAGCCATAACACACAGACCCAATTCGTCACAATCGATCCGGAAATTATGAGCGGCGCGCCTGTCTTTACGGGAACGCGGGTGCCGGTTCAGACACTCTTTGATTATCTGATGGATGGCTGCTCTCTGTCCGAATTCCTGGACAACTTTCCCACCGTCTCCCACGACGCGGCACTGAAAGTATTGGCCTATGCCGCGCAACGGGCAGTCAATGGCAAAGTTGCGGCATGAAAATTCTGATCGACGAAAGCCTGCCCCGCTTTACGCTGCAATTGGTGCAGGAACACGAAGCGTTCACTGTCCAGTATGTGGGGTGGACCGGCATCAAAAACGGCGCGTTGCTTCGCCGCGCGGAGGGGCAGTTCGATGTCTTCCTGACGGCGGACAAAAACCTACGCTACCAACAGAATCTGACGGATCGAACCCTTGCGATTATTGTCTTTCCATCGAACAAACTGAGCGTCGTCAAGCAGTTGGAAATGCCGCTCAAGCAGACTTTGACGGAAATAACCCCCGGCGCAGTCGTTGAGCTATAGGCGGCAATGATTCTACAGAAAACCCGGCCTCCTTCGAGCGTTGACTGCAATGACGAAAATTGTCCCAGCCAGTCCACAGGGACTGAGCGACTGTCTCCTGTCCGCCAGCCAATCTACCCACAGAAGCCGGATAGCCGCCATCCGGCTTTTTTGTTATACTGTGGGCATAGTGAGCGAGATTTGGCATACCTGTTTCTGTGAAACTGGTACGTAAAAGGTGGTATCTATGCAAACCGTACAACCGACAATCGATTATGCACAGGCAATTTCCCGGCTCATTCGCCAACTGCCCGGCGACCGCGCCGCGCAGCTCTACGATTTTGCCCGCTTTCTCGTGGAGGAGTCCCGTACTTCTGCCCAGCCTAATGGCGTGCAGGACGAGGATAACGCTACTGAGGAAGAAATGGCTGCGGAGGATGGCCTGTGGGAAGCGTCGATCACCCGCCACGCGGATCGCTTCGCCGTGCTCAAAGCTCAGGCCAAAGCGGATGTTAAAGCAGGCAAGGCAGAGCCGATGTTTAACGAGCAGGGAGAATTCATTGTCAAATGAACTCTCTGGTTACGCCCTCATTTCGTGAAGCATTTCGTCGTCTGCCGCCCGACATACGCGAGCGGACAAGGCGCGCATATCAAGAATGGCGGGCCAATCCGAGCGCACGGCGTTTCAAGCGTGTGGGCGAGGATGTGTCGGTGCGGATTGATCGCAACTATCGGGCTATTGGTTACGTTGAGGGCGATACGGTCCACTGGTATTGGGTTGGCAGTCACGATGAGTACGACCGGCTGTTGGGGTGATCTGCCATCTGCCATCTATGGGTCCGTTGCTTGGCGTATGTTCCACGAAAAGCCCCGCCTCCTTCGAGCGTTGACTGCAATGACGAAAGCTGTCCCAGCCAGCCCACGCGGACTGAGCGACTGTCTCCTGTCCGCCAGTCGGTCTATCCAGAGAAACCGGAAATCAGCCAACAGGCACTTCGTCATGCCGTCTGGCATCGCAGATTGTCCCAAACTACCCCTCTATGGGGTGGTGCAGCAATAGCCGGTTACAGAGCCCATCACCCCATCATCCCTGCTATCATCCCCTGGGCAAACGCCAGTTCATCCTCCACAATCGTATGCTCCATCCCCGGATAGAGGCGCATTGTCACGTCGCCGCCCAATCGGCGCAGGGCGTCGGCGGTCTCCTCCACCCGGAAGGCGGGGATGTGAAAATCCACATCGCTGCATCCCAGAAAGACGGGCGTGCCATCCAGCGAGCCGCGGAATTTCCATTCAGTGCCCGGGGGACCGATCAGCCCGCCGCTGAAGCCGATGACAGCGCCGTAGCGCTGGGCATTGCGCCCCGCGTATTCCAGGGCCAGACACGCGCCCTGGGAAAAACCGGCCAGGACAACTTTCTCCGGGGGAATCCCCGCCTGCCCCAACTGCTCGACCAGCCCATCCACCACTGCCAGGGCCGCGGAGAGATAGGGTTCATTGCCAACCAGGGGCGTCATAAAGCGGTTGGGATACCACTGGTTGCCCGCTGCCTGGGGGGCCAGATAGACAAAATCTGAATGATACAATTCACCCGCCAGCGCAAGGATCGACTGGGCCGTCGCACCCCGGCCGTGGAGTAAAATCATCGCGGCCTTCGCTTCGTCCAGCGCTTTGCCTGTTGTCAGCACCGGTTGCCCGCTGTGGAAACCGGGTAGATTGCCATTTGTCTGTTCTGCCATCGTTCACTCCCCATTAAGAAACGTGAAGGGCGAGATCGCCCGGCGATCTCACCCTTCACGCATTACGTTTCACGACTTATCCCCGCACCATCTCAAACAGATCCGTCACCCGACAATAGCCCGACCCGGCCAGTCGCCCAATCGGCTGCATGGCCGCCAGATCGACATATTTCCCGTCGTAGATGGCGTCGTCGATGTGGATCATCTGCACCGCGCCAAAGATGACCGCATTGCCGCCCACCTCCACAATCTGCGTCAATTTGCATTCAAAGCTGACCGGCGCTTCCAGCACCCGGGGCGCGGCAACCGTACGGCAGGGCGCAGTCGTCAGCCCGGCTGCGTCAAACTCCGAAACGTCGTGGGGAAAGGTGGTGGCGGTGATGTTCATCGCCTCGGCTGTGGCCTGGTTGGTCAGGTTGACCACAAACTCGCCGCTGGCTTCCGCGTTGGCCCAGGTATCCTTTTTGCTGCCGTCGGGCTTGTGGCTGCAACTGAAAAGAAGCGTCAGCGGGTCGGAGCTGGCGACGGTGAAGAAGGAAAAAGGGGCCAGATTGGGTATACCATCCGCGCCGATTGTGCTTACCCAGGCAATGGGCCGAGGCAGAACCGTACCCGTGGCAATTTTGTAGCGGTCTTTGGTTGGGATGTCGAAAGGGGAGAGGATCATTGGCGCGCTTTCTGGGTGGACGAGCTACAGTTTACTTTCCCTTTCCCAGCCGCCGCAGCAGCCCACCCAATTCCGTCTGTTCCTCCGGGCTGAGCACTGAGAAGGCATCCACCACCCCGGCCACGTGGCTGGGCAGGATAGACGCAATCGTCTCGTGCCCCACATCGGTCAGGTGAATGTAGACGACCCGCCGATCTTCCGTGCAGCGACGCCGTTCCACCAGCCCCTGCTTTGCCAGATTGTCCACAACTGTCGTCAGATTGCCTGTGCTTTTGAGCAACTTCTGGGCCAGGTCGCTCTGGTTGAGCACGCCCAGATGGTAGAGCGCTTCCAGCACGCCGAACTGGCTGACCGTCAGCCCGTGCTCGCGCAGGTGCTCGTTCACCTGACTGCTCACGGAGTCCGCGGCCCGCACCAGTTTGATGAAACTGTCCAGGGCAAGACATTCAGTTGAGGAACCGTCGAAGTGGGTGGGCATAGAATCCGGATATTGGGTGTCAGGTATTTGTGACTGGGAAAGAGAGATAGTTTGATGTTGAACTGTTTGGAGTATAGGGGATTGGAACGCGCCTGTCAAATTCGGTCTTTCCATCAGCCCGGGAGTGGCGCGGGAAATGGGTGGCGCGCTGGTCGATGCGCGCCACCCATCCCGACCGGAGTCAATTCAGAAGTCTGCCCCTAATTGCCGGGCATCATCACATGCGCATTGGGCGTGCCCGCGTCCATCAGCCAGGGACGGTAGTTGTCCGGCTCGGTGGAGAAGCCGGTCGATTCGCTGGTGGCATTGGGCAAGTGTACTGCCATCAGGCTGGACAGATTCTGGGGTCGGCCGCCGAGCAGGAAATAGCGGGCCGCGCCCACCACCGGGATTTCCAGCGTGCCATCCACCATCGCGTCGATCCGGGCCTGGTCGATCTCCGCCTGGGCCATACCGCCCGCGCGCAGCTGCATTCCCATCACCCAGAACGCCTCGCTGCTGCTGTGCTGGCAGACCGCGTACTGAATCGCCATAAAGGGCGCAAAGGCGATACAGTTCATATCGCTGCTGCCTTCCCGCAGCATCACCCGATTCCAGTCGCTGTCGAAGCCCACGATATTGGCACTGGCCCGCAGGGATTCGGGCAGGGGCAGCAGCGCTCGGTGGGTCTGGGCGTCGGACAGGCCATTTGTGAATGGAATCATCAGATGCTCATAGGGTGTGCCCTCCCACATAATCCACGGGGTATCCGAATCCGGCGAAGTGGAGAAGACGGCCGGGTCCAGTTTGTAGGGGAAGAGGAGCATCAGGTGCGGCTTTTCCTCGATAAACGACTGGCCTTCGGGCAACTTCAGAATCGTCGGATCTTCATAGCTGATTGCCGTGCCGCCTTGCAGCATATAGGCGATGCCCACATTGTCGACCTGCGGTGCCTCGCCGGCCATGCGTGCGGCCAAGAATGCAGCCCAGACCGCGTCCCGGCAAACGGGATCAGTGTAGGGTGTGCCGGGATTGCTGGGCACGCAGGTATAGCCGTTGTCGCCCTCCTGGATCGTCGTCATCGCCCCACCGGCTTCCGCGGGGAAATTCATAATCATAGCGCCCTGAGCCACATCCAGAGGGGCAGCGCTCATCGCACTGTGCAGGGCATCTCCCTGCGCCGGATTCGTCTTCCAGGCCAGGGGGATCATCAGATGCTCGTAGGGCGTGCCTTCCCACATAATCCACGGGGTGGCCGAGTCCGGAGAAGTGGAAAAGACTGCTGGGTCCAGCTTTTCGGGGAAGAGCAGCATCAGGTGGGGCTTTTCCTGAATAAACTCCTGGCCTTCGGGCAGGTTGAGGATTGTGGGGTCTTCGTAGCTGATCGCTGTGCCGCCTTGCAGCATATAGGCGATGCCGACAGTATCGATCACCGGTGCCTCGCCGGCCATGCGCGCGGCCAGAAAATCAGCCCAGACCGCGTCCCGACAGACCGGATCGGTGAAGGGTGTGCCAGGGTTGTCGGGCGTGCAGGTGTAGCCGTTGTCGCCTTCCCGCAGGGTTGTCATCGCTCCGCCAGCTTCGGCAGGAAAGTCCATAATCGTCGCGTGGAGAGAAACCGCCAGGGGTGCAGCGCTCATCGCGCTCTGGATTTTGACCGCGATATCCGCATCCGCAGTTTGCGGCAGGGCGGGCAAATCTTCATCCGCAGGAATAACCCGCTGGGCGGGCGCGGCGGAAAGACTGGTGGTTGCCAGCAGCAGGGCCAGCAAGACAAGCAACACAACGCTGGAAGGTCGGTTCGGTCGCATCTTCGTTCTCCTTTGGTTCTGAGCGAAACAGCAGTGAAATAATTTGGCCGCTTTCCGGAAGGTCGAATGTACTGGTTTGTCGTCGGACAATAGGCGATCTCCTTTCCCGGCAAGAGAAGGTGGGCAAATTATGCTTCCTTCCCATCCGAACTTACGTCCTCAGACGTACGCTCCGCTCCCTGCAACTTCGCCAGCAGATAGGCCCGTGCCTGGCACCAATCCCGAAAGTAGGAGGTCTCCCCGCTCAGGACGTGGCGCACCTGAATACGCACGCTCGTCCCTTCTGCAGGGCGGGGTTCCCGCCACAGACGGATCAAAAAAAGTTGGGAAGGTGGCGATGGCACGAGAGTCTCGTTCTTTCGCACAGCACAGGCCAATGGGCGGACTACAGTTTTGGGGTATTGGAGGAGAGGATAACAATCCGGGGGATCGTCAAGTGATCCACCAGACGCGCCCAGGCGATCCATCACCGATGCCGGGCGCGGAAAATACGGACACGGTTCTACACAGATAGGATGGATTTGCACGGGGTCAATCCGTGCAAATCCTGACAATCCGTGGCAATCCGTGTCCGTATTTTTCGTATTTCTGTTTGCGGGTCAGGACAATTCTGCGAGGAGAGCTCGGGCGTCGATCAGATCGGCGGTGTTGAAGCCTTCGCTGAACCAGCCGTACACACCAGCCAGCAGTTCGTGTGCCTCGGCTGTGTGGCCCTGCTGCTGCCAGAGCCGGGCCAGGCTGATGGCCGCGCGCAGTTCCAGGGATTTGGCTGACTGCTGACGGGCCACAGCCAGCGCTTCCAAATAGCAACCTTCGATTTCCGCAGGGGCGAAACGGCGAAGTGCCAGCAATTGGCCCTTCTGGCGCAGCAACTCCGCGTACCAGAAGCGCTCATCGCCTGTGTGTGCCCGTTCAAAGGCACGCGCCAAAGCTGACTCGGCTGCGGACAACTGCCCAGCCAATCGGTAGCCTTCGACCAGAATGCTGAGAAAGAGCGTGAGGACCCCACAGCCGACCTGTTCCATTTCGACAATGGCTTTCTCCATCTCGCACAGGCCCGCCCGCCTTTCCCCACTCTGGGCAGCGACCCAGCCGCGAAAGAGGGTGACGACCACCTGCCAGAAGGCAAGCTCATACTGCTCTGCCAGCGCGGTTGTGGTGGAAAGATGGCTTTGCAAAGCTGCTTCGGCGCGTGTGGCATAGCAGATGTAGAGGGTCATTGTCAGAACAATCGCTTTGTGGTTGGGGGGCAGGTGCGTCAGGGCCTGATACTCGGCAGCAATGCGTAGTGCCTGATCTGCGTAGCCCAGCAGCCACTTGACCAAAATCTGAAATGGGGCTTTACCAGCTTGCTCCGAACCGGCAAGGATAAAGTGTTCGTGGGCCGACAGCAATTCTCCCAGACGAAAGCGTGCACTTGCCATGCTGTTGTGGGCATTCTCCCTATCTTGCCATGCAGAATCGTCCTCTATTTGGTACGCTATTTCCAGACATTGCTCCGCGTAGGCCAGCGATTCCCGCTGCTGACCGCGCATACCAAAATAGGAGCGCAATTGGATGAGTATCTGATTGTGTTGTCTGGGTGAGCCTATGGCCAGACACAATTTCTGGGTTTCCAGACAATGGGGCAGCAACTCGACTGGGGACCACCCGTGGAGAATTATGATTGGGTCAATCATTGCTAACATCACCACCAGCCGCCGTTGTTGCCATACTGCGTTCACCGGCAGTTCGTCCAGCAAGCGCAGCGCCGAACGCAGATGGGTCAATTGCTCCCGATAGGCCAGACGATCCAACGCTACCGCGGCCGCCTGCTGATAGTATGCAAGCGCTTTCTCTGCCTCTCCACCGCCCTCCCAGTGGACGCCCAGCCGTGCCGCCACCTCCGCCAGCCCGTCCCCGTGGACAGATTCCAGCGCGCGGGCCACAGCCCGATGCAGATAGGGCCGCCGCACCGGACTGATCTCGGCGTAGGCCACATCCCGGATGCGGTCGTGGCTGAAGTCATAGGCATTCACCCCCTGCTCCCGAATGATGCGCCGCTGCCAGAGTTCGTCCAATGCGCCGATGACCTGGGCCTCGTCGAAGTCGCTGGCGGCTGTCAGAATGGGAAAGGAAAAGGTGCGTCCAATCATCGCGGCCAGCCCTGCGATCTGCTGGGCCGGGGGTGACAGCCGGTGCAGCCGGGCGCGGATCAGACTGTAGATCGGCCCTGGCAGGTCGGCCACAGATGTGGGGTCCGATGGGTCCGCGAGTGCGGCGCCGAGACCCGCCAATGCGGTTTCGATCACAAAGAAGGGGTTGCCCTCGCTCTGCCGGTATAGGCGGCGCTGGCGAGTTGGCTCCATCTCGCCGGAGAGAATCTGCCCGGCCAACTCTGCAGAAGCCGCCTCGTTCAGCGGGCGCAGATCGATCTCCGTCGTCCGGCCCGACCCGGCCAGCGCGGCTATCAGATCGGCCAGGGGATGGGTGTCGTCAATCTCATCGGGCCGCACAGTCCCCGCCACCAAAAGCGGGGCATCCGGCGCAGTTTGCAGCAGATAGCCGAGCCAGGCCAGCGTCTCCCCGTCGCACCATTGCAGATCGTCCAGCCAGAGCAGTTTGGCTTCCTTTTCGGCCAAAAATGGCTGGGCCAATCCCTCCCAAAAGCGACGCCGCTGCCAGCCATCGGCCAGGGGTGTGGGAGGGGGCAGTGCCGGGTGTTGGCTGCGCAGTTCCGGCAGCAGACGGCTGATTTCCGTCAGCCAAACCCTCTCCAGTTCGGCCAACGACCCGGCCAGACTCTCTGCCCGCAGCCATTCCCCAATCGGTCCATATGCCAGGTCCCCCGCGGCAGCAAAGGCCCGGGCGTGGGCCGCAGCCAGCCCCTGGCGACTGACCCAATTGGCCAGTTCTTCCACCAACCGACTCTTGCCCATCCCAGCTTCGCCCCACACCAGCAGCAGATGGGACTGGCCCCGGCTCACCCGCTGCCAAAGGGCGAGCATCTGCTGCCACTCCGCCTGTCGCCCCACCAGCCGCGTGGGTGGGATGCGTCTGTCGTTGGATGCAGACGGGGGCGGTTGATCCCCCGCCAGCAGCAGCCGTTCGTAGAGTTGCCGGGTCTCCCGATCCGGCTCCACGTCCAATTCCTGTTCCAGCACAGAGACGCAGGCGTGATAGGTGCGCAGTGCCCCGGCCCGGTTTTCGGTCAATGCAAAGAGACGCATCAGACGGCGATAGGTGGGTTCGTGGAGTGGGTCCTGGCGCAGCAGCCGTTGCGCCCAGCCGATGGCCGCGGGATAGTCCCGGACTTCCTCGCTCAGTTGGGCCACTTCCTCCAGTGCCTGGGTGAAGGACTGGGCCAGCCGCTCCCGTTCTCCCAGCAGCCATTCGTCATAGAAGCCCGGCAACAGCACACCGGCGTACGCTTCCACCGCGGACGCCAGCGATCGGCGGGCTTCATCCGGGCTGACGCTTCTGCTGGCTGCGGCCAGACATTCCTCAAAGTCGGCCACATCAAGCCCGCAGCCGGCGTCGGCCTGCCATTGCACCTGCTGATTGTCTATGGCCAGATAGCGCTCGGCCTGGGGCAGATGGCGGCGCAGGTAGCGGCGCAGTTTGCTCAGTTCCCGGCGCAGATTGCCCAATGCCTGGGCGTCGGAAGAATCCGGCCAGAGGGTGAATGCCAGATGGGGGCGAGAAAGGGGTGTATGTCGATGCAGGATCAGATAGGCGAGGAGAAGTTGCTGGCGGCGCTGGTCAAAGCCGGGCAGGGGTTGCCCGTCCAGGAAAATCTGGAAAGTGCCCAACAGTTGGATGGAGAGCGTGGCCATAGAGCGCGCACCGGATCGTAGACCAGTCGTTCGGCCACAGTGGACGCCCAAAGAATCCAATAGGCGGGAGTGTCACAATTGACCAAACAACGCTGCACTGTAGGGAAAAGGGAAAGAAGATGTGGGCAGTATAACACTTAATCCGGGGGAAAGATAACGATGAAAATTGGACGCTGATTTACGCGGATAGACGCTGATCCAGCAGAAAAAATCAGGGTTCTTCAGCGTTTATCAGCGTCCAGCTTTTATAGGGTCATTCGCGTCCTACCGCCGCATAAAACGGCGCTCCAACTCCTCCACCGTCAGCAGAACAAAGGCTGGACGCCCGTGGGGGCAGGTGGCCGGGGACCAGGCCGCTTCCAGTCTGTTGAGCAGATCGGTCATCTGCTCTGGCGACAAAATATCCCCCGCCTTCACCGCGGCAGAGCAGGCCGCTTTGGACGCCAGCTTCTCTCGCACAGATTCTGGGTCCAGGCTGCGACAGCCGGGCAGTTCACCCAGCAGCCCGTCGAGCAGCCCCTGGGGATGGCTGCCGGCCAGGGCGATGGGCAGGGAGCGCAGCAGAAAAGCGTTGCCGCCAAAGGGCTCCAACTCCAGCCCCAAATCCACAAACGCGGGTAGAAAGGGTGTGAGCAGTTCGGCTTCCCGCTGGGTCAGTTCCATGCGGACGGGCGGGGAGAGGGGCTGACTTTCGCCCCCCGCCATCAACTGTTCGTAGAGGACCAGCTCGTGGGCCGCGTGCTGATCCACCACCAGCAGCCCCTCCCGGCCCTGGGCCACAATATAGGCGTTCTGCAACTGGCCGAGAGGCTGCGGCCCGCCGGTGATGTAAGCAGGACTGCCCTCGGCGACGCTGAGGGGTGCAAAGGGCTGGTCGGCAAAGGGCCAGGCATAGCCCGATGCCAGGGATTCGTTGACCGGATAGGGGACCAGCGCCTCCTCCACCGCCCGGCTCACCGCGCCGTAGATGGAGCGTTCCTGGCTCAGCCGCACCTCCTCCTTGCGGGGGTGGACATTCACATCGACCAGATGGGGGTCGAGATGAATGTGGATGATCCCCAGGGGGCGGCGGTTGACGGGCAGGCGGCCTGCGTAGGGCCGTTCCAGCATCACCGCCAGCAAACCAGAGCGCACGGGCCGCCCGTTGATGAAGAAGTGTTGGCCGTGCCGATCCGGCCCGCCGATTGTCGGCGCGCTGATGAAGCCTTCGATGCGCAGGTCCGCGGCTTCCCAGCGGACAGGCAGCATCTCCCCCGCGTTCTCCCGGCCCAGGGCCGCGGCCAGCCGTTCCAGGGGTGGGGAAGGGGGCGCGGCGAAGCTCTCCCGCCCGTTCACCACCAGCCGAAAGGCCACATCCGGGTAGGCCAGGGCATAGCGCATCACCACTTGGCGTACCAGTTGCCCCTCCCGCATAGGCGATTTGAGAAATTTACGCCGGGCCGGGGTGTTGTAGAAAAGGTCCCGCACAGTGACGCTTGTGCCGGCTGGGCTGGCCGCGGGTGTAACCGTCTGGCTGCCGTCCAAACTGTGCAGATGGCTGCCTTCCAACTCGTCCCGACGGCGGCTGAGAATCTCCAGCCGGGAGACCGACGCAATCGAGGCCAGGGCCTCGCCCCGGAAGCCCAGCGTGCGGATGGCGTCCAGATCGCTCAGTTGGTGGATTTTGCTGGTGCTGAAGCGCTGCACAGCCAGGGGTAGCTCCTCCCGCCCCATGCCGTGGCCGTCGTCTGCCACCCGGATGAGGGAGAGGCCGCCGTCCCGGATTTCCACGCTGACCGCGCCCGCGCCCGCGTCCAAGCTGTTTTCCACCAATTCCTTGACCAGCGAGGCGGGCCGCTCTACGACTTCCCCGGCGGCGATGCGTTCGGCGATGTGGGCAGGTAGAATGCGAATCGTCGGTGCTACACTCATTGCTCTCTCCCCTCCCGCAGCCGCTGTTGCCATTCGTTGACCAGCAGCAGGGCGCGCATGGGTGTCAGATTCGCTACGTCCAGCCGGAAAAGCTCGCGCAGAACCGCCCAGGAGAGTTCGTCGTCACCACTGCTCAGCACTTCGCCTCCCGTCCGATAGACTGGGCTGACTTCGGCCAAAGCCAGGGGTGGCTCAGCCTGTGCGCGGTTTGCGGCCTGCGTACTGTTTGCGGACTGCTTCTCCCCTTCCAGCCGGGCCATCACCGCGCGTGCCCGCTCGATGACGTGCTCTGGCACACCGGCCAGCCGGGCCACCTGCACGCCGTAGCTGCGGTCCGCGCCCCCTTCCACCAGCCGATGCAGAAAGACGACTTCGTGGCCCTGTTCGCGCACGGCCAGGCTGGCGTTGGATGCCCCCGGCAACTGGTCGGCCAGGGCCGTCAATTCGTGGAAATGGGTGGCAAAGAGGCTGCGACAGCCAATGCCGTCGTGGAGTTCCTCGCCCACGGCCCAGGCCAGGGCCATCCCGTCGTAGGTGGAGGTGCCTCGGCCCACTTCGTCCAGCACCACCAGACTGCGGGCGGTGGCGTGGCGCAGAATGTAGGCGGTCTCGTCCATCTCCACCAGAAAAGTCGAGCGCCCCTGGGTGATGTCGTCGCTGGCCCCGGCCCGCACAAAAATCCGATCCACCAGCCCGATGTGGGCGGAGCGGGCTGGCACAAAGCTGCCCATCTGGGCCATCAGCACAGTCAGCACCACCTGGCGGGTCAGCACACTTTTGCCGCTCATATTCGGTCCGGTCAGAATCAGCATCCGCCGCCCTTCCCCGTCCAGGGCGATGTCGTTGGGCACGTAGCGCTTGCCTTCGGTGAGCAGTTGCTCCACCACCGGATGGCGTCCCTCCTCAATCTGAATGGTATTGCTCTCGTCCACCACCGGGCGGCAATAGTTGTGGTGGACAGCGCTCTCGGCCAGGCTAGCCAGCACATCCAATTCAGCCAGGAGCCGGGCCGCGGCCAGCAGGCGCTGACTGTGGGCAGCCACCTGCTGGCGCAATTCCACAAAAAGCTCGTACTCCAGTTCGTTGGCCCGATCCTCCGCGGCCAGAATTTCGCTCTCCCGGCTGCGCAGGGCCGGGGTGACAAAACGCTCGGCGTGGGTGATGGTGGCCCGCCGCTCGTATTCGGCAGGGACGAGGCTGCTTTTGCTGCGGGGGACCTCCACAAAGAAGCCGAAAATCTGGTTGTAGCGCACGCGCAGGGTGGGGATGCCAGTGCGCTCCCGCTCCTCGGCCTCGTAGGCGGTCAGCCAATCCCGCCCGTCTGCCGCAGCCCCACGCAGTCGGCCCAATTCTTCGTGGAAGCCGGGACGGATCAGCCCGCCCTCTTTGAGCAGAATCGGCGGATCGTCCACCAGCGCCCCGCTGATCAGCCCGGCCACATCCTGCAACGGGTCCAACTCCGCGTTGAGCGCGGCCAGCCGGGGCGAAGCCGCGCCAGCCAGCAGCCCTTTGATGCGGGGGATGCGGCTGAGGGTGCGGCGCAGACCGGCCAAATCCCGGGCATTGGCCGTGCCAAAACCGACCCGTCCCACACTGCGCTCCATATCGTGCACGCCGTCGAGTAGTTTGCGAAGGTCCGCGCGTAAAAACGGGGTGGGTTGCGATCTGTCGGTTGCGAGGGGCGAATTGCGAGTTGCGTCGTCGTCCGTCTGCGGTCTGCGGTCATCCGTCCGCTGTCCGCTCAACTCCTCCACCGCGTCCAGCCGCTCGACGATTGGGGCCAATTCGAGCAGGGGCTGCTGAATCCAGCGGCGCAGGAGACGCGCGCCCATCGCCGTCGTTGTGCGGTCGAGGACCGCGAGCAGACTGCCCTGCACCCGTCCGTCGCGCAGGGTGGCGGTCAATTCCAGATTGCGCCGGGTCACCGGGTCCAGACCGACGCAAGCTTCGGCCCGGTAGGTGGTCAGGCCGGTCAGGTGGGCCAGGTTCGAGAGTTGGTTTTCCTGGAGATAGGCCAGAACTGCGCCGGCCGCGGCTGTGGCCTGGGGCAGCCCCGCGCAGCCGTAGGCATCTAACGAGGCAGCGGCGAAATGGGTCAACAGCCGCTGGCTGGCGTCCGCGGGGTCAAAGTGGGCCGGGTCCAGCGGGGAGAGTCGGGCCGGGCGCACATCGCCCAAACCGGCCAGCCAGCCTTCGTCTGCCACCAGCGGCGCGGGCAGCAGTAGTTCGGTGGGGTGCAGGACATTCATCTCTTCCAGCAGTTGGCTCCAGCCCGTGGCCCCGCTGAACTGGGCGGTGACAAATTCGCCGGTGGAGAGGTCCACTGCAGCCAGCCCCCAGACATTGCCCGATGGCGCGTCGGCGGACGGAGCCAGCGCGGCCAGGAAGTTCTGGCTCTTCTCGGCCAGCAGTGCCTCCTCCACAACTGTGCCCGGTGTGATGACCCGCACGATCTCCCGGGCGATCAGTCCCCGGCTTTTGCCCGCGCTCTCTATCTGGTCGGCCACCGCGACTTTGTGGCCTTTTTCCAGCAGTTTGGAGACGTAGACGGACAACTGGCGGTAGGGGACGCCGCACATCGCCATTTTGACGGTTTTGGAAAAGCGCCGCCCGGTCAGCACCAGCCCCAATTGCTTGGAAATCAGCCGGGCGTCGTCGTCGAACATCTCGTAGAAGTCGCCCAGGCGAAAGAGCAGAATCGCGTCGGGGAAGCGCTTCTTCAGTTGGCGGTATTGCTTGAGCATTGGGGTGGCTTCGGCCATTGCGGGTTCTCCTCGTCTGGGGTTGCTTGGGATTATAGACGAGGCCGGGGGGATGGGGCAAAGGCGAGCGGGGAGCGGTGAAGCGGCGCGGCTGTCCCTCACCACCCCCTACCCATCGGAGGGAAGGCCGGTTGTTGGTGGGACGCCCCCTCCTCTCCCAGAGGTGGTGCTGGTTCGTCTGTGTTGGTATTCACTCTGGGAGAGGAGGGGGAACGGCGGCGATTGGTGTACTTCGTCATCGACCCCGTCGCGCCGAAATCTGCTCAAACGTCATTGACAGCCTCCCCTCTCCTGGCCCTACCAATTCACCCAACCCAAAAACGCCGCGGCAGGGAGAGGGGGCGGGGGTGAGGGGTATCTGGCGCGGCTGCCCTCACCACCCCCTAGCAGTTGCTGGGAAGGCCGTCTGTTTGAGGGACGCCCCCTCCTCTCCCAGAGGTGGTGCTGGTTCGTCTGTGTTGTTGGTTGCTCTGGGAGAGGAGGGGGTCAGGGACGATTGGTGCTATTCGTCATCGGCCCCTTCCCGCCGCAACCCACCCCAATCGCCATCGACAAACTCCCCTCTCCCAGCCCGACCGACAGACCCCGCCCCGCCAATGTCCTGGCAGGGAGAGGGGGTGGGGGTGAGGGCGGAACGCCGCAGCAGGCCCTCACCACCCCCTACCCATTGACGGGAAGGTCGGCTGTTTGAGGGACGCCCCCTCCTCTCCCAGGGATAGTGTTGGTTCGTCTGTGTGGTTGCTTGCGCTGGGAGAGGATGGGGGATGGGCACGATTCGTACATTTCGTCATCGACCCCGCCACACCGAAACCCACCGAATCGTCATCGGCAAACTCCCCTCTCCCAGCCCGACCAATTTACCCAACCCAAAAACGCCGCGGCAGGGAGAGGGGCGCGCCGTAGGCGCTGGGGTGAGGGCACATTGGCGTAAGCCAACCGCTTGCGCTACAATACAGCTACCCGTAGGGCAGCCTGCCAGCCCGCCCCGCCACTCAGCCGGAGACAACCCAATGCCAGCCGACGAAGAACGCACCCTGCCCAATGAACTGCTGGAACGACTGGCCGCGGCCAGCATCGACAGCCCGGACGCCCTGCAAGCCGCCTTGGACGCGGACCCGGAACTGGCCGCGGGCTTGCAGGCATTGGCAGAGGACAACCCGGAGTTCATCGCCGGTCTGATGCTGGCTCCGCTGCTGAACCGCTTCGCCGCGGTGAGCAGCGGCGAAGAGATGCTTGACTTCTGGCGCAGCGTCCCCGAGGGGCTGGAAGAAGAGCTGATGGATGCCGTAGAGGAGGCCATTGCCCAGGCCCAGGCTGACGGCGAGACGGAGAAAGCCGCGGCCCTGACCTCCCGGCTGAATGGCTTTCGGGCCATCCACCAGCAAGCGACAGCCGCCCAGGAGATGTCGCCCACCCAGCGCGCTGTCCTCGCCTTCTTCCAGGCCGACGACGAAGCCGCGGCCGCGGCCCTCTTCGCCGAGCAGAAGACTCTCCTGCAACCCTACGAAGCCCAGCGCTTTCTCGACAGCCTGGCCGCCCAGGCCGCCACAGACACACCCGACGAAATCCGCCATCGCCTGACCAGCCGCGCCGCGCTCCTGCGCCAACTGCGCGGGGCCGTCCCTACCCCTGCTCCCCAATCCCCCGATCGCCCAGTCACCCAATCCCCAATCTCCAATTCCGAATACCTGTTTTCCGCCCACGCGGAGGGCGGCGGCCGCGCCGAGGTGGTCAACAACATTTTCCTGCAGGGGCTGGAACGGCGCTGGCAGCGCCCTACACCCCCCCGCCAGCCCTGGGACGCAGTGCCCCGCCCCGGGGAAATGGCTGCGGTGCGCACAGCCCTGGCCCAGCGGGGCGCGGCTGCCATCAGCGGCCAGAACCCCCTCACCGCCTCTGCCCTGGCTGTGCAGGGCGCGCCGGGGGTGGGCAAGAGCACCCTGGCCCGGCTCATCGCTCTGGAAGCCGAGCAGAGCCAGGCCTACGCCGACGGCGTGCTCTGGCAGGAGCTTGGCCCGGACCATCTGACCCCGGAGCAGTGCCAACCCATTTTGCGGGCCTGGGCCGCCTATGCCACCGGCTTCTTTGGCCTGCCCGAGAATCTGGACAAACTCTTCCACTTCGAGCCGGAGGCCGTGCGCAGCCTGCTGGCCGAACACCCCCGCCTCCTCGTCGTGCTGGACAACGTCTGGTCCCGGGCCGCCATCCGCCCCCTGGAAGAAGCCCTGCCCCCCAACGCCCACCTGATCGTCACCACCCGCCAGCGGGAAATTGCCCAGGGGCTGCGGGCCGGGCTGGTGGAGGTGGGGCTGTTGCAGAAAGAGGAGGCCGGGACCCTCTTTGGGCTGCGCCTGGGCTGGCAACCCGGCCCGGACGATCCGGGCGCAGACTGGGCCGGACAACTGATGGCTGGGGTCGGTTTCCACGCCCTGGGGCTGGATGTGGCCCTGGGGGTGCTGCGCCGCTATGGGGATGGGCCGACAGAGTGGCAGGCCGAGAGCCAGCGGCTGCTGGCCGCCCTGCAAACGGGCCAGATGGCGCGGCTGCACCTGGGCGCAGACGACCCCGGCCACAATGTGCGGGCCGTGCTTCTCTACAGCTACCGCGCCCTGGCCGACGACGAGAGCCGCCGCCGTCTGCGCTGGCTGGCCGCCTTTGCCCCGGAAGCCGAATTTGCCACGGACCTGGCCGGGGCTGCCTGGGGCTGTGATGGGGAGCGCGCCTTCGAAAGCCTGACCGACTTTGCCAACGGCCACCTGCTGGAGCGGCTGGCCGGCGGGCGCTGGCGACAGCACGGCCTGCTGCGCACTTTGGGGCTGGCCCTGCTCTCCGAGAGTGGGGAGCGGGAGGCAGCCCGCCACGCCCACAGCCGGGCCTATGCCCAGGCCATGCGCCAGGCCGACGACGAACAGCACTATTACACAATGCTGCCCGATCTGGCCCAACTGGCCCACGCCTTTGCCTGGGCTGTGGGTAACGATCTGGAGCTGGCCCCCTGGGGATCGCGGCCAACAGCGCCAACCTCCACGCCCAATTTGGCCTGGCCCGCCAGGCCGGGGCCTGGTCCGAGCAACTGCTGGCCGGGGCAGAGGCCGGGCGGGCCAGCAACCGGGCGATGGGCCAGATTCACGGCCACCGCGCCAACCGGCTGAGTGATTTGGCGAGCTTGCCGGGGGAAGATCGGGGGGGACGACTGCGCCAGGCCCTGGCGGCCTACGACGAAGCGCTGGAAAAGCTGCGGGATGTGCCCCTGGACTACGCTCAGACCCAGAACAACCGGGCTAATCTGCTGAGGGATTTGGCGAGCTTGCCGGGGGAAGATCGGGGGGGACGACTGCGCCAGGCCCTGGCGGCCTACGACGAAGCGCTGGCCTTGCGGCGGGATGTGCCCCTGGCCTACGCTCAGACCCAGAACAACCGGGCGGTACTGCTGAGAGCGTGTTTAGAAATTAAGTAGTAGGTTTGATGCGTTTGAGCATAGTGGCGATGGAAGCGACATAAATGACACCTTCGCTACTTTTGGTACAGTGCTCAAAGTCTTTGCTGAGGCGGCGAAAA
>JAUIHI010000052.1 GCA_030432295.1 Anaerolineae bacterium | reverse complement strand
CTGCGATGGTCGTCTTCATGAACAAAGTGGACATGATGGACGACGAAGAGTTGCTGGAGCTGGTGGAGATGGAACTGCGGGAGTTGCTGGATATGTACAACTTCCCTGGTGACGACATTCCCATCATTCGGGGCAGCGCGTTGAAGGCCCTGGAGTGCACGAGCACGGATGTGGATGCGCCGGAGTATGCGTGCATCTGGGATCTGATGCGGGCCGTGGACGAGTACATCCCCACCCCAGTGCGGGATGTGGACAAGCCCTTCCTGATGCCGATTGAAGATGTCTTCAGCATCAAAGGCCGTGGCACGGTTGTGACAGGCCGCATCGACCGGGGTGTGATTCACCCGATGGAAGAAGTGTCCCTGGTGGGCATCCGCCCGACCTCCAAGACCGTGGTGACCGGTGTGGAGATGTTCCGCAAGCTGCTGGACGAAGGCCGCGCGGGTGACAACGTGGGTTGTCTGCTGCGTGGTGTGGGTCGTGACGATGTGGAGCGTGGTCAGGTATTGGCCAAGCCCAACAGCATCACCCCGCACACCAACTTCAAGTGCGAAGTCTATGTGCTGAAGAAGGAGGAGGGTGGACGACACACCCCGTTCTTCAAGGGCTACCGCCCTCAGTTCTACATTCGGACGATGGACATTACCGGAGCGCTGGACCTGCCCGAAGGGGTGGAGATGGTGATGCCTGGTGACAATGTGCAGATGAGTGTGGAGTTGATTGCGCCGGTTGCGTTGGAGAATGGTGGCCGTTTCGCCATTCGCGAGGGTGGCCGCACTGTGGCTGCCGGTGTCATCACTGAGATTACGAAATAGTTGAAGTCAACCTTCTCGGGGTCTACAAACACCCGGGAAGGTTTACATAGGCGAGTAGCTCAATTGGCAGAGTGGCGGTCTCCAAAACCGCAGGTTGCAGGTTCGATTCCTGTCTCGCCTGCCACACGAAAATGACCACCGGCGGGTGTCGGTGGTCATTTTCCGCCAGGAACTTGTGTCAAAATATAGGGTATGGCTGCCAGCCGGGCAACCAATGAAAAGAGAGAGTACACAATGACTCGATCGTCTTCCGTTCCCAATAACGAAAATCCAATCGTCCGCTATGTGCGCGATACCCGTGCCGAACTTTCCAAAGTTACCTGGCCGACCAGAGAAGAAGGCACACGGCTGACGATTGTTGTGCTGATTGTAACGTTTGTCGCTTCTATCTTCCTGTTCTCATTCGACTCACTTTTCAGTTATCTGGTCACGCTCTTTCTCCAGATTTTTTAGGGTTAAGAGAAGAGTCGCTACAAACGATAGAGGGTTGTATCGTCTTGGGCGGCTGGCCTGTGAGATTTGTGGCAGAATATGTGCGGGAGGCATTGATGGACGAGCAAGCTGAGTTGGATGATTTGGAGATTGAAAAAGCGCTGGACGATGAAGCGCTGGCAGAGAGCGAAGAAGATAGTGGCCCCAAGTCCGAATGGTTTGTGATCCATAGCTATTCGGGGATGGAAAACAAAGTCAAGAAAAATCTGGAGCATCGGGCCGAGTCGATGGGTATGACCGACCGTATTCTGCAGGTGGTTGTGCCCACAGAGACTGAAATCGAGATCAAAGAAGGTGTACGCCGGGAAGTGGAAAAGCGTGTCTTTCCCGGATATATTCTCATTGAGATGATTATGGACGAAGACAGTTGGTATGTGGTACGCAACACACCAGGTGTCACCAGTTTTGTTGGTATGGGCAACAAGCCCAGCCCGCTCAGCGCCGATGAAGTCGAGCGCATTATGAGTCGGATCGAATCCGATGAACCTCGGATCAAGGTCAGCTTTGAAGTGGGCGAACGAGTACGGATCACCGAAGGGCCATTCGCCGAGTTTACCGGCTTGGTGGAGACGATTGATGCCGACAAGGGCAAGGCCCGGGTGATGGTAAGCTTTTTTAACCGGGAGACACCGGTCGAGGTGGATTTCCTTCAGTTGGAACGGGAAGTTTAAGGAGCATAAATCATGGCAAAGAAAATCAAGGCAGTTGTTAAGTTGCAGCTTCCGGCTGGCAAGGCCAATCCTGCCCCGCCTGTGGGTACCGCCCTTGGCCCTCATGGTGTCAACATCATGGGCTTCTGCAAAGAGTACAATGCACGAACCCAGGCCCAGATCGGTCAGGTCATTCCTGTAGATATCACCATTTTCCAGGATGGGTCGTTCAATTTTGTGACAAAGACCTCCCCGGCTGGTGATCTGATCAAAAAAGCTGCTGGCGTTGCAAAGGGCAGCTCAGAGCCGAACAAGACCAAAGTCGGCAAGATCACCCGTCAGCAGGTACGGGAAATCGCTGAGATCAAGCTGAAGGACTTGGGCGATATCCCTATGGACAGCGCAATGCTGATGATCGAAGGCACGGCCCGCAGCATGGGTGTGACCGTCGTCGATTGACGATTTTGTGACTAAAGAAGTTCGATTTCTTCCGAAAAGTCGAACCCCTTTTCATTACTTTTAGTGTGGGAGGGGCTACCACCCCGTTTGCACCACAAGGAGATTAATTTTATGGGACGTCATGGCAAGCGGTATACGGCTCTTCGTGCAGGTGTGGATCGCGACACATTGCATTCCCCTGCCGAAGCAGTTGCATTGGTCAAAAAAGGTGCCAATGCCAAATTTGATGAGACGATTGAAGTCCACTTGAACACGACAGTTGATCCCCGACATGCGGAACAGCAGGTGCGTGGTGTTGTCACTCTGCCCAACGGCACAGGCCGGGAAGTGCGCATTCTTGTCTTCGCCGGTCCTGATGGGCAGGCGAATGCAACCGCAGCCGGTGCTGATTATGTGGGCGGCGATGACCTGGCCAACAAAATTCAGGGCGGCTGGCTGGATTTTGATGTTGTGCTGGCTACACCGGATATGATGCGGGTGGTGGGCCGTTTGGGTCGTGTGCTTGGCCCCCGGGGTCTGATGCCCAGCCCCAAGGCCGGTACAATTGTCCAGGCCGACGATCTGGGCCGGGTGATTGAAGAGACCCGCCTGGGCCGTGTCGAGTTCCGTGTGGACAAGACCAGCAACATCCACGCCCCTCTGGGCAAGGCTAGCTTTAGCGAAGAAAAGATTATGGGCAACCTGACTGCCTTTATGGAAGCTGTAATTGCAGCCAAGCCAGCGGCTCTCAAGTCCACCTACCTGAGCAAAGTGACCCTGACCAGCACAATGGGGCCAGGCGTCAAATTGGACGTGAGTGCGGCCTCTGCCCTGACCTCCGAATAGAATTTCTTGCTGCGCTACTGGTTGAAGATTTGCTCTAAGCCAGAAATGCAGGTATGATAGATTGTCGGTTCAACCGAATAGCTACACTGTACTGTCAGTGCTAAAGACAGCAGGTGCGCCAGCCACTGGCGCTCAATTGCGAAGAAATTCGCTGCCTGCCGAGGCCAGATCGTCACGGTGCTCACTGAAAAACGCCCGGCGTTTTCCAATGTTGCCCATCACGCCTCTGTGTCTTTTGCACAGGGGCGTTTTGTTTGCCCGACCACTGCGGGCTTAAACCCTGCGGTCACAAAATCCTGCGAAAGGAGGAAAGTCACTTGGCAATTACTCGTCAGAAGAAAGAGGAACTGGTAGCGCTCTACTCGGAGCAGATTCAGAAATCTACGGCTCTTGTCTTTACCGATTATCGGGGAGCGAAAGTCAGCAAGATCAATGGCCTGCGCGACAAACTGCGCACGACCGGCACAACCTACATCGTCACCAAAAAGACGCTGTTGGACCTGGCCCTGAAGCAGAACGGACGCGACCTGGACCTGAGCAATGTCACCGATGGTTCGACTGCCGTCGCCTTCCTGGGCGAAGACATCGGTACCGGTGTCAAAACATTGAAGGACTGGATCAAGGCAGAAACCGATGTAGTGCGTATTACCGGCGCTGTGTTGGACAACGACGTTCTCAATGTTGCCCAGGCTGAATCGTTGGCCGATCTGCCCACCCGTGAGGAAATGCTCTCCAAGCTGCTTGCCACGATTATTGCGCCGGCCAGCCAGCTTGTGCGCACAATCAACGAGCCGGGCGCCAGTCTGGCCCGTGTGCTCAAAGCACAGTCGGACAAGGAAGCTGCATAGAACCCGCTGTCAGTCGCAGGTTTTGGGCTGGTAGCTCTTTTTCGTGTGGATACTACACTGCTTTCGGTTGAGAGCAGTTTTGGATGAGAAATCAGATACGAATGATTCTGGAGGAATCAAAACCATGGCAGATTTGAATGCAATCAAGGAACAACTGGACGGCCTGACCCTGCTCGAGGCCGCATCGCTGGTCAAGATGCTGGAAGAGGCCTGGGGCGTCAGCGCCGCCGCATCTGTGGCCGTGGCCGGTGTTGCCGCCGCCGCGGCAGAGGAAGAGGCCGAAGAGCAGACTGAGTTCGACGTGGTTCTGCAGAGCGTCGGCGAGAAGAAGATCAATGTCATTAAGGCAGTGCGCGCCGTGACCAGCCTGGGCCTGAAAGAGGCCAAGGAATTGGTCGAAAGCGCCCCGGCCACGATCGTCACCGCCGTGACCAAAGAAGTAGCTGCGGACGTCAAAGGCCAGTTGGAAGCCGAAGGCGCGACCGTCGCGGTCAAGTAACATCAGAAGTTCGACTTTTTCTAAAAAGTCGAACTTCTAAGAGGGGTAGTGCGAAGAAATTCGCATTGCCCCTCTTTTTATTTCCACAGAAATCTGTCAGGGGCGGAAAGGCAGGGAATCCAGCGCTTCCTGTGTCGAAATTTCGCCGGCCAAAAGCATCTTCTGGGCCTGCTGCACGGCACGGGTCAATTCCTCGATTACACGGGGATTGGGAACGGGTACGCTGTTAGCGAGCATTCCCTGCAAGAAAAGTGTGTAGGGATTGCCGGTGTCCCAATAGGCCAGGGCATCTGGCTGGGTGGGCAACTGGCGGGCCGACCAGCTCCATTCGCCGTGAAGTTGGGGTTCGAATAGCTGTTGCAACAGCCGCAAAGCCTGCTGCCTGCGCTCGGGTATTTGGGTGACAACGGCAAAACTCCATGTGGTGATGACCGAGCGAGGCTGGCCGTCCAAACTGGGCAGCGGAGCAAAGCCGGTTTCGCCCACTTCCCCCTGCTGGTTGTAGTAGAGATTGGCAGGAACCACCGCCATCTCCGCATCCCCATTGGCAAAGAATGTCCACACAGCCTGGGCGCTGGAGAGGGTGAGGGTCGTGTCCGGGATCAGCCCCATTTCCCGGCCTGTACGCAGAAAGTCAAAGGCCGCCCCCATTGCCTGGGGACTGGTCAAACGAAGCTGTTCGTCTACGCCGCCTCCGCCCATCAAATAGAGGGTCCAGGCAAAGCTCAGGGAATATTCATCCACAGCCCCGCCGGCAAAAAGCAGCCGCTGGTCCTGTGCCAGAATGTCGGTCAATCGGGCAGGGGGAACTGGCAGCAGCGCCTTTTGATAGACCAGATGCTCCAGATTGGCGACGAACGGTAGGCCATAGCGCAAACCATCCACTTCGGCGCTGACCAGCAGCGCAGGAGGAATGCCCGTAAAGGCGCTGCTCTCTTCTTCCGAGAGGGGGGGCACAATACCCGCACTGACCACCCGGGGGAGATCGTAGCTGTTGATCAGCACAATATCGGGCAACACAGCGGGCGCGGCCTGTTGAGCGGTCAACAGATAAGCGAGCAGCCCCGCGGTTCCCCGCTCGGCTTTGGGCACAACGGCCACGGATAATCCCGAATCGGTCGGCGCAAATTCAGCCAGAGCCGCGGCCAGGACAGCATCGGCCCGGTTTGTCGTGCTGATAGAGAAAAACGGGGGAACCCAGAGAGTCAGCGGGGCTTCGTTTCCGGGGGGCTGTGGCGCGCTGTTACCGTCGGTGACGGGTTGGCTGCTGGCCGGAAGCTGGTCGGCAGGAGCTTGTTCCGGTTGATTGGTTGACGCCTGCCCGTTTTGACAGCCGTTGAGCAGCAGCACAATAAAAAGCGTCAGCAGGCCGATTCTGATTTTATCCGTCTGTTGGCAAAGAAATAAAGACATGCGAGGTGTCCTGTCGAAGGATTCAGGCCGCAGTAGGCGGGAAAATTGAGCGGTCCCGGTCGGTACTGCGCCATTGATTATAGCACAGTTGGTGTCCTGCGGTTCAGCCTGCGGTGGCCGATGGAATGCACGCCCTTTCAGGGTGCAATTCAAGTTGGGGGCAGGGGTAGGTTTGCGACGACCGCACCGGGCTAAAGACCCGGAGCTATTGAGCGACGCCGGATAAATCCGGCTTAGAAACGGTTTGTCTGTTCCTCCGAAAGCCCCGTTCAGGGGGCGTAGCTCGGTAGCCCGGTGTCTTTAGCACCGGGCGGCACAGACGATTCCACTTCGCCCCAAATCTGAATTGCACCCCCCTTTCAAGCCGGGTTGGCAGCAGGTCATCCTCTGTGTTACAATTTTTCTCTACCCACACCTTTTCGAGGGATGACCCGATGCAGGGTGCAAACGCAGGGGATTGGCCGGTAGTGGGCCATCGATGGGCTGTCGATCTGCTCCGACCGCTGGTCCAAAGCGGCGGTAGCGGTCCGCGCCACGCCTATCTTTTTCTGGGGCCACCCCAGATCGGCAAATCGACGCTGGCCTATGCCTTTGGCACCGCGCTGCTCTGCACCGACCCGGATGCGCGGCCTTGTGGGCACTGTCGATCCTGCCAGTTGATGGCAAAGAACGGCCATCCCGATTTTTGGCTGATCCAGCCCACGGACAAAGATGGCGCAGTGGACCGGGCGAACGGGCTGCTACGGGGCGAAGCGGCCACAGCCATTGTGCGGGATGCGATGTTGCGGCCTGTGGAGGGACAGTACAAATTTATCCTGATTCAGGATGCGCACCAGGCCAACGATACATTTGCCAATAAGCTGCTGAAAACACTGGAAGAAGCGCCCACCCACGTGGTTCTGTGCCTGACAGCCAACGACCGGGCCGAGCTGTTGCCCACAATTGTCAGCCGTTGCCAAGTGTTGGAACTGCGCCCGCTCCCGATCGAACTGATTGCCCATACACTGGAAAGCCAGGGCGCAGCCAGCCACGCGGAGGCCGATCTGCTGGCCCGGCTCTCGAACGGGCGGATGGGCTGGGCAATGGCCCAATTGCAGAGCAAAGGGGGGCTGGAACAGCGCCAGGAAGATTTGCACACCCTCTGGCAATTGTCCCGTGCCAGCCGGGTAGAGCGACTGGCCTTTTCCCAATCCCTTTCCAGCAGCCGACAGAACGAACGTCTCTTTGGCCTGCTGGCCCTGTGGACCGGCTGGTGGCGTGACGTTCTGCTGGCCCAGGCGGGCTGTCTGGACGCCTGCAATAATATCGATCACCAGGCCGAGATTGAACGGGACGCCCAGAGTTTTGTGCCCGTCGATGTCCAAGCCTTTCTGCACACACTGAGCCGAATCGAAGGCTATCTGCACCACACAGTCAACACGACCCTGGCCCTCGACGTGCTACTACTACAACTTCCACGACCGTCGGTGAGCCGCTGATTTTCCCAGATGGCCCCGCTGGTCGTTACCCAGGAGTATTCCATGCAAACCGTTATCGGGGCTGCGTTTAAGCCAGTCACAAAAATCTACTATTTCGATCCTGGCCCTCTGCTCAATCTGATGCCCAATGATTATGTGATTGTGGACACGGCCAAGGGGCAGGAACTGGTACAGATCGTCCAGCCACCCCACAGCGTGCCCAATGAGGATGTAGTCGGCGAGATGAAACAGGTGGTCCGCCAGGCCACGCCCTGGGATATGCTGGAACAGGACAAATGGCGGCAGAAGGAGCAGGAAGCGCTGGCCGTCTGCCGGGAGAAGGCTGCCGAGCACAATCTCAACATGAAAGTGGTGCGCTGCGAGTACAACTTCGATGGCGGGCGACTGACGGTCTTCTTTGCCGCGGAGAATCGTATCGACTTTCGCGCGCTGGTGCGCGAACTGGCTCGGGTCATCCAGACTCGTATCGAGATGCGTCAGATTGGGGTTCGGGACGAAGCGAAGATACTCGACGGGGTTGGCAAATGTGGCCGCCAACTCTGCTGCACCAGTTGGTTGCGGGAGTTTGCCCCGGTCAGCATCCGCATGGCGAAGAACCAGCAGCTCCCCCTGAACCCGGATGAGATCAGCGGTGTCTGCGGCCGACTGCTCTGCTGCCTCTCCTACGAAGACCCGGTCTACAAAGAGGCCAACAAAAAGATGCCCAAACTCGGCTCGGAGGTGGTTACCCCCCAGGGCACGGGGCGGGTGCGACACCTCCACCCGTTGAAGGAATCGGTCACTGTCTATCTGCAAAACAATGTGATGGCCGAATTTCTGGTGGACGAACTGATAGGCGGCAAAAAGAGCGGGGGTAGCTGCGGAAGCTGTGGCGGTTGTACCGTCAAGCGTCGGGCTGGGGCAGAAGAGGACAACGAGCGCATCCGCGCCGAGCGACAGGCTGAGACAAAGGCAAACGAAGAGAAGTCCGGCAGCGACAAGCCCAGGCCCCGACGCAACCGTCGGCGTTCGCGTCGAAAAGGCAAGGAGTAGGGGAGGAAGTGGCAGGTGACAGGTGGCAGGTAATATCACACCTGTCGAAACAGATAAAAAATGTGCTGGTCAGGAAGATATTGAGCTTTAACGCAGAGTCGCAGAGACAGGGAGACGCAGAGATTAGCTTTGCGTCTCTGCTCCTTTGCTGCTTTGCATTGAAAATCAATACTTCGAGATGTCGCTGACCAATACAAAACAGATAAAAAAGAGCGGCTCCAGAGAATTCATATCTCTGGAGCCGCTCTTTTCATTACCTCATCTGTTTTGCGAAGCGGGTGACACCTGACACTCGACACCCGACACACCGCTACTTTGCGTGTGCCACCGAGCGGGTTTCTCGAATGACCGTCACCCGAATCTGCCCCGGATATTCCAGATTGTCTTCGATCTTCTTGGCAATGTTCTTGCTCAATTCGATCACCTGGAGATCGTCCAGATCGTCCGGGCGCACGATGACCCGCACTTCCCGACCGGCCTGGATGGCGAAGGTCTGGCTGACGCCTTGGAAGCTGTTGCCGATGTCTTCCAGGGCGGTGACCCGTTTGATGTAGGCTTCCAGACTCTCGCGGCGGGCACCGGGTCGGGCGCCGCTGATGGCATCCGCCGCGGCCACAATGACCGCCTCGATGCTCTCCGGCTCCACTTCGCCGTGATGGCTGGCGATGCAGTTGATGACCCGGGGGTTGACCCCATATCGCTTGGCAATCTCTGCGCCCACAATAGCGTGGGGACCGTCGATCTCGTGGGTGACAGCTTTGCCGATGTCGTGGAGCAGACCACCCATCCGCGCGATCTTCACATCCGCGTGGAGTTCGCTGGCAATCACCGCGGCCAGATGGGATGTCTCGATGGCGTGGTAGTACTGGTTCTGGCCGTAGCTGGTTCGATACTTCAGGCGGCCCAGAAGCCGCTGGATTTCCCGGTGCAGGCCCTGGTTGTTGGTCTCGATCAGCGCCTGTTCACCGGCCTCCTGAATAAGCTGCTCGACTTCCTGCTGGGCCTTTTCCACTTCCTTCTCGATACGGGCCGGATGAATCCGTCCATCCGCCACCAGTTTGGTCAGGGCGATGCGGGCCACTTCCCGGCGTACCGGGTCGTAGCAACTGATCAGAATCGCTTCGGGTGTGTCGTCCACCACCAGGTCCACACCGGTCACCTGTTCGATGGCCCGAATGTTGCGGCCCTGGCGACCGATAATGCGCCCCTTCATCTCGTCCGAAGGAAGACTGACTGTACTGACCGCATATTCGGTCACGTGATCGCTGGCGATCCGCTCCACGGCCACAGTGACGATCTCGCGTGCCCGTTTCTCGGCAGTCTCAATCGTTTGGGCTTCCACCTCGCGGATGGTTCGTGCCATCTCCTGGCGGCTCTTCTTCTCCACCTCCTGCAAGAGAAGCGCCCGGGCTTCCTCTTCCGTCATACGAGCCACCCGCTGCAACTCTTCATCTCGTTGCTGCTCGGCCTTCTCCAAATCCGCTGCCTGCTGGGCCAGGCGGCTCTCTTTCTGGTTGACCTTCTTCTCTCGGCCATCGATCTGATCGATACGTTTGTCCAACTGTTCTTGCCGGTTTTGTAGCCGTTGTTCAGTGCTTTCCAGGGATTGCCGACGCCGATTCATCTCGGCGTCCATTTCGTTGCGCAGTCGAACCTCTTCGTCTTTCAGGTGCAATTCCTTGCGCCTGGCCTCAGATTCAGCCTCGGCCAAAATTTTGGCTGCCTGCTGTTCGATGCTCTGGCCCGCCAACTGCTGGCGTTCCCGCTCTGCCTGACCGCCTCTTTCATTCCCTCGCTTGAACGCTACATAACCGGCAATGGCCGCACCGATTAGTGCGGCGGCGATAATCGAAATTATCGTCAGCAATATGTCCATTTCCGGTTCCTCGATTCGTCATTCGCAGTTTACGTAGAAAACTTCACAAAATATACTGCCTAAAATGTATTGATTCATATCACATGACTGGGGCAACGACCGGATTCTGTGTCGGCAAAGACATCTGGTTCCAGAGAGTATCTTTGCCGCCACGTGCCCAGCGCGCCTGGTCTATGATGTGGATAATTGCTTCTGTTAACTTTCTTCCGACTCCTGTATCTCCTGCCAGGAGGCATCCAGTACGTCCCGCACCACTCCCCAGGAGAAGCCTCGCCGTTGTAAAAATGCGGCCATCTTCTTGCGGAAGCTCGCCTCGTCCAGCCCACGCCAGCGCCAGCTCTGTTTGCGGGCGGCCTGGGCTGCGGCTGACTCGGCGTCGGTCGAACCCTCGATGATTGGCTCGATGATCTGGTCGGCAATCCCCTTGCGGCGCAGTTCAAAGCGCAAAGCACGGGGCGAAATCGGCTTGAACTGATTGCGCTGCTCCACCCAATAGCGGGCGAATTCGTCGTCGTTCAGATAGCCCTGTTCGAGCAGTTTGTCGAGCACCCACTCGATGTGGACTTCGGCCAGACTCTCCTTCTGCCGACTGCGATAGCGACGCAGGCGCTGGCGTACCTCATCCACACTGCGGGGGCGGACCGCCAGAAAACCCACTGCCTTGTCATAGGCTTTGGCCCGCAAGTCGAGGGTTTTCAGGGCCTCGATCTCCGGATCGCTCAGGTGTTGCTCCCGCCGCAATTTGACAGCTTCCAGCGCGGGCAGCGCAAAGGCGTAGGCTCCGTCGAGATAGACGTTGACCCGTTCGGGATTGCGTTTCTGCCGTTGCAGGGAAGTGATCTGTCCGGCCATACATTCAATCGTTTCTCAAAGAGCCGTATACAACAAAAAACGCTGTGGCCCAATGCCCCAGCGTTCCCGTGACTCTGCCTGCGCCTGGAAGAATCTTCCAGCGAATCTTCGACAAGCCTGCGCGCCCTGTTTACAGGTTGCGAAAACAGACTGCCATATTCGTGAACAGTCCAATCTTCTGGTCTGTTCAGGCTCCGATGTTCGTTTCTTTAAACCCAAGTAGATTCGTTTATCGATCAAACCGATCCAGCGATTGCCCCGATACCCAGGCTATTACGAGACCCCTGGGATGGAGGCAAATCGGAAGACCCGCTTTGGCTGGATTGTAATAGACAGATTCGGCGGATAAAACTCCGATAAAGACGTACAATGAATCGGTATGGACTCGTATTCTTCAGGTTGTTCTATCGAACAATCGGTTTCAAATGGGAATACTGTGACAAAATTCGTTTCTTGCTGTGGCTGCCTGTGCAGCGCCCAAGTCGTCCCTTTCCGCAATTGTTACAGGTCTGATTGGGATATTTCTGGCTATTGGGCCAATGGGCCTACCGAAAAAACCGAGTTTTTCGTGCAGATCGCCAGGATGCTCAGGCCTGATCCGGTCTCAAAAACTCGGTTTTTGATCGTCTTCTATTGGGCTTAAGCGGCCTCGGCCAATACAGCTGGATCAACCAGCCCGACTCGTTCTCGAATGATTCTATCGATGGTGTCAACCATCTCCTGATTTTCGCGCAGGAATGTCTTGGCGTTCTCTCGGCCCTGACCCAGCCGGGTGTCGCTGAAACTGTAAAACGCGCCCCGCTTGTCTATCACATCGTACTCGACACCCAAATCGATGAGATCGCCGGTCTTGCTGATGCCCTCGTTGTACATAATGTCGAACTCGGCCACTTTGAAGGGCGGGGCCACTTTGTTCTTGCGCACAGTCACCCGGGTGCGGTTGCCAATCACATCCGTGCCCTGTTTGATGGACTGAATGCGCCGGATGTCCAGACGGACGCTGGCGTAGAATTTCAGGGCCAGCCCGCCGGAAGTGGTCTCCGGGTTGCCAAACATCACACCGATCTTCTGGCGTAGCTGGTTGGTAAAGATCAAACTGGTTCCGCTGGTCTTGACCGCGCCCACCAATTTGCGCAGAGCCTGGCTCATCAGCCGGGCCTGCAAGCCCATGTGGCTGTCGCCCATTTCGCCTTCGATCTCGGCCCGGGGCACCAGCGCGGCCACACTGTCCAGCACCACCACATCCATTGTGCCGGAGCGGACAAGGGCTTCGGTGATCTCCAGCGCCTGTTCGGCGGTGTCCGGCTGGCTGACGTAGAGATTGTCCACATCCACGCCAATCTTGCGGGCATAGGCCGGGTCGAGCGCGTGCTCCACATCCACAAAGCTACAAAAACCACCCATTCGCTGGGCTTCGGCGATGATGTGCAGGCAAACAGTCGTCTTGCCCGAACTTTCCGGTCCATAGATTTCTGCTATCCGCCCGCGGGGTATGCCACCCACGCCCAGGGCGATATCCAAACTCAGGCTTCCCGTGGGAATGGACTTGACGTCCAAACGATGGGATTCACCCAGTTTCATAATAATCCCATCGCCAAAACGCTTATTCAGCGTGGCAAGGGTAGTTTCAAGAGCTTTTTGGCGGCCATCCTTGGCCATGGAATTCTCCAATGGTCAAAAGTCGTAGACTGGTCTACAAATCCTTCACAACAGTTTACTGTAGATAAGTGGATAATGCAAAGCCGCATTCCCACTCCCCGCTGCTATACCGCGCCGGGCGGGGCGTATATCTTTTCACGCAGGGCAATCACGTGGCGGCGGGTGGTCTCGTCGGTTTCCATATCAGCGCTCACCTTTTCCACCCCGTAGCGGACTGTGCTGTGATCCCGCCCGCCCAACTGATCACCGATGCCGGGCAGCGAAAGCCCATTTTCTTCGCGCAGCAGATACATGGCAACCTGGCGGGCAAAGGCGACCTCTTTGGTGCGACCCCGGCCCAGCAGTTCATCCACGCTCAGATTGAAATGGGCGGCCACCAATTGAATGACACTGCTTGCCTCCCGGGGCCGTCGCTGGGGCATCAGATCGTTGAGAATCTCCTCAGCAATCTTGCGGTCCAGGGTGTCGTGATAGAGTGGCGACTGGACAATCAGCCGGTTGAGCGCACCTTCCAACTCCCGAATGTTGCTCTCTACCCGCTCTGCCACCAGCATCAGCACATCCTGCGTCACCCGCACACCCATTGTCAGGGCTTTGGATTGGAGAATCGCCACACGGGTTTCCAGGTCTGGCACAGAGATGTCGGCTTGCAGCCCGCCCTCAAAGCGGCTGCGCAGACGGGCTTCCAGCGTGGCGATCTCTTTGGGCGGACGGTCACTGCTGATGACCACCTGGCGGTTGGCCGCGTGCAGATGGTTGAAGGTGTGGAAGAACTCTTCCTGGGTACTCTCTTTGCCGCCGATGAACTGAATGTCATCGATGAGCAGCAGATCCACCTGCCGGTATTTGTTGCGGAACTCCTCGGTACTCTGGCTGCGAATTCCGCTGATCAGCTCATTTGTGAACTGCTCGGAAGAACAGTAGAGCACACGCAGTCCCCGCTCCAACATCTGGTGGCCGATGGCGTGGAGCAGGTGGGTCTTGCCCAGCCCAACACCGCCATAGACAAAGAGCGGGTTGAATCGATAGCCCGGCTGCTCGGCCACCGAAAGCGCGGCCGCGTGGGCCAGGCGGTTGTGGCTGCCCACAATAAACGACGAAAAGGTATAGTGGGCGTTGAGGGGTGTGCCCTGCATCTCGGTGCGCGGGGAAGCATAGGCCGCGGGCTGGCGGTTGCCATTGCGCGAAAATCCCTGAGCTGGCGACGAATGATCAGGACCGGGTATCGCATCGTATGGCATAGATTCTCGCTCGGCAAAGCGCTCCCGGGGCGCAGAGGAGGCCGGGGCTGCATTATCTTCCCGGCGGTTTGGTGTAGGCGCATGCGCTGACTCGTCCACATCCCGTGGGGCGAGGCGCGGTGCTGGCTGCTTCTCAGCATTCTCCAGCTCCTGATAAAGCGGAGGTGTTTCGCCCATATCCGGATCGGCCAGGGGCCGGGGGCGCACACGGAAAGTCACTTCGACGGAGCGCTGCAAGAGGCGGCCCAGTATGCGCTTGATCTGGGGACGCAGCCGGTTTTGCAGCCAATCCCGGGCATAGGCGTGGGGCACACCGATGACAAATTCCCCATCTTCATAGCCCATTACAGATGTGTCCCGCACCCAAGTTTCAAAGGTGGGGGCAGGCATAGAGAGCGCCAGCTCATTCAGGGCCATCTGCCAGACCTCCACCGCACGCCGCTGGGAATCAGTCTGACTGTTGCCACGCTGAACAGGACGCGCGTCGTCATTCTCGGCCAACGCGCCCGTCTCGCTGACCCACTCGCTCAGATCAACGCCCTCGGTTTCTTCGCCCGATGTCTCTACATCAGGTTCCTCCTGATAGCCATAGCCGTTGGGCATTGGTTTCAGTTGCAAATCGTTTCGACGCGGCGAGAACGGTGTCTGTGCCAACGGTCCTCCTCCCATTTTCCTTGCTTGAATTTGGGCAGACAACAAAGAGACCCACGAAACTATCGTGGATTTAATTCATTCCTATAGTTCTTGCGATGGCTGCCAATGGCATCCGGGGTGAACCGTTGCGATGAGGTGGCCGGTACAGATCTGCTGGCACTTGGGCGAGGAAGGGTGAAGAAATCGTTGGTCCCTAAAGATACTTATGCCCGTATGCCTGGTTCTGGCAGATCGTCTGTTTCGGTGACCCGTGCGGGTTGCTATATGCGGTTCAGTACCGTACAGTGTAGCAAAGAAGTGGGAAATCGCCAATCATCCAACGGGGAGAATTGGCACAATTTTTGGCTATCTGGCCAGACCGAAACAAATGTTCGACACAATATCTAGCTGAGATAGTGGGTTTATCCCCAAAATAGCCGTTTTATCCCCAGAGTTGCGGGATAAATCTCGTGAAAAATTTAAGAAAACATCTTTTTGAGCACAAATAACCATTTTTTCGCAACAAAAATTGCCATCGTGTTTACCAAATTTTTCCCCGATTCTCCCAAACCATCCCCAGAATTATCCCCGGATTCTTCCCGGCGGGTAAGCTGTGCAACACTGGCTGGTCTCAAATTGTTTATCGGTTTCACAGAATTCAGCCGGGATCGGTTGTTTCCCAATACGGCTCGACCTGCGCAATCAGTTCCTGTATGCCCCCCCGATTGTCGATGACTGTATGTGTCTCGGCCTCTGTCAGCGGCTCGAAGAGCGCCTTCATTTCCAAATAGACCCGAAAATCCGCATCGGAGATGTCATTCGTGCGTTGGGCAATGCGCTCCCGCACGATCTCCTCCGGCGCGGTGACAAGCAGCACCCGCATAGGAGCACCCGTCCGTCGGGCGATGGCTGCCGCTTCTTCCCGGCTGGCCCGGGAATAGAAGGTGGCATCCATCACCACAATCCGGCCCCCGGCCAGCCCCTCCTCGGCCCGGCGATAGAACTCGGCGTAGGTGTGGATGGTCTCCTCATCGCTATAATCGGGCACGGCGAAAAGCGCCTTGCGGATGGCGTCTGTGCGCAGAAGCAGGCCGTCCAACCGCTCTGTCAGAAGCCGGGCCACGACCGATTTCCCACAGCCGGGCAGACCGGCCACACAGATGAGCTGTTTTGACATCCTTTGCCTCTCCAATTCCAATTGCTCAATCTGATAATCTGATGTTATGATACTCCCATCGGGCCGAATTCCCCAGTGCCAGCACGCTATTGTTCCACGCAAACTGTACCGTTTTTTTCACAATCCACCCAAAGTTCCAAAGGAGAAGACTCAATGAAGCGCATTGCTCTACTGACCTTTCTCGCTGTTCTGCTGCTGATAGTGGCAGGCTGTGCCGCGCCGCCCCCACCCCAGGTGGAAGGCTCTGAAGCGGCACCGGCTGCGGCTGGCCCCGCACTGGGCACGGCGGACAATCCGCTGGTGATGTCCTTTGTCCCTTCCGGTGACACCCAGGAGATTATCGCTGGCGGCGAAGCCATCGAAACAATGCTGGAAGAAGCGACCGGTCTGGTCATCGATTCCAACGTCGCCACATCCTACGCGGCAGTGGTGGAAGCGATGGGCGCGGGCAACGCGCACATCGGCTGGCTCAACACCTTCGCCTATCTGCTGGCCCACGAAAAATATGGGGTGGAAGCCCGCATTGCCACCTCCCGTTTTGGCAGCACCTCCTACAAAGGCCAGATCATCACCCAGGCCGACAGCGGCATCGCAGCACTGGCCGACCTGAAGGGCAAGACATTTTGCTGGGTCGATCCCCTCTCCACCTCCGGCTACATCATTCCCCGTGTGGAATTGCAGGCCGCGGGGGTGAACCCGGACACAGACTTTGCCAAGACTGTCGAGGCTGGTTCCCACAACAATGTGGCAATCGCAGTCTACAACGGCGAATGTGATGGCGGCGCCACTTTTGTGGACGCGCGTACTTCCGTCGAGGCCGACCTGCCCGACATTATGACGAAAGTTGTGGTCATCGCCGAATCGCCCCCCATCCCCAACGACGGCGTGAGCTTCGCTGCGAATCTGGACCAGGCGATGGTGGATCAGATTGTGGCAGCGCTGCTGGAGATCGCCCAGACTGAGGCAGGCCAGGAAGCGCTCAATACCGTCTACTCCATCAGCGGGCTGGAAGCAGCCGACGACTCCTTCTACGACGGATTCCGCGCCCAGTTGGACGCGGCTGGCATCAGCATCGAAGACCTGGCGCAGTAAACAGACGATATTGGATATTGGGTATTGACAGGTAGACCGCGACACGGCTTCTGCCAATACCCAATATCCAATACCCAATACCTCCTATGCTCCAAATCAAAAATCTCACCAAAATCTACGACGACGGAACCCGCGCCCTGGATGACATCTCTTTTTCCGTTCAGGAGGGGGAGTTTCTGGTCGTCATCGGCCTCTCCGGTTCGGGGAAGTCTACCCTTCTGCGCTGCATCAACCGGCTGATCGAGCCGACCAGCGGCCAGGTGCTCTGGAACGGCCAGGACGTAACCGCGGCTGCGCCCGGCGAACTGCGCCGCATCCGCCGCCAGATCGGGATGATCTTCCAGCACTTCAATCTGGTAAAGCGGATGCCGGTGATGACAAATGTGCTGAGCGGGCGGCTGGGCTACGTCTCTGCGGCGCGCAGCATTCTGGGCCGCTGGTCGAAGGAAGACAGAGCGCGGGCGATAGCGAATCTGGAGTTGGTCGGGATCGCCAACAAAGCCGACAACCGGGCCGACGAGCTTTCGGGCGGCCAGCAGCAGCGGGTGGGCATTGCCCGCGCGTTGATGCAGGACCCCAAACTCCTCCTGGCCGACGAGCCGGTGGCCAGCCTGGACCCGGCCACCTCCCATTCGGTGATGAAGTACATCGAGCAGCTAAACCGGGAGATGGGCGTGACGGTCCTGTGCAGCCTGCACTTTCTCAGCCTGGCCCGCACCTACGCCACCCGCATCATCGCCCTGAAAGATGGGATAATTGTCTTCGACGGCGGCCCGCTGGAAATCGACGACGCCCGTTTCCGGGAGATTTACGGCGAAGAGGCGGTTGAGGTGGAGATTCGCTGAGGATTGGCGTTCAAACAAGTCATCGATTTCGACCTTCCGGGAAGCGGCCAAACCTGCTTCGTACTCCCTAATTATGTGGCCGCTTCCCGGAAGGCTGCTGCCCCTGAGTGAGCAGTTATCTGTGACCAGTGAACGGTTACCAGTTGCGCCGCCGACCCACCGATGACTGCTCACTGGTCACTTCTTTTAGACAAAATTCAAATGTCCCAGGCCAATACGCTCCCCACCCAATCCCATAGCCCCACCCTGGCAACCCTCCTTTCGCTGATTGTGCCCGGCTCTGGCCAGGCGTATGTCGGGCGGCGGGAGCGAGGCGTCTTCATTTTGCTCACCGCGGCGCTGCTGCTCGGTCTGCTGGGCTGGCTGAATCTGTGGATGCTGGCCCCGTTGGGGCTGCCCTTCTGGCTCTGGCAGGCCTGGGAAGCCCGGCTCTATGCCCAGGGCCGCAATCCCGGCACGGCACGGCTGATCCTCAGCGCGGCCCTGCTGGTCTATGCCATCGGCTGGCAGGTGACGCAGATCGATGTGAGCCGGGTTATCACCAGCGCGCCCAAAGTGGTGCCATTTGTTACCGGCCTGGTGCAGCCCAGCTATTTTGACCGGCAGATCGACTACAACGCCATCCCCGCGGCCATCGAAATCCCGTGCAGCCCCTCGCCCGCTGGGGCTGCTTCTCCGGCAAGTGGCCCATCCATCAGCCTGAGCGCGGCCTGTGCTGCACCCGGTGAAACGGTGACAATCACCGGTTCCGACTTCCCCGCCAACGCGGAGGGCGAAATCTGGTTTCAGAACGCCATCGGCAATCGGGCGCGGATGCGGGGCACGGAAGGTCTGCTCACATTTGAAGCCGACGCAACGGGCGCATTTGTTGTGGAAGCGATAATGCCTGCGGTCACCAACACTGAGCCTCAGACCCAGCGGTTGGAGGCTCGCTATGTGACTGCCGTCGGCCCTCTGCGTCTCAGCGAAACGAGTTGGCTGGTCATCGGGCGTATGGGCGAGACGATTGCCCAGGCGCTGATGGCGACGACACTGGGCGCGATTCTGGCCGTACTGGTCAGCTTCTTCGCTGCCCGCAACCTCATGCGGGTCAACCCCGCCACCCAGGCTGTCTATTATCTGATACGCACACTACTGAATATTTTGCGTGCGGTCGAGCCGCTAATTATGGCGATTGTCTTTGTGGTCTGGGTGGGGCTGGGGCCTTTCGCCGGGGTGCTGGCGTTGACCGTCCACTCTATCGCCGCGCTGGGCAAACTCTATTCCGAGGCCATCGAGAGTATCGAGCCGGGACCGATTGAGGCCATCACCGCCACGGGAGCCAACCGTTTGCAGGTCATCTGGTACGGCGTGTTGCCGCAAGTCTGGCCGCCTTTCATTGCCTTCACCGTCTACCGCTGGGACATCAACGTGCGTATGTCCACAATCATCGGTTTTGTGGGCGGCGGTGGCATCGGTTTTCTGCTCCAGCAGTGGATTCGCCTGACCGATTTCCGGGCTGCTGGCGCGGCCATCTGGGCAATCGCAGTGGTGGTGACGGTGCTGGACTTTCTGAGCAGCGAAGTGCGGAAGCGAGTGGTGTAAACAGGGGTGATGAGATTGCGAGATGATGGACCGACTGCAAAAGTACACGGACGACGATTACTATATCTCCGGTCGCAACAATCGAGCGAAGACAGGAAGGAGACAGCCGCCAAGCGGTTTGTCACTCTATTTCTTCTCGGTATCGTTCCGATGATTATATGCAGTCTCAGTGTGTGGCTGCCTGTGCATCTGAACAATCAGCGGTTAGCGACATTTGCCAGCAATCTTTACAATTATCCATTGCCTGCTGAAACAGTTGTTATCGAGAGACGGGCAACACTGGGCAAAGTGGGCAACGGCAATAATTGTTGGTATAGGGCAGAACAGTCGATGAAATCTACGCTGTCGGTTGAGGAGATTTCAAATTACTACAACGGTGTGGTGTTGCCAAAGATAAATTTTGGGGGATGGGTTGACAACTACAGCACTTCACCCGAAACTCAAATCGACCTCAAATTCGACGAAGTATCTTCAATTGCAAGAGAGATATTTTTTACGTTGGAATTATTGGACGACGGCTCTGACATTACCCTTGACTATCGCTGTCATTGAATATATTTTGTGCGTAGGGCGCTGGCTTATTCCTATTCCGAGATCGAGTCATACTCAATATGTCGGCGTAAGCTTCGGAATTCCTGCTCTGGGGTGTCTGTGACTCTTACAATCAGAATGGGCAAGTCCCCATACTTCTGACGCAGCCGTTTGTATAGCACGCCACCGTCCGGATCTGTATCAAGAATTTTTCCGTCCTGTATGCCAAGGAATTGTCCGTAATATCGGGTGACAATTTGGGGGTGCATCAGCCGGTAGCGATCCATCTCCCGCAGTAGCGTTTCGTGCCATTGCTGGCGCAGATAATCGGCCACGAGAGACTCGACGACTTCCTCAACGGTCGTGTCTTGTCCGGCGGCCAGACGCTCCAGGGGTTCGTGCAATTGGGGTGAAAGTGTAAGTATTGGCATAGCTGTAGTATAGCGAATGCGTATGTGGTTGTCAATTGGATTTTAGCGGAAACGTTGCCAAGAAACGCATGAAACACCGTCGCCTACGAACCATTTTTCTTATAGTCATCGCCATCCCACTCTACATTTGGAGTTGGAACGCGACCCAAATCGACTTGGGCACGCTGATTCAGGGCGCGCCCAAAGCCCGCCCGATTCTGACCGATTTGGTGCAGCCTTCTCTCTTTGAACGGGGCGAGCAGAGCGAAAGCCGGGAGACCAGCCTGCGCGTCCCCTGCACGGGCGACCCGGCCCTGGCCCCAGTGGGCGGCGATGCGGATTTGGCCCTCTCCTCCACCTGTCTTGACGCGCGGGAACCGGTGACAATCCAGGGCAGCGGCTTTCGTCCCAACACAGAAGGACGGCTCTATTGGCAGGTGACAGGCTTGCAGGGCCGCCTGCGCGACGAGCGTTTCACCACCGACGCCAGGGGAAATTTTACCGTCGAGACCGACATCCCGCCCCTGCTGGCCGAGAACCCCGGCGATCACAAACTCCTGGCCGAGGCCACCTGGGAAGTGGGCGGTCTGGCCCCCAGCGAAGCCCTGCGCGTCACCATCAACAAAATCATCGAGACGGTCTTTCTGGCCCTGATGGCGACGACCTTCGCCGCGATTCTGGCTGTGCCCCTCAGCTTTCTGGGCGCACGCAATATTATGCCCAAAACGGGTCTGGGCAACGCCGTCTATATCATCACCCGCACATTCTTCAACCTGACCCGCTCCATCGAGCCGCTGATTCTGGCCACGATTTTTGCGATTTGGGTCAGCTTTGGCCCCTTTGCCGGAGTCCTGGCCCTGACCGTCAGCACAATCGCCAACCTGGGCAAACTCTATTCCGAAGCCGCTGAGAGCATCGAACTGGGGCCGCTGGAGGCCATCACCGCCACCGGCGCTAACCGGCTGCAAGTCGTCTGGTATGCGGTCGTGCCCCAGATTACGCCGCCGTATATCTCCTTCACCGTCTACCACTGGGACATCAATGTGCGCATGTCCACAATCATCGGCTTTGTGGGCGGCGGCGGCATCGGTATGGAACTCTCCCGCTGGATCAACCAACTCCAATGGAACAACGCGGCCACTGCGGTCTGGGCGATTGTGATTGTCGTGACGCTGATGGACTACGCCAGCGCGGTGGTGCGGGAAAAATTAGTCTGAGGATCAAAAAAATGACGACATCTGCTTTTGCTGAACTGGAAACTTTCATCACCGCTGAGATGGAACGCTGGCACGTGCCCGGCGTGGCCGTGGGCATTCTCCACAACGGCGGGACATATACGGCTGGCTTCGGCGTCACAAATGTCGACCACCCCCTGGCCGTAGACAGCGACACCCTCTTTCAGATCGGCTCCACCACCAAAACCATCACCGCGACGATTGCCATGCGCCTGGTAGAAGCGGGCAAACTGAGTCTGGACATGCCCATTCGCGGCTATCTGCCCGAACTGCGCCTCTCCGACGAATCGGTGGCGGAGCGGGTGACGCTGCGCCACTGTTTCACCCACACCGGCGGCTGGCTGGGCGACTATTTCGACGACACCGGCGACGGCGACGACGCCCTCGCCCGCTATGTGGCGCAGATGGCCGACCTGCCCCAATTGACCCCCCTGGGCGAAATCTGGTCCTACAACAATGCCGGTTTCGGCCTGGCCGGTCGGGTGATCGAAGCGGTAACAGGCCAGCCCTACGAGGATGTGGCCCGCCAGCTTGTGCTGGAACCCTTGGGGATGGAGATGTCTTTCTTCGGCGCGGCCGATTCCATCACCCATCGCTGCGCGGTCGGCCATACGGTGCTGGACGCGGAGGACCCGGAGAAAGCCAGAGCCGAAGTGGCCCGGCCCTGGGCGCTGGCCCGCAATGCCAACTGTGTGGGCGGGCTGATTTCTACTGTAAAGGATCAGTTGCGCTACGCCCGTTTTCATCTGGGCGACGGGCTGGCGGAAAGCGGGGAGCGGCTGCTCACACCGGAGTCGATGGCGCTGATGCAGTCCGAGCTGGCCGAGGCTGGCAGCGGGACAAAAGCCGTGGGCGTTTCCTGGCTGCTCAACGAGATCGACGGCGTGAAGACGGTCGCCCACGGGGGCGCAACGAAGGGACAGATGTCGGCTTTTCTGCTTGTCCCGGCACGGAATTTTGCGGTGACTGTTCTCACCAATGCGGATCGGGGCCGCGCCCTGCACGGGCGGGTGGTCAAATGGGCGTTGGAAAATATCGCGGGGCTGGTCGCCCCCGAACCGACCCCGCTCCCCCTCTCGGCTGACAAACCGGCCGAATACGCGGGCCATTACAGTGCAGCGTTGAGCGATCTGGACGTGACCGCCACCGACACCGGGCTGGTTTTGCAAGTCATCCCCAAAGGCGGCTTCCCCAAAAAGGATACCCCACCGGGTCCTACCCCGCCACCCGCGCCCGCGGTATTCACCGCACCGGATCGGCTGCTCATCACCGACGGACCCTCCGCGGGCAACCGGGGCGAAGTCCTGCGCGGAGCAGCCGGGGAGATTGCCTGGCTGCGCTTGGGTGGCCGGGTCCACAGACGGATGTGATTGTAGGGCGGACGGTCAGTTCGCCCCTATCAAAAGGAGAACCCCGATGGATCGACCGCCAGCGCTAGACCCGAAACTGGTCAAGGAATTCGTACTCGCCGCCCACGGCAATCTGGGAAAAGTACAGGAACTGCTGGACGCGGAGCCGGGGCTGCTCAACGCGGCCTGGGATTGGGGCGGCGGCGACTTCGAGACCGGCGTGGGCGCAGCCGCGCATACAGGCGGGCGGGAGATCGCCCTCTTTCTGCTGGAACGGGGCGCACGCCTGGACCTCTTCACCGCGGCGATGCTGGGCGAAGTGGAAATCGTGCGCGCTATTCTGACGGCCACGCCTGCCGCACGCACATCCAAAGGCGCGCACGGCATCCCGCTGATCGTCCACGCCCAGCAGGGCGGCGCGCAGGCAGAAGGTGTATTGGCGCTGCTGGCTGAGACGGGGATTGAATAAATAAAGTGCCAGGTGTCGAGTGCCAGATGTCGGCACATCTGATACTCGACACCTGACACCCGACACCTTTGCTTTACGCGTGATGGAAAACTTCCTCCATTGGCGCCCACTTCTCGCCCGGTCCGGCGCTCTCCACCGGCTCCTGGCAGAGATCGGTGAATTGCCACCAGGCCCGGGTGATGGGGTCCTCTGCCATTTTTGCCATATCCCCGGCAAAGTCATCGCCCACATACTCGAAATAACTGAATAGATAGCCGTCGCGCAGAAAGATGGAATAATTGCGAATGTTACTGGCTGAAATCTGTTCCAACACACCGGCCCAGGTGTGGGCGTGAATCTGCTTGTAGGACTCTTCCCACTCTGGCTTGACTTTGACAACCATTGCGTAGCGCTGCATAGGATTCCTTTCTGCGATGATGGGGTGATGGGGGGTTTTTTGCTACAAAATGGGACGCTGGGGCGTCGACTTTTGCAATGATACTGCAAATCGGATTTTTTCACGACTCCCAAACACAGCCACTCATCTGCGTCCGACTTTCCTCGCAACGAATCCTCCTATCTCCCTGGCTTCCGGCAGGCGAAGGAGCATCAGCCCAGCCGCGTAGACCGCCAGCCCGCTACCCCCTGCCAGCCCCAGCAGCAGGAGATCGTTCAATCGGCCCGGCTCGGCCAGCCATCCAGCGGCCAGCCAGCCCGCCACCACCCAAACGGTGGCTGCCATCACACCTGTGGCCGCGACAATTTTGAGCAGCGCGGCTCCCATCCCCGCTTCCAGCCGCCCCACCACCCAGAGCAGCAGGCCGATCATCACCAGCGCGTGGCCCGCCTGTTTGGCCGTGTCCGCCCAGACCAGCCCCAGATAGCCCAGCCCCGGCAGCAGGGCAAAGGCGGCGACCGCATAGACCCCCACACTCAGCACCCCAACCAGCGAAGGCAGCAGCGTATTGTTGCGGGCATAGAAGGCGTAGTTGAGAGGGAAGTCCACCGCGGCAAAAAGCGCGCCCAGCAGATAGACCCGCAGCGCCCCGGCCACTTCCACCGTATCTGCCGGGGTGAAGGCCCCCCGTTGAAAGAGCAAGCGGATGGCCGGTTCGCCCAGCAGCCAGAGGCCGACCAGCGCGGGCGCAATCAGCAGGACGACCATCCGCAACCCCCGGCTGAGGGTGTGTCGGTAGGCGGCTTCGTTGCGAGCGGCAAAGTGCTGGCTGAGCCGGGGCAGGGCGGCCAGAGAGATGGCGACGCTGATCAGTCCCAACGGAAGCTGTTGCAGCGTTGTGGCGCTGCGCATCCAGGCGATTGACTGTTCGCCGGTTCCGCTGGCCAGCCGCCGATCCAGCCCCACCTGAAACTGGGCCACCACCAGCCCAGCGGCGATGGGCAAATAGAGGCGCAAAATGCGTCCCAGCGCGGGGTGACTCCACTGGACAGTAAATCCCAGCCCGGCCCGGCGCACATCCCAGGCCATCAGCCCAAACTGGACAGCGCTGCCCACCAGCACGCCGACGACCAGACTGGTGATACCCAACCACTCGGCCAGCAGAGGCGCGGCCAGGACAATCGCCAGATTGTAGACGGCGGTGGCGATGGCCGGAAAGGTGAAACGGTGCAGGCTGTAGAGGATGGCGGTGAGCAGCCCGGCCATACTGAAAAACCAGACCGCGGGCGAGATGAGGCGGATCATCTGCACCGTCAGGGGCAGGAGGGTCGGGTCCAGATCGTCGAATCCCCCGGCCAGCAGCCAGGCCACTTGCGGCGCGGTGAGTTGCAGGAGCAGGACGATCCCGGCCAGTGTCACCGCCAGCAGACTGATGAGCGCGCCCACCAGCCGTATCAGTTCAGCCCGACGCTCCGGGCGGGCGTAGTCGCTGAGCACCGGCACCAGCGCCGCGCTCAGCATCCCGCCGATGAGGAAGTCGTAGAGCATTGTGGGCACAAAACTGGCAACAGTGAAGGCGCTGACCAGCCCGCTGGGGCCAAAGATGGAATTGATGACCATCTCCCGCAACAGTCCCAGCACCCGACTGGCGATGTTGCCGATAGAAAGAAGGGTGGCGCTGCGGGCCAGTCCGGGATTGGGAGTCGGGGAAGTGGGGGCGTCGTTTGGCATTGGGGAATTGTAGCACAGGGCGCGGGGTTGACAGGAATGGATCGGAGTGATCTCGGGGGGTGAATCCCAGATTAGGGGTGAGAGGAAGAAAGGGAGAAATTGTCACAACGGCGGCTGAGAAGACGAGAGCGAAGGGCAAGCATAGCGTGAGCGCCGTCTCTGCTCCATTGCATGCCAGCCTGTTTCATACGTTGCTGGACAACGGTTTTGGCAGCAGATTCAATGGTGCCACTGCCGATAGGAAAACCGGCTTGGCGGAAAGCGGCGTAAGCCATACGAGCGCGATTGCGAAAGAGATAGGCAAGGGCCTGGCAGACAGCATCAGGCAAGGCACTGCCTCTAGGATAGAGAGAGCGCACAGCCCGGAAGAAAGCACGGGAATCCCCGTGAAAGAGAGCGGTCTTCTGCATACGAATCCAGGCTTGCGCCTCGGGAGCGGCAGTGGGCCAACGGGTCAAGGCAATCTGCCAGACATATTCCAGGGCGTGATACCAGTCCAGGATTTCGATACGCCAGGGGAAACAGATGAAAGCCATGGCCCAAATCCAGAGGGCACCGTCATTGATACAGACGATATGTTTGGCATTTTCCACACCCCGACGACAACTTTCAGCCCAGTAATGATTGGTAAATGTTTTGGCATCCCATAGCCCGGCTCGATAGGAATGGTTGCTCAACTCGACCTCTGCTTCCGCCCCTTCGGCTGCCTCTGCCTTCCCCACAGCCGAAACGCTCATCACCTTGACCTCTTTCCAGCCTTCCCCCCGAATCCGAACCATCACTCCATCCGCCGACACGGACATGGTCTCACTGTCGGGTTCTACTCTTTGCCGGAAAACGACTTCATCCTCGGCTTTAGGAATGCGCACCATTGCTTGGGCTTCTGATTCCTCTTCTTGTACTACTTTGCCCCCATACTCCACTACCAGCCGCTGCAAAGCACTTTTGGAGAGTGGCACCCCGGTCAAATCTTGAAAACTCTCTGCACCCCGCTGATAGGAGGGAATCTCTGCCGCCTGACGCAGGGCCAGCCTAATCGTCTCCTCGCTCCAGCTATGCTTTGTCAGCCCCAGTTGCTCGTCCAGGGGGAAAAATCCCGCCTTCACAGCCAGGACAATAGTAGTGCTCTCGTTCTATGATTGCCTCTCCCTCCCGATGCAATACTCCGCGTTTCTTCTCCCCTTTTGTCTCCATTCTCCCACCGCATTCCCGACAATAGTCCACTGCTTCCATTCGTCGGTATCCCACTGCCATCTCTGACAGCAATCCGCCCATCAGCCTTTTGCGTTCCTCTCCCACTACTCTTGCGATCTCGTCAAACTTGGCTGTCGGGTTCTCCTCTCTCCATTCCCGCACCCGCTCGTACATCCCTTCCGCTGCCTTCCCAAACCCTTCCCGCCCCTCATCCTTCCCCACTTGCTTTCCCATTTCTCATCCTCTCCTTTTGTTTTCCTATCCAAAACCCCGCCTATTCTCATTCATTATATCTCACCCCTTTCTTGGGACGCACCCGATCTTGGAGGGTGTAATTCAAGTTGGTGGCAGGAAAAAGGGAAGGGTGTAGAATGATGGAAGGTAGGGTGTGAAGAGAAGAAAGAAAAGGAGATGAAAAGATGAAAGAGACGCGAAGTCAAAAAGAAGCGAAATT
>JAUIHI010000051.1 GCA_030432295.1 Anaerolineae bacterium | reverse complement strand
TTTCGCCGCCTCAGCAAAGACTTTGAGCACTGTACCAAAAGTAGCGAAGGTGTCATTTATGTCGCTTCCATCGCCACTATGCTCAAACGCATCAAACCTACTACTTAATTTCTAAACACGCTCTTAGATAAACGTCGCCCAAATCATCAAACGTCTCCCCAATCGCTTCTCGGACGTTTTGCTGCCGTTGTATTTCGAGAAGTTTGGAATACCACTCTATTGCGTCGTCATATTTCTTGTCTTCCGAGTTTATTTCGGCTAATAGTTGTATAGCTTTGCATTGGCCTTCAGTGTCTTCGACTTCCCCAAATTGGTCTAATGACCGAAGGAGGATTTCATGTGCCTGCTCTCTCTCTCCTTTTGCAAGCAGGGCAGAGCTGATATTCATCCAAACTCTCGCTTCGTGAAACTTATGCCCAAGTTTGCCGAGGATTTCTTGACTCGAGTAATAGTACAGTAGCGCTTGATCATATTCCTTTTGTTCGGAGAAGATACTGCCGAGATTGAACAGAACCCTAGCAACGTAGTCACGTGCTGCCGTATGGTCTTTAGTTGACTCTTTCAATGCCCCAAGATTCTGATAGCAAACTGCTTCACCTTCCCGATATTCCATAAGCCGAGACAATTGAAGAGCTTTATCAATGTAATGACTCGCTTCGTCCCACTCCTTCAATTCGTAGAGGGATATGCCAATGTTGTTGAAAATCCTGACACGGATTCTGTAATCGCCTATCTCATCCGCGATCTGCTCACTATTCTGATAGTAATCGATTGCTGTAACGAATTCACCTCTTTCACGGTATACCTCGCCAAGATTGTTTAATGCCTGCGCCATTACTTGGAGATCACCAGTTTCATTACAAATAGCAAGGCTTTGCTGATGGTGGTTGATAGCATTCTGCCATAGTCGACCCGCGAGAGCGATGATTCCTAGATTATTGTGTATATTAGCTCTGCCGTGACTATCACCAATTTCTTGACATATTGCTAAGGCATTTTCAGCGTGTGCTCGTGCCTGATCAAGTGTTCCTTCAAGTCGGGAAATTTCTCCCAGATTAGTGAGAATTGCAATCTGACGGACTCGTGATCTCAAATTCTTGCATCGGTCCCAAGCATTCTGATAGTACGTTCGTGCTTGGGAAAACTCCCCAGTCAGGTTATGTATATTGCCCATATTGATGAGCAAGTCAGCAAAAAACAGATCGTCGTCTATGTCCTTATGCATGTCATGGCTCATTTTGTATAGCTCTAGTGCTTCTTTGCAGAACCCTTGTTCGGCAAAAACAACACCCGTGCATGCCAAAATGTGCGCTTGGTAGCGATTCTCGCTATTGGGTAATAGTTCGAGTGCTAGCTCGTAGAAACGGATACTCTCGTCAAATTGCTTTTGAAGATGGTGCAATACACCCTCATAGTGTCGGACAGTAGCCATTTGACGTTTAGGGAGCGGAAATTGTTTGACAGTTTGCAAGAGTACTTGACAAGCTTCAAATTCACGACGATCTCGATAATATGCGAATCTCCTTATCCATTCTTGCATGCCTTGAAGGGTATTTAGGTCGAACAATTTTTCAATATAGAGAGATAGGAACTCTGTTTGATCAGCCGTGTTGGGCACTGCCGCACCTCTTATTTGTCAATACTCGCCGAATCATCATAGGTGCCAGGGTCGTCCAGGAAGTTGCTGTGCAATACACTTCCATCTCCAATTGTGATATGACTACCCTGATTGATATGGACATTGTAGATAGTCTTAGACTTTAGCTGGGGCTGGACTTCTGTTTCCGGCTGTTGGATACCCGCCTTCTCCGCGTAGTAGTCCATCAGCCGCTGATGTAGCCGGGCATGTTGGCTGGGGCTGGTGAATTTGAGGCGGGCCAGGAGCAGCTCCCGGATTTTATCGTGGAACTTCAGCCCGTAGGGGTGGCGCTCTACAAAGGAGTGGCGGGCCAGCTTGTCGTAGACCTTGCGGGCCTCCTGCAACTCCACTTCCAGCACCACCCGCACCGTCTCCGGGTCGAACCAGCGCGCGATGACCCCCTTCTCCAAAAATGCCTGCACTTCCTGCACCCGCTCCTCTCGCAAGATACGTTCCAGCAGTTGGGTGGCAATGCGGTCCTGATCAGCCTCGCTTTCCAGTGTGCCCAATGCCTGCCAGCCACCCGCCTCTCGGGCCAGATGGCGCACCAGCACCAGCAGCAGGGGATAGCCGCCGGTGTAGCGGTAGACCTGCTCCAGGGCTACCGGATCGCTCAGCCCGAAGTGGCGCAGATAGGCTTTGGCGTCTTCCTCCCCTAGTTCGGGCAGGTCGAGTATCTCTACCTTCTCCTCGTATTCGTTCCAGTCGAAGTTGACTTTGAAAAGCTGGTTGCGCCCCAGAATCACCAGCCGGGCCTGGGCAGGTAGGGCAGCCGTAAAAGTGCGGCAGACCCAATCGTCCAGCCCCTCCATGGCCTCGTAGGTGTCAATGAGCAGAGCCACGGGTTGACCGGTCGCATCAATCCCCGCGGCCAGGCCATCCACAAAGGCCGCGGTGAGCGCCCGGTCCGCCCCGCGCAGATAGCGTTCCAGGGCAAAGCGGTTGCTGACCGTGCGCTTGACGCTTTCGGTGACACCGCTGCCCAGCCCAGCCAGAATAGCGGCAAAGCCACTGGGGTCTTTGACGTTGCCCACCAGATCAAAGAGGGTCTGGACGCCGCCACCGGTCTGAAGAACTTCGTTGACGGTCAGATAATCCCGAAAGAGCCGGTCGAAGGGGCGCAGGCTGCTTTCCAATGGCTCGCCGGCCCGACTCTGCACCAGCCCTTCGCTGAAGAGAAAGAGCATCCGGTCTGGGGTCAGGGCCGGATGGTTGCCGTCCACCAGGGCCAGGACCAGGCCGTGGGTCTCGGCGTAGGCGGCGATGCGCTCCCCCACGACAGTCTTGCCGATGCCCCCCGGTCCGTAGATATTGAGTACCTGTTGGGGTGTGCGCCCGGCCATCAGGTCGGCAAAACGCTGCACTTCCTGGTGGCGTCCGACGATGAAGGATGTGGGTTGTGACATTAAGCTACATCTCCGTTTCTATGTCTTCTGCTGGCATGCGCTGCATGGCTATCTGCAAGTTGTGTCGGATTTGGGCAGCGGTCTCGTGGTCACCCACCTCCTCCAAGACAGCTAGTGCATCCCGAAAGAGCTGTATGGCGGTATGGATGTCGTCAAGACGTAATAGTACGCCTCCCAGATTGTTGCGGGTTTGGGCAGCTTTCCTGGGCTGTCCTGTCTCATCTAGCATGCGTATCGCTTGCTCATAGTATGCTTGCGATTCAACTAGATTACCAGCTCTGCTGGCAAACATTCCCAGATTGTTGGTTCCTTGGGCGACAAGGGAGAGCAGGCCAAACTCCTTTGCAATTGCCAAGCCACGAAGGGTATGTTGTCTGGCTTCGTTGGTTTGGGATTGACGAAATGCGAGAAACCCCATGCTTAAGTAGATCAGTGCTTCTTGTTCCGGATCGCTGAGTCTTTCGGCCAGTAACAACGCCTCGTGGAAAGCTTTTTTAGCCTCTTCAAACTGATTGTCCTCTTCCCACAGGATACCCAGGTTTTGTAAAGCTGCGCCAGCCGTGCGTTCGTCGCCGGCAGATCGGCTGATACGAAGTCCTTCCTCAAAACTTGTCCGAGCCGTGTCCCTATCTCCCCGATTGCGTTGCAAGTCACCCAGATTGATGAGAGTCCCAGCTTCTCCCAGGCGGCTGCCTAAACGTCGATGCATGTCTAAACTGGAGTAATAGTAGGATTCGGCCTCACTCCATTCTCCCAATTCTACGTAAATGGTGCCCAAGTCATTAAGTGTGCGAGCCAGTGTATGGAAATCACTGATAGATTCCGATGTGGTACGCGCCTGGGCATACCACGCCAGCGCATCTTCAGTCTTGCCCTGAACGCGACATAGACTGCCCAAACTGTGAGCGATCTGTCCCGCTATATCTATCTGGTTCAATTGCTGAACCTTCATCAACGCCACTTCATATAGATCTTTTGCGGTGCTCCACTCTCCTATATCCTGAGCCAGCATAGCCAGGTTGCTTAATGTCCGAGCTTCACCAGCCATGGCATTCACATCGAGAAAAATATCCCGTGCCACTTCTAGGCAATGACGAGCCACTTCCGGCTGTCCTAACTCACGGGCGACGATCCCCAGAGTATTGAGTGCTTCAGCTTGACTCAAATGATCACCCGCTTGCCGGTATACCTGAATCGCGTAGCTCAGCTTTTGCTCGGCAGATGCCAACTCACCCTGGTTGAAATCCACAATTGCCGAGTTATGTACCGCTACGGCTGCATGATAGGGATCGTTTTGTGTGCGATGGAAAGCAAATATGTTCTGATATAGGGTGGATGCCTCTTCCCATTTTCCTTGCTGCCGCCGTACTCCGGCCAATCCAGTGAGAGCCATGATTTCGTTTTCTTGCTGACCAGTCACGCGGAAGATGTCACAAGCCCGCTGAAAAGAATCAACGGCATCTGGCCAGCGTGCCTGGTCACTGTATAAGTTGCCCAGATTCACCAGGTGGGTGGCGACGGCGGCTCTATCACGCAATTCTTGAAACAATAGGCCAGCCCGCCGTAGGTGGTCCTCTGCCCCTTCAATTACGCCCTGAAGATGCAAGAGTACGCCTAAGTGTCCCGATGCACGGGCTTGACCGTGGCGATCGCCGAGATGCTGGAACATGGCGCTCAATTGATTCATCGATTGAGTCGCTTTAGGCCAGTCATGCATCTGCATCGCGAGCAACGCATCTTGCTCTCTTACCCTTGCTTCCCCTTGTGGCGAAAGCGACCACCCTTTGGCTGCGGTTAATAACTGGGCACAATCGCCGAAGAGGTACGCATCCCTGAAGACAGTTATGGCAGATTCCCACACATCAAGACCATAACCTTCGTCGATCAGAGTATGCAGACGGATGTATTCGATGTCGTATTTCGTGTCTTCAATAGCCAGCACGTCTCTACTTTCTGGTGTGTTCCTCTACCGTTAAATGCGGTAACGTACTCACTTCGCTTCCATTTGGACAAGCCGACTTTCTGAAGAAGGAGTGTCAGCGACAATTAGCTACATCTGTCTTATTACCTGCTGATAAAGCCTATAGTGATATTATCCCGCCGCCGGTAGCTGTTCGGCCAGTCTACCAAGGCGGGCGACCACTGGCTCCGCCGACTCGGCCCAGGGGTGGTTCTGGCAAAAGTCGATGAGATAGGTGATAAATTCTTGGGCGTCGGCCAACCTGCCCGCGGCCACGATTTGCGCCACCCGATCTTCCAGCAATGCCATGCCCTGCTCAAAGCGGGTGGGAATGTCGAAACGTGCCCCAGCCAGGACCGCTGTGGCATAGTAATGGAACGTGCCGGGATCGCCAATCTCCTCGGCGCTGTCGCCCAGCAGGTTGGCAATGGCGTAGAGCCAGCGCCCATAGCCCTGTTCCTGGGCGATCTCCCAAGCCGGTTCTACAATCCCCAACACAGCGCTGTAGTCGCCCTGCTCGTTGGCCAGCAGCCCCAGCTTGTAGATGCTCTCCACCTGGGCGTGCAGGTCGCCCCGTGCCTGTTGGCTTTCCAGCGCCTGGTGGATGAGTTCTCCGGCCTCGTCCCAGCGCCGCTGCTGCATACGCATTGTGCCCAGTGCGCCCAGAGCCGAGTCCAGCACGCGCAGATTGTTCTGCTCGCGGCCAATCTGGGCAGCCTCAGTATAGAGGGGTTCGGCTTCGGCGACGCGTCCCATATCCCGCAGCGCGCCGGCCAGCCCAACCAGCGCGGCCCCAATCCCCGTTCGGTCGTTGTTCGCTCGGTGCAAATCCAGGCTGCGCCGATAGTACCCCTCTGCCTCCGCGTCGTTGTCCTGGATGCTGAGGATATGACCCAGATTATTCCACATCTGGGCCTGCCCCCGGCGGTCGTCCATCGATTCATACATGGCCAGGGCCTCTTGGTAAACTGCCTCGGCCTGGGTGTAATGGGACTGCAACTGGTAGAGTGTGCCGAGATTGCCGAATGCCTGGGCCTGCCCCCCCAGGTCGTTGATGGCCTGGGCCACTTCCAGGCTGCGGGAATAGTAGCTATGGGCCTGGTGCAGATCGCCCCGGAAGCGGTGCAGCACCCCCAGGCTGTTGAGAATTTCCACCTCTACTGTCTGGTCGCCGAAGTCATGGATGATAGCCAGGGCTTCGGTGTAGGCGTCCAGGGCCTTCTCCATCTCGCCCTGCTGCCGGTAGAGCTGGCCCAGATTCACCTGTACCCGGGCCGCGCCCACAGGAAGACCCAACTGTCGATAGAGGGTGAAGGCCCCTTCCAGAGCCTTCTGCCCCTCCTCGACTGCGCCGGTGGCCAGGCCGGCCATGCCCAGATTGTTGAGAAGCATGGCTTCCTCGGCGCTGTCGGGCCGGGTGGCTCTGATATGCTGATGGCCCTGGCGATAGTAGGCGTAGGCCCGCTCGTAATCGCCCTGAGCCTGGACCAGCGTGCCCAAATCGTTGAGCACACGTCCCCCGTTGTAGCGGTCTTCGCACTCCTCAAAGAGAACGAGGCTGCGCTGGAAGTCGGCTGTGGCTCTGTCGTAGTCGATGAGCGCCATCTCCAACAGTCCCTGGCTGCGCAGAAGCATGGCCTGTCCCCAGGCCGAGAGGACGCCGCCGCTCTTGACGCTAGTGAGCATCTGGCGGCAGCGATCCAGCAGACGCTCCACCCAGGCGATGTCGAAGCGTCGCGCCCAGAGGGTCAACGCCTCCTCCTCCTGGCGTTTGGCCAGCAGACGGATGTATTCATTCTGGTAGACTATATCAGCCGGTGGAAGGGGCATGGCGATAAGCGTCCGTTCGTGGGTCGATCCTTTCTCTTTGTGGAAGGTATCATAGCACGGGAGACGCTGCCTGACAATCGGTTTTTCTGGGAAAGGAGAGACGAATGCCGTGCAACTTGCGCAAGGGGTATTCCGCTTGAGGGAAAGCGGTGATAGAAGAGGTGTTGGTGGATCCAACGGCTGTGCCAAAAACGAGGGTTTTTGGTATGGTCTGTAGCCGCCTCTATGCCCACCCAAATTGGCGGTATTTCTGTTCCAAAAGCCATCCCACAATCAAGATTCCACAACTTGCCCCAGCCCGCAGCTATTGGTGCAATCATTAGCACAATTGTTCTCTTGTTTTCAATCGAAAGGAACTCTCTGTGCTGGTAGGCTACGCGCGTGTTTCCACTGACGATCAGAACCTGGACTTGCAAACCGACGCCCTGCAACAGGCAGGCTGTGAACGGATATTCAGCGACGAGATGAGCGGGGCAAAAACCGAGCGGCCCGGCCTGAACGAAGCGCTTGCCTTCATGCGCGAGGGCGACACCCTCGTCGTCTGGCGGCTGGACCGGCTGGGTCGTTCTCTGAAGGATTTGGTGCAGCGGGTGGAGCAGTTGCGAGAGCGGGGCGTGGGCTTTCGCTCCCTGCACGAACACATCGACACCACCAGTTCCGTGGGCAAGTTCCAGTTCCATGTCTTTTCTGCCCTGGCCGAGTTCGAGCGGGAGCTGATTCGGGAACGCACCCTGGCCGGGTTGCAGGCGGCCAGAGCGAGAGGACGGCTGGGAGGTCGCAAGCGCAGCATGACGCCGGAAAAGGTGAAGATGGCGGCCCGGCTGATGGTAGACCCGGCCATCTCCGTCGAGGAAATCTGCCGCACACTAGGCGTCTCGCGCACCACCCTCTACCGCTATGTATCGCCTGAGGGTACGGTTCGGATTACGTGATGAACAGGATTCAATGCTGAGTCCATCTCCGCTTAACGTTGGGGGGCGCCAGCACCTCTGCTTTGGACTTGAGGCAGGTAGACTGCGAAGATTGCAGGGCCGCCAGGGTCTTGAATCATGCCGTTGGCGGTGAGATCAGCATCCCCTCGCTGACCATCGACAAAGTAAAGCGTAACGACTTTACCGCTGATTTGAGCGCCGGTAGAGCCGTCGTAGTTGAAACTGTACCAGTGAGCGCTGCTGTCATCAGGTGTGGGGCCCAACTTCCAGTAGGTAGTCGGCAGCGTCCCGCCGTGAATAACGAGCGTCAATGAGATGGCACTACCGGGTGTCAGGTCTTTTATATCAAAGGCGAGCAGGCCTTGATGCAAAATTAGACCTTCGGGCGAGGATGCTGGCGGTGTTGTGGCATACACATTGGTCAAGATAAGGTCCTCGCTGGTGGCCAGTGTCAAATAGGCTCCGTCTGTGCTGTTGGGCAATGACGCCACATTGGCCTGCTCACTATCAGGGATGCCATCCCCGTTGCCGTCGCCAGTACCTCCACTTCCCAGGCTGGGGACGCCGTCTTCGATAAAATCATCTACCCGGTCGTTGTCTACATCGGATTCTCCCGACACCGATGTAGCTGTGCTGGTTGGTGTGGCCGTCGGCGTCGGTGATGGCGTATGGGTTGGTGTGTGCGATGCTGTCGCTGTGGGTGTACGGGTCGGCGACGGGGTATGGGTCGGCGTCGGCATGTGAGTTGGCGTGTTGGTTGGTGTGGCCGTCGGCATCGGTGTGTGCGATGCTGTCGCTGTGGGTGTATGGGTCGGCGACGGGGTATGGGTCGGCGTCAGCGTGTGAGTTGGCGTGCTGGTTGGTGTGGCCGTCGGCGTCGGTGATGGCGTATGGGTTGGTGTGTGCGATGCTGTCGCTGTGGGTGTATACGTCGGCGTTGGCGTATTTGAGGGAGTTGGTGTCCGTGTTGCCGTTGCTGCCGGTGTAGGTGTACGAGTTGGTGTGCTTGAAGGCGTTGGAGTCGATGTAGTGGTATGTGTGGATGTGGGTGAAGATGTAGGCGTGGCTGTGGGCGTGCGTGTTGGCGTAGATGTGTGTGTCGTGGTCTGAGTCGGCGTGCGCGTCGGCGTAGTCGTGAAGGTCGGTGTGAGCGTCTGTGTTGATGTAGCCGTATGCGTTTGTGAAGGTGTTGACGTGGCCGTGTGTGTACTGGTCGGCGTATCGGTCGGCGTCGGCGTCCGTGTGGGTATGGGTGTGCTGGTCGGTGTGTGAGTCGCCGTCGGCGTTGGCGTATTCTCGACTGTGCGCAATGATATTTCGTGGGGCAGCCGATCGTTTTGCCATAACTGAGGTGAAGCTGTCTCCGCGGAGATGCCGTTGACCCTGAATCGAATCATTTCGTTGGAGCGCATTCCTGGGATGGCCGGCGAAACCGACAGATCTTCGCCGTAGACGAACATGGCTGGTAGAAATCCTGCAACCTTCACAATCTGGCAACCTGCAACCACTCCATCAGAATTGAGGGCTTGAATAACTGTACCAACGGATGCGGACACTCCGCTGCTTTCGACGCTTCCATACATAATCGTGTAACGAGGTGTTCTTTCCACGTTTGGGCACACCGCGGCAGAGACTGTATGCCAAGGCCGAAGCCCAAGCGTAACGGAGAAGAGAAGTGCAGCTATGACCAAAAGGCCCGATGACCGATGAAGCTGTTGCATCTCTTCCCCGCGTTTCTCCGTATCCGATTTCATCGTCCACCCGTTCAACGATTTGTGAGTGGCAGATAGATGTCCAAATTATCGGATGTGCGATCTGCCGATGACTGCCCGGCTGCACTGCCGATCAGTGGCAGATAGAGCGGTTTCATGGTAGTCGCCAGATTGAGGCGATGGGGTGACAGATCGCTCTGCCAGAGCAGACTCACATCACTTTGGGCAGCCACGCTGTTGACCCGCCACAGGATTTCTTCGCCTTCTTTTGAGGTCGTCTCATCGGACTGGGTTGGATCCCATCCTCCGTAGACGTGCATCAGACCGAACTGGCCCGTCTTCTGGACGACGAAGCACCCGGCGATAGTGCCCCCACTACTCATCGCCTCGATTCTTGCGCCGACCGGCGCCGGTTGCCCGTTGATGGACACGTCGCCGTAGACCAGAGTCAGCAACGGAGTTGGAGCTACATTACACCTGGACAGTGGGGACGCCTGTGTGGGCGCAGCCGCGTTGGCCGCGCTCACCTCTGGATAGACAAGTGTGGCTGGCTCAGTCATATGAATGAGATAGCCCTGTCCCGGTTCCAGAACTGTCAGGTAGCTGTTTTCCGGCAGCAGCGATTCGTAGCTATCCGTGATGCTGAGAATACGCTGGTACTTCCCGGCGATGGACTGGAGGGCCTGCTCCACAGGCAAGGCCGTGTCAGGCAGGTAGCCGATCCAATTCCACCCGGCCTGCAAGGCAATGGGCGTCGTTACCGGTATGCGTGTACCCACCAGCGCCACTTCTTCCTCGGCGGTTGTGTAGATGTAGTAGGCGGCTTCGGGGCGCAGTTCGCTCAGGGTGTTGTATTCCGGTCCTAACGCGGGGTCGAAGAAAGTGCCATCGCCCTGAATCCAGGCGTAGGTTCCAGCAATCGACTGCAAAACAGTAGTAGTCGCCAAATCCGCAGGCGTGACTGCGAAAGAGTTCAGATTCCAGCCTGCGGCCACAGGGATAGATTGAGCGTCGTAGGGCAGAGTTGCGTAGGCAGGATAGGGCTGCGTGCGGTTGCCCACCCGATCCTCCATCTGCACCCAGGCAACCTGGCTCTCCTCGAAGGTCCAGGTCAAACTATCGGTGTAGGCTAGGGTGACTGTGCCTGTCAGCATCTGCGGATCGTTGCTGAGGGTAACCGAACCCAACCCGGCCAGTTCATCGTAGGCGTGGAGCTGAATGGCACGCGTCAGACTGTCGCCTTCGCTCACTTCGGCGTAGAGCAGAGGCGCAACCGCGTCGATCACAAAACTGTCGCTGTAGGTCTCGGACACATTGCCCGCCAGGTCACGATATTGGACGTAGAGTGTGCCGCCGGTTGGATAGGCAGCCATATCCAGACTCCAGGTCCACAGTGTGGTGTAGGGGACCCAAGCCGCATCAGCGAAGTCCGACGACTGGCTCAGACGCATCTCGGTGACGCCGGTCAGATTGTCCTCCGCGCCCAGGTAGATGGTCAGGCTGGTGTCATCGGGACCAACCACCTGGCGGGCCACGGCGATGCCGCCCACGGGCGCTTGGGTGTCCACGACAAAACTGACCTGGGAGGTGTCGGAGACATTGCCCGCGTCATCTTTGATGCGGGCATAGACGGTCTGAATTCCATCTTCAGGGGCAGGCGTCCAGGGCTTGAGGGCCGAATAGGATTCCCAGGCCGCACGTTCCAGCGCGGCTGTATCAGCTCCGAACTGCATCTGGTCCAGACCACTGTTGTCGTCCTGGGCGTCCACGAAGAGGTCGATGCTGCCGTCGGAACGGGCGCGCAGCACGGCCAGCGGCTGGCTCAGGGAGCGACCCGCGAGTTGCTGCATGTAGACTGTCGAGCCGACCTGGAAGAAGCTGTACTGATCAGCCTTTGCCGAACGAACGCGCAGGGAGCGCAGGGCGACGGCGGCAGGGACGCTATCCCCAGCCGCCAGCGCGCCGCTGGGCGGGTTGGGGTCGTAGATGATGTCGTCTATGTAGGTACCGTGAACTGTGCCGTCCCGGTCTTTGAAGAGGACGTAGACGAAACGGGATGCGACCGTCTTGCCGTCCACCGGAAGCGTCCACGCCTTGCTGGCCGAATAGGCTTCCCAGGTTGACGCCGTAAAGCTGCTCTCGCTGGCGATTATCATCTCTACAGCCCGGGGCGCACAGAGGGAGAGGAGCACAGCGGGCTGGTTGGTGAAGGACGCCCCGTTGTTGATGCTCACTGTGGGGAAATCACAGGCAGGCGCCAGCTCCGGCTCCGGGGTGGGGCCTGGCGCCGGCGTGGCCGCGGGCAGCGGCTTGACAACCGGTTCTGCGGCCAGGAAGCCGGGGCGAAGTTGGAAGTTGCTGCTACTGACCGCTGGTCTGTTGTTGGGCAGACCCACCTCGCCCAGGCTGCCGACCATACGGAAATTGACCGAGCGCAGGGTGTCGGAATAGACGCCCGAGGCAAAGAGGCCGTTGATGAAATTGAAGTCGTCGTGGCCCGGTTCGATGAGGGGAATCGCCCCCGCGCCCGCCTGATAGCCGCCCAAGAGTGTGAAGTTGGCGCTGCCGGTGGGTTTGGTGTCGGTCGCCTGCCCCACCGTGCTGTGCAACTGCATATTCGAGGGCGCAGAGGTCTGGGCTTTCGCGCCTGCGCCGGCAAAGTTGGCGTAGAGACGGAAGTTGTCCGAGCGAGGGCGTTGGGGGTTGACATCCAGATAGACCCGGTGCATGACAACCGGCGATTCCAGACCCACGCCGTCGCGCACCTGCACGTAGACGGGCCAATCTTTGCGGCTGATGCCGGGAATGGTCCAGGCCCGGGTCGGGCGATGAACCTCCCACTCTGTCCAACTCTGGCCGTCGCTGGAGAAGCGCATCTCCTTGACGCCGCTCCCCAGATCCGCGGCCTGAATATCCAGAGTGATCTGGGTCTGGGCCGTCTGGGTGACGCCGCCGTTGAAGGTGAAATCGACAGTGGGTGGCGCGTTGTCGTAGCGCAGGGCAAAGACGGTGGACCACTCCTCGGCCTGGTTCTGTACATTGTCCACGCTGCGCAGACGCAGATAGCCCGTGCAGGCGGAGTCAGTCGCGCACAGGGGGGTGTTGGACTGGAAGGCGCGGGCGGTGGTGTAGGCGTCAGCCACACCCGCCGGGTCCAGGCCCCAAAAGGCGTAGTAGCCGTTGACGCCGGAGCCTTCGTCGTGGGGTTCGGCCCAGGTGAAATCGGCCAGGGCGGTGGCCCGCTGCCAGCTATCGTTGGTCACGCCCGCGGCGTGGGTGGCCGCGTCCGGATTCTCCGGCGGCGTGCCGTCATAGCGGAAGGTGAAGAGGTCTGTCCAGACGCTCCAATTGCCCGCCACATCCCGGCTGCGCCCACGCAGATAGTAGGTGGCCGTGCGTACACCGTCCGGTCGGGGCGTCCACGTCAACGGGTCGCCGGTCAGGAAGGTCTGGTAGCCGATGCCCGCGGGGTCTGTATCGAAATAGAATTGGTAGCCCCAGACCCCGGAGGTGGCGTCGGCGGAGGGGTTCCAGGTGAAGGTAGGCGTATCCACATCCCGCTGCCAACGGTCGTGAGGCGTGTCGTGGGTTTCGGCCACGCCGCCGGGCGGGCTGGGCGGTGTCTGGTCCATCTGGAAGGTGACCGACTGGGTGGCTTCCCGGTTGCCCACCCCGTCCACCGCGTAGAAATCGACCTGATGGCTGCCGTCGCCGTTGACGGCGAAAGTGGCGCTGCTCCCCGCCACCTGCTGCCAGGGGCCGCTGTCCAGGCTGTAGAATACCTCCGCCACGCCCCGTCTGGCCCGTCCGGTTGCGCCGTCCTGGGCGTCCAACCGCACCTGCACGGGCCGGGTAAACCAATCGGGCCAGCGCTCCCGGTTCGACTCGCCGTTGAGGCTGGCAGTGGTGGCCGGGGGCGACTGATCCACGTAGAGATGAACGGACGAGCGGTCCCGCTCGCCGCTGCGTGCGTTCTTGTTGTCGTAGGCGAAGAAGTAGATGCGGTTGTAGCCGGTAAGCCCCGTGCGGCTGTAGCTCCAACTGCTGGTACCGTTGACCTGGCGGTTGCGCTCGTAGCAGCTATCCCCGTCGCAGTTAAACTCCACCCGGCTGACAGAACCGTCGCTGTCGCTGGCTGTACCGGAGAAACTCCAGTCGGCGGCGTTGCTCCACACTTCCTGATTGTTGACCGTGATAGTTGTGCCGTTGGCCGCGCTAAGGAAAAGCACCGGCGGCTTGTTCTTCTCGTAGAAGCGCACAGATGAGTACTGGTCGCCCAGGGAGCGCCAGGTGAGGTCGTCCTGATTCGTGCCAAACTCATCCGACGGACCTCTGAAGTCCCGGTCCTTGTACATCTTCACATAGTAAGGCCCGACAATGCGCAGAGAGCGGGGTCCGTCGTTGCCAACCGGAGTATCGTCCAGGTCGGCCACATCGCCTATGATGTGGACGCAACTGCCCCGGTGTCGCTTCTCGCTGTAGAGGTAGACGCCGGGCAGGTTCTCGTTGTCGCAGTGGACCGGACTCTCGATGCGCGCCGAGGAGTACTGCCCACCCAGGGAGCGTTTGTCCAGGTCCGGGTCGTCTTTGTTGACTTCCTCAGGCGGACCGCCGCCGTAGTTGATGTCTTTGTACAGCTTGACGGTGTACTCGCCGTTGATGCGGATGGAGGAGGCTTCGTTGTCCCCAACGCGTGTATTACCCAAGTTCGGTTCGCTCTGACGCAAATAAGTACAGGTGCCCTCATAGTTTTTGTCCTCATACAAGAGTACCCCCGGAGCATCCGGATTTTCACATTCACTTTTTTCCTTGATCTCAATCGACAAATACTGCCCGCCGAGACTGCGAATGTCTAAATTCGGTTCGTTTCGATTGACTTCCTCGTAGGGAAGGGGACTGAAATCAGTTCCCCTGAATAGTCTGAGCCGGTATTTCCCATTGACTCGTACGCTGGAAACTTTGTCAATGCCGAAACCGATTTCTGCTAGGTTCGGATGGCTCTGAAAAAGGAGGTGGCAGCGACCCAAATAGTTAATCTGAGAGTACAGAATAACACCCGGCGTCGTGGAACTGACATTACACGTTTCCGGCCTGGCTACAGATGTTGGAGTTGGTGTTGGTGTTAGATCATCCTCGTTACACTGTCTTGCGCCTTCGACCGGACCCTTCCAATCAGAATGCGAGCCATAGCCGAGGTGTCCACCATAATCCTCATAATCTCTAGGATCGCCAAGCTGGCTGTATTGATTCGCAGCAGCAACCCAATAAGTATATTGCTTTCCACATTCCGCGCTATAGTCGGTCCACGTACCTGCCGATGTGACTTCGTAAAATTTGCGAGCATCACTGCGATGAATCACAACCTTTGTGGCATCACCTTGTTCAAAACTCCAAGCCAATCTAGGAAAATCCTCATTCATATCCGCTGTCAAGTGGGTTGGCGAGTAAAGTGGGCCAGGATTGTACAATCTAACTCCTGACCTAATAAAGCTTCTTGCCAGCCCCTGTAATGGACCCAGCTTTTCAGTCCCTACACAGATAGCCCAACGTGCGGGTCCTTTCTCTTCTGGATAGTGGCCATATGCTAGCGATACACCATTCCAAAAGAGGAGAAGAAGAAGTGGATCTTCGGAAAACACGACATGGGATCGAGTATCCAAATAGTTATTGCTGAAACTTTTTTCGAACCAAAACAGGTCATCATCTATCATTCCATTTTCTTCATCTGGAGGGCAGGGATCTTTATCAAGTTTCCGACGCGGATCGTCTTTATCCCACATGTCTTCTTCAAGTCTTATTGAAGGTTGGGGGAAGTAGAGTTGCGTTTCTTGTGCATGTATCGTCGCGGTAAAACACCTGTATTTGTCATGGGGTTCGTCTGAATTATGTCCTTCAGGTGGCAAGCACAACTTTGGGTGCTCGTCCAACGTGGCACTTGACACCATGTTCTCAACAAGCAGGACGTTTCCATTACGATCTACAACTGTGGCAGGAGCGGACAGAAGACTGATTGGAATGTCCAATATAATTGTTACCACAAGCACGAATCTGAGTACTTTGCTGCGAATACTGTTTCTATACATCATGCATATTCCCGATTCATTAACGGCGATACTACGATATGCAAGTAATTGTGAACTTGAGTTTTGCGGTTGAAGGAGCCTGAAAAAAGCTAACAAGCACAGTGACAAACGAACAGAAGAAACACAAAAAGCCAGCCAAGTCTGGACGAGAAGAAGACTTGCCCGGCTGGGAGTGGCTGACGGACAAAGCAGGTCTAGGCCAGTATACGTTGGATAATATGGTCTGGAGTCAGACCCAAGCTGAGTTGCTGAGCGACCCAATGGATCAGGTAGCCGAGCAACTCATCCACGACCGCTTGACACCGCTGACCAGTCGATTGGAACTGGCCTCGCACTGCCCAGCGCGAGCGTCCTGGTGGAGCCTGGTCACCGAGAAGAGAATACGCTACGAAGGAGAGATACCAGTGTCGTCTGATAGCCGTGAGCTGTCGTAGCTGATAATCCTCAAAGCCCAGGTTGCCCTTGACGTCCTCGTTGAAGGTTTCAGTGGGCCAACGGTCGAGATAGGTTGAGAGAATGCGTTTGGCCTCCCACTCTTTACGATTGGTGGCGTAGAAATTGGGTGTCTTGTCCGGTTTGACTTCTTCCTCATAGGAGGCGACAATGCGCACCCGTTGCCGATTGAGAGGCTTCATAGCCAGGACCTGGCTGAAAGCCCAGAAAAGATGGGAGCCGATACGGTAGGGTCGATAGTCTGTCGTCGGGATGGTGGCGATGTAATCGCCTATCTGTACCCATTGATTATCGACCAGGACCAGCCGGTCCTTGGGGCAAGCCCCCACCCAATCTTTGCCTGTCTCCTGGATGGCCTCCACCAAAGACCAGCGCAAGAACCAACTGTCGAACAGGACTACAGAAAAAGGAAGCTGCCACTCCACCGCTTGTTCAACCAGTTTACCTGCCAATTCGGTCTTGGGGTGGTAGAGTTGTTCCCGGCAATGGTAGCTTATGAGTTTGAGCAGATAGTCTCGCAACGACTCTAGCCCATAGCGTTGACGCAATTGCTCCACTGCCTGCATCAGTACCTTGTCTTCGTACTTTCGGTTGAACTGGAAGTAGAGACGGAAATCCACCGGGAACTGGTCACTGCGATTGACGTAATAACTGGTCACCACATTGTGGGCCCACACATTTCTGTTGATGCTGTGATCGCGCAGGTATGCCAGCCACTCCATGGAACAGCGGGTGTGATGGGCCAGGGTGTCATCCAGAATCAGACGACCTGCCTCGGCGCTCACGGGACGTCGTCCCAGCCGGGCCAGTTCATACGTCACCCGCCGCCGATTCACCCCTTCCTCGTCCCACTTCGCCTGGGTCAGGAAACGGTTGAGTGCGCTTTGGTCGTTGCTGTTCAGAAACAACCCGTTGATAGCCGCAACCGTGGCTTTATCGCCTGCTATCAACCCCGTTACATATTCGCAAAAGTGTTTCTCCTGTTCTTGTGTCGCAAATTCAGAACGAAACCACGAGAGATTGTCGGTCACAATTCGGGGATGCTGCACAATCGGGATTCGCATGGTCATTTCTCCTTTCATAGCCCATGACCATTCTACTCCCTTTTCCCCCTTATGTTCCTGACTCTTGCTCTATCCTTTCATTTTTACGGTTACCGCAAAACTCGAGTTGTGAAGACCATCAATCCGGCATCACAACACAGTGAGCGCGCACCGTCTGCGTGCCGTCATCCCCCGCGTTTCCCACCGCGTAGCGAATGCGATTGGCGTCATTGGACTGCATAGCGCCCTTCAAATGTCGCCCCCGATTGCCGTTGTCCTCGGCAGTGCAGATGGCTGTGTAGTTGGTGTGTCCCAGATTGTGCGTGAACTCAAAGGTGGCGTTGCCGTTCTGGGAAATGTTGACGTAGCCGCTGCGAAAACTCAGAATTGTCGTCTTTCTCAGGCTCACTGCCCGATCTGCCAGATCACTGGTCGCAATCCCGCTATCGACAATTTTCGCAGAGGTCACAGCACCATCTGCAAGCTTTGCCGTGACAATACTGTTGTCGGGTGGAATCAAATTCACGTCGTTACCTAACTTCGCTTGCGTCACAGCCCCATCCGCGATTTGAGCAGTCGATATACTGCCATCGGGCACAGTCAACGCTTGGGCAGCATAGGGCACAGTTCCCAGTTGCATGCGCGGGGTCATCTCATCGTCCGAACCAACGCTGATGCCCAGGAAGAGAGTGTCGTTGCCGGTAATGACACTCTGGGGAATCGGCTCCAGACTGCCCAACATCACGTTGAAGAGACCGTCGCTCACTTCCACTTCGTTTGTGCTTGTCCAGTGCTCCGTCCACAGAGGATTGGCGTCTACCGACGCAGAGGCATAGAGCCGAAAGACCATTGGAAAAGTGTCGGCCACAATAGGATCGCCAGCGCTATCGGCCAGTCGGCCCTGATAAGCAATCGTGCCTGACGAAGCTGTCGCAACGCTCTGCAATGGAATCGCCCCGGCCGTCTGCGCCCAGAGAAGCGTCGCAATCGCCAGCATTGTGAAGATCACATTTCCCGGCGTGGGCAAAAGTCTGCCCCAGCGACGACGCCAGTTCGGGCTAATGCGCGGCCAGTAGGTGACAATCAATTCGGAGAGGGCGACGAGGAAGGGTTTGCGGTTCATGCTGGACTCCACTCCATCAAAATGCTCTGTAATAATTGTGGCGCAAGCGCGCTACTGCTTGCAGATCAGCGCAAGCGCGTAATAGGGTGGGCGGTTCTCATGGGCCTGCCCACCGCCAGTGTTGTTGACCGTTACCGAATGCGAATGGTTGCCCATTGAGGAATTGTTTTCATAGTGAATTGTCCCCGTACCGTAGTAGATACCTCCACCGTGACGATCGGTTCGAGAAAATTCAATGCCGCCCGTCTGATTTGTGGAAGCCGAATGATTGTGGGCAGGCATCTGGGCCACTGAGAGCGTGACTTCCGCCGCTCCTCCCGTTGCGCCCACAGCGTAAGTGCTGCCCGCGCCCACAATGAACCGATCGCGTAGATCAGGCGTCCCGTTGCTCCCATCGCAGATCTGCCAGCCTGTGGGCACAGAGCCGATCGCACCGCTCCACATAATAATTGCGCCTGCCGGCACCAAATCCAGGGTCGGGTCGAGTTTATCCTGGGTCACCGAGCCGCTGGCCAGCTTGGCTGTTGTGATACTGCCGTCGGGCACGGTCAACGCTTGGGACGCATAGGGGACAGTACCCAGTTGGATACGTGGTGTCATCTCGTCATCCGAACCGACGCTGATGCCCAGGAAGAGACTGTCGTTGCCGGTGATGACGCCCTGAGGAATCGGATCCAGGCTGCCCAGCATCACATTGAAGAGGCCGTCGCTCACCTCCACTGCGTTGCTGCCGGTCCAGTTTTCGGTCCACAGAGGCGTTGCATCCGCCGCGTCCGATGCGTAGAGGCGGAATACCATCGGATGAGACGCAGCCACGATTGGCTGGCCGTTGCTGTCGGCCAGACGGCCCTGATAGGCGATCGTTCCTGTGCTGGCCGCGTCTTCTGCTGCCGCACTGCGCAGAGACTGCCCTGCCCAAACATTCTGGGTGAAGATGAGCAGCGCAATCAGCAGCAGTGTGCCGCCATTGGGCAGGAACCAGCGGAGAATCGTAGGCAACTGGGACGGGCGCGGGGCGGTGGACACATCTGATTCGTGTATCCGTTGCTCTTGCCTGTGTTGGTCAATTGTTTCTCCAATGCGGGTCAGAAGGCTCTTTTGCATAGGTATTCTCCTGGAGTCCATATCAGAAGCAGGCGTACTCCCGACGATCAAGGCCGAGCAGATGTCGAGGGAACTGTGTTCAACTGCGGTTTGATAACTGTGATACGGCTAGAAAAGTACAGGTGTCAGATCAGATGGTCGAAGTGTCAGATGGTGAGCAGTCCAGTAGAAACTGCGCAACAGAGTAGCAGCGAGGATACGGCAGCCCGTGAGGACGTTGAGGAGGTTGATGTTTGGGCCTGCCGATACTATCTTGGCACAAATTGTGTCAAATCGCAAATACCATTGAAAAGCTACCCCGTAGTTGCCGGTGTCCCCTGTCTACTCCATCACTGCAGGCAGGAAAATTTGATACGTCCCCTGCTGCATCACCCCGAATTCGGTCAGATGATCCAGCACCGCGGTCAGCGTACGATTAGCCGCATTATGCGTGGCGGGTATCTGTTCCCAGCCGTCGGATGGCGTCCTCCAGAAGTAGAGATAAGGCGCGACCGTCTCCCCGGAGGGTAGGCTGCCGTAGCGTACAGTGAGCAGGAAGGGCGGGTCGAAGGTCGTCACCGGTGTGCCACCCAGGGTGCGTGCCGTAATCTGGAACAGACGGCCCACCACCTGCAAGTTGCCCGTGTCAGGACCGCCCTCCATCGGTTGCAGGGTCACATCCACCGGCTCTGTCACCGCACCGGGCGGGAAGGTAAGGGAGAGACTGATGCCGAAGGAGGCGCTGAGGAAGCCGCCGGTGTCGGGGTTGATGAGCGCTGTGATGGCTGTTTCTGTGGCGGTCGGCGTGACGGTCGGTGTAGTGGTCGGCGTTGCCGTGGCTGTCGCGGTCGGCGTGGCAGTCGGGGTACCTGTGGCCGTCGGCGTTCCAGTCGGCATATCAGTTGGCGTCGGTGAAACCGTGCGTGTTCCGGTCGGCGTGTCAGTGGGGGGCGGTGTAGCCGTGGGCGTGGCTGTGGCCGTAGCCGTCACAGTCGATGTACTCGCTGGCGTTCTTGTGCCGGTGGGCGTGGGTGTATTCGTCCCTGTGGCACTGGGCGAAGGTGTAGCTGTCGGCATTGTTGTAACGGAAGGCGTCGCAGTACTGGTCGCTGTACTGCCAGGAATCGCCGTTTTGGTCTGTGTCGGCGTGGGTGTTGCAGATGGGGTCGCAGATAGTGTCGGCGTAACCGTTGGCGTCTTTGTAGCGGTCGGTGTCGCTGTTTTGATAGCCGTGGGCGTACGCGTGGCTGTCGCCGTGCTGGTTGGCGTGGGTGTAACCGTCAACGGTTCGACCGGATCGACGGTTGTCGATCCGCTGGCCGTGTTGTTGGCCAGGTTACTCTCGGCCACCCGCCCATAGGGGTTGACGACGACTTTCACCGGCACGCTGCCGCTGAATCCGGTCGTGTCCCACTGGATACTGACCGGTGCGCTGCCGCCATTTTTGGGCAGATTGGCCACAAAAGCGCTGCCGATGTACCAGTCGCCCCAGCCCTCGGCGTGGGCAAAGAAGGCCGCGGTGACCGGCCCGCTGTCCAGATTGCCCGGATTGCGGATGGTGGCCTGGACGGGGATGATATCCCCCTCCTTCCACAGCGCGCCGTTGGGTTGGGACCGGGTCGGGTTGAGGGTCAGCCCGTCGGCGGTCAGGTCGGTCTTGTCGCTGGCCGCGGCGCTGTAGTCGTTGAGGGTGACGGCCCGGTTGGGGGCGATGTGAATGCGGATGGGGACATCGACCGCCGACGACGGACCGCCGACCGCTGAAAGATATGCATTCACAGCGGTAGAGATGTCCCCGGTGAGCAGGCGGTGGGGCAGGCTGGGTGTGCCGCTGTAGCTCCACTCGATGGAGCCGTTGTCGCCCACATCCAGCGCCACCGTCAACGGAGCCGTGCCGCTGCCGTTGACAGTGAAATCGAGCAGGAAGTTGCCGTAGGCGCGAGCCGGGACGCGCGCGCTGCGCACTTTGCTGCCCGCGGTGGAGATTTGGAGATTGGTGAGCAGGGCCTGGGCCGGTTGGGAGAGGTAGAGTTTGACCGGCACGTCCAGATTGCCGGTGGTGGGCGCGCCCTGGGCAGACCACCAGGCATTGAAGGCCCCGGCCAGGTCTGGGCTGGCGAAGGCGGCGGCGTCGGTGATGACCCGGCTGGTCTGCCAGTCCCACACGCCGTCGTTGCCGATGTCCAGTTTGATGGCCGTCGTGCCACTGACGATGCCGCTGACCAGAGCGTCCAGTGTGGCGGTGACGGCCATACCAGCGGGGATGCGTAGCGTCGTGTTCAGCGTATTGGTGTCGGTATAGACCAGCTTGCGCCCGAACTGGACTTGGTAGGTTCGACTTTGGCCGTCAGGGATGGCCTCGGGCAGGTTGAGACGGGCGGTAGTGTAGGGTGCTGACTCAATCTGCTCGGCGACGTAACAGTTGAGTTTTTGTATGCTGGCGGCTGGGTTGGTAGAGCCTGTGAGGGTTTCACAGTATTCTGCTCGGATGCGGCCATTTCCACCACTACCACCGTTACCATCGTCGCCACCACCATACTGACCACCTATCGCTGTGACTGTACCGAATACCGCTTTCGAGGTCTGGATCAATATCGATCCACCTGCACCACCACCACCACCACCTGCTGCTTCTCCCAAATAGCCTACCTGACCATTTGCACTGATGGTGCCCGAAACAGTTATGAAACGTGACGCGGCGATAATGATTCCGCCTCCATTGCCGCCTGCCCCGCCGTTGCGGCCCCAGTTGTCTCCTGCGCCACCTGCACCACCCCCTCCGCCCATGTATAGCAAAGAGAGACTTGAATTCCCTATGGGCGAACCGCCTGCACCAGCTCTGGTGCCAGATGTTGTTTGTCCCGCTCCTCCAGACGTTCCATTCCCCCCGCCACCACCACCGGCAGCATTACCGCTGCCAGTGTTACTCGGCGAAGGATCGCACATACCGGCACCGCCTGCATTCCCGTTAGCTGACGTGCTTGCAAAACCCATGCCAGGGTAGCCCTCTCCAGAGTTGGCCACTATGCAAGTGACGCCATTTACTGCGCCGCCTCGAAATCCAGCAGCCGTGGCATCCACTTGTCCACCTGACTCAACATATGTCACCCCATTCGATCGAAAGACAAGAAGACCTCCTTCGTTTCCATTCCATGCAGAGGCACGCCAACGTCCTGCGGATGTCACAGTCACGTTATGATAATTGGGCACACGAATTGCCTGAGCTTTCGATGGGCTGGCGTGGGTGTATGTATTTTGCAAAGGACGATCTAATGTGATTTGGTTGCCCGATCGAGTGATAATCCGTGCGAATTCATAGTTGCCGGCACCAGTTCCCTGCACTTGATAAAACATAACCTCTGAACCGGAATCGAAACCAGAACCGTTGCTCAAGTTTACAGTTGCCTGGCCTGCCGCCGCGCTACTTCCCAAAGGCGTGCGCGGGGGGTTGAATGTCACATCACTATTAATAGTGATATCGCCGTCTGCTCCTGTGCCAAACATCGCCGCTGACGCTGTCCCCGCGCTAAAATCCGTGGCGTACTTGCCCACACCAATCAGCGATGTGTAAGTCTGGCTGAACACCTTCACCGGGTGCAGCGTCTGCGGGGCCGGACCCAGGCTGTGGGTAAACTCCACCCAATCGCCCTGGTTCTTCGGCCCCTGCACCGTCATCGGCACGTCCAGCGGACGGCGCAACGTGCCGCCGGCTGTATCGCCGGTGGCTGCGGCGATCTGGCCCAGTACCCGCACGGAGACGGTGGGTCGGGCTGGGTCGCTGGTGTGCAGTGTGGCGGTCTGGTCGTAGGGGCCGACGGGCAGGGCGGCTGTGCCCAGGAGAAGTTCATAGCCCAGTGTATCGGCCGCGCCGACAGTGCGGGCGCTGCGTTGCAGACTCAGCCCCGGCGTGGTGTTCAGATAGGTGTAGAGCGCGCCGTGGCCTGTGTTGGCCAGGGGCAGGCTGTGCTTGAGCAGTGTGCCCTGGGCCACTGTGCCGAAGTTCCAGGTCACAGTGTCGCCGGTTAGCCTGGGCAGGGGGTCGGCCTGGAAGCTGGAAAGCGGGCGGCCCGCGGTATCCAGAATGTTGCCCGCGTAGTCGGTGAGGAAGGCCATGACGATGTAGTCGTCTGTCTCAGAAGTTCGACTTCTGGCAGAAGTCGAACTTCTAAAATCCCCGCTGTCGAACGTGACCGGCGTGTAGGTCGGTCCCGGCGGCAGGGTGGCGGTCAGGGGCACTTCCGAGACGACGGTGCCGGAGATGTTGACAAACTCCAGGAAGAGATGGGCGTCGGTCAGGGAGGTGGTGGATGGGTTGTTGACCAGCAGATTGAGGCTGTTGCTGCCAGTTGCAAAGGGCGCGGCGGTGACAATTTCCACGCCCACATCCGGCAGCATCTGCCCAGCGAACTGGCTGAGATTGTCCGTGGGCGCGGCCAGTTTCATAGCCTGGGGCGGGATGACAAAGCGGTGGTTGCCCTGGGGGTCGTTGTAGGAGACGATGACCAGCGGCTCGGTGTGGGGTTCCCGGTTGACCGTGTACTGGAAGGTGTCCCGGGGCGTGCGGGCAGCGACGGTGAAGCTCTCGCCGTTTTTCACCGACCCGCTGTAGAGGGCCAATGTCAGCCCGAATGTGCCCACAACCCGGAAGGTGGGCGAGGCATAGCCCGCGCCGAAGTTGAGTGTGCCGCTCTTGCCCACGCCGTCGTTCCAGGCCAGACTCCACGTACCGCTGCCCACGGCGCAGCCGTTGGCGTTGCCGCAATTGACCGTAAAAGTGTAGGTGCGGTCGCTGTTGCCCGTATAATAGCCGCCCGCATTGGGCGCGGCGTGGCTGTTCTGTCCGTTCCAGGGCGTCTGGGAGAGGTCCTGGGTCACGATGCGGCTGCCCACCACCACCTGTTTGAGCGCGCGCACCCGGCCCGACCCGCCCACCGTATTGTTGTCGATGGCGATGGAATCGTCCGGCGCAACCATCACCGCTTCCACCCCGTAAGCGTCGTAGAGACCAGTGTTGAGCAGGGAAAGGGTGGCGGTGACCCGGTTGCCCGCCGCGATGCTGTGTAACCCCGCCAGCAACTCGGGGCGGGGGAAGGAGGCAGCGTCGTTGGGGTCTGTGCCCAGGCGATCTTCCGAGCGGTCGCTGAAGCCGTCCAGGTCACTGTCCTGGTTGAAGCGGAAGAGGGCCACGCTGCCGGGCACGGCCTGGGTGTCCTGGAAGCCTTCGCTGCCGTCGCCCAGCCCGTCGGTGTAGACATTCCACCACTCGGCGGTGGAGAGGGTGTGCTTGCACCAGAGGGCTTTGCTGGGCTGATCCGTAGGGCGGCGGGGGGACTGACACCAGGCGGGGGTGTCGCTGCGATACTCCGGCGTCCAGATGGCGGTCAGCATCCCGGCGGCATCGGTCTCGTGGGGGAAGTAGCGTTTGAGGACGTTGAGGACATTTTCCGATCCCCAGGTGGGGATGAGGTAGCTGTCGATCAGCTCGTCGCCGTCGTCGGTGCCATCTTCCATAGCCACCAGCAGCCCGGCGTTGGCCGCGTCCTGGTAGAAAAGCTCGTCGATGCCGTAGGCGAAGTCCTCCACGACGATGCGCAGGGGGCCGCCCAGATCGATGGCCGCCATCTGTTCCAGGCTGAGGGGGATGCGGCGGGCGGTGTAGGTGTGTTCCTCGCCGGGCATGAAGTTGACGAACTTGCCGTCGCCACCTACGTCCGGGGCCACGAAATAGGTGATGGCCGGGTTGGGGTCATCGCCGATGTAGACGTTGAAGGCCAGGTTCGTGATCTCCCTGGCGTATTCCGTGCCCGTGTTGCGCACTTTGTAGGTGAACCAGAGGTCGGCGGCGTGGGCGGTGTCGATGGCGGTGGCGGTTCCCCAGGACTCACCGGTGGAGAAGGCTTCGCCATTGGTAATAGTGTGTTCTTCGTAATGCTCATTTGTCGTAGTTTGCGAGCCACCCCACGATTTCCCTTTGGTCTCGCCTTTCGTGACACGCGGAGCCGTCAGTGCAAATGCAATCTCATGCAGACGTTTGGCGAGTACTTCACCTGTGCTGAGAGTTGCCAGCCGTATGCCATCAAGTCCGCCCAAAAAACTATTCGCATCAGAAGCGTTGTTCAGGAGAATCTGGGAGTTTGTATTTCCAGGATTGACAGGATCATACCCTTGGTTCGACCCATGCGAATTTGCATTAACACACCATTGTTTTCCAAACTCGCTAAGGTCAGACGAATGCTTCTCACAGAACATCTGGATATGGGTTTGGCAAGTGGGCAAAGTAAATGCAGAGTCTAATGATTGACTCTGACTACTATCCCACCCGTGTGACCCGCCACCCCCTACACCTGTGCCAAACAACTTGAAGTCCAACGAACCGTCAACACTATTAGAGGTGCCTGAGCTATCAGCTTGGTTAGTACAACCAGTTTTCATTTGTGCGTAATCTTGTGTAAACGTCTCTACTTTTTCCCCAAAGTAACGTCCGCCAATGCCGCTAGATGTAATCTGACGGAGTTGAACAATCTGAATATAATCACCACCGCTTTTCACAAGAGTTTGAGGTGTTTCTTCGCGGGATTCAAAAACTTCTTGCCATTCATTCCAAGTTACAGTATTGGCAACGCTTGTACTGGTTCCTTCCGTTTTTGCTGTGCTGTACGATTCTTCAGTTCCTTGCGAAATCGTGTGATCAGTTGTCACGGTAGTCACCGTCTCCACATGTAGCGACGACTCCACCACATCGATCTCCGGCACAGGGAAGGCCGCCACCAGCGGATGGTTGCCCGGCGCTTTCACCCAGGAGGGCATTTCGGCGAAGATGACGCCCCAATCCTCGTTGCGGGGCAGGGGTCCATAGGAGCAAAAGCCGCCCGCGCCGGTGCAGTGGGTGTTGCCAAAAAGCTCCTGGCCATCGTCAAATTTGTCCCGATCCGTGGATTCCCGGTTGGGATTCAGCCCCAACTCAAAGGTCTCCACCCGGTCGGGCACAGAATCCTTGTCCGAATCCGTGCAACCGTCGATTTCCGGCGGCCAGCCCAGAAAGGGTTTGCCCGATTCCGGCGCGCGTGAAAGTTCGTTGTTCATCCACTGCTTGAGGACTGTTACTTCTGCCCCGTCCTTCACGCCGTCAAAATCGCTGTCCGGGTCGTTGACATCCGTACACCAGTAGCCTTCCAATGTATCTGTCAGGCCGTCGTTGTCGCTGTCCGCGCTGGCGGCGGCGGCAAGGGTCGCCTTGGCGGGCGCGTCCAGACTGCGCAGGGCGGCGCGCAAATTTGCGCGCAGGCTGGCTGTCTCTGTGGCAGCGCCGGTCACATTTTCCGTGTCCAATTGTGGGCGCAGGAGAGTGACAGCCGCAAAGAGGGGTTGCAGAGTAGCAACCGTCCGCGCCCCCAGCCGATTGGTATGGGCCAACGCTTCCAGTGTATCCGTGCCCTCGGGCTGGTAGCGCAGCCGGGCCAATGTCTCCAACTGCTCGTCGTCCACCAGCAGCAGCGCCCAATCCTCGCCCCGTTCCAGAAAAACCGGGTCGAGCCGTTCCAAATCCCGCCAGGCAGCGGGCGTCTCCACAGTGACACGGGTGCGGAAGATCAGATCGCTGGCCTGCGCGCTCATCCCGCTGCCCACGAAAGGCAGCCAGAGAGGTCCGCTCTGCTGGGCAAATATTGGTGCCAGTGCGCTGCTCCACAGCAAGCTACAGAGCAACAGGCAGGATATCAGTCGGTAACGCAAATTGGCGTGCATGAGCGCACTCCTCCATGGATGGTGAGAAGCAGCACAAAACAAGCAGACCAGCCGGAGAATCGATGAAGTGGGCGTTGAGGGAGGTCTGGGGAAGAACACTGTGTAGATTGGAAGCTATCATACCATAGCTTTCCCAAAGCGACATAAGCCGGATGACCAGTTCAAGATGCAAAGATTCGGGCAAAGAAAAACGCCCAAGCTGCAAAGCCAGGGCGTTCTACGGGGGCAAACGGAACCAAGCACTATTCAACCATCTCCTCACTCCGTCCCGGCCAATACCAGCCAGGAAGGGTGAGGGGCGGCGATGCAACGGAGGACGCTGTGGAAGCATCCCGGCGTTGATGGTGCTGACCTTCGCTGGGGGGCGCACAGCCGCCGGCGGCGGGGTCAACTGGATTGCCTATCAGTCGGCGCAGAACGGTGTAGAGAACCGCCAGCGCACCGGCAAAAAGACAGAGAAAGACAACGAGAAAGACAGTGAGGACGATGGGAATCAGTGTGGACATGGGTGGCTCCTTTGGAGTGAATTAGCTGTCAGCCTTCAGGGTTCAGCTTTCTGTACCGTCCTGATATATATTGACAGAGTCAAAACCAAGAAGGAGACTCTGGAAAGATGACAAAATCGGTACTCAAGCGATATAGTGTGGCCTTCAAGCAGCATGTTGTAAGAGAGTACGAGACT